>NZ_JBFAQS010000020.1:0-144308 GCF_040678875.1 Micromonospora sp. NPDC049274
ACTCAACGACCGCCCCCGTATGACCCTGGGCTGGGCCACCCCAGGTGAGAAGATGACCCAGCTCCTGAGTGTTGCAACCACCAGTTGAGCCCGCCGAGAGAACGGAGACTGTCCAAGATCTGGTTGGTCAGCACCCGTGTTGCGCGGGTGCTGGGGTGTTGCGCGCGCCGCTGCGAGGATGATCCCGCCGCACCGCTATCGGTGCGGCGGGATCACGCGGTCAGTGGCAGGCGACGGTGCCGCTGTCGTTGTAGGTCTGCCCGGCGACCGGCACGAACTGCCAGTCGTAGCTGCCGGAGTGCAGGGTGAACTTCAGGACCCCGAAAGCCGAGCTGTTGCGGGCCTCGCTGTTGGGCTGGATGGTGCCGAAGCCGTAGTGGTCGGCGCCACCCATGCCGGCCACGAAGCTGCGCATCCCCCGGCTGGCGTCGTACCCGCCGGCGGGGTTCATCGGGCCGAACCGCTCGTACACGTGGTTGTGGCCCCAGACCACGACGTCGGCGTTGTAGTCGTAGAGCGCCTGATACAGCGGGCGCGTCGACGTCGACGGCGCGTGGTCGGAGCTGGACGTGAACAGCGGGTGGTGCCAGTACGCAAGCGTGCAGGGTCTACCGCTGGCCGCCAGGTCCGCCCGCAGCCACTGCTCCTGCGTCGACCCGGCCGACATGCTGACGTTGGAGTTCAGCGACACGATGTGCCAGTTGCCGAGGTCGTAGGAGTAGTACCCGCGACCGCTCGGGCCGGCGGACGTGCCGAAGTAGGTGTAGTAGCCGGTGGCGCCGGACGTGTTGTAGTCGTGGTTGCCCGGTGACGGTCGGGTACGCGCCTTGTGTCGGCCCCAGGTGGGCTCGTAGTAGCTGGCGAACTGCGAAGCGGTGCCGCTGTCGTACACGTTGTCGCCGGTGGTGAAGACGGTGCCGGAGATGCCGTCGAGCAGCGCGGCGGTGGCGGTGTCACCGGAGCCGGAGGTGGCGATGTCACCGGCGCCGACGAGGACCGGATCGCCCGACGGCGGTGTCGTGGTGCCGGTCGTGACCACCAGCTGCGGGGCGTCGCCTCCGCTCTCCCGCGTGTCGTAGTAGGCGCCGTCGCCGCTGGTGGAGGTCGCGCCGAAGCTGTACGTCCCGTTGCCGGTGACGGCGGAGGTGACGTCGACCTCGTACCAGGTGTTGCCGGCGACCGCGCCCAGCGACCCGAGGGTGGTGCCGTCGATCGTCGGCTGGTTGTTCCAGGTGGTGGCGGTCTCCGACCAGGTCGTGTTGGACATCTTCCGGAATGTGCCACCGGCGTCGCTGCCGTTGTTGCCGCTGATCGTGCGCAGCCGAAGCTTGGCGCTTGTCACAGTGCCGCTGACGCCGCTCACCGTGAAACGCAGGAACATCCGCCGCGCTGGTGAGTTGTCGACCACGACCTGCGTGGACGTGCCGTAGTTGGTGGACGCCGTGTCGCTCTGGACGTAGGTGTCGGCGACAGGCGTGAACGTCACGCTCGCCGCGGAGGCCGCGCCCGAGCCGGTCAGGACGACGGCGGCGGTGGCGGCGACGAGCACCGCGACCGTCCCGATCGTGACCGGTGGGCGGGCGATTCGAATGTCCATCCAGGACCCCTTCGTTGCGGGTGGAAAGCGCAAGGAATGTCGGAAGGTCGATGAACCGGCGGAATGCCGCCAGGTGAACAGTACGCTCAGGCAGCGAAACAGTTCGATATTTGTCCGATGTTCACCCACCGCATGCCTTGACGTCCCCCGAGGTCCCTTGTGGCCTCCCGATCGGCTCGTCACGATGGCTGACCGTCGCCACCGACGCAGAGGAGATGCGCGTGTACCTGTCGACCGTCTCCCGGCCGACCGCCGACCCACCCGACGCCGGGCCGCGACGCCGACGGCTGGCGCTGGTCAGCGGCAACGTGCTCGCGCTCGGCACGGTCAGCCTGATCACCGACATCTCGGCCGAGATGGTGGCCGCCGTCCTGCCGCTCTACCTGGTGCTGGGCCTGCAACTCAGCCCGGTGGCCTTCGGCGTGCTCGACGGGGTGCACACCGGCGCCACCGCGCTGCTGCGGGTCGTCGGGGGCTTCGTCGCCGACCGGTTCCGGCGGCGCAAACTGGTCGCCGGCGTCGGTTACGCGCTCTCGGCCGTCGCCAAGCTCGGCCTGCTGCTGGCCGGCCGGTCGGTGCCCGCGATCGGCGCGGTCATCGCCGTCGACCGGCTCGGCAAGGGTGTCCGCAGCGCGCCCCGCGACGCGCTCATCACGCTCTCCAGCCCGCCGGAAGCCCTGGGGCGGGCGTTCGGGGTGCACCGGGCCATGGACAGCGTCGGCGCGTTCCTCGGCCCGCTCGCCGCGTTCGCCGTCCTGCTCGTCGTCGGGCAGTCGTACGACGCGGTGTTCGTCACCAGCTTCTGCGTCGCCGTCCTGGCCGTCGTCGTGCTCGTGCTGTTCGTCCGCGAGCAGCCGACCGCCGGGCCGGCCACCGACCCGACAGTCGACCCGGCCGCCGAATCGACCGCCGGGCCGGCCACCGACCCGACAGTCGACCCGGCCGCCGCACGGACCACCGGGCCGGCCACCGACCCGACCGCAGGGCCGGACGATCCCCGGGTCTCCGTCCGCGAGGCGTTCGGCCTGTTGCGCAGCCGGCCCGTCCGTCGGCTGCTGGCGGCCGCGACGATGCTCGGACTGGCCACCATCGGCGACGGGTTCGTCTATCTGGTGCTGCAACGCCGGGAGGACCTCGGTCTGCGGTGGTTCCCCCTGCTGGCGGTGGGCACCAGCCTGGCCTACCTGGTGCTCGCCGCGCCCCTCGGTGTGCTCGCCGACCGGATCGGGCGGCTACCTGTGGTGGTCGGCGGCTACGTGGCCCTCGGCGTGACCTACCTGCTGCTGTCCGGCCCGGTGCACGGCTGGCCGGCGCTCGCGCTGACGCTGGTGCTGTACGGCGCGTTCTACGCGGCCACCGACGGTGTGCTCATCGCGCTCGCCGGACCGGTGCTGCCACCACGGTTGCGGACCACCGGGATCGCGCTGGTCCAGACCGGGCAGGCGCTGGCGTACCTCGTCTCGTCGATCCTGTTCGGTCTGGCCTGGCAGGCGTGGGGGCCGCAGACGGCGGTCCGGGCGGCGGCCGTGGCCGTCGTCGGCGTCCTCGTCGTGACAGTGCTCCTGCTCGCCGTCCCGTCCCGCCCGCTTCCCCGGAAGGTGTCCCCATGACCGCGTTGTCGACCCGGGCGAAGCTCGGCGTGGTGGCCGCCAGCGCGGTGCTGTTGGCAAGCGTGGCGGCCGGCTACGCGGCCATCGCCGCCGAGCCGACCCGGACGCCGCCGCCGGCCGCCGCCGCGGGGGACCAGGCGGTCACACTCGCGCCGGGCCCGCGCCTGCTGGCCATCACCGACCGGTACGTCTCCAGCGTCGCGACCGCCGATCCCGCCGGGCCGCGTACCGTCTCGGGTCTGGAATGCCTGCGGGTGTACGCCGCCGGCGGCACCGGTGTCTGCCTGAAGCCGGAGACCGCGTGGTCGTACCGGGTCGTGGTGCTCGACGCGGCCCTGCGCCAGAAGCGGTCCCTCAGCGTGCCCGGGCTGCCCAACCGGGCCCGGGTGTCGGCCTCCGGCCGGATGGTCTCCTGGACGACGTTCGTCGGCGGCGACTCCTACACGGCGAGCGGCTTCTCCACCCGCACCGGGATCCTCGACACCGTCACCGGCGCCACCGTCTCGTCGCTGGAGGAGTTCGCCATCACGCGCGACGGGCGCGGCTACCGCAGCCCCGACGTCAACTACTGGGGCGTCACCTTCACCGCCGACGACAACGCCTTCTACGCGACCATGGCCACCGGCGGCCGGCGTTACCTCGTGCGCGGCGACGTGGCCGCCCGGACCGTCGAGACGATGCGGACGAACGTGGAATGCCCGTCGCTGTCACCCGACGGCACCCGGATCGCCTTCAAGGAGGCGATCGACGCCGACCCGACGAGGGGCTGGCGACTGTCGGTCCTCGACCTGGCATCCGGGCGGGTCACCGCGACGGCGGAGACCACGAGCGTCGACGACCAGGCCGCCTGGCTCGACGACGCCACGCTGGCCTACACGCTGCGCCAGAGCGACGGTCGGCCCGACGTCTTCAGCGTCCCCGCCGACGGGTCCGGTACGCCGAAACTGCTGATCCCTGGCGCCGAGTCGCCGTCGCCGCTGACCTGACGGGTCCGCCGCCCCGGCGACCGGTACACCTGACCGCCTTGCGGCGGTCAACGTCCCGTCATGTCGGCTTCCGCGCCGCAGCGTCTGCCGTTCATCGACGGCCCCGAAGGTACGGACCATGACAAGGCTGAGCCGCCGCATTTTCGTCCTCAGTGGACTCACTGCCGCCGGTGCCGCGATGGCACCCTGGCAGGGTGCCCGCGCCGCCGTGCCGTACCCCTTCAAACTCGGCGTGGCGTCCGGTGATCCGGCGTCCGACAGCGTGGTCCTGTGGACGCGGCTGGCACCCTCGCCGCTGAACGCCGACGGGCAGGGCGGCATGGCCAACGCCGACGTGACTGTCGAGTGGCAGGTGTCCACGACCGACCGCTTCTCGTCGCTTGTCGCGTCCGGCTCGGTGGCCGCCCGCTACGCCGACGCCCACTCGGTGCACGTCGTCGCGGGCGGCCTCGCCGCCGACTCCGACTACTACTACCGGTTCCGGGCGCAGGGACAGATCTCTCCGGTGGGACGCACCCGGACCACTCCGGCCCCGGGCACCTTCGGCCGCGACCTGGTCATGGCCTTCGCGTCCTGCGCCAACTACGAGGCCGGCTACTACACGGCGTACCGGCGGATGGCCGAGGAGAACCCCGGGCTGATCCTGCACCTCGGCGACTACATCTACGAGGGCGGCGTCAACACCTCCGCCGTGCGCCAGCACGTGGGTAACGAGATCGTGTCCCTGGCCGACTACCGCCGCCGGTACGCCCTCTACAAGTCCGATCCGGACCTGCAGGCGGCGCACGCGGCCGCACCCTGGTTGGTCGTGCCGGACGACCACGAGGTGGAGAACAACTACGCCAACATGGTCCGCGCCGACAGCAGCCCGACGCTGACCGCGGCCCAGTGGACCGCCCGACGCACCGCCGCGTACCGGGCCTACTACGAGAACATGCCGCTGCGGCCGGCCTCCGCGCCGAACGGCAACAGCATCCCGCTGTACCGCCGCGTCCGGTGGGGGCAGCTCGCCACGTTCCACATGCTCGACACCCGGCAGTTCCGCGACGACCAGGCGTGCGGTGACGGCTGGAAGGTCTGCGCGGACGCGGACCTGGCCTCCCGGTCGCTGACCGGCGCGACCCAGGAGGCGTGGCTGCTGGACGGTCTGGCCCAGCACTACGGCACCTGGGACATCCTCGGTCAGCAGGTGTTCTTCGCCCGCCAGTACGAGGCGAGCGGGGCGGCGAGCATGGACGCCTGGGACGGCTACCGGGCGTCGCGCAGCCGCGTCCAGAACGGCTGGCAGCAGCGTGGGGTACGCAACCCGCTCGTGCTCACCGGGGACGTGCACAGGTCGTGGGCCAACGAGCTGAAGGCCGACTACGCCAACCCGTCGTCCGCCACGATCGGCACCGAGCTGGTCTGCACCTCGATCACCTCGACCGGCAACGGCACCGGCAGCACCACCATCCCGAACGCGGCCACCAACCCGCATCTGAAGTTCTACTCCGACCGGCGCGGCTACGTCCGTACCACGATCGGTCGCAGCCAGGTCCGCGCGGACTTCCGCGCGGTCAACACGGTGACCGAGCACGACGCGCCCGCATCGACGGTGCGCTCGTTCGTCATCCTCGACGGCCAGCCCGGCCTGCAGGCCGGGTAGAAGGAGCACCCCCATGACCGCACTCACGACACTGCTCGCCGCGTCCCTGCTGGCTCCGACAGTCGTGGCGCCGGCACCGACCGCCATGACCGCCGAGGCGGTCACCTGGATGGCCGCCAACAGCGTGGCGGCCGGCGACCAGGACCTGCCCGCCATCGCCATGAACCGCAACGGTCAGGTCGCGGTGGCCTGGGAGGACGACCGGGACAGCACCGTGCCCGAGGACGACACCCACAGCGAGATCTACCTGCGCCTGTTCCGCGACGGCACACCCGGCTACGAGCTGAAGCTCTCGACCGGCGGTACCAGCGGAGCCGCCTGGCGGCACATCAGCCCCGACGTGGGGCTCGACGACCGGGGCAACGCCGTGGTCGTCTGGGCCGCCGACGGCGACGGCAACGGCGTCTACAACATCCAGTACCGCGTGGTGTCGCCGACCGGCGCGATCCTCGGCTCGGGGCAGGCCAACACCAGCGACGCAGGGCAGCAGATCTGGCCGAAGGTGGCGGTCGACCCCGACGGCGCGCCCACCACCGCCGCCGTCGGCTTCACCGCCGTCTGGGAGGACGTGCAGGGGGCCGCTCCGGCCACCGTCAAGGCCGCCGGCTTCACCGCCCCCACCACCAAGGGGTACGAGGTGACGGCCTCGCAGACGACCGGCTCGCACCACCGGCCCGACGTGGCGGTGTCCGCCTCCGGCGAGGCGCTGGTGGTCTGGGACGAGGACGCCGATGCCAACGGCTCGTACAACATCGGTCTGACCCGGCTGGCCCGGTCCACCGGCGCTGTGGTGCTGTCCCGGCGTACGGCCAACGCGCAGAGCGGCGGGCAGCAGCAGCGGGCGTCGGTCGCGACGACCTTCGCCGGTGACTTCACCGTCGGTTGGGAGTCGGACCACACCGGCACCCGGGGCGTGTGGGCGCGCTCGTTCACCGCCGACGGCGTCGCTCGGCACGGCGAGGTCCAGGTGTCCAGCGGGACCGGGGCCGTCGCGCCCGGGGTCGGCATCGACGACGAGGACAACGTGGTGGTGGGCTGGACGGTGTCCGGCGCCAACCCGGACGTCTGGGCACGCGGCCTCAACCCGGACGGCACCTCCAGCGGTCGGCTTCCGGCCCAGGCGCTGAGCCAGACCACCACCGGTCGGCAGGAACAGCTCGCCGTCGCGGCGTCCCCGTGGGGCGAGGTGAGCCTCTGCTACACCGACGACAGCGACGGCAACCTCTTCGACCAGGTGCTCCTCGGCCTCGGGGCGACGAACTCCACCTGGCTGATGACCGCCGACGAACTGCGCCGGCGCAAGGAACGGGCGGCCACCGTACCGGCGCGCTGAACCGAGGAGAGGGTGCACGGGCCGCGTCTGAACGTCGAGGCGCGGCCCGTAAGCCGTGTGGCGTCAGCCGAAGAGCAGGTCGAGGTGGGCGTCCAGGGCTGCCAACGCCTGCTCGGCGGTGTACTGGCCACCGAGCAGGTAGACGCCCAGTCCCTCCATCAGCGCGAGTAGTCCCGTGGCGGCGGCGTCGCCCCGGTCGTCCGGCAGCAGGCTGGCGATGAACCCGGTGAGCTGCGTGGTGTCCTCGCGCAGGCTGGGCGCGGCCGATGGTCGTACCGCCGTGTAGGCGAGGAAGGCGAGCGCGACCCGACCGTCGTCGCGGGTGTGCTCGTCAAGAGGCAGGAGCGCGATGATCATCGTGCGCAGCAGCAGCCGGGGGGAGGGGTTCTCGCCCAGTCCCGTCACCGCGTCGGTGACCCGGATCTGGCTGCGCTCGCGGACCACGCTCAGCGCGAACGCCATCATCTCGTCCTTGGTGCGGAAGTAGTGCTGGACCATCCCGGCGGACACGCCCGCCGCGCCTGCCACGTGGCGGAGGCTGACCGCCTCCAGGCCCTGGTCCGCGGCGACCCGCATCAACGCGTCCGCGATGAGGGTGCGTCGCTGCTGGTGATCGACCTTCTTGGGCATGACCTCGATCGTTTCACAGTGCGCGGTCGGCAGACCCCGCCGACGTGCGGCCCTCGCTGCGGGCGGTGTCGCCCCGGGCGCTGCGCAGTAGGCCGTCGGGGTCGTCGGCGTACAGCCGCAGCTCGTCCATCGGCGCGGACCGGCCCGACGGCAGGTCGAAGGTCGTCGGGCGGCGCAGCAGGACGTCGACGCTCGTCTGACTGCCGACCGAGAGGTGCAGGACCGTACGGTCACCCTCCCGCTCCACCTGGACGGACCTGCTGGAGGGCAGTGAGCGGTGGCGCTTGCGTAGCGCCTCGACGTCGGTCCACGGGATCCAGATGTCGATGCCCGAGTTGACCCGCACCCGCAGACCGCTGTCACCCACGACGTGGGGATGGATGGTCATGCTGGCGAAGAGGCCGACCATCCAGAGCAGACCCCAGATGCCGAGGCCGAGCACGATCCAGCGGGCCGGTCGCCACGGCACCACGTGGGTGACGATCAGGTCGAAGATCGGGATCTCGACGACCGACAGGCCGATGAAGATGCCGAGGATCGGCTTGACCACGCCGAGGTAGCCGAACGCCTCGTCGCCGGGCGCCAGCGGTAGGGGGCGGCGCCGCGCCCACAGGTAGAGGCTGCGCCACATCGCGGCCTCGGCCACGGCCGCCCGGCGCACCAGCGGCCCCACCGTCGCTCTGGTCGACGGCCTCGTGTCGGTCATCGTCGTCGCCTCGATCTCTTTTGCAATGCAACTGCATTGCGTCCCACGCTACCGCCTTTCCGATGCGACTGCAATGTCACCCGTGTGGGCGGCAGGTGCTCGTGGCGTTGTCGGCGTCTGCCATGCTCGGGCGGGTGACGACCGGCAGCCCCTCCCGAGCCCGCAGCCACCGCCGCATCCGCCGCCGCCCGGCACTCCTCGTCCTTCTCGCGCTCGTCGCGGCGATGGCCGTTGTCGGCGTCGCCGTGGTCGTCGTGCCGTTGCTGCGGCCCGCGGGTCCCCGTCCGCTCTTCCAGATGCCTGTCGCCTGTGGGGAGACGTGGCAGCTCAGCACCTACCCCGGTCACGACGACTTCGACGTCGACCTGTTCCCCATCGAGGGCGAGGCGTGGGGGCGTCCCGTGCTCGCGTCCTTCGGCGGCACGGTCACCGTGGCGGGCATCAACGGTTCGCTGGGTGGTCGTACGCCGGAGAATCCGGAGGGCCCGCGCGGACGCGGCGGCGGCTACTGGGTGAAGATCGATCACGGTGGCAAGTGGGAGACGCAGTACCTGCACATGCTCGAACCGCCGCTGGTCGAGGTCGGTCAGAGGGTCGCCCAGGGCGAGCAGATCGGTCGGCTCGGCAGCACCGGCGACTCGGGGGCTCCGCACCTGCACTACGAGCAGCGACGCGGCTGGGAGAAGGTGGAAACCTATTTCGGCGGTACGCCGTCGGGCATCACCTCCGACGAACGCGAACAGATCCTGCGACGGGTGAGCGACAACTGCCCGGCCGTCTCCTGAGGACCGCGGTTTTGCCCACCACGACTCGGGGCACTGCACTGGTGACAGTCCAGACGCAGGGGAGGAGCGGGCGATGGCCAAGGGTGACGTCGACACGTACCAGGAAGACGGGCAGTGGAAGAACCGTCCGGAGGGCAACGACCGGGCCAGCAGCACCCATGACTCCAAGGCCGACGCGCAGGCGCAGGGTCGCGAGATGGCGGCCGACCGGGGCGTCGAGCACGTGATCAAGAAGCAGGACGGCACGATCGGTGAGAAGAACACGTACCCGCGCAGCCGCGACCCACGGGACATTGCGGGCTGACCGTCGCACCACCTGCGGACCGACCTCTTCGGGGTGACCGAGGAGGTCGGTCCCTCTTTTTTCGTTTATTGGTTGCAGTGACATATGGGTGTTTTAGAGGGATATAGTCCATTTCGAGACTGGAGTGAACGCTGGGAGTGGACATGACGTTTCGGGGGCGGCGTCGTCCGGTCACCGCCGCGGCTCTGGTGGTCGTGGTGACCGCGGGAGCCCTCGTGCTCGCACCGCCGTCCGCCTCGGCGGCCGGCTCGGTTCTGTTCGACCAGCCGTTTCACAACAACACCGCGAACGGCATCGGCCCCGTGACGGTGCCAGGCGTTCCCACCCCCACTGCCACCAACGCCGCCTGCCTGAGCGCGGCCGGCAACTCGACAAGCGGCCCGCTGCTGAGTTGCACCACGTCCACCGACCCGCAGGGGGCGGGCAAGCTGCGCCTCACCCCGGCCACCGCCACCCGGCAGGGCGGCGTGTTCGGCGCGGTGAGCGTGCCCACTTCGCAGGGCCTGCACGTCTCCTTCAACACCTACCAGTACGGCGGCATCAGCACGGGAGCTGACGGCCTGGCGTTCGCGCTGGCAGCCGTCGATCCGGCGAACCCCCTGTCCCCGGCGGTCATCGGACAACCGGGCGGGTCCCTCGGCTACTCGGCGGCGTTCAACGGCGGCTCCGTGGGTCTGTCCAACGGCTACCTGGGCGTCGGGCTGGACGTCTTCGGCAACTTCAGCAACAGCCTCTACCAGGGTTCCGGCTGCACGAATCCGCCGTACATCTCCACCACCAACACCCGGGTGCCGGGCCAGGTCGTGATCCGTGGACCGGGACGCAACGGCGTCGGGTACTGCGCCATCAACAGCACCGCGACCACCACCTCGTCGCCCGCGCTGACGCTGCGCGCCACCACCCGCGCCGCCTCGGTGGTGCCTGTCGAGGTGGTCGTCAACACCACCTCGTCCCCGTACACGACAGACACCGGGATCACCGTGCCGGCAGGCGAGTACCGGGTCCGGTTCACCCCGGTCGGGGGATCGGCGCGGACCCTGGCCGGCAGCCTCCCGGTCGTCTCGCCGGGCCTGTACCCGTCACCGACCTGGCTGAACGCCAGCGGCTTCCCCCGGCAACTCGCCTTCGGCTGGGTGGGCTCGACCGGCTCGGTCACCGACTTCCACGAGGTCGACAACGCCCGCGCGGTCACCTTCAACCCGGTGCCGGACCTGAACGTGTCGCAGACCAGCTCGGTCGGGCCCACCCCGCAGCCCGGGGATCCCGTCACCTACTCGATCACCGCGGGGGTCGACGCCGGAGCCACCGAGACGGCCTCCATCTCGGTCACCCAGACCGTGCCCGCCGGTGTCGTGCCGCGCGGCGCGTTCGGCTCCGGCTGGGTCTGCGCCGCGCCGGCCGGGCGGACCATCAGCTGCACCAACAGCAACGGCCCGTTCCCCGGCGGAACGTCGCTGCCGCCGATCACCGTCGTGGCGACAGTGACCGGTACCGGCGTGACGCCCGCACTGATCCAGACGGCCACGGTGGCGACCTCGTCGTCGATCGACGCCAACCCGGGCTACTCCTCCGTCACCACGCCCGTCGCGCCGGCCACCGCGCCCAGCGGCGTGACCGTCGCCCCCGCGCAGAGCTCGATCGCCGGGGGCATCGCGGTCACCGTCGGCGGAAGCGACCTCGCCGCGGCGACCGCGATCACCATCGGTACGACCGCCGAACAGCAGGCCGGTACGTCGGTGCTGCTGCTGCCGTGCACGTCCGGCCCGGCCGCCGGCTGCTTCACAGTGAATTCCGACGGCACCCTCGGCATCTCCTCCATGCCCGCCCGGTCCAGCGCCGCCACCGTCACGGTCAGCGTCGTCACCCGCGGCGCCGCGGGATCAGCCAGCTACGTCTACGCGTCCGCGCCCGGCACGCCGGCCACCCCCACGGCGGTCGCGGGCAGCACCAGCGCCACCGTGAGCTGGACCGCGCCGGCGAGCAACGGAAGCCCGATCACGACGTACCTGATCACCCCGATCCGGGACGGCGTCACCCAGGCGACCCTCTCCTTCGACGCCTCCACGACCAGCCGCACGCTGACCGGGCTGACCGCCGGCTCCTCGTACGCCTTCCGGGTGGCGGCGGTGAACGCGTACGGCACCGGCGCGGCCAGCCCGGCCTCGGCGGCGGTCGTCCCGTACACGTTGCCGGGCATTCCGACGATCACCTCGGCCACCGCGGGGACCACCGCGGCCACGCTGAGCTGGACGGCCCCGGCCAACGGAAGTTCACCGATCACCGGCTACACAGTGACGCCGTACCTCGGCGGCGTGGCGCAGACGCCGCAGACCTTCGTCGGGACCGCCACGACCCGGATCGTCACCGGGCTGACCGGCGGCGCCACGTACACCTTCCGGGTGGCCGCCAGCAACGCCGCGGGCACCGGCGGGCAGTCGGCCCCCTCCGCGTCGGTGACTGTCAACCCGCCACCGACGCTCACCTTCGCGCCGCCCCCGCCGGGCAAGGCGTACGTCCCGTACCAGTACCAGCTCACGGAGGCCGGCGGAACGAGCCCCTTCTCCTGGTCGGTAAGCGCCGGGAGCCTGCCCGCCGGGCTGACCCTCGACCCGGTCAGCGGCCTGCTGTCCGGCACACCCACCGCGTCCGGGACGTTCTCGTTCACCGTGCGGGTGACCGACTCGTACGACGAGTCGGCCACCCAACCGGTCGATTTGGTCATCAGCCCGCTCGGCGGGCTCTCCATCAGCGTCCCGGCGATCACCTCACTCGGCACCGTCACCTCGGACGCGACAGGCGTCTCGGGTCAGCTCGGCCCGGTGACCGTGACCGACGACCGCGGTCCCTTCTCCGGACGGTGGGTCAGCGTCGTCTCGACCACGAACTTCACCACGGGCTCCGGTTCGGGTGGCGAGACCATCCCGAACAGCAACGTCACGTACGCCTCCGGGGCGGCCCTCGCCACGACCGGCGACGGAGTCTTCCTCCCGCAGCCCGGCGCGGTGCTGGACACGCCGCGCACGGCCGCCGGGTGGTCCGGCCAGACCGGTGATCCGAACTCCGCCACCTGGAACCCGACGCTGCTGGTGACGCTCCCGCCCGGGCTGGTGGTCGGCGACTACACGGCGGTCGTGACGCACTCGGTCATCTAGGTTCTACCCGTCGCCGGGAGCCAGGAGCCGCGGCCCGGAATCCCCACGGCCCGGAAAACGCCGCAGCCACGAGCCACGGTCCGGGGAACGCCACTGCCCGGCCGCTTCCGGGAGGAAGGGCCGGGCAGTCGCCTTCAGGGCGGGCTCTCAGGCCAGTCGCGTCCGCTGTCGCCGCACGAGGTACCAGCCGCCGGCGGTGATCAGCGCCAGCAGGGCGATCCCGCCGCCCGCGTAGGGCAGCCAGCCGGGTCCGGCGGATGTCGAGACGGCCATCGGCGCCGCGACGGGCAGGACGATCGTTCCGGTCGCGGTGCGTTCCACTGTGCCGCTGGCGAGCTGAGCCCGCACGTCCCAGGTCCCCGCGGGAAGGGCCTGGTCGACTTCGACCCGGACCTGACCGGTGTCACCGGGCAGGATCGTCACGCCGTTGGTCACCTTGAACGGACCGGCCCGCACCGCCGCCTTACTCAACGTCACGGTCCCGGTCATGTCCACCGCGCGTCGACCGGTGTTGGTGACCCGCGCGGTGACCACGGGAAACTCGCGGGGACCGGGCTCGGCGGCGAGCCCGTCGATGCGAAAGTCCGTCGGCGGCTCGCCGCCGGGGCCGATGTCGAGGTAGACCCGGATGCCCACCCGGTGAATCTGGGTGACGTTGCCGGTGCCCTTCTTCGCGCTGGTGACCTGCGCCCAGATCGCCGCGTACCGTTCGCCCTCGGAGGCCTTGCGCGGTACGGCGATCTCGACCACGACCGGCTGCCGTTCGCCCGGGTCCAGCTCGATCCGAGCGGTCTCCAGTCGAATCCAACCACTGAGCTCGTTGCCCGTACGCCCGTCGGGCACGGTGAAGGCGTTGTTCTCGATCGACGCGCCGCCGGAGTAGAACTCGATCTTCTGCGACTCGTCGGAGGTGTTCCGCACCTCGACCCGCCGCTTGATCGTCATCCCCGGCGTCAGGTGGTCCACGATGTAGACCTGGGCGCGCGGGTCCTGCACCCGGCTCGCGGGGATGTCCAGCATGCGGATGCTGATGGAGGCGTCGTCGGCGGGCTCGTGTTGCTGCCCCCGCGCGGCAACGACTGGCGCCGCCGACACCCCGAGCGCCACGAGGGCGACGGAGGCCAGCAGCGCCAGCCGGCCGAGCGGCTCAGAACACCGAATGTGTCACCGTCCCGGTGTAGACACCCTGCACGGTGCCGATCGGCACGTTCACCACCAGCGTGGGGTTCCAGGTGGCGAAGTTGTTGCCCGTTCCGCCGCTGTGGCTCATTGCCGTCCGGGGGACGTTGATGATCACCTGTTGGGCCGAAGTGGGTTGACCCGGCGTGAAGGTGCCGCCGCCGGCGGTGGCCGTCGCGGGGCCCGACCAGTACAGGACGTTGATGCTCGGGATCGTCTCCCCGGAGGTGCCGCCGCCGGTGGTGAAGTCGGTGGAGACGACGGTGGCGGTCCAGTTGGGGGTGAGCGATCCGCGCTGGTCCAGCACGGTGACCGGGCCGAGCTGTCCGGAGATGCTCGAGCCCTCCACACCGTGCCCGATGTTCGCCGTTGCCGGCACCGTGATCGAGAGACCACCTGCGGCGTCGACGGTGAGGGTCACGATCGTGTCGCCGGTGGTGTCCGCGACGGCCGGCCCGGCGAGAGCGAGGGCGGCGGCAATGCCGACCGCGCCCGCGAGAAGTTTTCTGCGCATCGAGTCTCCTTCGTCCTGAATCGCCCATGAGATGCGGTTCAAAGCGTATCTGCGCATAAACCTATGAAACCGGCAAAAGCCTCAAAATTCCCCGTAGCGGTCAGGCCGGCACCACGTACGGGAAGGCGGCGGCGCGGGCGGCCTTTGTGACGTCGGGCGTGAGGCCCGAGGTGGTCCCGGTGTTGAGGATCAGGGAGAACATCACCTCGGGTGCGTTGTCGGCCATGGTGCGGCCGTTGTGCACCGCGAAGCCGTAGTTGGCGGCCGTGCCGACCGTGTACGACAGCACGTCGGGGTAGAGCGTCCGGGCGACGCTCCAGCCGTACGCCTGCGGGTCCGGTGCGGTGCCGTTCGCCGCGACGACTCCGGCGACCGCACTGGCGATCTCCTCCCCGTCCTCGGGGAGGTCCTGGCGGGGGTGCCGGAAGTTCGCCGGGTCCGAGAAGTCGGTGTCGTGTGGCCAGAAGATGGGCCACATCATGGGGTGGCCCGCGCGGTTGATCTGCCGCCACCCGCCCGCGTCGGTGGCCAGCAGGGTCCGACACCAGACGCCGATCTCGGTGCCCTCGCGCAGCAGCGGCTCGTCGTGGGAAACCTCCAGCACGATCGACTCGACTGTGGTGCCGGCGAAGCTGTTCTTGGCCTGGTCGGCCCGCCACGCCGAGCGGTCCACCTTCGCGCCGTTCTTGACCGCTCCGTTGATCGTGGCGAGCTCGTCGAGGTCGATGTAGAACGGGTCGGTGATCCGGCCGGCCCAGATCCGGACGCGCTGCCCCGTCGTCATCTCGCCGGTCCTGCCCTGGGCGATGGGAGTGCCCATGGCGGCGTCGTCACGGGCGTCCGCGCCGGTGAGTTCGTACAGCTCCAGGGTCTGCGTGGCGTTGCCGTCCTGCTCACCGAAGGCGAATCGGTAGGTCAACTCCTCCTGGTCCGAGCCGTTGAAGTGAATCTTGAACTCGTAGCGGGCCTCGGCGTGGAAGCCGCGCTTGATGTCGGCCTTGGTCACCGAGCTGTTGACGTCCATGACGAACACCGTGGCGCGGTCGCCGTTGAAGACGTACAGGTCGTCGATGTAGAGCTGACCGCCCTGGGCGGCGAGGGGGGTGTCGAGATGGTGCGACATGGGCTCACTCCCGTAACGGCTGTATCCGGATTAAACCGAACATAGCGGGCGTAAAGCGGTCGCCCACTTCATCGGCCGAATCTGGCTCCCCGGGGTGCGCGGTCGTCGCACGCGACGGCGGGCCGTCCGAGGCTGGTCTCGGACGGCCCGTTCGCTCGCGGTGGCCTCCTCAGAAGCGGGACCACTTCTGGTTGGCCGCGCCGAGGCAGTCCCACAGGTGCAGCTTGCCGCCGTTGTTGGGGTTGGCGTCCCGCACGTCCACGCACCTGTTGGCGCTGAGATTGACCAGGTCGCCCGCGCTGTTGAGGGTGAAGCGCTGGGCCGGATTGCCGTTGCAGCTCACCAGGTTGACCTCGGTGCCGTTGGCGGTGCCGGCCCAGGCCGGGTCCATGCACTTGCCCATCGCGCGGACGGTGCCGTCGGAGGCGAACGTCCACGCCTGCGCCGCGGTCGTGTTGCAGTCCCAGATCTGCAGCTTGGCGCCCTCGACCGGGTTGGCGCTCGGGATGTCGACGCAGCGCCCGCTCTGCACCCCCCTGATCCGGGTGGTGCCGGGCGTCGGGTCGCCGCCGCCGGAGGTGTAGCTCGACACCCGGACGTAGTCGACAAGCATCTGCTGGGGGAACTGGGTGGACCCGTCCGGATAGCCGGGCCAGTTACCGCCGACCGCCACGTTGAGGATCATGAAGAACGGGTGGTCGAACACCCACCGGTTGCCGCCGAGCCGGGCGGGGTCGACCCGGTGGTACTGCACCCCGTCCAGGTACCAGGTGATCGCGTTCGGCTCCCAGTCCACGCGATAGTCGTGGAAGCCGTCGGCGAGCGGACCGCCGATGCTCCGGCTGCCGGTGATGCCGCCGCTGCCCGAGTAGCCGGGCCCGTGCACCGTGCCGTAGACGGTGTTCGGCTCCCGGCCGATGTTCTCCATGACGTCGATCTCGCCGGCGTCGGGCCACCCGCCGCCGGTGCCGAGCATCCAGAACGCCGGCCAGATGCCCTGGCCGCGGGGGATCTTGATGCGGGCCTCGAAGCGGCCGTACGCCTGGGTGAAGGTCGCCGCCGTCAGCAGCCGTGCCGAGGTGTACTCGCAGCGACCGTAGTGGCACTGGTAGTTGGCCGGGTTCTCCCTGCGGGCGGTGATGACGAGGTTGCCCTGGCCGTCGTGCACCGCGTTGCTGGTGCTGTTGGTGTAGTACTGCCGCTCGTTGTTGCCCCAGCCGCCACCGCCGGTGTCGAAGCGCCATCTGCCCTGGTCGACAGGTGTGCCGGCCGGGGCGTTGAACTCGTCCTGCCAGGTGATCGGGCCGATGGCGGCCTCGGCCCGGTCGGACTGGCCCGGAAGGGTGAGGGAGGCGAGGGTGGTGACGAGGGCGACCGCGGCGAGGGCGAAGGGCCGCAGGCGTGGTGCGGGACGGGTTGTGAACACGGGAGGCTCCTCAGCGAGCAGGTGGCGGAGGTGGCGGCGCCGGAGAGCAAGAGAGCGCTCTCTATAACGAAGCATGTCGATTTAACGGCTTTCTGTCAAGAGTGTTTCCAATGCCGCGACGGTCCGTTACCGCCAGAACACATCCCTCGATAGCTGTCGAATCGACCCTTCCTATTGCCGTGGAGCGTCCACGCGGGACAGGATGACGAGGTTCGCAGGAAACCTCCCCGTAACCTGCGTGCCGCTGGTCTCTGTCACAAGGAAGTGGGAGTCAGTCATGAGCGACGCGTCGACGGCGCTGGGTGTGCGCCTCTACCCGGATCTGGTCGAGCGGGGTGGCCTGGCCCCCGCGCTCATCGAGACCGCTGCCCACCACCAGCTCGACATCGGGCGGGTGACCGCCCCCGAGCAGGGGCGCAGTCGGTTCACCTGCGCCGAGCTGCACTCCGACCAGGGTGTCGTCTGCGTCGGGCTGGGCTCGCAGGCCCGGTACTTCATGCTCGACCTGCGGTCCGCGGGGGAGGTTCTGGCGCGTGGCGACTGCATGGACCTCGTCCAGGTCGCCCAGGTGGCCGCGGCCTGGCGGGCCGGGCTGACGCTCGCCGAGCTGACCGCCCGCTTCGCGTTCATGGAGGAGATCAAGCAACGCCCCGCGTCGGTGGCGCAGACCGTCTAGCCCACGGGCACGCCACCAGGGCAGGCAGCCTGGTTGGCGGGCGCGGCGCAGGCCGTCTGCCCAAGAGGGCGTGTCAGCACCGCAGCCGAGGCGGCAGCGGTAGTTCGGCGCTGGCCTCCCGGTCGAGGTAGGACGCCTCGACGAAGGCGAGGAAGCGTTCCGCGTCGGAGGCGTTGGAGGCCAGGCCGAACGAGACCCGGACCGCGCCGCCGGTCGGCAACCGCAGCGCGCCGAGATAGTCGTCGATCGTGTCGACCCGGGCGAGCAGCCCGCGCCGCAACGAGGTCCCGCTGATCTCGAACGCGCCCTCACCGGCGCCCGGATTGCAGAAGCAGCCGGTCCGCAGTGAGAAGCCTGCCGCCGCGGACTCCCGCGCGACCAACCGCTCGTCGACCGGGGAGCCGTCCGGGCGCAGGAGGTTGAACGTCACGGTGCCGCCCCTACCCACGCCCGTCGTCGGCCCGTACACCCGCACCAACGGTTCGCCGGTGCGGTGCCGCAGCGCGGTCAGACGGCCCAACAGCCACTCGGTGAGCAGACCGACCCGGGTGTGCACGAGGTCCACGCCTATCGAGTCGAGCCACCGCAGCCCGAACTCCACGTCCGGGATGCTCAGGAAGTTGAGCGTGCCGTCCTCGAAGGCCGACTCGTCGTCCATCGAGCGGTACCAGTCGCCCTGCACGCTCACCGCGCGGATGGTGCCGCCGGCGAACCACGGCCGCCGCAGCCGGGCCAGCGCGTCGCGGCGGGCCAGCAGCGCGCCGATCCCGGTCGGGTAGCCGAAGAGCTTGTACCAGCTCAGGCAGACGAAGTCGGGTCGGACAAAGCGCAGATCCAGCCGATTCGTCGCGGCGAACGCGGCGGCGTCCAGCAGCACGTCGTAGCCGTGCCGGTGGGCCAGCTCGACCCAGTCCAGCGGGTGCTGCACGCCGGAGAAGTTGCTCTGCGCCGGGTACGCGAACAGGCCACGGCGACCGGAGGGCCCCCGCCGCCCGGCGTCGAGCACCGTGACCAGGTCGGACTCGGCGACCCGCAGCTCCGGCCCGCTCAGCGGCACGTACCGCACCGGGGCGCCGGCCGCCCGGGCGTACTCCCGGATGCCGTTCACCGAGTTGTGGTTGTCCCAGGTCAGCGCGAACGACAGGTCCTGGCCGAAGTCGTACGCCTCGCCGACCAGTCGACAGGCGCCGCTGGCGTTAGGGGTGAAGACCACCGCGTACTCGGCCGGGTCGGCGTGGAAGAAGTCGAGCACCGCCCGCCGGGTCGACTCCACCAGCGACCCGGCCGCCGCGCTTGTGGGGCTCTCCGAGTGCGGGTTGCCGTAGAGGCTCGCCAGCAGTCGGTCGTGGTGCGCCCGCACCTGAGCCTGCGCGGTCACGCCGCTGCCTGCGTAGTCGAGGTAGACCTGGCCGTGCCGGTCGAGGTGCCGGTACTCGGTGGCCCGCAGCTCGTCGATCCGGACGGTGTCGGCGTACCCGGGCAGGGCCGCCGGGGTCTGCTCAGGACGCACGGCGGGCCTCCCGACCCAGCAGCACCACCCAGGTCACGGCGAGGAAGAGCAGCACGAACCCGCCGAGCACCAGCCAGTCGACCCAGACCGGCCGGGAGAAGCTGTCGTCGTACGTCTGCAGCAGCGGCGGGCCGAGCGGCGAGCCACCGTCGCGCCACAGCCGCTCCACGCCGGCGGTGTGCCCCAACCCCTCGAACGCCCACCTGTTCGACATCGCGTAGCTGAGCCACCGGCCACCGGCCGCCATGGCCGGCACCGGCAGGATCGCCCCGACGAACAGCACCTGCGGGAAGCACAGCATTGGCAGCATGAGCGTCGCCTGGGCGGCGTCGGAGACGGCCGCCGAGCAGAGCAGGCCGAGCGCGAGCGCGGCCGCCGAGGAGAGCAGCAGGGTCGCGTACAGGGCGGCGAAGTCGCCGCCGCCGACCGGTGGCAGCCGGTCCATGCCGCGCAGCACCCCGAGCAGGGCCAGGTCCACCAGCGCGAGCAGCGGCAGCAGCACCGCGACCTTCGCCAGCAGGTACGGGAGCAGCCGGACACCCGCCAGCCGCTCCCGACGCAGGATCGGCAACTCCGTGCAGATCTGGAGCAGCCCGTAGGTCAAACCGAAGAAGAAGCCGCCGAACGCGATCCAGAAAAGGATCATGACGGTGACGGTCGGGCGGGGGTCGGCCGGGTCGAAGGCGCCGGGGCGGAACAGCAGCGCGAACATGCCGAGCACCATGAGCGGCGAGCCGAGCAGGATCGCCAGCGTGAGCCGGTTGCGGGCGACGATCTCGGCGTTGCGTCCGGCGAGCACCAGCCACTGACGCAACCGACCGACCCGCCGCGCAGTCCCGCCCAGACCGTCGGTCGGGCCCGGAGCATTCCCGTCCGGGCGGGGGCGAGCGGCGGAGGACGGGCCGGGCGGGGCGGGGTCGACGTCGGCGACGGCCGGTTCCGCATCGCGGTACGCGGCGAAGCGCTCGGGCCACCCGGCCGGGTCGGACTCCTCGTCGAGTCGCAGGTGCACCTCGGCGAGGGAGCGCAGGCCGAAGAACTCCCGGGCGGCGGCGGGCGTGCCGACGTACGCCAACCGGCCCTGGCGGGTCAGCACGACGACGCGGTCGCAACGGTCGACGTCGATGACCTGGTGGGTGGTGAGCACGACTGTGGTCCCGGCGTCGGCGAGGGTGCGCAGCACCCGGAGCAGGTCCACGGCGATCGCCGGGTCCAGCCCGGAGGTGGGCTCGTCGAGGAAGAACACGCCGGGTCGGGTCAGTAGCTCGACGGCGATGCTGGCGCGTTTGCGCTCGCCGCCGCTGAGGCGGCCCACGGGCACGTCGGCCCGCTCGCTGAGCCGCAGGTCGGCGAGGACCTGGGCCACCCGA
This sequence comes from Micromonospora sp. NPDC049274, assembly GCF_040678875.1. NCBI lineage: Bacteria > Bacillati > Actinomycetota > Actinomycetes > Micromonosporales > Micromonosporaceae > Micromonospora > Micromonospora sp. NPDC049274. The sequence continues at coordinate 20,547 of NZ_JBFAQS010000020.1, forward strand.
CGCGACGCCTCGACCGCGCCGGTTCCGGAGGGCAGCCGCAGCCGGGCCGCGTAGCGCAGGGTGCGGGCCAGCGGTAGCTCGTGGTGGATGATGTCGTCCTGCGGGACGAAGCCGACCGCGTGGGGCGCGGCGCTGCCGTCGTACGCCACGGTGCCCGCCGCCGGTCGGCGGACCCCGGCCAGCGTCTCCAGCAGGGTGGTCTTGCCGGCGCCGCTGACCCCGATGATCGCGACCAGCTCGCCCGGCGCGACGGTCAGCGAGATGTCGTCCAGGATGCGGCGTCCACCTCGGACACTCTGGCCCACGCCGTCGGCCACGATGGCGACGCCGGTACGCGATGGTGCGGCGGTCTGCTCGGTCGTCATGTCCAAGGTGCCCGATCCGGTCGGTGACATTGGTGCGCCTGACATCGTGCCTCGCCGATGCTACGTCGGAGCGGGGGCGCCGCCCGGCCCCCCGATCACGACGTGCGACCGTTGCCGGGCGACCAGCGCGGGGTTGGACGCCATCGAAGAAGGACTGGCACGTGAACCTGCCCGATGACCTGCTCGCGCTGCTGCGGGCGCCGAGCACCTGCTACGTGACGACGTTGATGCCGGACGGCTCGCCGCAGCTCACCCAGACGTGGGTGGACACCGACGGCACGCACGTACTGATCAACACGGTGGAGACCCACCAGAAGACGCGCAACGTCCGCCGGGATCCCCGGGTCGCCGTGGCGATCGCCGATCCGGACAAGCCGGGCCGCTACCACGAGGTGCGGGGTCGGGTGGTCGACAGGCGCACCGAGGGCGCCGCCGCGCACATCGAGCGGCTGGCGCAGCGCTACCTCGGTGGGCCGTACCCGTGGTTCGGCGGTCGCGACCAGGTGCGGATCGTCCTCGTCATCGAGGCCGACCGGGTCCGCTCGATGGGCTGACCGGACCGTCGGGCGGCCGACACCGGCATGAACCACCCGGCGGGGGGAAGCCGACACTCCACCACCGGAAGGGGAGTCGGATTGAGAGCCGTCGTCTACGCGGACGTCCGGACCGTCGCGGTGCGGGAGGTGCCCGACGCGACGCTGGAGGCCCCGACCGACGCGCTCGTGCGGGTCACCTCCACCGCGCTGTGCGGCACCGACCTGCACATGTACGACGGGCGCACCGGCGCCGACCCCGGGCTGGTGCTCGGTCACGAACCGCTGGGCGTGGTGCAGGAGGTCGGCTCGGCGGTGCAGACCGTGCGTCCGGGCACCCGCGTGGTGATCCCCACGCACCTGTTCTGCGGCACCTGCGTGATGTGCGCCCGCGGTCTCTCGGCCGCCTGCCTGCGGGCGCGGGCCGAGGGGCCGGGCGCCGCGTACGGCTACGCCGGGATGGGCCCGTACCGGGGTGCCCAGGCCGACCTGCTGCGCGTGCCGTGGGCCGACGCGAACTGCGTGCCCGTGCCGGGGGAGCCGGGTGACGCGTACGAAGACGACTTCGTGCTGCTCGCCGACGCGTTCGTCACCGGTTGGCACGCCGCGGCCACCCTCGCCGCAGTGGAGGCCGGCGACACCGTGGCGGTGTTCGGGGCCGGGACCATCGGCCTGCTCGGGGCGTACGCGGCGCTGCTGCGGGGCGCGCGGGTCGTCTACTGCGTCGACGGCGTCGACGCCCGGCTCGACAAGGCCGGCGAGATCGGGGCGGTTCCTGTCGACTTCCGCCTCGGCGATCCGGTCGAGCAGATCCGTGCCGACCGCGCGCGTGCCGGCCTGCCTCTCGGCGAGGAGAAGCTGGGCGGGATCGACCGGGTCATCGACGCGGTCGGGTTCCAGGCGCGCGACCGCGAGCGCCCCGACCAGGAGCGCCCGGACCAGGTCATCGCCGACGCGGCCCGACTGGTCAACCCGGCCGGCTCGATCGGGGTCGCCGGCGTCTACCCGGACAAGGACCTGCACCCCCGGCCCGGCGCGAGCGCCCGCGAGGATCTGGTCGCGCCGTGGGGGACGTTGTTCGGCAAGGGCGTCGCGGTCCGGTTCGGCCGTACGCACGACCGCCGCTACACCGTGCTGCTGCGGGACCTGGTCGTGGCCGGTCGCGCCCGGCCCAGCGTGATCGTGACCCACCACGGCACCCTCGCCGACGCGCCGGAGTTGTATCGCAGTTTCGACCGCCGGGAGAACGGGGTGATCAAGGCGGTGCTGCGCCCGAGCTGAGAGGCCGGCGCACCGTGCTCTTTGGGGCCTGATCCACACTTAAGGGGCGTTCAGTCGTCGAGCCGTTCGCTGGTGGCGGGCGTGATCCGACGACCGCCGTCGATCCTTCCGTCGGAAAGAGGCGTGGGTCACACCCGTAGCCGAGGGTGGTCGTCGTGTCCTCGGCGGGGTGCCGGCGGTGTCGCTTGATCAAGACTTGCCGATAGTTTCGTACTCGCGGGTAGGCTTGCCGTCGTCGGGCCGCGCCGGATCATCCCTGGTGGTGGGCCTGATGGCAGCGACCAAAGCTGATCATGGTGCGGCAGCGCATTTGACAACGTTGCCACCGACAGGCCATGGTGCCAGGAGGGGCTGCGGGGGCGGCCGTGACGGGCGAATACTCTGCTTCGTCTATATTGCCGGATTGTTACATTTTCAACAGTCCCTCGCCTTGCGGATGGCCTGCTCACCGCAATACGTTGCCGTCAACAACAAAACCAAGTGAAGGTTCAACCTTCCGGAGGCAACGATGACGTTGGCGAGGTGGAACGAGCGATGAACGACGTGCCCACCCTCCTTGAGATGCGCTCCATCACCAAGGAGTTCCCCGGAGTCAAGGCCCTCTCCGACGTCAACCTGGTGGTTCGCGCCGGCGAGATCCATGCCATCTGCGGCGAGAACGGTGCGGGCAAGTCCACGCTGATGAAGGTCCTCAGCGGGGTCTACCCGTACGGAAGCTACGACGGCCAGATCATCTACCAGGGGTCGGAGAGCAAGTTCTCCGACATCCGGGCCAGTGAGAACGCCGGAATCGTGATCATCCACCAGGAGTTGGCGCTCATCCCGGGCATGTCGATCGCCGAGAACATCTTCCTCGGCAACGAGCCGCGCAAGCGGGGCGCGATCGACTGGAAGGCCGCGAACCGGATGGCGCTCGACCTGATGGCCCGGGTCGGTCTCCAGGAGGACCCGGACACCCTGATCAAGGACATCGGTGTCGGCAAGCAGCAGCTCGTGGAGATCGCCAAGGCGTTCGCCAAGGACGTGAAGCTGCTGATCCTGGACGAGCCGACGGCCGCGCTGAACGAGGCGGACTCCAAGCACCTGCTGGACCTGCTGCGCGGCTTCCGCTCCCGCGGCATCACCTCGATCATGATCTCGCACAAGCTGAACGAGATCGAGGCGATCGCCGACCAGATCACCATCCTGCGCGACGGCCGGACGGTGGAGACCCTCGACGTCAAGGCGGACGGGGTCGACGAGGACCGGATCGTGCGGGGGATGGTCGGCCGTGAACTGAGCAGTCGGTTCCCGGACCACACCCCGAAGATCGGTGACGTCTTCTTCGAGGTCCGCAACTGGAACGTCCGGCACCCGATCTCGGCCGACCGCCAGGTCTGCAAGAACGAGAGCTTCGTGGTGCGCCGCGGCGAGATCGTCGGCTTCGCCGGTCTGATGGGCGCGGGCCGCACGGAACTCGCGATGAGCGTCTTCGGCCGCTCCTACGGGGTGTACGAGTCGGGCACGATCATCAAGGACGGCAAGGAGATCGTCCTGAAGTCGGTCGCGGATGCGATCGACAACGGGCTCGCGTACGTCAGCGAGGACCGCAAGGCGATCGGCCTCAACCTGCTCGACGACATCAAGACGTCGACGGTGGCCGCCAAGCTGTCCAAGATCCGGCACCGTGGCGTCCTGAACGAGGTCGAGGAGTACCAGGCGGCCGAGGCGTACCGCAAGGAGTTGCGGACCAAGGCCCCGACTGTCGACGAGGGCGTCTCCAAGCTCTCCGGCGGCAACCAGCAGAAGGTCGTGCTGGCGAAGTGGATGTTCACCGACCCGGACCTGCTGATCCTCGACGAGCCGACGCGCGGCATCGACGTGGGTGCCAAGTACGAGATCTACGGCATCATCCAGCGGCTCGCCGACCAGGGGAAGGGCGTCGTCGTCATCTCCTCGGAGCTGCCTGAGCTGATCGGGCTCTGCGACCGCATCTACACCGTGTTCGAAGGCGCCATCACGGGCGAGATCGCCCGGGCCGACGCCACCCCGGAAAACCTCATGAAGCAGATGACCTCGACGAAGAAGTTGGCCTCCCGATGAGCCGTATCAAGGACCTTCAGAAGAATCTGTTTGGAGGTACGACCTCCAACGCGCGCCAGTTCGGGATGATCTTCACCCTGGTGGCGATCGTCCTGATCTTCCAGATCTGGACCAACGGGCTGACGCTGCGCTCGGACAACCTGATCGCGCTGTTCCAGCAGAACTCGTACATCCTGATCCTGGCCATCGGCATGCTCATGGTGATCGTCGCCGGGCACATCGACCTGTCGGTCGGCTCGGTCGCGGCCTTCACCGGCATCCTGGTCGCCAAGTCGATGACCGAGTGGGACCTGCCGTGGCCCGCCGCCATCGTGTTCGGTCTCGCCATCGGCGCGGTGATCGGCGCCTGGCAGGGGTTCTGGGTGGCCTACATCGGGGTGCCGGCGTTCATCGTCACCCTGGCCGGCATGCTGCTGTTCCGCGGTGGCAACCAGTTCATCGGCAACGCGCAGAGCATCCCGGTGCCGGAGGGCTTCCGGGACATCGGCTCCGGGTTCCTGCCCGAGTTCGGCCCGGACACCGGCTACAACAACGCGACGCTGCTGCTCGGCCTGGCCGCCGCGGTGGCGGTGGTGTGGCGCGAGCTCCAGGCCCGTAAGACCCGTCGGGCCATGGACGCCGACCCGGCGCCCATGTGGGTCTCGATCCTGCGGATGGCCATCATGGTCGGGGTCATCGCCTTCGCCACCCTGCGCTTCGCCAGCGGTCGCGTCGGCACCAGCTTCCCGATCTCCGGCATCATCCTGCTGGTCCTGGTGATCGCGTACTCCTTCTACACCCGCAACACGGCCGGTGGCCGACACATCTACGCGGTGGGTGGCAACTCCCGGGCGGCCGAGCTGTCCGGCGTGAAGCTCAAGCGGGTCAACTTCTTCGTCATGATGAACATGTCCGTCCTGGCCGCGCTGGCCGGCATGATCTTCGTGGCCCGTTCGGCGGCCTCCGGCCCGCAGGACGGCAACGGCTGGGAGTTGGACGCCATCGCCGCGGTCTTCATCGGTGGCGCGGCAGTCGCCGGCGGTATCGGCACCATCAGCGGGTCGATCGTCGGTGGTCTCGTCATGGCCGTGCTCAACAACGGCCTCCAGCTCGAGGGCGTGGGCACCGACAAGGTCCAGATCATCAAGGGCCTGGTCCTGCTGCTGGCCGTCGCGGTCGACGTCTACAACAAGAGCCAGGGGCGCTTCTCCATCATCGGGAGCCTGATGCGGCCGTTCCGCCGCGAGGACTCCGTTCCACCCGCCTCCCCGCCGGACGCGGAGCGCGAGCCCGCCAAGGCAGCGGTGTCCAGCTGACGGTCACCGACCCTCACCACCCCGTTACACATCCAGAAAGGCAAGTCCTCACCATGCGTAAATTCTTCGGCACGTCGGTGGTCGCTGTCGGCGCCGCCGCCATGCTGGCCCTCGCCGGTTGCGGCTCCGGCCGTGACGGTGACTCCGACGCCAAGGGCGGCGACGCCAAGGGCTTCGCGGCCAACTCGCTGATCGGCGTGGCCCTGCCGGCCAAGACCTCCGAGAACTGGGTCCTCGCCGGTGACCTGTTCACCAACGGCCTCAAGGAGGCCGGCTTCCAGGGTGACGTGCAGTACGCCGGCGCGTCGACCACTGTCGCCGACCAGCAGGCCCAGATCACCGCCATGGTGACCAAGGGCGCCAAGGTCATCGTCATCGGCGCGACCGACGCCGCGCAGCTGTCGACCCAGGTCGCGGCGGCCCACCAGGCCGGCGTGAAGGTCATCGCGTACGACCGGCTCATCAAGAACACGCCGGACCTCGACTACTACGTCGCGTTCGACAACTTCAAGGTCGGCCAGCTCCAGGGCCAGGCCCTGCTGGACGGCATGAAGGCCAAGAAGCCGAACGGCCCGTACAACATCGAGCTCTTCTCCGGCTCGCCGGACGACAACAACGCCGGTGTCTTCTTCGACGGCGCGATGAGCGTGCTCAAGCCGGAGATCGACAAGGGCAACGTCGTCGTCGCCTCGGGTCAGAAGGACGTCAAGCAGACCGCCATCCAGGGCTGGAAGGCCGAGGGTGCGCAGGCCCGCATGGACCAGCTGCTGACCTCGACCTACGGCACCAAGCCGCTCGACGGCGTCCTCTCCCCGAACGACACCCTGGCCCGCGCCATCCTGACCTCGGTCAAGGGCGCTGGCAAGCAGATCCCGGTCGTCACCGGCCAGGACTCCGAGGTGGAGTCGGTCAAGTCGATCGTCAAGGGCGAGCAGTACATGACGATCAACAAGGACACCCGCAACCTGGTGAAGGAGACCATCAACATGGTCAAGGCTCTCCAGGCCGGTAACGCCCCGCAGGTGAACGACACCAAGTCCTACAACAACGGCAGCAAGGTCGTGGACACGTTCCTGCTCCCGCCGGTCGCCGTCACCAAGGCGAACGCGGCCGAGGCGTACGCGAACGACCCGAAGCTCGCGCCGCTCACCAAGTAATCACCGCGCGGTAGGCAGCAACGCCGATGGGTCCCGGATCTCCTCTTCCGGGACCCATCGTCGTCCGCGCCGCCTCGCCCACCCGGCACCGATCCGGAAGGAGGTCTGACCGTGGAGACACCCGTACGGTCCAGGCCAGCCGGCGCCGGCCGTAACCCCGACTCCCCGCTGCCCCCGGTCCCCGGCGCGAGCCAGGAGGAGATCCGACGGCAGAACCTCGGCGCCGTGCTGCGCTACGTGCACCTGCACGGGCCGACGTCACGGGCCGAGCTGACCAGCCGCCTCGGCCTCAACCGCAGCACCATCGGCGCCCTCGCCGCCGACCTGACCGCCAGCGGCCTCGTCACCGAGGAGGCGCCGACCACCGCTCGGCGGGCCGGCCGCCCCTCCCTCGTGGTCAGCCCCCGCTCCGACCGGGTCTACGCACACGCGCTCAGCATCGACGCGGACCGGCTGCGGGCGGCCCGGGTCGGCCTCGGCGGTCGCATCCTCGACAGGCGCGAGGCCGCCCGGCCCGGAGGCATGTCGGCGGTCGACGCCGTCGGCCCGCTTGCCGACCTGGTCCGCGACATGGAGCGCGGCGTCGCCTCCGACGCGCTGCTGGTCGGGGGAGCGGTGGCCGTCACCGACACCACCCGCGACGCGGACGGCACGCTCCGGATCGTCGGCGTCGACGAGGGCCTCAGCGTGGCACTCGATGCCGAACTGACCGCCGGGCCGGGTTTCGTGGCCGGCGACCTCGCCGACATCGCGGGCCTGGCCGAGCACATCCGGGGCGTCGCCCCGGGCATCGACGACCTCATCTACCTGCACGGCGACCTGGGCATCAGCGCCGGCATCGTCGTCGGCGGCCGATTGATGATCGGGCACCGGGGCCACAGCGGCAAGGTCGGCCACATGGTCGTCAACCCGAACGGGCTGCCGTGCGGCTGCGGCTCACGTGGCTGCTGGGAGACCGAGATCGGTGAGGCCGCGCTCCTGCGGCACGCCGGCCGCGACCCCGACGACCGCGCCGCCGTGACCGAGGTGCTGCGCGCGGCGGCGGACGGCGATCCGACCGCCCTGCGGGCCGTCGAGCAGGTCGCCGACTGGCTCGGCTTCGGCGTCGCCAACCTGGTAAACGTGGTCAATCCCGACGCCGTGGTGTTCGGTGGCTCGCTGCGCGACATCTTCATCGCCGGCGTGGACACGGTACGGCGGCGGCTGGACGCCATGCCGCTGCCCGCCTCCCGCGAGCACCTCCGGCTGCGCGCGGCGGCGCTCGGCCGCGACGCCGTCCTGATCGGCGCCGCCGAGCTGGCGTTCGACAAACTCCTGGCCGATCCGCTCAACGTCGGCGTCGTGGGCCAGCCGGGGGCTGCCGAGCCGGCGTAGCCGTGGGGTGGTCCCCGGCTCAACTCCGGCCTCCGCGCGGTCTGGTCTTCTTCGTCGCGTTGGTCCCCCTGCTCGGGGTTGCCGGTCTGCACGCCTCGCCCCGATAGCACCGCCCCCTGAATCCGTCGGTTCGGCCCGCCCGATCGAGGACGGCCATTGCCGTACATGCTGCCGTACAATGTACGACAGCAGTGGGCTGATGGCGGAGAGGGAGAGCGGCATGACGAGTGGTGACGCGATAGTGGCGGAAGGGCTGCGCAAGCGCTACCGGGACCGGGACGCGCTCAACGGCTTCGATCTGCGGGTGCGCCCGGGCGAGGTGTGTGGCCTGCTCGGCCCGAACGGTGCGGGCAAGACCACCTCGGTGCGGATCCTGTCCACCCTGCTCCGTCCGGACGGGGGTCGGGCCGAGGTCGCCGGGTTCGACGTGACCCGCCAGCCCGACCAGGTGCGCTACCGCATCGGGCTGGTGGGGCAGCACCCCGCGTTGGACGAGGCGCTCAGCGGCCGGCAGAACCTGGTCCTCTTCGGTGGACTGTTCCACCTGGGCCGCCACCGGGCCCGACGACGGGCGGACGAGCTGATGGAGCGGTTCGGCCTCGTCGAGGCGGGCGGGCAGCCGGTCACGTCGTACTCCGGGGGCATGCGCAGGCGGCTCGACCTGGCCGCCGGGATGATCCTGGCTCCCGCGGTGCTCTTCCTCGACGAGCCGACGACGGGGCTGGACCCGCGCGGCCGCAACGAGGTGTGGGAGTCCGTCCGGGAGTTGGCGCGCGCCGGCACCACAGTCCTGCTCACCACTCAGCACCTGGACGAGGCCGACCAGTTGGCCGACCGGATCTCGGTCGTCGACGCCGGCCGGGTGATCGCCGAGGGCACTCCGGACGACCTCAAGGACCGGCTCGGCGGTGACCGCATCGACATGGTCGTCGCGGATCCCGCCGACATCGCCGCCGCCGTCGCCCAGGTGCGTCAGGTGGCCGGTGCGGACCCGACGGTCGACCCGGACCGACGGTCGGTGAGCGTCCAGGTCGGGCACCAGCCCGGCGCGCTCGTCGAGGTGCTGCGGGCGCTCGACGCCGCGCGGATCCCGATCGCCGACGTCGCGCTTCGCCGTCCCACGCTGGACGAGGTGTTCCTGCACCTGACCGGCCACGGGGCGCCGGTCGCCGAGGGGGCCGCCGCATGAGCGCCCCGACCGTCGCGGCGCTCCCGCCGGTGGACCTGACGCCCGGGCGTCCCACCCTTCTGGCCGACAGCAGCACGCTGACCTGGCGCGGCCTCGCGCGTTGGCGCCGCGATCCCGGGCCGCTGATCGCCTCGCTCGGCTTCAACATCCTGATCGTGCTGATGTTCGCGTACCTGTTCGGCGGCGCGTTGCAGGTGCCCGGCGGCGGCAGCTACCGCGAGTTCCTGATGCCCGGCATCTTCGTGATGACGATGGTGTTCGGCATCAGCCTGACCACGACCGCCGTCGCCGAGGACCTGGACCGTGGGGTGACCGACCGGCTCCGGTCGATGCCCGTCTCGCCGCTGGCCCCGCTTGTCGCCCGTGCGGTGGCCGACATGCTGTTCGCCCTGGTCACCCTCGCGGTGCTGCTGCTCACCGGTCTCGCGATCGGTTGGCGGCCACACGGCGGCGCCGGTGCCACCCTGGGCGCCGTGGGCCTGATCCTGCTGTTGCGGTTCGCACTGGTCTGGGTCGGCATCTTCCTCGGCCTGGTCACCCGGGGTCAGACGGCCGTGGTCGCCGTACAGACCCTGGAGTTTCCGCTGGGCTTCCTGTCCAACGCGTTCGTCGCACCGTCCACCATGCCCGCCTGGCTCGGTGCGGTGGCTGCGTGGAACCCGTTGTCGGCGACCGTCGGTGCCGCCCGGGAACTGTTCGGCAACCCCGGCTGGACCGGTGAGTCGTGGGCGGCGCAGCACTACCCGTGGCTGGCGGTGGTCTGGCCGATCGTGCTGGTGGGGATCTTCCTGCCGCTCTCGGTCACCCGGTACCGACGACTGGGCCGCTGAGGCCGCCGAGGGCGTGCGCTGACTGGTGATCGCCGGGGCCCCCGTGGCTCCGGCGATCACCAGTCGTCGGCTACGCGATCCGACGCACCCGGCGGATGGCGAGGTAGAGCAGGAGCACGGCCAGGGCGACGAAGATGCCCGTCTCGATCCACTGGAACAGCCAGAACCGGTCCGCCGGCTGGTACAGCTCCCAGTTGTACGCGCCCGGCTTGAGACCCAGCTCGGCGCCGCAGACCCGACCTTCCGGCCCCTTGCCACCCGGCGCACACTGGATCCTGGTGTTCTCCGCCGCCATCGTTCCGTCGGGGTTGCGGATTCCCACGGCGAGAACCCAGTTGCCCCGGTCTCCCTCCGGTATCCCGGGTCCCTCGATCGGGAAGGTCTGGGTGCGGGCGGGCTGGTAGTGCGGTCGGGCCAGCATCTCCACCGCTGCCCGTACGCCGATGAACCCGGCCAGGGTGATGCCCATGGCGGGCAGCATCCGCTTGAAGATGGTGCCGGCGAAGATGCCGAGCGCCACGGCGAAGAGGGTGTAGCCGATCGGCACGATGCCCTGCAGATCGAAGACGATCACGCCGAGTCGGCCCTCGTGCGCGGCCTTGGTGAGTGGGTCGACCCACCACGACACACCCAGTCCGTAGCCTGCCGCGAGGAGGACGACGGCCCCGCCGACCAGCCCGAACTTCACCAGGGCCCAGTGGGTGCGGCCGACGCCCTGGGTCCAGACGAACCGGTGCGTGCCCTGCTCCACCTCGCGAGCGACGAGCGGTGCGCCCCAGAACAGGCCGACCAGCACCGGCAGCGTGATCAGCAGCACCGCCACCAGGTTCAGGCTGTCGTACCTGTCGCTGAAACGGCTGAGGCTCATGTCGCAGGTCCGCGCGGCGGCCTCGTCGAGGGCGGACGGGCGTAAGCACTCCGCCAGCCCGAGGTCGGCGAAGGTGTGCCGCATCGACAGGCCGATCGGCACCAGCACGGCGGCGAGCACCGCCAACCCCAGGAGGGTGTAGAACGCCAGCTTGCGGTGTTGCCGCCAGGTCAGCCAGATCATGCCGCCACTCCCCACTCGCTGTGACTGGTCTGCGTGACGCCGTCGGCCAGGTAGGCCAGGACGATGTCCTCCAGGCTGACGTCGCGTACCGCCCAGGCGGGGTCGGAGACCGGCCCGTCGGTGCGGACCAGCAGCGTGGACTGCCGGTCGGTGTGGCTGGCCCGGACGACGTGCGCGACGCCGCCGATCGGAGCGCCGTCGTGCCGTGGACCGACGAGCTGCCGGTGGGCCGCCACCAGGTCGTCGACCGAGCCGGTGAGCTGCACCTGGGCGGCGTTGAGCACGATCAGGTAGTCGCAGACGCGCTCCAGGTCGGCCAGCAGGTGCGAGGAGAGCAGGACTGTGGTCCCGGAGTCCGCGACGCTGCCCATCAGCGACTGGAGGAACTCCCGTCGGGCCAGCGGATCGAGGCTGGCCACCGGCTCGTCGAGCAGCAGCAGTCGGGGTTGCTTGGCCAGTGCCAGAGCGAGCGCCACCTGGGCTCGTTGCCCGCCGGACAGCTTGCCGACGGGCTTGTCGGGCGGTATGCCGAGCTGCGCCAGCCGGGTCCGGGCCAGCGTGGCGTCCCACCGCCTGTTCAGCTTGCCGCCGGCGACGACCAGCTCGGCGGCGGTGAAGTCCCGGTAGAGCGGGGTGTCCTGGGCGACGAACCCGATGTCGGCCAGCCCTTCCGTGTCGCCGTACGGCGACCTGCCGAACACCCGCACCGCGCCCTCGTCGGGCTTGAGCAGCCCGACGGCCAGGTGCAGCAGTGTGCTCTTGCCGGCGCCGTTGGGCCCGACCAGCGCGGCGATGCGGCCCGCAGGCAGGTGCAGCGAACAGTCCCGTAGCGCCCACGTCCTGCCGTACCGCTTGCCCAGCCGGTCGGCCTCCAAGACCATGTCCATCCTCTGTCCTCTCGTCGCGCCGCGTGCTCGCTGCGCTCGCCCGCTCACGCGGGTTCCTTCTGTGGGGTGTCGTCGGTGAGGGTGGCACGCAGCGTGGTCTCCACCAGGGCGACGACGTCCTCGGCCGTGAGGCCGGCGGCCTGCGCCCGGTGCAGCCACGCCACGAGGTCGTCGCGCAGCTCGGCCTGGTTGGGCAGGGACGCGCCGGCCAGGGTGCGCTGCACGAACGTGCCCACCCCCGGTCGGCCGCCGACCAGACCCTCGATCTCCAGCTCCCGGTACGCCTTGAGCACCGTGTTCGGGTTGATCGCCAGTGACTGGGCGACGTCCCGGACCTTCGGCAGCTGGTCGCCGGGTGCGAGCAGGCCGACCCGCAGCGCCTGCTTCACCTGCTGCACGAGCTGCATGTAGGTGTTCACCTTCGACCGGCTGTCCAGCACGAACTCGATCACTCGTGATGATCCTTCCTGTTGTCCTACGACAGTAGGACTAATAGACAGCTTGGTGCGGAGCGCGCCCGCTGTCAAGCGGCTGCCCGCTCTGGCACCCCCGGGCCAGGGATTGGCACCGACGGGTCAACCGCCCGGGAAGGACGCAGGCACGCGATCCCTGCGAGGGGAAGGTGCTCGATGGTCACCAACGAACTCACGACGCCGACGGCGACGCCGCTGCAGGTCGCCCGCGCCCGGGGCCGCGTACGCGGGCGGCTGATCCTGCTCGGCCCGGCGTTCGTCGCGGCCGTCGCGTACGTCGACCCGGGCAACTTCGCCACCAACTCGGCCGCCGGCGCCCGCTACGGCTACCTGCTCGTCTGGGTAGTGGTCGTGGCCAACCTGATGGCCATGCTGGTGCAGACCCTCACCGCCAAGCTGGGCCTGGCCACCGGCCGCAGCCTGCCCGAGCTGTGCCGCGAGCGCCTGCCTCCCCCGGTGAACCGGCTGATGTGGGTGCAGGCCGAACTCGTCGCGATGGCCACCGACCTGGCCGAGGTGATCGGTGGCGCGGTGGCCCTGTATCTCCTCTTCGGCATTCCACTGCTGCCCGGCGGGCTGATCATCGGCGGCGCCGCGTTCGTCGTGCTCGCCCTGCGCTCGCGCGGGTTCCGCGCGTTCGAGATCGCCATCGCGGTGCTGCTCGGCGTCATCGTCCTGGCCTTCGCGGCCAACCTGCTCGCCGCAGGCTCCGATCCGGGCTCCGCGATGGCCGGCCTGGTACCCCGGCTCCAGGGCACCGACAGCGTGCTGCTGGCCGCAGGGATCCTCGGCGCCACGGTCATGCCGCACGTCATCTACGTACACTCCGCGCTGACCCGTGACCGCATCCGCGCGACCGACGACGCCGAGCGCCGTACCCTCTTCCGCGGCCTGCGCACCGACGTGCTGCTGGCCCTGACGGCGGCCGGCGCGGTCAACCTCGCCATGCTGCTGATCGCCGCGGCCAGCTTCCGGGGCGGCGGCCCGGTGGGCGCCGACAGCCTGGAGGGGGTGCACGCCGGCCTCGGTCAGAGCATCGGCACCGCCGCCGCGTTCGGGTTCGCGGTCGCCCTGCTGGTCTCCGGGCTCGCCTCGACAAGCGTCGGCACCTACGCCGGCGAGGTGATCATGCAGGGTTTCCTGCGCCGTCGGGTCCCGCTGCTGCTACGTCGGCTGGTCACCCTCGCGCCCGCGCTGGCCGTGCTCGCCATCGGCCTCGACCCCACCCGAGCACTGGTGCTGTCGCAGGTCATCCTCAGCTTCGGCATCCCGTTCGCGCTGATCCCGGTGGTCGCCTTCACCCGCCGCCGCGACCTCATGGGCAACCTCGTCAACCACCCGCTCACCACCGCCGCAGCGGCCCTGGTGGCCGTCCTCGTCGTCGCGCTCAACGCGTTCCTGCTGTGGCAGGTCGTCACCGGCTGAGCCGGTTGGTCGGCGCTGCCGGCTGAGCGGGCTGGTCGGCGCTGCCGGCTGAGCGGGCTGGTCGGCGCTGCCGGCTGAGCCGGTCGGCCCGGACGCGATCCACCCGCCGGTCGCGGCCCGGTCGGGCCGCGACCGGCGCGCTCAGGTGCGGCGGCCCTCGTCGCGTGCGGGGATCTCCTGACGCTGCTCGAGGGCGTCCGCCGGGTTGGCGTCGGCCGGCAGCGACGTGACCTCCTCGAGCGTGCCCGCCGGTAGGGCACCCTGCTCGGCCAGGTCGGCCTCGGACGCCTCCGGGTCGACGTCGCCCGACATCCGGTCCGGCGGACCGACGTCGAACGCGTCCTGCCGCTGCTCGGCGGCGTCCGCCTCCGGAGGAGGGAACGGGTCGCCCTGATCATCCTGGTATGTGCTCATCGAAGGCCTCCTGCCCGGCGGGTGTCGACATGCCGCCGGGCCGCTGCCTACCCGCGGTCGTCGCGCTCACGCCTGGCCCACCACCCGCGCGGCGATCGCCTCGAGCGTGTCGGGATGCGTCGCCAACAGCGCGGCCATGCCGCCCGGGTCGGCGGCGCCGCCCGGGTCGGCCGGGGCGTCGGTGACCGGAAGCCACCCGCCGTCGTGTCCGAGCAGTGCGGCGATCGCGTCGACCGCCTCCGGATGCGCGGCGAGGAGGACGCCCACCCGCCGTCGTGGCGCGGCGACGACGCGCTTGTCGCCCGCCCCCGGCTGAGGCGGGGACGCGACCCACGGCGGCACCCAGGAATCCAGCTCCGAAAGCGCCTCCGGGAAGGTGCGCCCCGCCTCGCGGATCAGCAGCGGAACGAGCTCCGGCCCCTGGTCCCGCAGTGTCGTGATCAGGGTCGGCAGCCACGGCAGCAGCACCGGGTCCGGTAGCCGGGCGAAGGCCGTGGACATCGTCTCGACGACGAACGGCGCCAGCGTGGGCACCGGTTCCAGCGCGTGCACGAACCCGGCCAGATACTGCGGGAAGGCCGGGACCACCAGCGGGTTGGCCAGCAGCTCGGCACACCGGGCCCGCAGGTCGGCCAGCGGCAGCAGGCCGAGCTGGTGTTGGCCGGCCCAGAGCAGGGCGACCTTCGCCGGCGCCGTCGGGTGCGACTGCCCGACGGCCAACTCCAACTGGGACCGGTCGCAGCCCAGCGACAGCGCCAGACCCTCCATGGAGAACAGGAAGCCGAGCATCGCCCCGACCTGCCGGACCCCCGTCTCCTCGGCGGCGATGGCGGTCGGCAGCAGGGTGCAGTAGTGCGCGTACCCGGTGGTCACGAACGCCGCGCACCAGGGCGGGAGGGTCGGCGCGGTGGCCCGGTAGTGGGCCAGCAGGCGCCGGATGCGACGCAGCACGTCCGGGGCGTCGTCGACGGTGCGCTCGGCGGCGAGCAGGTCCACCGCACGCGCCCCCAACTCGTCGACCAGGCGGGGACTGTCGAGCAGCCGGATGGCGTCCTCGACCGCGGCCAGCGCGCCCGAGGCGGTGGCGTCGGGGCCGCGTACCGCCCGCCGCAGTCGCTGCTCCAGGACCTGCTCGACTGTCACGCCCTCGTAGCCCAGCTCGATCAGCGCCCGCTGGTGGCGGCCGAGCGCCAGGTCCCAGCTCTCCTGGACCGAGCGGTGCCCGAGCCGCCGCTCGCCCATGATCGGACGGACCGCGGCCGGTGGCAGCAGGTGCCGCAGGATCCACAGCAGGTCCGAGCAGCGGCCCAGCTCCGGCTGGGCGGCCAGATCCAGCAGCGCCCGCTGCACCGTCCGTTTCTCCAGGGCCAGGCCGAGGGGCTGGAGCCGATCGAGCACGTCACGGGCCAGCGGCGGCAGCGCGTCGTAGCCGACCTGACCGATCCGGTCGCCGCCCAGCAGGATCTCGCAGAGCCGCCGGACGTCGCGCCGGCCGGGCACCACGTCCTTCTCGATGCAGGTGACCGCCGCGTCGGCGAAGTCGTACGGGGTGGGTCGGGCACGGTTGCGCAGGCCGGCCAGCAGGACCGAGGTCTCGAAGACGGCGATCGCGTCGGCGGTGCTGGCCAGATATCCGTTGCGCCGGGCCAGCCGGACGATGTCCACGCACCAGCCGCGCAGCTCCGCCTCGTCCAAGCCGTCCAACGCGGGCGCCGCGGCGAGGAAGCCGGTGAGCCGGTCGCTGACCGGCCCGGCGGGGGAGGGCGCCGTGGTGGTCCGGCCCCGCCGCCCCCGGCTGGTCGCGGCGCGCTGGCCGTCCAGCCGGTACGGGGACAGCCCGTGTCTGCTCACCGCCTTCGTCCAGGTCGCCGCCGCGATCGACACCGAGCCCGGCGCCAGCCCGAACTGGGCCTCGATCGCGGAGTGGCTGGACGGGATCAGCCCGTACCGCCAGCGGGTGTCGGTACGCGGCGTGATCTCGAAGTCGGCCGCTGTGGAGTCCAGACCGAACTGCTCGACCCGGCTGGCTGCGTGGAACGCGCCGCAGACGTAGAGGCAGTCGGCCGGATCGACGCCGGAGGTGGCGAGGTGCTGACGCATCCGCGTCCACATGTACCGCTCGCGGTCCTCGTCGCGGTCCAGCCGATCCTCACCGGTCGGGCGCAGCCGCCGGAACAGGCTGCCGATCAGCACCATCACCTGCCGGTAGGTGTCGTGGTCGGCGTCGGCCAGCGGCCGTTCCACGTACTGGTCCCACCACTCCGACCAGTGCCGCACCTTGCCGTGGTGCAGCAGGTACGCCTCCAACTCGGCGAACCCGGGACGCAGGTCGCCGATCTCCACGCCAATGGCGTCGCCGTGCAGCCCGGACTCCTCGCCGCCGGCAGCCGGCCCGGCCGCGCCGCTTCCGTCGGCCGGCCCGGCCGCGCCGCTCCCGTCGGTCTGCTGGTGACGCGGTGACCACTGGAAGACGTGATCGGTGGAGCGGTCCACCAGCACCAGCTCCACACCGGGGGTCTCCAGCGCGTACGCGATGGCCTGGTACTCCGCCGACGCCTCGGTGACCGGCGCGACGACGCTGAGCGGCCCCCAGTCGGCCGGAAAGCCGGACAGCTCCGACGCGAACGCCTGCACCGCGACGGGCAGACGGCAGTTGCGCAGCTCCCCGAGCAGCGGCTGGAGATCTTCGCACAGCTCCAGGTAGATCACCCGGGGCTGCTTGGCCCGCAGCCGGCGCACCATGGCCAGCGCGGACGCCGGTGAGTGGTGGCAGACCGGGAAGATCTCCAGTCGCTCGCCGAGCGCCCGGTCGACGTCGTCGACGATGCCGGCGAGGATCGCGCCGAGCGCGTCGGCGGAGCCCGCGAACGCGGCCGCCGCGTCGGTCAGCTGCCCGCGGAGCGCGCCGAACGGGCCGGCGACGGTGGACACGGTCACGACAGGGACGCGATCGCCTGACGACCGCCGTCGAGGAAGCCCGCCCACCCGTCGTCGTCCTTGCGGGCCCGAGGCTCCACCACGCCGTGCAGGTACTTGTTGAGAATCGCCAGGTCCTCCGGGCTGCGCCGGGCCAGCGACCCGACAAGCGAGCCGGCGAGCGTCGCCGCGCGCAGCGTTTGGTCGCCGAAGAACTGGCTGTGCAGGATCGCGTCCTCCAGCACACCGATCTGTTCGGCGGTGGACAGCGCCGACTCCAACTTCTCGTCGTCGCTGGTCGCGGCGGCGGCGCCGGCGCGCAGGTCGGCGAAGCTCTGCAACAGGATGTCCAGGAGGGTGGGCGGCACGTCCAGCTCGATCTGGTGCCGACGCAGCAGCTCCTCGGTGCGGAACCGGACGATCTCCGCCTCGCTGCGCTTGTTTGTCACCACCGGAATCCGCACGAAGTTGAACCGCCGCTTGAGAGCCGAGGACAGGTCGTTGACGCCCCGGTCCCGGCTGTTGGCGGTCGCGATGATCGAGAAACCGGGTTGGGCGAAGACGATGTTGTCCTGGTCCAGCTCGGGGATGGCGACGTACTTCTCGGACAGGATCGAGATCAGGGCGTCCTGCACATCGCTTGTGGAGCGGGTCAGCTCCTCGAAACGCCCGACGACGCCACGCTCCATCGCCGTCATGATCGGCGACGGGATCATCGACTCGCGGGACTGACCCTTGGCGATCACCATGGAGACGTTCCACGAGTACTTGATGTGATCCTCAGTCGTGCCCGCGGTGCCCTGCACGACAAGTGTCGAGTTGCGGCAGATCGCGGCGGCCAGCAGCTCGGCCAGCCAGCTCTTGCCGGTGCCGGGATCGCCGATCAGCAACAGGCCCCGGTCCGAGGCGAGGGTGACGATGGCCCGTTCGACGAAGCTGCGGTCGCCGAACCACTTCTGCGGGATCTCCCGGGACAGGCCGTCGGCCCGCTCGGAGCCGAGGACGAACAGCCGGACCATGCGCGGGCTCAGTCGCCACGAGAACGGCTTCGGGCCGGTGTCGACCGACTCCAGGAAATCCAGCTCGTCGGCGTACGTGACCTCGGCGGGGGCGCGCAGCATCTCGGACATGAGGGATTGCTCTCCTAGGTGAGGAAGTTCTTCAGCTCGACGACGAGCTTGCGGATGTGACCGGAGATGACCGGGGTGCCCTGGTCCTTCAAACGCTGCCGGAACCAGGGGTTGACGCTCTGCTGCCCGGAGCTGCTGACCGAGCCGACCGGGATCACCTTGACGCCGGAACGGTGCACGGCCTGGAGCCCGTCGAAGACCGCCTGGTGGTTGACCTCGTAGAAGTCGGAGATCCACACCAGCACCGTGTTCTTCGGCTCGGCGATCTTGGGCCGGGCCAGCGTCAGCGCCGCCGTGCCGTCGGTGCCGCCGCCCAACTGGGTCCGCAGCAGCACCTCGAACGGGTCGTGCACCCACGGGGTGAGATCCAGTGCCCGGGTGTCGTACGCGACGAGGTGCACGTCGACCTTCGGCAGCCCGGCGAAGATCGAGGCGAGGATCGTGCAGTTGACCATCGCGTCGACCATCGAGCCGGACTGGTCGACCACGACGATGAGCCTTGACGGCGTCGTACGCCGTGCGGTGTGCCGGTAGTAGAGCCGGTCGACGTAGAGCCGCTCGTCGTCCGGGCTCCAGTTGGTCAGGTTCTGCCAGATGGTCCGGTCGAGGTCCAGGTTGCGGAACACCCGCTTGGGCGGCACCGACCGGTCCAGCGCGCCGACGCTTGTCTGTTGCACCTGCGTCCGGAGCACCTCGGCGACCTCGTCGACGAAGCGCCGGATCAGTGCCTTCGCGTTGGCTAGCGCCACCCCGGACAGGTTGGCCTTGTCGCGCAGCAGCTGCTCGATCAGCGACATGCTCGGCGTCAACTGGCTGGCCAGCGCGGGGTCGGCGAGCACCTCCCGCAGGTGCATCCGCCGGACCAGGTCACCTTCCAGCCCGGCGAGGGCGCCGCCCAGCTCGCCGCGCTGGCGGCGGAGCTCACCGGGCTCGCAGCCGAGGGCCTGCTCGAACCAGCCGGCGTCGGACTGCCAGCGGGCCAGCTGGGTGGCGCTGACCGGACCGGAGCCGGTGGCGAACACGTTCAGCAGCACCTTCGACACCAGCGCCGCCCGGCGCACCTCGGCCGCACCCGGCCGATAGGCCGAGCCGTCGCACGCCGGGTCGCCCTCCGGCCCATCGCCATCCCGTGCGGCGACGCTC
Organism: Micromonospora sp. NPDC049274; assembly: GCF_040678875.1. Lineage (NCBI taxonomy): Bacteria > Bacillati > Actinomycetota > Actinomycetes > Micromonosporales > Micromonosporaceae > Micromonospora > Micromonospora sp. NPDC049274. The sequence goes on from NZ_JBFAQS010000020.1 coordinate 40,092, forward strand.
GGCCCGGCCTCGTGCGATTCGTCGCCCTCCGGCCCGGCGTCGGGCGGCTGGGTTTCGGCGGAGGTGAGCAGGCCGCGTAGCTCCGCCGCGAGTGCCGGGAAGCGCTGCACGACGGTGTCCACCGAGACCGACGGGTCCAACAGGGCGGCGGGCAGCCCGAGGTCGTCGACCACCGCCACGCTCGCCGACTCCAGGCCGGGCTGCTCGTCGCGGTCGAAGAGGCGGGACAGCAGCCGCCAGTAGAGGACCTGACGGCGGTTGGCATCGGCGTACCCGCCGGTGGGGATCGGCGCGGTCATCGGCGCAGCAACCGTCCCGCGCGCTCGCGCAGCACGGCCACGGCGTCGCCCGCCCGGGCCTCCTCCTTGGCGACCTTCGGGTCGGTGACGCCGCAGGCCCAGTCGCCGTTGTGCGCCTGCACCGTCCGCCGCTTCACGCCCGCCCGCACCGCCAACGGCTGGAGCAGCCAGCGGTCGTCGTCCCAGCGCATGAGGCCCAGGCAGGCCGACGCGGCGGCGACCAGGTCGGCGGTCAGCGGGCCGGCGGCCGGCAGCCGGTCGACGGCCAGCGCGACCCGTTCGCCGTCCACCTCGACGGCGAGCGTGCCGTCCTCGTCGCGGATCGCGGCGCCCTCGACGAGCACCGGCTCGGCGATGCCCGTCGGGTGGCGGTCGAGCGGGTCGGTCGCGGCGGCGCTCGCGGCCGGCAACAACACCCGGGCGGTGGCGAACGGGTCGGCCGGCTCGTCGAGCTGGACCCGGTCGTCGACCCAGCCCAGGTCGCCACCGCGCAGCGGCAGATCGGTCACGGCCAGCGCCCGCCGCTCGGCCAGCGCGGTGAGCAGCAGCGGGTGTCCCGACAGCAGCCGCCAGATCGCCGGACCGACGATCGTGTCGACCTTCGCGGCGGCGACCGCCGTGCGGACCAGCAGCGCCGGACCGCCGTCCGCCGGCTCCAGGACCGCGTGCACCTGGACCTGCACGGCGGTGTCGTGACTGTGCACGTCCACACCGAGCGGCAACAGTCGCCCGGAGACGGTCGAGGCCTCGCCCGTCGACGGTGCGCCCTGGGTGAGCAGGACGCCACGGGCCCACAGGTCGGCCCAGCGGCGGGCCGGCACCTCGGCCATGGTGGCGACAGGCACGCAGGCCCGCAGCTCCGCGGCGAGCCCGTCGAGCAGCACCGCGATCCGGCGCAGCTCCGGCACGGCCAGGCTGGCCTCGACCACCCCGGCGGCGGCGGAGAGCACCTCGTGGTCGACGCCACGCCAACCGGTGACCGCCACCTCGTGCCACCACGCCCGTGCCCCGGCGAGCGCTAGCGGCGCCTCGCCGGACCCGGTGGTCGGCGTCGTCCACGGCGACCGGGTGCGACCCAACGCCTCGTCGAGCTGCCCGAGCAGGGCGTCGTGTGCCGCGCCGAGCAGCGCCGAGCGCGCCCCGGCGAGCGCGGCGAGGTGCTCCGGGGCGATCGACCCGGCGGTGACCGCGTCGACGGCGGCGGTCACCGGGCCAGCCAGTGGGGTGCCGGCCAGCGCGTCGGCGAGCCCGGCGAGAGCCGCGGCGCCGCGGTCGCCGATCCGGCCGAAGCCGTCGGTGAGGGCATCGTCGAAGCCGGCGACCACGTCGAGAGCGTCGCTCAGGCCGGCCGGGACCGCACGCAGGCGCGCGACCTGTGCGCCGCGCATCAGCGACCTGCCCCGGTGGCCGGGAACCAGTGCAGCTCGGGGAGCACGACGGTGCTGACGGGCAGCTCCAGGTAGGAGAGGTGGCGCAGGAAGCGACTGAACACCACAGCCGCCGAGGCCGGCTCGGGCTGGCCGTCGAGTCGGGCCAGCAGCTCGCTGCCGTCGGCCAGCCCGTCGCCGATGTCGACCCGCAGGTAGCGGGCCACCCGGTCGACCCCGTACTGGAGGACTGCCTCGTCGGCGAGCGCGTGCAGGTGCTTGCACGGCATGCCGCGCAGGCCGCCGCAGGGACGGTTGTTGTTGGTGCTGCACTGGTAGCCGTGTGTGCCGGCGGTGACCGACGAGACGTAGACCCGCTCCACGTCCGATCCGCTGGAGACCACGCCCTGCAACCGCCCGTCGGCCAGCTCGACGAAGGGCACCTTGGCCAGCTTGCGCGGGCGGGCGGGCGGCACCACCGCCACCACGCTGCGCCGCCGCCAGCCGGCTCCGTCGGCGTTCGTCACGTCACGGCCTCCCACATCGACAAGAATTCAGGGTGGTGCGCGCGTCGGCCGGTGCCGGCGCCGCTACGACGACACGATCATGGACCACGGGTACGACAGATCCGGCGGCGGCGCGGATGACGGCCGGTCCGCGTGGATGGTCGTCGCCGCCGGTCGCGATCGGCCAGGATGGGCGGGACGGCCGGGCCACGGTCGCGGCGAGGAGGCGGACGATGCGGGTACGCGGCTGGGTGACCGGGGAGCGGCGCGCACGCGCGGCAGCGACGCTCGCCGCTCTCGTCGCCGGTGCGGTGCCGCTCGCCGCGTTGCCGTCACCGGCCCGCGCGGCGGGCGCTGCGGCGTCGGCGGGGGCGCCCGTGTGTCAGGTCCGCGACGGCCGGCTCACCGAGATCTCCGGGATGGTCGCCACCGACGACGGGTACGTCGTGGTCAACGACGGCGCCGACGACGAGGCCCGCCTGCGGATCTTCTTCCTGGACCGGCACTGCGCGGTGACGCGGACGGTCAGCTACCCCTCCCGGCCGCGCGACACCGAGGATCTGGCCCTCGGCCGGGACGGCACCATCTGGGTGGCCGACACCGGTGACAACGACCGCAACCGGGAGACCATCGCGCTGTGGCGGCTCGCGCCCGGGGCGGACCGGCCGGTGCTGTACCGGATGACGTACCCGGACAATCCGCACGACGCCGAGGCGCTGTTGCTCGACGCGGCCGGCCAACCGTTGATCGTCACGAAGGGCGGCAGCGGCACCGTCGTCCTCTACGCGCCGGCCACCGCGCTGAAGCAGGGGGCCACGACACCGCTGGCCTCGGTCGGCAAGGTCGTTCTTCCCTCCACCACCACCAGCAACCCGTTCTCGTTCCTCGGGCGGGGCGTCGTCACCGGCGCGGCGAACGACCCGGACGGCCACCGGGTGGTGCTGCGCAGCTACGCCGACGCGTTCGAGTACGACGTGAGCGGCGGCGACGTGGTCGCCGCGCTGACCGGCGGCACCCCACGGGTCACGCCGCTGCCCGACGAGCCACAGGGCGAGTCGATCACTTACAGCCGCGACGGGCGGTCCCTGCTCACCGTCTCCGAGTCCGCCGACCAACCGGCCGGCAGCCGGCCGACGATCTTGCGGTATCCCGTCGCGGCGGCGACGACTGCCGCCTCCCCGCATCCGGCGGAGCCCACCACGGCGCCCCCGCCGTCTACCACGGCGGCCCGCCCAGCGGCACAGGCGGCCGGCATCGGTGGCGGTCGGGCCTGGCCGCTGGCCGCCGGCGCGGGGACGCTGCTCGCTCTCGTCGCCGTGGCCGGAGTGCTGTGGCGGCGGCACACCGACCGGCGCTGACCGCCGACGGGCCGGGGGATCGGCGCGGTGCGGCAGGATGGGTGCATGTCCGTGCTGTCCGAGCTGCGCCATCCGATCATCGCCGCCCCGATGGCGGGTGGCCCGTCCACCCCTGCCCTCGTGTCGGCCGTCTCCGCCGTCGGCGGGCTCGGGTTCCTGGCCGCCGGCATGATCGACACCGCGCGGCTGGTCGCCGACATCGCCGAGGTGCGCGCGCGTACCGACCGGCCGTTCGGCGTCAACGTCTTCCTGCCCGGGGACGGGACTGTCGACGAGGCGGCCGTCGGAGCGTACGCGCAGCGGCTCGCCCCGCAGGCCGACCGCCTCGGCGTGCGGTTGGGCGAGCCGGTGGGCGGCGACGACGCGTACCCGGAGAAGCTGGCCGCGCTTCTCGCGGACCCGGTCCCGGTGGTGTCCTTCGCGTTCGGGCTGCCCGACCGGGCCGCGGTGGCAGCCCTGCGCGGGCGCGGCACCGAGGTGTGGGCCACGGTCACCGGCCCGGCCGGCGTCACGGCCGCCGCCGACCTGGGTGTGGACGCCGTCGTGGTGCAGGGCACCGAGGCCGGTGGGCACCGGGGCGGGGTCCCGGACGACGACGACTACGCGGTGTTGCCGCTGCTCCGGTTGGCCGCCGCGCGGTGTGACAGGCCGTTGGTGGCCGCCGGCGGCATCGCCGACGGCCCCGCCCTGGCGGCGGTGCTGGCCGCCGGGGCGCAGGCCGCCCAACTCGGCACCATGTTCCTGCGCTGCCCGGAAGCGGGCAGCTCACCCCTGCACCGGGCGGCGGTGGCCAGTGCCGCGCCGACGGCGTTGACCCGGGCGTTCACCGGCAAGCGGGCACGTGGCGTGGTCAACGACTTTCTGCGTGCCCATGATGCGGCGGCGCCGGCCGGCTACCCGCAGGTGCTGCACCTGACCCGCCCGCTGCTTGCCGCCGCCCGTCGGGACGGCGACGCCTCGGTAGCCAATCTGTGGGCCGGGCAGGCGCACAGCCTCGCCCGGGAGCTGCCGGCGGCCGAGCTGGTCGTCGAGGTCAGCGCCGACGCCCGGGTCGCGCTGGCGGCGGCGGCGCGGCGGGCGACCCGCTGGGGCTGACCAGGCCACCGGTCGTCGGTCCGGGCGGGCGGAACGAGCCGGATGCGGTACCCGTTAGAGTCTCGCCGTGATCGAGATCGGCGCGTACGTCGACCTGTCCCACCCGCCCGACCGGGTCTGGCTCGCGCTGACGGATCGGGAGCTGCTCGGCCGCTGGTTCGCCGAGGCGGACATGGTGGAGGGAGTGCCGGACCGGCTGCTGCTGCACACGGCCGGCCTGCCCGGCTTCGATGCCGACGTCGAGGTCGAGGTGACCGAGCGGCGGGTGCCGGAGCTGCTGTCGCTGCGCTGCGACGAGGCCGGTCGGCTCACCGAGCTGACCTGTGCCGTCATCGCCACCAAGCAGGGCAGCCGGCTGACCGTGCGGGAGGTGCCGACGCACGGCTCCTGGTCGGAGGAGCAGCACGAGCCCCGTGAGCAGCAGCTCCGGCAGGCGCTTACCGTACGCCTGCCGGCCATTCTCGACTGGCTCGCGTTCCAGCAGGTCGACCTGCGGCGCGGCGAGGCGGGGATGACGACCGAGCTGCCGGTGATCGGTGCGTCCGGCCCGGCGCGGGACCGGCGTCGCCGCGGTGCGGCGGTCGCCGGGCTGGCCGGGGCCGTGCTCGTGGCAGCGGTGGTGGCGTGGCTGACGCTGCCCGGCGAGTCGGAGCCCGCCGCCGCGCCGTCCCCGTCCCCGACGACCCCGGTGCCGACCATGGCGGGCGCCGCGCCGACCGCGCAGCCGAAGGGGACACAATCGGCGCGGCCGTCGCGCAGTGTCACGCCGACCACCGCCCGTCCGAGCCGCACCCCGTCGGCGAAGCCGTCGCGTACGCCCACCACGGCGGTGCCGCCACCACCGCCGCCGCTTGTGGCGCGCTACGACACCGACTCCAGCCGACTGTTCGGCTACACGGGGGAGGTGGTGGTCGACAACCCCGGTCCCGCGCCCGCCGAGCAGTGGGTCGTGGTGGTGACTCTCGCCGAGGGCAGCAGCGTCGACGACGTCGAGGGAGCGGACTGGCGCCGGGACGGGCAAGCCATCACCTTCAGCGGCCTGGCGGTGCCGGCCGGCGGGTCGCGGACGATCCGGTTCGACGTCCGTGACAGCCGGCCGAAGGCACGGGAGCCGGAGGGCTGCACGGTGGGCGGCAACCCCTGCGCGGGGCTCTGACTAGGCTCCTCGGTATGGCACTGCTGCACCGGGCGACGCTGCGCCCCACGAAGCTCGAACTGCTGACGACCTGGCTGCCCGACCGACAGTGGTGGCAGGGGCCGGCCGGCGTCGAGGTGGTGAGCCGGGGCGCGTACCGCTTCGACGACCCGGCCGGCGAGGTCGGCATCGAGACCATCCTGGTCGCCGCCCCCGACGGGCCGGTCCACCAGGTTCCGCTGACCTACCGCGCCGCGCCCCTCGCCGACGCCGACGAGTGGCTGGTCGGCACGACCGAACACTCGGCGCTCGGCCGCCGCTGGGTGTACGACGCCTGCGCCGACCCGGTGTACGCGGCGGCCCTGACCCACGCCGTCCTGGCCGGCCCCGGTCAGGCGGAGCAGTACTTCGAGGTCGACGGCCGGCGCGAGGTGCGACCGCCGACGGTGACGATCGAGGTCAGCGGCGACGGCGGGGCCGTGCCGGTGGTCGACGCCGTCCGGCAGGTCGTCGACGAGGTCGACACGGTCATCGTCACCGACGCGGTCGAGCTGGTCGTGGTCCGCCGGCCGGTCGCCGGGGAGGTCGGGGCCCGCGGCGCCACCCTGAGCGGTGCCTGGGACGGGCAGCCGACGCCCCTGCCGCTGGCGTACGTCCGGAGGCGGTGACGACGGTGGGCGGCCCGATCGGTCGGGCCGCCCACCGCGTTCACCACTGGGCCGGAGGCGGTGGCGGTGCCACCGGCGGTCGGTCGTCGCAGGTGAGGGTGTTGGGCAGCAGCCACGGGGCGAGCCAGCCGCCGTCGTTGCCGCCCAGGTCGGTGAGTGTGAACTCCGAACCGGCCGGGGTGAAGTGGAACGATCCGCAGTTGTTGACGCCCACCGCTCCCACGTTGCGGGCGTCCACGTTGGCGAACGAGGCCGACCCGGCGGCGCGGGCGCTGAGCACCGAGGTGCCGGTGCCGTCGACCCGGACGTCGCGGAAGCGCACGTTGGTGATCGAGTAGAGGTCCTTCACCGGCCAGTCGCTGACCAGCATGATCGCGTTGTAGGTGCTGTCCAGGTACGCGTCGCCGGTCACCTCGACGCTCGCGTCGATGCTGCGGTCCAGCGCGAACATCCAGATGGCGCCGAGCCCGATGTTCCAGTTCAGGTCGTACGTGCCGGCGCGGGCGGTGGTGTTGCCGGTGAACCGCAGGTACCCGGCGAAGGGCTCCGCGCCGAAGCGGGCGCCGGCATGTAGGCCGCTGCCCTCGCGGACCGGGTCGGCGACGAGGTTGTGCGAGACGGTGGTGTCGGTGCCGCCGTAGATGGCGATGCCGTTCGCCAGGGTCGGTGACTGCACGGTGTTGTGGTCGAACGTGTTGCGCGCGTTCGCCGTCTTCTCCGACCACATGGCCAGGCCGTCGTCACCTGTGTTGCGGACGAAGGTGTGCGCGACGAGGGAGTCGGTCACGCCGGTGTGGAAGTTGAGCGCGTCGGCGATCTGGTCGACGACGATGGTGTTGGTGACGCGGACGTTGCGCATCGGCCCGTCGAACCACAGGCCCGCCTTGGTGTGCCGCAGGTGCAGCCCGTCGATGGTGGAGTCGCTGAGCGCTCCGCCGATCGCGTTGACCTGGTCGGTGTCGATGCGCTCGCGCACGTCGCCCTCGATGGCGAAGCCGGAGAGGTGCACGTTACGGCTGCCACCGTCCGCGGCGTCCCGACCGTAGAAGCCGACGCCTGTGTGCACCGAGCCGTCCGGCGCGGGCGTCGGCAGGGCCACCTCACGGCCCTTGAAGATCGTGTACCAGTTGCCGGCGCCCTCGATGGTCACGTCGTCGACGATGATGTGCCGGTTGACCTGGTAGATGCCCGGCGGAACGTAGACCTTCAAATGGGTACGCCGGGCGAAGGCGATGGCCCGGTCCAGGGCGTCGGCGGAGTCCCGCCGGCCGGTGGGGTCGGCTCCGAACGCCAGCACGTTCGCCGCGAGCAGCCGTACGTGCGGCGGTGCGACCAGTTCGGAGTCGAGCAGGTCGATGACCGTCCACGCGGCGGCGCTACCGGCCGGCGCGGTGAGCCGGATCCTGTCACCGGCCCGGTAGGTGCGCCCGAGCAGCAGCCGCTGCTCGTCGTAGAAGTGGGTGGGCCGGAACGGCTTGTCGATGCTCGGGGACGGCGTCGTGGCCGACGGCACGCACTGGCACTCGGTGATCCACCAGTCCGGGTGCAGCAGCCCGGCCTGCGGGTCGTTGGTGAACGGGTACTGGTTGTAGAGCCACGAGTACTGCGAGGTGAGCGTCATGGTGCGAAGGTGCGTGCCGTTGACGGCCACCCGCAGCGGCGCGGTGATGCCGCCTCCGGTGGGCGCGTCCGGGATGCTGTACCGCACGGTGATCCCGTTGGCCGCGCTGGGCAGGACGAACTCGACGTACTCGCCGGGGGTGAGCCGGACGGCCCGACGGCCGGACGCCTCGCCGGGCAGCGTGTAGGCGGACCGGTCGGGGCCGATGACCTCGCCGGTGGTCCGCGCGTTCTCGGCCTCCTGTTCGAGGAAGTCGACGTCGGCGCCGCGCCCGGCGACCAGCGCCGGGTCGAGGGCGGCGCGGGTGACGACCGGCCGCGCGGTGTCGGACGGACCGGCGACGGCGACGGCGGGCGCGGCGACCAGCACGGCGAGACCGGTCGCGAGCGCGACCGCCGCGGTGGCCGGCCGGCCCGGGCGTCCCCGTGGCGGCAGGATGCTGCGAAACATCGGTGACCCTCCTGGGTGGATGGTGGTGGAGGTCCGCCCGGCGCCCCCGACGCCCGACATTGATCTGCATGATGCAGCACTGGACAGTGTGTTGCAAGACAACAATCGAACACCGAAAAGAGACGACTGTAAGATCGCAAGAAATGGACGAATGGCGAGTTGAGGTGTCGAGCGTCGCCTGCGCCCCGACGGCCCACGCCCGGCGTACGCTGGGCCGCGTGGATCAAGAAGACCGGATCGCCCTTTTCCTCGACTACGAGAACCTGGCGTTGGGAGCCCGCGACCACCGTGGCGGCGGGGCCTTCGACTTCCGGCCGATCGCTGACGCGCTCGCCGAGCGGGGGCGGGTCGTGGTGCGCCGGGCGTACGCCGACTGGTCGTACTTCGACGAGGACCGCCGGATGCTCACCCGGTCGCACGTCGAGCTCATCGAGATCCCCCAGCGCATGGGAGCGTCCCGCAAGAACGCGGCCGACATCAAGATGGCAGTGGACGCGATCGAGCTGGCGTTCGAGCGCGACTACATCTCCACCTTCGTCATCTGCAGCGGCGACAGCGACTTCACGCCCCTGGTCCACAAGCTCCGCGAGCTGAACAAGCGGGTCATCGGTGTCGGCGTCGAGGGGTCCACGTCGGCGCTGCTGCCCCCGGCGTGCGACGAGTTCCTCTACTACGACCGGCTGGAGGGTGTGGACATCCCGCCCACCCGCAGCCGCCGCGGTCGTCCGGCCCGGCAGACCAGCCCGGACCAGCGCCAGCCCGAGCCGGAGCAGCAGCGGGAGCACGAGCAGGAGGCCGAGGCCGAGGGCCGGCCGGTGGGTGAGGAGCCCGGCCGGGACGTGGACGCCCTCGCCGTGCAGGTGGCCCAGACGGTGGCCGGGTTGCAGGGCAGCGCGAGCGGCGAGGTGACCGCCTCCCGCCTCAAGCGCACCCTGCTGCGCAAGGACCCCACGTTCAGCGAGTCCGACTACGGCTTCCGTACCTTCGGCGAGCTGCTGCGCCACCTCGCCGAGCAACACGTGATCGACCTGGCCGAGGGGCCCGCGAAGGGCGACCCCGAGGTGTCCCTGCCCGAGCACGGCGACCGGGAGGTCGCCTTCGGCCTGCTCCGGGGTGTGGTGGGCGACCTCGGCAGCGCCGGCAACCCGGTCGCGCTCTCCGGTTTGAAGAACCAGATGCGCCGGGCCCGCCCCGACTTCAGCGAGAAGAAGCTCGGCTACCGCAGCTTCCTGCAGTTCTGCAAGGCCGCCGCCACCAGCGGAGCTGTCGACCTGCGGTGGAGCCCGGAGGCGGACGACTACCTGCTCACCGCCCAGGGGTGAGGGACGACCGCCTCCGGTAGGCCCCGCCGGCCATCGACAGCTGTCGAGCGGAAGTGCCGGCACAGCCCATAGGGTGGACGGCAGGGCTGCCCCGAGGGCGAGGTGAGGGTCGGCATGTCGGGACGTGGCGAATGGACACTCGTCGGCCGCGACGACGAGCTGAAGACCATCGAGGACGTCGTGTCGGCGCGGGCGCCCGGCCTGGTGCTGGTCGGCGACGCCGGGGTGGGCAAGACGCGGCTGCTGCGCGAGGCGATGGCGCGTGCCGCCGAGAACGGCGTGGAGTGCCACTGGGTCTCCGCCACCGGCGCGGCCCGCTCCATCCCGTTCGGCGCGGTCTCCCACCTCATCCCCGCGCCCAGTCGACCGCGCGCCGACCCGATGGGGTTGGTCGTCACGGTGGAGCGCGACTTCGCCCGCCGCAGCGCGGGCCGCCCGGTCATGATCGGTATCGACGACGCGCACCTGCTCGACGAGCCGTCGGCCGGGCTGCTGCACCAACTCGCCGTGCACGGCCTGGCGGTGGCGGTCGCGACGGTCCGCGCGGGCGAACCACTCTCCGACGCGCTCACCTCGCTGTGGACCGGCTCCGGCCGGCGACTGGAGGTGCGTCCCCTGCCCACCACCGCCGTGGACCACCTGCTCGACGAGGCCGCGCCCGGCCCGCTCGACGCACTCAGCCGTCGTCGGCTGCGCCAGCTCGCCGACGGCAATCCGCTGCTGCTGCGGGAACTGCTCGCCGACGCGCTGGACACCGGCGGGCTGCGGGAGTCGCGGGGTGTCTGGCGCTGGCGCGGCACCGCGTCGGGCAGCCCTCGGCTGGCCGAGCTGGTCAGTGCCCGGCAGCGCGCCCTGGAACCGGCCGCCCGTCAGGTCCTGGAGGTGGTCGCGTGCGGTGAGCCGCTCTCCCTCGCCCTGCTGGAACGGTTCGTCGACCCGGCCGCCATCGAGGCCGCCGAGCGCAGCGGCATGGTGGTCGCGGAGCGCTCCGGCGCGCGGATGGCGCTGCGCATGGCCCATCCGCTCTACGGCGAGGCGCTGCGCGCCAGCATGCCCGCCAGCCGGTCCCGGACCGTGTTCGGGCAGCTTGCGGACGTACTGGCGAGCATGCCGCTGCGCCGTCGCGACGACGCGCTGGTCGCCGGCGTGTGGCAGCTGCGCTCGGGCAGCATCCGGCATCCCGGCATCGCGCTGGCCGCCGCGCGGCAGGCCATCGACCGGTTCGACATCGACCTCGCCGAGCGGTTGGCCCGCACGGCGTACGACGCCGGGCAGGGCTGGGAGGCGCAGTGGCTGCTGGCCCGGGTGCTGCAGTTCCAGGCGCGCAGCCAGGAGGCGTTCGACATGCTGCCGCCGGCGCCACCGCCGGGCAGCAAACACCTCGCCATGTGGGCGATCACCCGGGCCGGGCTGCTCTACTGGGGCCTGGACCGGATCGACGAGGCGCACGAGACGCTGCGGATGGTGCCGGCGGGCTCACCCGGTCACGACCTGGCCGAGGCCACCCGGTCGTGGGTGCTGTTCTACGACGGCCGGTGTGAGGCGGCGCTGACGGTGGGCCAGGCCGTGCTCGCCCGGGCCGACACCGGCGTACGCGCGGCCAGTTGGGCGACCATGGGCGCCGCCTCGGCCGCTGGGATGCTCGGTCGGCTCGACCTCGCCGCGGAGCTGGCCCAGCGGGGCCGGACGGTGCTCGCCGCCGAGCCGGAGCACCTGCCGTGGAACGAGGCGCAGGTCGGGTTGGGGCTCTGCTACGCCCGGTACGCGGCCGGCGAGCTGGCCGGGGCCGTCGAGCTGGCCGACGAGGGTTACCGCGCGGCGGTGGCCAGCGACGCGCGGGGGATGGTCGCCGTGTGGGCCGGGTTCCGGGGGATCATCGCCAAGTCGCAGGGGCGGCTCGACGGCGCCGAGGCCGACCTGCGCGAGGCCGTCGCCCTGGTGGAGGAGAACGACCAGTACCACCTGGTGCGGACGTACTGGGCCGAGCTGGCCGGCGTCCGCGCCCTGGCCGGTGACGTGCCCGGCGCCCGCCGCTGGCTCGCCGCGGCGGACGCCCGGGAGCGGACCGCGAACCGGATCTTCCACCCGTGGGTGGAGCTGAACCGCGCCTGGGTGCAGGTGGCCGAGGGGGACCTCACCGCGGCGATCCGCACCGCCCGCCACGCCGCCGACCTGGCCCGGGGCAGCGAGCAGCCGACCATCGAGGCGGTGGCGCTCTACGAGTGCGCGCGGCTGGGCGCCCCGGAGCCGGTGCGGGACCGTCTGATCGCCCTCGCCGACCTGCTCGGCGGGTTGGCGTCGACCCTCGCCCACGCGGCCGACGGGCTGGTCCGCGACGACGGGCCGACCCTGGAGGCGGTCGTGGACGACCTCGTCGCCCGCGGCCACACCCTGCTCGCCGCCGAGGCGCTGGGCGCCGCCGCCCGGGCGTACGCCCGCCGTGGTCGACCCCGCCTGGCGGTGGCGCAGCGGGCCGCGACGCTGGCCCAGGCCTGTCAGGGCGTACGCACACCACTGCTGGCCGCGGCCGCTGAGGGCGCGGAGCAGGCGACGCTCACCCGCCGCGAGCGGGACGTCGCGCTGCTCGCGGTGGCGCTGTCCAGCCGCAGCATCGCCGACCGGCTGGGGTTGTCGGTCAACACCGTCAACAACAACCTGGCCCGCGTCTTCACCAAACTGGGCGTCCGCAACCGCAGGGAACTCGCCGTGGTGCTCGGCCAGGACCGGCCGGACGTACGGGGGACAGGTCACCGCGAGCGATCCAGCCTCGACAGTAGGTAAGGGCGACTGATCTACCGGGTTACCGCGCGCCTCCCTACCGTGCGGTAACACCTACCGGTGCACTCAGTCCCTGGAGGACGGCATGAGCCAACTGGATCCAAGCGGACCGCCAGGACGGCGACCCACCAGGTCGTTCCACGTCCACAATGTTCTGTTCGCCGCGGGGATGGCGGTCGCGGTGGCCACGGTCACCGCGGTTGTCGCCCCGGCCGCCGGCGGCGCCTCGACCACCCCGGTGAGCGCCACACCCGCCGCGGTGTCGTACGACGCGCCGCCCTGCACCCGTGAGCTGGAGGGCACGACCTGGCTGCTCGATCCGTGCGTCAAGCCGGGCGGCAAACTTCCGGTGGAGGTCGAGGCGCGGCTCGCCCAGATCCGTACCCGGAACGCGGCGGCCGCCGCCGACTGCCCGACGGGTTCGCCGTCGGCCTCGACGTCGGCGACACCGACGCGGCAGACCCGGCCGCCGGTGACGGCTGAGCCGGTCGCGCAGCGGGCCCCCGCCGCGACCGCGACCGCACCCACCTCGACGATATCGGCCAGCGGTTCGCCCTCCGCGTCGGCGTCGCCCACCGGCTCGCCCTGCCCCTCGGGCAGCGCGTCCCCCTCCGGGAGCGCGTCCCCGTCGGGCAGTGCGTCACCCTCGGGCAGCTCGTCCCCCTCGGGCAGCGCGTCGCCGTCGGGTAGCTCGTCGCCGTCGGGGAGCGCGTCCCCGTCGGGCAGTGCGTCGCCCTCGGGCAGTTCCTCACCATCGGGCAGCGCGTCCCCGTCGGGCAGTTCCTCGCCGTCGGGTAGCTCGTCGCCCTCGGGTAGCTCGTCGCCGTCGGGGAGCGCGTCGCCGTCGGGCAGCTCGTCCCCCTCGGGCAGTGCCTCGCCCAGCGGCTCGTCGTCGCCCACCGATGACCCGACCAACCCGACCGACCCACCCACCGACCCCACCGGCGGACCAGGTTCGCCGCCACCCCCGCCCCCGACCGGCTGTCCGAACGTGAGCGGCAACCCCACCCTGGTGGACGCGAACAAGGACCGCATCCGCTGCCGTGAGGTGCAGACCGTCTCCGACGACACGGTCCTGACCCTGACCGGGGACTCGATCAGCTCGTCGCACCACCAGTTCGGATTCGGCGTGGGCCCCGGTTGCCCGATGACCTCGTCCGACAACCGTGGCATGCCGGGCAACAACGGCGTCTACAGCTACGGCCGGCGCTACTTCGACATGGACGGCAGCATCGTCGACTACGACAACTACGCGCGCACCGGGTACGGCACCAGCGACATCATCTTCGGTCGCGCCGGCCCCGACGCGTGTGGCAACGGCTGGGGTCGGGTGGCCAGCCCGCTCGGCCTCGCCACCGCTCGCATCGCCAAGGCCAAGGCGGACGGGCACAACGCGTACCACGCCACCACCGGCGGGGTGAACAACACCAACTGGAACACCGTCCTGACCCGGCTGAGCATGTGTCGCGGTCTCGAGTTCGCGGCGGAGGCCCTGGACCCGTACGGCGTGTTCCGCTTCGAGTGGGCCGCCGTGGGCGGCAAGGCCGGCATCGTCACCAACGGCGGCGGTTGCAACTTCTGGCTGGATCTGCCGGTCGGTGAGGACTACTACATCAACATCGGGGTGCCGCGCTACACCGGTCCCGCCCAGTACGCCGGCATCACCGCTGACGCCACAGCGATCGTCAACTCGTTGCTGGCCGCCGGTGCGGACAAGGTCGTGTGGATGCTGTACTACGACATCACCCCGGCGAACCTCGACGTCGGCCAGTACGGCTGGGTCAAGCTCAAGTCGCTGCTGCCGACCGGCCTGCAGTCCTACGTGCCCGCGGCGCCGGTGTCGACGCTGCAACCGCTCATCGACCCGCTCTGGGTGGGCACCGTGCGGGGTGTGATCAACGATCTCAACTGGGCCATCCAGCTCGGTGTCCCGTTCGACCCGGCCGTGCGGGTGGCGTTCCCGCCGCCGTTCACTCCGGGTGACATCCAGGTCACCGCGGAGGGAGGATCGCCGCATCCCAGCCCCTCCGGGCAGGACAAGCTGGCCAACACCCTGGCGGGCGTGTTCAGCGGTATGTAATGCCCACCTGATTCATCGCTCAGGACGGGGAGGAATCGCCGATGCGGTTCCTCCCCGTCGCCCGCACAGGTGGAACTGTGTCGGAATTGTGGCTATCACGGCGGTTCATGCTCACCTGCGCCGTACCCCCAGCACGAAAATTGCGTTACGGTCGGCGAATGAAGGTGGAGGAACACTGGTGGAACGGTGACACGACCCCGCGCGGGCGCCGGGACGTGTACATCCGTACTGACGGGCAGGGTTGGGAGGTCCGCGCCCAGATCGGTGGGGCGTCGGGTCGTGAGCGGGTGCAGCAGTGCCCAAGCCGGGCCTCGGCGGCCATCCTCGCCGACGCCTGGCGCGGCACCCACCCATCCTGGCGCGAGCTGAAGCAGCGCTGATCCGGCACCGGGCCGGGCCGGCAACGCTCCTGGGCTCCCCGCCCAGTGCGCCCCGGCCCGCCCGGTGTTCATCTTCCGCCACGCGGCACGTCCCCCGACGCCTGGCGACAGCTCGCTCGTAGGTCACCGCTTCTGCAGCATGACCGAGGCGACGTCAGCCGCGAACGCCAAGGACACGGGCCTTCGTCGATCGGCACGACCGGCTGGCGGGCCGGCCTGATCATGTGATGAAAAGTAGGTCGGAGAGGACTCCTGGACCTGTTTCTCATCACCTGATCAAGGGCTGGTCCGCGCATCCCCGTGTTCCCCACGGCAGGCTGGGTACGCGGGGGTGGTCCGCGCCCGATGGAGGTCGCCCATGTCGCAGGCTCCCGACGAGGAGAACCCCAGGCTCGCCGAGGAAATCCGGGAGGCCGAGCGCCGGCTCGCCGACCTCGCCACCCCGTCGGACGACGCGTTGACCGACGACGACGCCCGGACGCCGGACGACGCCCCTTCGGAGCAGGACACCGACTAGGGTGCCCACCCCTCCACCAGGCCTGATCGCCGCCATCAGTTGGCTTGCGTGACCGGCCGCTGCAGGCATCCTCAGCGACGCCAGAACTGGCGGGGTGCCAACCCCTCACGTCGCAGCCAGTGCTCCGTGTAGACGATCCGCTCGGCCTCAACGACGACCAGGGTGTCCTCGGGTGGCTCGGACAGCGGTCGCCCCCGCTCGGCGTGTTCGTTCTCCCATCGGAACGCCTCCCAGTAGTGCGCACGGTCGGGATGCCCCGGGTCGAGTACCCGGGCCGCGCCGAACAACTGGGCCCCGCGGCTGCTGGCCAGCCCGACCAGCGGCGCGAAGATCCCGACGGACACCCGTGGATCGGCAGCGATGTTGCGCATCTTCGGCGAACGGGGCGCGGCAGTGAACAGCACTGTGAAGTCGAGCGAGTAGTACCGCACCGGGGTGGCAATCGGCCCGTCCGGACCCGTGGTCGCGAGCACGCACATGTTCTGCGACGACAGCAGGTGGAGAATGCGCTCTTCGAGCCGTTCGCGATCGAGGCGTCCAGCCGGCGTGGGCCCGGCCAGCCACGGATTCGTCAACGGCATGCCGCCTCCTCGATCATGACGAGCACCTTACGGCCGGGCCGTTCGGCTACCAAGATCGGCAGGACGCGCCATTGGGCCTGCCCGGCGAGACAACGCCGGACAGGCCCGTGATTCCGAGGAGGCTCAGCGCTTGAGCGTGAAGGTGAAGTCGCCGGACAGCCTGCCGCTCAGGCGCACTGTCGACACGAGCTTCCCCTCCTCAGTCATCCTGTCGACCTCGGCCCGGGACAGGCCGAAACCCGCTGCGATCAGTCGTGCGGGCCGGACGGGGATGCGCGCCGCGAAGCGGACCGCGACCTCGACGATGTCGCGGTCCAGGTGATCGGATCCGAAGGTGTCGAGACGCCAGGCGTCGTCCCAGTCCAGGACGAATCGATTGCGACGCTGCACGATCGGATCCTGGAGCAGCTCGGCGATCAGGCGACTGTCGTTGTCGTGCAGCCGGTCGAGCAGCTCGGCTGGGATGGAGCGCACTGTCGTCCGCTCCAGGACCTCGAGCTTCACCGTGTCCCCGCACCCGGTACAGAGCGCGAGGAGCCAGATGTCGATGAGCTTGTGGTTGGCGTTGACGCGGAATCTGCCGCTCGGCCGGAAGTGTGCGGACGCGCACACGTGGCATCGGCGGCGGATTATGGGCAGGCGGGTGGGCACGACGGCCCAGGTGATGAGCACAGAGGTACACCGGTTTCAGTGAGAAGTCCGCAGCAAAAGGAGCGCGGCGCACGGGGCGCGACGCGCGGATCAGCGCTCGGGAGGTCTCACAGGGTGTACAACGGAACGTCCTCGCCTAGACGACAGGAGCTGGGCAGCACGGTAACGGCGCAGAGCGGCGCCGCTCCACCGGTTTTCGGGCACCACAGAGGACCCCGGCGGCCAGGGCGTGTTCCGCCGATCACGACACCAGCGACGGCGAGACGGTTGGAGCAGGTCAGTCCTGCTGCTTGCGGTGCGGCCGGCGGCCGTGTGCTCCGCCCAACGACGTCGCCAGCGGCCCCTGATTCCGTCCTACGGATCGGCGCATGGCATTGACCAATGCCAGTTGCGCTCGGGCCGGTGCCACCATCGCTTCCTCGAACTCGTCCTGCGACAGGGGCGCGGTCGTCGTGTCCACCCCGGCCGTAACATCCAGGAATCGCTGCACCGCTTCGCCGAACCTGTCGATCTCGGTGGCGACCGCGTTCGGGGCGACGAGGCTGGCCGACATCAGCGCGGCGGTCCACGCCCCCCAGTCATAGTCCCAGCCCGTGCGTCCCAGGTGAGCGCGCCGCATGATCATCGAGAACGTGGCGTACTCACGCAGGAGGTCCTGGTAGGCCATGAGTTGCCGGTCGCGTAACCAGTGTCGGTCCTGTGCCTGGCGGGTGAGCACCCCGCCGACGACAACCCCGACGGTCGCGGAGAGCGCGCCGCCAACAGTCGTGACAACGATCTCCAGCAGTGCCATGAAGCCTCCCCGTGACCGCCGGTCACGAGCATCGATCATCGCCTCCGCGTCGTCAACGCCCGGGACGAGTCGCGGAGCGCGAGCCGACGGTGCGTGTCGCGCAACAGGTCAGGCGGTCGGGACCGGCAGGACCACGCCCTCGGCCGCCGACCGGTGTGCCAGCTCGATCAGCTCGACAGTGGCTACCGAGTCGCGCGGGTCCACAGGCAGCGGAGTGCCGTCGCGCAGCGCCGCCGCCACCTGGGCGTAGAAGCTCTGGTACGACCCGGGCACGGTCGGCACCGGGCGCAGGTCGCCGTCGACGCCGAGCAGGCCGTACCGCTCCGGCGGCACCTCGCCCCAGCCGGGCTGGTCCGGTCGGCCGCCGTCGTGCAGCGCAGCCTCCTGCACGTCCAGCCCGTACGTCGTGTAGCCGGCCCGGTCGCCCAACACCCGCAGCCGCGGTCCGAGCTGAGCGGTCACCGCCCCCATCCACAGGTGCGAGTGCACGCCGTTGGCGTGGGTCAACGCCACGAACGCGTCGTCGTCGACCTCGGCGCCCGCGCGGCGGCGGTCCACCTCGGCGTAGACCCGCTCGACCGTGCCGAAAAGCTGCACGGCCTGGTCGATGAGGTGCGCGCCCAGGTCGAACAGGGCCCCACCGGCCTCCTCCGGCCCGGCGAGCTCCCGCCAGCCCGGCTTGATCGCCGGGCGGAACCGCTCGAACCGGGACTCGAAGCGCAGCACCCGACCCAGCTCGCCCCGCTGCACGAGCCCGCGGGCGGTCAGGAAGTCGCCGTCCCAGCGGCGGTTCTGGAACACCGTCAGCGGCACTCGGAGGCGGTCGGCCTCCTCGACCAGCGCCCGGGCGTCGGCGGCGGTGGGGGCCAGGGGCTTGTCGACGACGACCGGCAGGCCGGCAGCGAGCGCCGCCCGCGCCATCGGCACGTGCTGCCGGTTCGGCGTCGCGACCACCACCAGGTCCAGAGCTTCCGGGGTACGCCACAGCTCGTCGGCGTCGTCGACCAGGCGGGCGTCCGGGAAGTGCTGGTGCGCCTGCTCGCGCCGCTGCGGATCGCGGGTCACGATGGCGTCCAGCCGCAGCCCGGGTGTCGCGGCGATCAGCGGCGCGTGGAACACCCGGCCCGCCAGCCCGTACCCCAGCAGACCGACCCGCAGCGCCTCCGCCATGCCGTACTCCCCTCTCCTGGCCCGCGCCCTGGACCGGCGGCGGTGCCGGTGCTCGAATCTACGCCGCGCGCGGTCGGGCCCGGTCCGGGGCCGGCGCTGGTCAGCCCACCGGGTCGGCGCGCAGATAGGTGAGAACGGCGAGCACCCGTCGGTTGGTGTCGTCGCTGGGTGGCAGGTCGAGCTTCAGCAGGATGTTGCCGACGTGCTTGCCGACGGCGGCCTCGGTGACGTGCAGCCGGGCGGCGATCGAGGCGTTCGAGCGGCCCTCGGCCAGCAGCGCCAGCACCTCGCGTTCCCGGGCGGAGAGCGCGGCGAGCGGGTCGCGGGGGCGGTGCAGCAGCTGCCGCACCACGTCCGGGTCGATGGCGGTGCCGCCGCCGGTGACCCGGCGCAGCGTGTCGACGAACTCGGTCACCTCGGCCACCCGGTCCTTGAGCAGGTAGCCGACCCGCTGGCCGTCGCCGCTGTCCAGCAGGGCCGCCGCGTACCCCGTCTGCACGAACTGGCTGAGGACCACCACCGGCAGGCCGGGCCGCTCGGCGCGCAGCGCGACGGCCGCGCGCAGCCCGTCGTCCCGCCGAAGGGGTGGCATCCGGATGTCCGTCAGCACCAGATCGGGCTGGTGCGTGCGGGCCGCCTCCAGCAGCTCGGGCGCGGAGCCGACGGCGGCGCACACAGTGAAGTCGAAGCGGGTCAGCAGCGCGACCAGGCCCTCACGCAGCAACACCTCGTCCTCGGCGAGCACGACCCGGGTCAGCGGCGACATGGCAGCTCCACCCGGACCAGGGTAGGCCCGCCGGGCGGGCTGGACAGCAGCAGCCGTCCGTCGGCGGCGGCGACCCGGTCGGCGAGACCGGTCAGGCCGGTGCCCCGGGCCGGGTCGGCGCCGCCGCGCCCGTCGTCGGACACCTCGACCACGAGGTCGCCGCCGACCCGGGACAGGCGCACCTCGGCGCGTGTCGCCGCGGCGTGCCGGGCCACGTTGCTCAACGCCTCGGACACCACGAAGTACGCAGTGGTCTCGACGATCTCCGGCAGCTCCCCGTCGATGTCGGCGTGCACGGTGACCGCGACGGGAGCGGCGTCGGCCAGCTCGCGTACCGCACCGGCGAGACCGAGGTCGGTGAGGCTCTGCGGCCGGATACCGTGCACCAACTGCCGCAACATCACCATCAGCCCGCGCGCCTGGTCGTGCGCCACGGCGAGGGGCCGGGCGGCGGGGGAGTCCTCGGGTACGTCCAGCCGAGCCAGGCCGAGCTGGAGGGTGAGGCTGGTCAGCCGGGGCTGCGCGCCGTCGTGCAGGTCCCGCTCGATGCGGCGCCGTTCCGCCTCGTACGCCCCGACGAGCCGAGTGCGGGAGCGGGCGACCTCGCGCAGCGCGGCCGCGTCGACAGGTGAGGTCAGCGCCCACCGGGCGATGGCGGCCTGCCCGGCGGCGAGCAGCCCCACCCCGTAGCAGAGCACCGGGAGGAGCAGCACCCCCACGATCGCGTACGGAACGGCTTCGCCGGTGCTCTCGATCGGGCGCCAGATCACTACCGGTTCGGCGTCCCCGGCGAGCCAGGGGCTGGTGACCATCCCGACGTCGAGCAGCACCAGCACCAGGAACACCCAGTACGCGACGGGCACGAAACCGCCCAGCCAGAACAGGTACGCGACCTCCCGCCAGGTAGCGGCGCTGCGGTAGCGGGCGGCCAGGCCCGGCCACGGCGACGAGGGCAGCGGACGGTTGTCGACGAGCCGGACCCGCCACCGCTCGACGGCGGCCACCACGAAGCTCAGGATCGGGGCCAACCCCACCAGGATGACGCTGCCGGTAATCAGGAACAGCATCAGCGCGATGCTCGGCGGTCGGCCCTCCCGGCGGAGCGTGCTGAGGACGGGCAGCAGGGGCGCGCCGATGACGAGCAGCCCGACGGTGAGCACGCTGGCGATCGGCACGGTGCTGACCAGGTAGGCCAGCGCGCGCCACGGCCAGGCGGAGATCAGCCAGTCGCGGCGGCGCAGCGACGCGGCCAGGTGGGAAGGGTGTTCCGAGGTCATGCCGCAGACGCTAATCGCCGGCCGGAGGCCGCCCCAGCCGTCCAGATCCCCTTTCCGGGGTATGCCCAGCACTACCGGCCGGGCGGGTGTGCGGGGTCCGGAAACGGGAAGAACGCGCCGTCACGCGTTCCGTGTGACCTGGTGGCGGCGGCTGGAGTGACATGGGTGCCAGGACCTTCGTGGTGGTGGGCGGGACCAGCGGGCTGGGTCTCGCGGTGGCCCGACTGCTTGTCGACGAGCACCAGGTCGTGGTGTTCGGCAACGAGCCGGCCGAGGTCGCCGCGACGACCGATGAACTGGGGTGCGGCGGCGCGGTCTGTGACGTCTCCTCCTACGAGCAGGTCCGGGACGCGTTCGCCGAGGTGGTGGGGCGCTACGGCACCGTCGACGGGGTGGCGGCGTGCGCGTCGATGTGGGCGGGCGGCGACCTCGGCGACCTGTCCGTGGAACACATTCGGCGGGCCGTCGAGATCAACGTCCTGGGTACGACGTACCTGCTGCGGGAGGCGCTGGAGCAGCTGCACCGGCAGGGCTACGGGAACGTGGTGTACATCGGCGCCATGGCGCTGGCGGCCCCCCGACCCGGCATCCCGATCTACCGGGCGACCAAGAGCTACGGCAGCAGCCTCGTCGAGTCGCTGGCCCAGGCCCAGCACAGCAACCGGGTCAAGGTGATGCAGCTGCATCCGGGGCCGATGCCGACCCGCCTGCAGGAACGCGTCGGCGCCGAGTTCCTCGACGAGGTGTACGCCCTGCCCGAACAGGTCGCCACCGAGGTCGTCCGGCTGCTGCTGCTGCAACCCGACGACCTGTACGTCTCCGGTGAGCGCGTGCTGCGCGCGGACGGGCGGTGGTGACGGCGGCAGCCGGAGCGGAGGACCGTCCGGCCTCCGCGTGGGCACCCCTGCGCGGCGCCGTCTACCGCAATCTCTGGCTGGCCCTCCTGGCTGCCAACGTCGGCACCTGGATGCAGACCGTCGGTGCGCAGTGGCTGCTGATCCACCACTCCAACGCCTCCACGCTCGTCGCGCTGGTGCAGACCGCCAGCCTGCTGCCCGTCCTGCTGCTGGCGCTGCCCGCCGGGGTGCTGGCCGACAGCTTCGACCGCCGGCATCTGCTGATCGCCGTGCAGGTGTTCCTGGTCGCCGTGGCGGTGGCGTTGACCCTGCTCACCCTGACCGACCGGATGCCGCCGGCCCTGCTGCTCACCCTCACCTTCGCGTTCGGGGTCGGGCAGGCGCTCACCCTGCCGGCCTGGTCGGCGGTGATCCCGGAGCTGGTACCGCAGGAGCAGTTGCGGTCGGCGTCCGCGCTCGGCTCGATAAGCGTGAACGTGGCGCGGGCGGTGGGGCCCGCGGTGGCCGGCGTGCTGATCGCCCGGACCGGCGTCGCCCCGGTCTTCGGCCTCAACGCGGTCGCGTTCGCCATCTTCGCGTTCGCGCTGTGGCGCTGGCGGCCGAGCACCGCTCGCGCCGTCGAGGTGCCCGAGCGGTTCACCGCCGCGCTGCGCGCCGGCAGCCGCTACGTACGCCACTCGCCGATCGTGCGCCGGCTGCTGCGCCGCGCGTTGGTCTTCGTGATCCCGGCCAGCGCGCTGTGGGCGCTGCTGCCGCTGGTGGCGGCCCGGCGGCTCGGGCTGGGCTCCGGCGGGTACGGGCTGCTACTGGCCGCCCTCGGGGTGGGCGCCATCGTGGGTGGCGTGCTGCTGGCCGTGATCCGGACCCGGCTGTCGGCCAACCAACTCCTGCTCATCGCCGGTGCGCTGTTCACCGTCGCGCTGGCGGTGCTGGGCACCGTACGGGTGGTGCCGCTGGTGCTGCTCGCCCTGCTGCCGGCCGGGATGGCCTGGGTGACGGTGCTGGCCAACGTCAACGCCGAGATGCAGCTCTTCCTGCCGAGCTGGGTACGGGCCCGGGGGCTGGCCGTCTACCAGGTGTGTTTCGCCGGCGGGCAGGCCGTCGGCGCCTTCGGGTGGGGTCTGGTGGCCGACATGGGGGGGCTGGTCCTCGCCTACCTCGCGGCGGCGGCGTTGATGTTCGTCGGGACCGTGACGAGCCGGATCTGGCCGCTGCCGGACCTGCGCACCGTGAACCGGGAACCGTCGGCCTACTGGCCGCAACTGCACCTGGCGCACGAGCCGGACCCGGGGGTCGGACCGGTGCTGGTGACGGTGCAGTACACGGTCCGGCCGGAGCGGACGGGACCGTTCCTGGCGGCCATGGACGTGGTGCGCGGCGCCCGGCAGCGCACCGGCGCGATGCGCTGGGGGCTGTTCCGGCCGGCCGAGACGACGGACCGGTTCGTCGAGGTGTACCTGGTGCCGTCCTGGGACGAGCACCTGCGCCAGCACGGCGGCCGGCTGACGGGTGAGGACCGGGAGGCCGAGGCGCGGGCGCGGGAGCTGACCGACGGCGAAACGCAGGTACGCCACCTGGTGCCGGCCGCCGCCGGGCCGGCGCTGTCCGACGACCGCGAGGAGGTGTGACCAGGCCGGCCCGGCGGCCGACGTACGACGTACGACCGCGTTGCTAGGATGGCCGCACCATGGCGAGTGAGCGCAAGGCGACAGCGGATCCGGCCCGCAGCCTGGCCATCCTCTGGCGCACCCGGGAACCGACCAGCCGCAGCGCCGGGCAGGGGCTCAGCGTCGACCGGATCGTCCGCGCCGCGATCGACATCGCCGACGCCGAGGGCCTCGACGCGTTGACCATGCGCCGGGTCGGTGAGGCGTTGGGTGTCGGCACCATGTCCGTCTACACGTACGTGCCGGGCAAGGCCGAACTCGTCGACGTCATGATCGACACCGCGTACGGCGAGATGCCGCGTTCCGCCGTCGAGGGTGACTGGCGGGCCCGGCTGGAGCGGATCGCCCGCGACAACCTGGCGCTCTACCAGCGCCACCGCTGGATGCTGCGGGCCGAGACGACCCGCCCGGTGCTCGGCCCGCACCTGGTCGCCAAGTACGACCACGAACTCGGCGCGGTTGCCGACATCGGGCTCACCGACGTCGAGATGGACGCGGTGCTCACGCTCGTCCTCGGGCACGTGAAGAGTTCCGCGCGCGCCGCGTCCGAGGTGGTCGACCTGGAGCAGGAGACCGGCATGACCGACGGCCAGTGGTGGCAGTCGCACGCGCCCTGGCTGGAGACGTTCCTGACGGCCGACAGCTACCCGACCGCGTCCCGCGTCGGCACGGCGGCGGGCCAGCAGCACGGCGCAGCGTACGGCCCGGAGTACGCCTTCGAGTTCGGCCTGCAACGCGTCCTCGACGGCATCTCGGTGGTGGTCGCCGAACGGGCGGCCACTCCATAGGCTTATACAAGAGAATTTAGTGGTTTTTGTTCGCGTCGGGCGCTGAAACGACTGCACCGAGCCGGGCGAGCGCGCGGTCGGACGGGCTGTCCGGCTCGGCGTGGTAGACGACAAGTGACTGACTCGTCCCGTTGATCGTGAGCTTCTCGTAGCGCAGCTCCAGCTCGCCCACGACCGGATGCCGGAAGACCCGTAGCCCACCGCCCGCGCGGGCGGCGACGTCGTGCCGGGCCCACAACCGCCGGAACCGCTCGCTGCCGGCGGCCAACTCCTCGACCAGTTCGGTGAGCCGGGGATCGTCCACCTCGACGCCGACCTGGGCCCGCAGGCCGGCCACCGCGGTGGCCGCGACCGCCTCGGAGGCCGGGTAGAGCGCCGGCACGCGCGGGTCCAGGAAGACCGCGCGCAGCAGGTTCACCCCGAGCCGGTAGATCGGCGCCAGCGCGGTCGCCATCGGGTTGGCGAAGAGCACGTCCAGGTGCCGCCCGTGCACGAACGCGGGTGTCCGCGACCACGAACCGACCAACTGTCGGATGCCCACCGGCACCCGCTCCGGGCGTCGTACCGGCCGGCCGGCGGGCGCCTGACCGCCGAGGCGACGCAGGTGCGCCGTGGCCTCCGCGTCGAGCAGCAGCGCCCGGGCCAGCGCGTCGAGCACCTGCGCCGACGGGTGCCGGTCACGGCCCTGCTCCAGCCGCAGGTAGTAGTCGGCGCTGATGCCGGCCAGCAGGGCCAGCTCCTCGCGCCGCAGGCCGGGCACCCGCCGTCGGCCGTGTGCCGGCAGCCCGACGTCGGACGGACCGACCAGGTCGCGCCGGGCGCGCAGGAATTCGCCCAGCGGGCCGGCCGTGCTCACCCGCCCATCGTAGGAGCCCGCCCGGCCCGCCCAGCCTGGTCCTGCCACTACCAGGAAAACCAGGAACCCGGATAACCGGCGGTGGCCGGGTGACAGTGTTTGGCAGGAAGCGTGTTCGAGACAAGGGGCAGAGATGACTGAGCGAATCACGACGCCATTCGGCTTCGCCTCGACCGCCGACGAGGTCCTCGCCGGAGTCGACCTGAGCGGCAAGCGGGCCGTCATCACCGGAGGCGCCGCAGGCATCGGCGTCGAGACCGCCCGCTCGCTGGCCGCCGCCGGGGCCGAGGTGGTGCTCGGGGTACGCCGGGTCAGCGCGGGTGAGCAGGCCGCCGCCGACATCGCGGCCAGCATCGGCGCGGACCGGGTCACGGCCCGCGAGCTGGACCTGGCCGACCAGGATTCGGTACGCCGATTCGTCGCCGGCTGGGACCAGCCGCTGCACATCCTGGTCAACAACGCCGGGATCATGGCGCTGCCCGAGCTGGAGCGCACCGCCGAGGGCTGGGAGATGCAGTTCGCCACCAACTTCATGGGGCACTTCGCGCTGACCGTCGGCCTGCACGACGCGCTCGCCGCGGCCGGTGGCGCCCGGGTGGTGTCGGTGAGCTCCAGCGGCAACCTCTTCTCGCCCGTGGTCTTCGACGACCTGCACTTCGCGTTCCGCCCGTACGATCCGCTGCTGGCGTACGGGCAGTCCAAGAGCGCCGAGGCGTTGCTGGCCGTCGAGGCGAACCGCCGCTGGTCCGGCGAGGGCATCCACACCAACGCGCTGAACCCCGGCGCGATCGCGACCGGTCTGCAGAAGCACACCGGCGGGCTGCGTACCCCCAAGGAGCGGCAGAAGACACCGCAGCAGGGCGCTGCCACCTCGGTGCTGCTCGCCGCGTCCCCCCTCCTGGACGGCGTGGGCGGTCGCTACTTCGAGGACTGCGCCGAGGCGCCGGTGAGGACGGAGCGGCCCGCCGACTACACCGGCGTCGCGGCGTACGCGGTCGATCCGGGCAACGCCGAGCGGCTCTGGACCGTGGCGTCGGACCTCCTCTCGTAGCTGCCCCGATGCCGCAGGCAGCGTCGCGCCACGGCGACCAACCGCGCTGCGACGACGTGGTGGAGTTGCGGGTGCACGGCGTGTCGGGGGCGCGGCCCACGGTCATCCTGGGCGCGGAGCGGGTACGGCAGGTCGCGGGCGACGCCCGGGGAGGCTTCCACCGCCGCGACGGGTCGGACGGCACCGATCCGGACGGGGTGACGCTCGAGGCGTACCGCTGGGGTGACCTGCCCGCGGGCACTGTGGCCCGGACGCTCGCCATGGTCCTCCTGCTGCCGTTCATGCTCAGCAACGCGGCGGTGTGGATGCGGCCCACCGGCAGCGGCGCCGCCGGGGTCACCGTGCTGTGCCGGCTCCTCGCGCTCAACCTCACGGTGGTGTACGTGGTGTCCATGGCCGGGGTCGCCCTCGACCTGCTCGCCTGGCGGTGTCTCGGCGCGGCAGCCTGCCGAGCGCCCTTCGACACCCTGGCCGGGCTGGACGACAGACCTGTCGGGCAGCGGCTGGCCGTGTCGGCGCTGCTGCCGATCGTCGCCGTCGGGGTCCTGCGGCTGCTCGGCACCCGCCGCTCCCGCCCGGCCGGCAACCCGGTGTGGGCGGTGGAGCCGCTTGTGGTGCGGCTGCGGGCGATCCACGTCGCCGCGGCGCTCGCCGTACTCGACGTTCTGCTCCTCACGGCCCGTCGCGGCGGCGGCGCGACGCCCGGGACGACGCTGCTGCTGACGCTCAGCGTGGCGGTCCTGGTGGTAGGTGTCGGTCTGCTCGCCGCCCCGGGGCTGATCGACCGGGCAGCGACCGCCCGCACCGCCACGGTGGCTGCCCGCGCGACGGGCGTGGTGGCGGCGGGTCTGACGGTGGCGACCCTGGTGGCCGTCGCGCGCGACGAGCGCGGCTGGCCGTCGTCGGCCGGGCTCCCCGGCTACGACGGGATCGCCGGCGGCGCCCTGCTCGGCCAGATGGTGCTGCTGGTGGTGCTCAGCGGCGTGGTGCTGTGGCACCGCGGCCGGTCCGCGCTGCCCCGAGGGCTGGGCGCGGCGCTGATCGCGGCCATCGCGGTTGGCCTGACCGGCGCGTTCTCCGCCGGTCTGGTCTACCAGGCGGGGGTGCTGCTCGGCGGCTACCGCGGCGACGGAGGGCCGCCGCTGCCGTACCGCTGGACGCTGCTGGCCTTCTTCCTGCACGTGGCCGTGGCGGTGCTGCTGTGCGGGGCGATGACCCTCCTGTCCCGGCGTCGCCGTCGCGGGGCGGCGGAGGCGATCGTTGCCCGCGACTTTCCCGCGCCGCCGCCGGAGGCGACCGGACGGTTGCGGCGGGTCACCAAGGCGGTGGCCCGGGCGCGGTTCACCGAGTGGGTGGGCCTGCTGGCGGCCACGTACGCGTCTCTGGCGGTGGTCGGGCTGGCCACGAGTCTGCTCGGGCAGTTCGGGCGCGAGCCGGACGAGTTGGCGCGGCACTATCTCGGGCTGCCGGGCGGTGCGGTCGGGATGGGGCTCGCGGGGGGCACCTACCTCCTCGCCGCGGTGCTCCTCGCGTTGGTGTTGGGCGGTGTGTTCGCCTACCGGACGGCGTGGTTCCGCCGGTACGTCGGGATCCTCTGGGACCTGGGCACCTTCTGGCCCCGGGCCGCCCACCCGTTCGCGCCCCCGAGCTACGCCGACCGGGCGGTGCCGGAGCTGGCCGACCGGATCGGCCACCTGACCGAGCGGCACGCCGGGGTGCTGCTGTGCGGGCACAGTCACGGCTCGGCGTTGCTGGCCCTCGCGGTGCTGCGGCTGCCGCCGACGGTGCGTCGGCGGGTCGCGCTGCTCACCTACGGCTCCCCGCTGGACCGCCTCTACGCCCGGCTCTTCCCGGCGTACCTCGACGAGACGGTGCTGCGCGAGGTGGGGGAGCGGGTCGAATGGCGGTGGCTCAACCTCTGGCGGGACACCGACCCGGTCGGCGGTTGGATCTTCGCGGCGCACCGGCCCGGCGATCCGCCGCCGGAGGAGGCCGATCCGGCGGGCCGCGTGGACCGGCGGCTGCGCGATCCCGCGGCCCTGCTGCCGTCACCGGGGGAGCGTCGACCGCCACCGGTGCGCGGACACCACCCGGGCGAGTCCGACCCCGCGTTCCGGGCGGCCGTCCGTGACCTCGTCGGCCGGCTGCGCTCCCCGGACGGCGGATGAGCCGTTGGCGGGGTCCGTCACCGGTCCTCGGACAGCCGCTCGGACTCCGCGACCACCGCCCGGATCTTGCGCAGGGTGGCGTCGGGGGCGTGCACCGCGGTACGCCACCTGTCCAGCGTGCGGGTCAGCACCCGGACGACGAACTGCAACTGGTTGACCTGCTCGCGCAGCAGCCCCAGCTCGGATCGCCAGGTCACCGCCGGTAGTCGAATCCGTTGATCCTCGGCTGCACGGGAGACCTTCCTGGTGAGCGGGGCCGGCGGGCGGAGCGCCCGTCGCCGTCGTCTCATCGAGGCTGCCCGGGGGTGATCAGCGGACGGTCAGCGCCGAATCAGTACGGGCCGGTGCGTCCGCCTAGATTGGTGCCATGACCAGGCAACCGTCGCCACCGGTGGGGGTGACGTTCGGCGTGCTCGGGCCGGTGACCGCCACCGCCGCGGGCGGTCCGGTCCCGCTGCGGGGCCACCGGCAGCGCCTGGTGCTGGCCCGGTTGTTGATCGCCCACGGCCGGGTGGTGCCTGTGGAACGTCTCGTCGACGACCTGTGGGAGGTCCCGCCGGACGGCGCGGTGGGCGCGATCCGCACCTTCGTCGCCGACCTGCGCCGGGCGTTGGAGCCCGACCGGCCGCCCCGGCAGCCACCGCGTCTCCTGGTCACCGAGCCCTCGGGGTACGCGCTGCGCGCCGCCCCGGGCACGGTGGACGCCTACCGCTTCGAGGCCGCCGTCGGCGAGGCGGGACGGCTGCTGACCGGGGAGCTGCCCGCGTCGGCCCTGACGGTGCTGGACGAGGCGCTCGGGCTCTGGCGCGGGCCCGCGTACGCGGACTGCGCGGGCGCCCTCTGGGCCGTCGCGGAGATCAACCGCCTGGACGAGTCGCGGATGCTCGCCGTCGAGCGGCGTGCCGAGGCGCTGCTCGCGCTGGGCCGTCCGGACGAGGCCGCCGCCGATCTGCCCGCCCACCTCGCCAGCCATCCGCTGCGGGAGGACGCCTGGCGACTGCTCGCGCTGGCCCGGTACCGCTCCGGCCGGCAGGGCGAGGCGCTGGCAGCGTTGCGCGAGGCCCGCGACGTCCTGGTGGCGGAGCTGGGTCTGGACCCGGGGCCCGAGCTGCGTCGGCTGGAGGCCGACATCCTGGCCCAGGCGCCACACCTGACCCCCACCCCCGCCGTGGCCGTCCCGGACGGTGGCGAACCCCTTCGGGACGGCGCGACGGGACCCTCGCCGCAACGACCGGTCGTCCGGCGGGACGCCGAGCGGGAGCAGCAGCGGCCGTTCGTCGGGCGGGACGCGCAGCGGCCGTTCGTCGGGCGGGACGCGGAGCTGGAGAGGCTGCGGGACGCCGGCCAGGCCGTCACCGGCTCCGGCCGGCCCACGCTCGCCCTGCTCAGTGGGGATCCGGGCGCCGGCAAGACCGCCCTGGCCGAGGCGCTGACCCGGCAGCTCGCCGCCGAGGGCTGGACCACGGCCTGGGGCCGCAGTCCCGAGTACGAGGGTGCCCCACCCGCCTGGCCGTGGACCCAGATCACCGACACGCTCACCGAGCCAGCGGGGTCGGGCGGCCCGGCAGCGTCGGGCTTTTGGCTGGCAGCGTCGGGTCAGCTTGCCGGGTCGAGTGAGCGTCCGGGGGCGGCTGAGCCTGCCGGGTCCGGTGAGCCTGCCGGGTCTGGTGAGCTTTCCGGGTCGGGTGCGCCTGCCGGGTCCGGCGGGCCGGTGGGCGGTGGCGGGACGGCCGGTTCCGGCGGCGCGGCCGATCCCGCCGTGGCCCGGTTCCGTCGGCACCGCGCGGTGGCGTCGTTGGTCTCCGCCGTCGCCGACCGGACGCCCCTCCTGCTGGTGCTGGACGACCTGCACCGCGCCGACGGCGACACACTGGACCTGCTCACCGCCCTGCTCACCGGGCCGCAGCAGGCCACCGGGCCGGTGCTGGTCCTGGGCACCTACCGGGCCACCGAGATCAGCCCGGAGCTGACCGCCGCGCTGGCCCGCGCGGCCGGGCTTGAACCGGTGCGCGTCTATCTCGGCGGACTGTCTCCCGAGGCGACAGGTGAGCTGACCCGGGCCCTCGCCGGAACGGAGCTGGACCCGCCCACCGTCGGGCTGATCCACCATCGCAGCGGCGGCAACCCGTTCTTCGTCCGGGAGCTGGTCCAGCTGTACGCCGGCGCGGGCGACGCGGCGCTGGCGGCGGTGCCGCCCGGAGTGCGCGACGTCATCCGGCACCGACTCGCGCAACTGCCCGCGCCGACCCGTACCGTGCTGCGGCAGGCGGCGGTGCTGGGCCGGGACGTCGACCCAGACGTGCTCGGCGCGCTGACCGGCGACCCGGCGGCGCTGCTGGACGCCGTGGACCGTGCGTTGCAGGCCGGGTTCCTGACCGAGGCGGAAGCCGACGGGCGACTGCGGTTCACTCACATCCTCGTCCGCGACACGCTCTACGCGGATCTGTCCGCGGCGCGGCGCGCGGCCTGGCACGCCGCCGTGGCCGAGGCGTTGCAGCGGCGTCAGCCCGTCGACCCCGCCACGGTGGCCCACCACCTGCTGCGCGCCGGTGGGTCGGCTGCCGCCCTCCGGGCCGCGGGCTACGCCCGTACCGCCGCGGAACAGGCCGAACGCGACGGCAACCCGCACGAGGCGGCCCGGCTGTGGGCTCAGGTCGTCGACGCGTACGACCGGGCCGGGGGCACCGAGCGGCGTGAGCGGTTGAGTGCGGTGCTCGGTCTGGGGCGCGCTCTGGCGGTGACGGGCCGGTTGGCGCAGGCGCGCGGGTACCGCGCCGAGGCCATCGCCGACGCCGAGGCGGTCGGTGACCCCCGGCTGACAGCGGAGGTGCTGGCCGGCTTCGACGTGCCCGCGATCTGGACCCGCAACGACGACGACAGGCTCTCCGAGCGGATCGTCCGCGCCGCCGAGCACGCCCTGACCGGCCTCGGCCCGACCGGCTCGGCGCAGCGCAGCCGGCTGCTGAGCACGCTCGCGCTGGAGCTGCGCGGCACCTCCGACGACCGTGGCCACCGGGCCGCCGCCGAGGCCGAGCGGATCGCCCGGACCGTCGCCGACCCCGGGTTGCTGGCCTTCGCGCTGAACGCGCGCTTCATGCACGCCTTCCACCGCGTCGGGCTGGCCGCCGCGCGGGCCCGGATCGGCGTGGAGCTTGTCGACCTGGCCGCCGCGCGCCAGTTGGTGACCTTCGAGGTGCTGGGCCACCTCATCCTGGTGCAGTCGTGCTGCGCGCGAGCCGACCGGGCCGGCGCGGACGGGCACGCCCGCGCCGCCGACCGCCTCGCACAGCGGTACGAGTTACCGCTGGTGGGGGTCTTCACCGGCTGGTACGCCGCGCTGCGCCGGGCGTTGGACGGCGACCGGGAGGCGGCGGCGAGCGCGTACCGGGCAGCCGCGCAACGCCTCCCCGCCGACGCCATGCCGGGTCTGGCTCACGGACTGCTGCCGCTCGCGCTGCTCGGCCTGCGCCTGGCCGAAGCGGTCGACGATCGGCCGGCCCATGACGACCGGCCGATCCCCGGGCCGGACGACGAGGACTGGGCGAGCCTGGACTGGGGGCCGTACGAGCCGTGGGTCCGACCGCTGCTGCTCGCCGCGGACGGCCACCGCGACGACGCCCGAGCGGCGCTGCGGATCCTCCCGGACGGGCCGCGCGACCTGCTGCGGGAGGTGCGACTGTGCCTCACCGCGCGGACCGCCCTCGCCGTCGACGACAGGCCCACCATGCAGCGCGTTGCCGCCGCGCTCCGGCCGGCCGCCGCCGAACTGGCCGCCGGCAGCGGGGTGCTCAGCGTCGGCCCGGTGGCCGGGCACCTCGCCGACCTGGCCACCGCCCTGGGCCGCCACGAGGAAGCCGCCGCGCACCGCCGTACCGCCCGCCTGCTTACCGGGCGCGCCCGCGCCGACGACCCGACCTGAGCCCACTCGGGGCCTCCCGTGCCGGGCGACTTGCCGGTTCCCCTGGAACCGGCAACCGGGGTGCGGTCAGATGGAACCACCGCCGTCCGTCGTCGGCCGGGGATCGAGGGGGTACGCCGTGGAGGTGCTCGTCCTGATCGTGGTGCTGGGCGTCACCGTCCTGGTCGGCACCACCCTCGGCGGTCGGTACCGGGTCGCGCCGCCGGTGCTGCTCATCGGGTTCGGGGTGCTGCTCGGGCTGGTGCCGCCGCTGTCCGAGGTGACCCTGGAGCCGGACCTGGTGCTGCTGATCTTCCTGCCCGCGATCCTCTACCGGGAGAGCCTCACCATCAGCCTGCGCGAGATCCGGGCCAACCTGCCGGTGATCGGGCTCCTCGCCGTGGTGCTCGTGGTGCTCACCATGGTGACGGTGTCGCTGACCGCGCAGGCGTTCGGCGTGAACCCGGCTGCCGCCTGGGTGCTCGGCGCGGTCCTCGCGCCGACCGACGCCGCCGCGGTCACCGGCCTGGCCAAGCGCCTGCCTCGGAAGCTGCTCACCACCCTGCACGCGGAGAGTCTGATCAACGACGGCAGCGCTCTGGTGATCTTCGCGGTGGCCGTGGGTCTGCTCACCCACAGCGACAAGCCGGGGCTGCTGGGCATCGGTGAGGAGTTCGTCGGCGCCAGCATCGGTGGAATCGTCGCCGGGCTACTGGTGGGCGCCGTCGTGGTGCTCATCCGCAAGCGGCTCGACGACCCGCTGCGGGAGGGGGCGCTGAGCGTGCTGACGCCGTTCGCCGCGTTCCTGCTCGCCGACTCGGTGCACGCCAGCGGTGTGCTGGCCGTCGTGGTCGCCGGCCTGGTGCTGGCCTACGCCGGTCCACGGGTGATCCGCGCCCGGTCCCGGGTGCTGGCGTACGCGTTCTGGGACCTGTCCACGTTCCTGATCAACGGTGGGCTGTTCGTGCTGCTCGGCACGCAGATCCCTCGGGCGGTGAAGGGCATCGCCAGCACCTCGCCGGGCCGGGCCCTGGCGATCGTGCTGGTGGTCACCCCGGTCGTCGTCGCCACCCGGCTGCTGTTCGTCTACCTGACGGCGGAGTCGGCGAAGCTGCTGCGTCGCCGGATGCTGGACCAGGACCCGTCGGCGTCCGACTGGCGGGTGGGGACCGTGGCCGGCTGGTCCGGTTTCCGGGGTGCCGTGTCGCTCGCCGCCGCGCTGGCCGTGCCGACGATGACGACCGCCGGCACGCCGGTGACCGAACGCGATCTGATCATCTTTGTCGCCGCCCTGGTGATCGTCCTGATCATGCTGGTGCAGGGCACCACCCTGCCGCTGGTGGTGCGCTGGGCGGGGCTGACCGGTGACCCGGAACGTGTCGACGAGGCCCGGCAGGCCCGGCTGCGCGCCACCCAGGCCGGCCTGGACGCGCTCCCCCGCGTCGCCGCCGAGGTCGGCGTCGAGGGGGAGACGGTCCGTCGGCTGCGGGCCGAGTACCAGCGGCACCTGGAGGACTTCAACGAGAGCGGTGGGCGTACCGCCGAGGAACGCCGGCTGGACCGCCGACTGCGCCTCGGCGTCCTCGCCCACAAGCGGCGGGAGCTGACCCGGCTGCGCGACAACCGGGAGATCGACGACCTGGTGCTCCAGGAGCTCCAGGCCGCCCTGGACAACGAGGAGATCCGGCTGCTGGGGCGGGGACCGAACGAGTGACCGCCCCCCGTGACCGGCCCGGTCGCGCCTGACGGATTGGTGACACCGCCGCACGCCGTACGGGACGTTCGGCCACGTCATCGGCGGGTACGGTGAGAGGCGGTTCGGCGTCTGTCGATGTGTTCGGTTCGCGAGGGGGTGCCCATGGCCACCGGAGCGAGCGAGGCCGAGCCCCGGGTGGTGACCGAGGGCGAGTTCCTCGACGAGCTGGTCGCGGTCACCAGGGAGCGCACCGCCACCGAGTTCCTCTACCTGATGGCATCCGACGACGCGGTCGTCGGTGTCCAGTGGGAGCAGCCTGGCGTGGACCATCGCCGCCACTACCGGGTGCGCGACGCCTGCCCGCACTGCGTCGTCCTCGCGGGGGTGCTGGCGTTGGCGCCGATGCTGCCGCTGGACGTGCTGCGCGCCGGGCGCGCCCGACCGCAGTACGAGACGGTGCTGCGGACCGGCCGGCTGCCCCACCTGGCGTTCGCGCGGCCGGCCGGTCCGCCCGGCGCGAGCTGGCTGGGGGACTGTCACGCGGTCGACGGTGACCCGCACTCCGCCGCCGACTGTCCCCGCCACGCTGTGCCCCCGCCCACCGGCGACCCGCTGGAGCTGCGCCTCGGGGCGCTGCCCCGGGCCGTCCGTGAGTTGTACCCGCACGACGGCGCCGCGACCGCCGACCTCCAGCAGCGGCTGCGGATCGCCCAGGACTGGCGGGCCGACGCGCAGGCGGTGGCGAGCGGCATCCGCGAGGCGGCGGCGACCTGGGCGTTCCTGCGCAAGTCGTGCGTGCTGGGCGTGCCGGTGCCCGGCGTCAACGGTCTCGTGCTCACCCTGCCGCCGGGCCGGGCCCCGGACGACAGGCCCCTGGCCGAGCTGCACGCCGCAGCGGTCCGCGCCGCGCCCCACGGTGCTGGCCCGCTGCCCTACCAGGAGCGGGCCTGCCTGCTGCCCGAGCCGGCCTCGGGAACGCACCGCATGCCGACGTACGCCGGCGCGGTGGACCTGACCGCCGCGGCGCCGGTGCGTACGCTGCGCCTGCCGACGCCCCGCCGGCCGCTGAGCACCACCGGTCGGGGGGTGCTGCTGCTCTACGAGGCCCGGCACGCCATGGGCCGGCACGTGGCGAGCGCGCCGGTGCGTGACAGCGCCTACTGGGATTCCGAGGCGGCCTTGAACGTCTTCGAGTTCACCCTGCTGGAACGGGTCGCCGGGCGGCACTACCAGGAGGCGGTGGCCGCCTACGTCCAGGCGCTGCGCCGCGAGGGCGGCCTGCTCGCCCGCCCGCACAAGGTGCTCGACAGGCGCCGGCGCAAGGCGCTGTCGCTGGCGTTCGGCGGGCTGGACGACGAGGAGCTGCACCTGTGGGCGTCGGTCGCGTACCGGAACGCCATCCTGGAACTGCTCGGCGACCTGAAGGCGTTCGCCGGGCACCTGCGCCGCCAGGCGGGCTGAGCGTCCGTCTCAGAGCACCTGGGCGAGGAAGCGGCGGAGCCGGGGATGCTCGGCCCCCTCGAAGATCCGGTCCGGCGGGCCGGCCTCCAGCACCACACCCCGGTCCATGAAGGCGACGGTGTCGGCGACGTGCCGGGCGAAGCCCATCTCGTGGGTGACCACCACCATCGTCATGCCGGCAGTGGACAGGTCGGCCATCACCCCGAGCACCCCCTTGACGAGCTCCGGGTCGAGCGCCGAGGTGGCCTCGTCGAAGAGCATCACCTCGGGCCGCAACGCCAGCGCCCGGGCGATCGCCACCCGCTGCTGCTGACCACCGGAGAGCTGCGCCGGCCGGGCGTCGGCCTTGTTGGCGAGCCCCACCAGCTCCAACTGGGCGCGGGCGATCGCCGTCGCCTCGTCCTCGCCGAGCTTGCGCAGCCGACGCAGCGCCAGGGTGACGTTGCGCAGCACGCTCATGTGCGGAAAGAGGTTGAACTGCTGGAAGACCATGCCGACCCGCTGGCGCAGCGCGTCCGGGTCGTCGCGCAGGACGCTGCGTCCGTCCAGCAGCACGTCGCCTCGGTCGGGCTCGATGAGCCGGTTGAGCGTACGCAGCAGAGTGGACTTGCCCGACCCGGACGGCCCGATGACGCAGGCGGTCGCGCCGCGCGCCACGGTGAGATCGACGCCGCGCAGCACGCGGTTCGGCCCGAAGGCGAGGTGGACGTCGCGTGCCTGGAGGCTTACCGAGGTGGTGGTCGCGAGGGTGGTCATCCCCGATCTCCTTCCGGTGCGCCGGCCAGCGCCGGAGCGTCGTCGTCCTCGTCGTCGTCGGCAGAGGTGGCCGGCCGGCCATGGCGCAGCCGCCTGTCGATTGCGTTCACGACGTGCGTCAGCGGGACGGTCAACGCCAGGTAGAACAGTCCCGCCAGCAGCAACGCGGACTCGTTGCCGGTGGTGGCCGCGTAGTCCTGCCCGATACGGAACAGCTCCCGCTGGCTGGCCACCAGGCCGAGGAAGTAGACCAGGCTGGAGTCCTTGATCAGCGCGATGAGCTGGTTGACCCAGGCGGGCAGCACCCGCCGGACGCCCTGCGGGATGATCACCAGCCGCATCGCCTCGGCCCAGGAGAAGCCGAGGGCCCGCGCGCCCTCCAACTGGGCGGCCTCCACCGACTGGATGCCGGAGCGGAAGATCTCCCCGATGTACGCCGCCGCGATCAGCGACAGCGCGAGGATGCCCAGCGGGTACGGGTCCGGCCCCCAGACCCGCATGCCGAAGGGTGCCAGCCCGACGCCGATCAGCAGGATCGTCGCCGCGGCCGGCAGCCCTCGGAACACGTCGGTGTAGACGCGGGCCGGCCAGCGCAGCCACCGACTGCGGGAGATGCCGGCCACGGCCAGCAGCAGGCCGAACACCGTGCCGAGCAGGGCGGCGGAGACCGCCAGGATCAGCGTGTTGGGCAGCCCGACGGTAAGCATCTCGGGCAGCGCCTCGCGCATCGCGTCGGCGTCGAAGAAGGTCTCCCACAGGGTGCTCAACGGATCCATCGGTGGCCTCTCCTACCGCCCTGCTCGCTCGTCACCAGTTCAGGAAGCGGCCGACGCCGACGGCGCAGCCGACGCCGACGGCACAGCCGACGCCGACGGCGCCGACACCGTGCCGCTGCCCGGCCTGAAGTCCGCCGGGATCGGCCGGCCCGGGTAGTACTGGGCCTGCAACCGGCTCCAGGTGCCGTCGGCGATGACCTCGTCGAGGCCCTTGTTCAGCGCCTCGCGCAGCTTGTCGCTGCCCTTGGCCACGGCGTACGCGGTCGGCGCCGGGCTGAGCTGCTTGGCCGCCACGGTGATCTTGCCGTTGCTGTCGGCTGCCGACTTCTCGCCGATCTCCGCCGGGGCGATCCACGCGTCGGCGGTGCCCGCCTTGAGCTGGTTGATCGCGCCGTTGTAGTCCGGCACCCGCACCGGGTCGAGCTGCTTGCCGGTGGCGTAGTCGTCCTGGACGGTGCCCTGCACCACCACGACGCGCTTGCCGGCGAGCTGGTCGAACCCGGTGATCGGCGAACCCGCCGGCACGTCCAGCCCGAAGTAGCCGAAGTCGTACCCGTTGCCGAAGTCGACCGTCTTCTTGCGCGCCTCGGTGATGGTGATCGAGGAGCTGCCCACATCGAACTTGTGGTTGTTGACCTGGGAGAGCAGCGCGGAGAAGTCGGTGCCGACGAATTCGACAGTGAGGCCGAGCTTGCCGGCGACCGCGGTCAGCAGGTCGTTGTCGAAGCCGGTGAACTTGCCATCCTTGAGGTACACGTTCGGCGGGGCGTCGGTGAGCGTGCCGGCGCGCAGCACACCGGCCTGCGCCAGGCCGTACGGGTTGCCGGCGGTGTCGGTCGAGGCGTCGTCACCGCAGGCGGTCAGCGCGGTGGTGGCCAGGACGGCGGCCGCGCCCAGGGCAACGAAGCGGCTCAAGCCAGAAGAAAATCGCACGGGTGTCTCCAAAAGGGTGCGTCGACCCGGTCGATCATGAAGTTGTTGCCCCGACACGCCGGTCGGGCGGGCAACAACTTCATGATCGACAGCGGGGTGGGTGGGCGCGGTGCGCCCGGGGAGGGGAGGGAGGGGGAGGGTGCTAGCGCGTCAGGCGGCGGTACACGCCGCGCTGCACATTCGCATCAGGTCCACGTGCCGTCGCCGGGTCAGGGTCGGCGTGAGCCGACCGGCCGGTGGGGTGGGGCTGAGGATGCGCATACGGTCTCCCGGGTCTGGTGCTGACCTGGGTGCCAGGCCACGCTTGCGCCGACGACGTGCCGGTGCCTGGTCTTCACCCGGGGCACCCCACCGCGGAGGAGGGTTGCCGGCCAGCGAGCCGGGGCTTCGCGCTGGCACTCATGACCTGCGCCGAGGCTAGCAGCTCCGACCGGTGGACCGTCCAGCCGTTATGACCACGCTCACCGTCGGGCGACGGTTCGACCCGCAGGTCAACCGGCGTGCACGTGCGGTCGGCGGCGCGGGTCCGGTTCCTGCCGGCGCAGGATCTCCCGGGTGACCGAGGCGATCGCGCCCTGCCCGAACGCCAGGTAGCGAAGGATGTTGCGACCCGGGCCACCCTCGCTCCACTCGAAGTAGATGTGCGGGCGTCGCCGGCTCCGTTCGCGGATCTCCAGCAGCAGGGCGGCGAGCGCGGTGGGCACCGAGGAGCCGGTCAGGCTGAGCACCGGGTAACTGTCGTGCGCCACACTGCCGCGCACCAGCAGGTCGGTCTCGAAGTCCGACGGGTCGGTGATGTGAACCTCGACGAAGATGACGTCGCCGTCGTCGGGGAAGTCGTTGTCCGCCATGGTCTGGGCCAGCTTGGCGCGGTACTCGGCCGGATCGCGGCGCTGCGGCTCGTGTGCGATGAGGCGGATCCGACGGGTGGCGCGTTCGTCGATCATCCGGGCGGCGACCGGATCCAGCTCGACGTGGTCGACCCGCAGCTCGTAGGCCCGCATGATCCGGGACAGCACGGACACCAGGATCATCCCGCCGATGAAACAGGCGGCGATCTTGACGCCGTCGGGGCGTTCCACGACGTTCGCCACTGTGGTGTAGACGAAGATCAGCGCGATGGCGCCGAACGCCCACGTCCGCCCCCGCTGCCGCCGTCGCCGCGCCGCGAGGGTCACGGCCGTCGCCGCCGAGGTGATCAACACCAGAACCCCTGTGGCGTACGCGCCGCCCTGCGCGTCCACGCTCGCCGAGAAGACCACGGTGATCAGGAATGCCACCGCGGTGAAGACCAGCACCAGCGGCCGGACCGCCCGCGCCCAGGCAGGCGCCATGCCGTAGCGCGGCAGATACCGGGGTACGAGGTTGAGCAACCCGGCCATCGCCGACGCCCCCGCGAACCACAGGATCGCGATCGTGGACAGGTCGTAGACGGTGCCGAACACACCGCCGAGGTGCTGGTGCGCCAGGTAGGCCAGCGCCCGGCCGTTCGCCGGACCGCCGGGCTCGAACGCCTCGGGCGGGATCAGCACGGTGGTGGTCACGCTGCTGGTGATCAGGAAGACGCTCATCGTCGCGGCGGCGGTGGTGAGCAACCGCCGCGCGCCCCGGATCCGGCCCAACGGCCGGTCCTCCGAGTCCTGGCGATCCCCCCGGATGTGCGGCATCACCGCCACCCCGGTCTCGAAACCGGACAGGCCCAACGCCAGCTTCGGGAACACCAGCAGGGACAGCCCAACCACCAGCAGGGGATCGCCGTGCCCGGTGCGCAGCGCGGTGGTCCAGTCCCCGACCGCGCTCGGGTGGGTCACCACCCGCCACAGCGCGTCGGCGATCACCACCGCGTTCAACGCCAGGTAGACCGCGACCAGGACGACCGCGATCCCGATGGCCTCGCCGAATCCCTTGAGGAACACCGCGCCCAGCAGCGCCACCAGCAGCAGTGTGAGGGCCACCTCGTGCCCCTTGAGACCGCTCGGCCAGAACGGGTTCTCGTCGATGTGGGCTGTCGCGTCCGCCGCCGAGAGGGTGATGGTGATGATGAAGTCGGTGGCCGCGAAGCCGAGCAGCACCAGCACGAACAGCTTGCCCGGCCAGTAACTCAGCAGGCGTACGAGCATCGCGATCGAGCCCTCACCGTGCGGGCTCTCCACCGCCACCCGCCGGTACACCGGCAGCGCGCCCAGCAGTGTCACCAGCACCAGCACCAGCGTCGCCACCGGCGACAGCGCCCCGGCGGCCAGCGCCGCGATGCCCGGCTGGTAGCCCAACGTCGAGAAGTAGTCGACGCCGGTCAGGCACATCACCTTCCACCACGGGTGGTGCCGATCCGCCGGCGGGCGCCCGTGTGGGCCGGGATGCCGCGCGGCCTGCTCCGTACCGCCGTCGAGCAGCCAACCGCGCAGCCGCCCGGCGCGCCTGTTGCCCTGCACCGGCGCTTCCCCCGTCCTCCGCCCATGGTCACCGCGAGTATCCGCCCGGCCTCACGCGCCCGTCTCGGGTACGCCGAACCCGCCCGTCGCGGGTGGGCGAGGCGGGCCTGTCGGAGGGTTTCGGCCCGCGGGCAGGGGGGATGCAGCGCCTCCGGCGCCCCCGCGCCGAACCGTCCGGTAGGGCCGGGAGGCCGCCGGAGGGGGATGTCACCGGGAGGGAGCGGGTCATGGTCGGCGGCCGTCGCTTCCGCCCGGGTGGTGGCTTCGGCCGCCAGCTCGACGAGCACGAGACCCACGTCGGCGTGCCGCCACCGCCGGAGCCGCCACCGCCCGCCGGGGGCATGGTGGACAGTGCCGTCTACATCCGGGGACACCGGTTCGCCTCGCCGGCCGGCCTCGCCGAGACGTACTCCTGCCTCCAGGAGCAGGACGACGCGATGGCCTGGATCGGGTTGTACCGACCCGACATCGACCAGATCTCCTCGCTGGCGCGCGAGTTCCGCCTGCACGACCTGGCGGTGGAGGACGCGATCAACGCCCACCAGCGACCGAAGCTGGAGCGGTACGGGCACACGCTCTTCGTGGTGCTGCGTGCCGCCCGCTACGACGACCTGCGGGAGGAGGTCGAGTTCTCCGAACTGCACCTGTTCATCGGGCCAGGCTTCGTGGTGACGGTCCGCCACGGCGAGGTCCCCGACCTGGCCGCGGTGCGGCGGCGGATGGAGGCCGACGCGCCGATGCTCGCCCGGGGGCCCGAGGCGGTCCTGTACGCGATCCTCGACCAGGTCGTCGACGGGTACGCGCCGGTGGTCGCCGGGCTGGAGAACGACATCGACGAGATCGAGACCCAGGTCTTCGGCGGCGACCCGAACGCCAGCCGGCGCATCTACGGGCTCAGCCGGGAGGTCATCGAGTTCCAGCGGGCCGCCCGCCCACTGCTCGGCATCCTCGACGCCTTGGCCAGCGGTGCCGGCAGCTACGGCACCGACGAGGAGCTGCGCCGCTACCTGCGCGACGTGACCGACCACCTCACCCAGGTGGTGGAGCGCGTGGACGGCTTCCGGCACCTGCTGCAGAACATCCTCACCGTCAACGCGACCCTCGTCTCGCAGCAGCAGAACGAGGAGATGCGCAGCCTGACCGCTGCCAGCTACGCGCAGAACGAGGAGCTGAAGAAGGTCTCCTCGTGGGCCGCGATCCTGTTCGCCCCGACGCTCATCGGCACCGTGTACGGGATGAACTTCGTCCACATGCCGGAGCTGAACTGGCGCTTCGGCTACCTGTTCGCGCTGCTGTTGATGCTGCTGGTCTGCGGCACCCTCTACCTGGTCTTCAAGCGGCGCGGCTGGCTCTGAGAGCGCGGCGCGACTGTCACTCGATGCCGCGCAGGATGTGCCGTTCGTCCTCGCTGTCGTCGTCGCCCGCGGCGATGCGGCCGAGCAGCACGGCGGCGGCCCAGATGGTCAGGGGGGTGGCCGCTCCGGTCATCCCGCCGCCGGTCCGGTCGTGGTTGGTCTGGCTCCGCTCCGTGCGCGGTGGCCTGCGCTGAGCCTGCATGGGCCCTGCCTCTCCTCGTCGAAGCCGCCGCGGGCAGCGCGGTGTGCGCCCGCGCCCCCGGCCGGGCGACCGCTCGCGTTGGGTCGCCACCGGTACGGCATCCACGTCGAACCATCCCATGCCCGGCCGCATCCGCACCCCCTGTTTTCGGTTTCCCGACTGTCGCCCGCCAAACCGGACATTTCGCCGCGATGGTGCCTCGGGCCTGTCGACTGGGTAGCGAGGCACGCGTGAGTGAAGCTCTCGGCACGGCCGCACCCGCCGTTCCCGGACGCCTGGCGTTGCCGCACTACCTCGTCGCGGCGACGCTCGCCAGGGGTGCGGACGCCGGTGCCGCGGTGGGGGTGGTCCTGTTGGCCACCCTGCCGGAGGTCGGGGCCAGTCGTCCGGCGCTGCTGGGCGGGTTGCTGGCCACCTGCCTGACCGCACCGCATCTGCTGGGGCCGTTGCTCGCCCGCCCGCTGGACCGGGCACGGGACGGGCGGGGCCTGCTGGCCGCCGCGTTCGCCACGTACGCCGGAGCTGTCGCGCTGGCCGCGCTGCTGCTCGGCCGGCTGCCGGTCGGTGTGCCTGCCGCGCTGCTGATCGTGGCCGGGGCCTGCGGGCCGCTGCTGACCGGGGGGCTGAGCAGCCGGCTGGCCGCGCTCCTCGCCCCGGACGAGCGGGCGCAGCGCCGGGGTCAGGGCTGGGACGCGGTGACGTACGGGGTGGGCGGCAGCGCCGGCCCGGCCCTCGTGGCAGTGCTCGCCGCGGTGGCCGGACCCCGGATGTCCCTGCTCGGGTTGGCCGCCGCCACAGTGGTCGCGGCGGTCCTGGTGGGCACACTGCCGGCGCAGGTGTCCGGACGGCACGGGCCGGCGCGGACGGTGCCCGCCGCGCGCGGCGGCCTGCGGGTGCTGCTCGGGCCCGGGCCGCTGCGCCGGGTCACCGGGGTCACCATGGTCGGCGCGCTCACCGGTGGAGCGATCTCGGTGCTCGCCGTCATGCTGGCGGCGGACCTCGGCCGGGAGGCGGCCTCCGGTGCGCTGCTCGCCGCCGCCTACGGGGGCGGAAACCTCGTTGCCGCTCTCGTGGTCACGGCGTTCCCGCTGACCGGCGAGCCGGAGCGGCTGACGTTCCGGTGGGCGGCGCTCGGCGCGGTGGCGGTCGCGCTCTGCGCGGCAGTGCCCGGCTTCCCGCTGGGGGTCGCCGCGTTCGCGCTGGCCGGGGCGGCGACCGCGCCACTCTTCGCGGCGACCCTGGCCGCCCGGTCGGCGTACGCGCCGGACGACGTGCGGGCACAGGTGTTCGTATCCACGGCGGCGCTGAAGGTGGCCGCCGCCTCGCTCGGCACCGGGCTGGCCGGGGTGCTCGCCCCGCTCGGTCCACGCCTGTTGCTTGTCGCCGGGGCATCTGTCACGCTCGCCGCCGCGCTGGCGGCGACCGTCACCGCCCGGCGTCGCGTCGGCGACCGGAGGCGCGTCGGCCAGGGGCGTATCGGCTAGGGGCGCATCGGCTAGCGGGCGCATCGGCCAGCGGGCGCGTCGGCCAGGGGCGCGTCGGCTAGCGGGCGCGTCGGCCAGGGGCGCGTCGGCCAGGGGGCGCGTCGGCCAGGGGCGCGTCCGCGACCGGGGGCCCGGCGGTGGCTAGGACAGCGGGTGGGCGATGCCGCGGGCGTGGTCGGTGAGCGCCGCGCCGACCACTGTCGCCGACAGCGGCAGCACCTCCAGGCAGCGGCGCACCGCCGCGGCCATCAGCGTGTTCGGCACCCGCATGGACAGCGTGCAGTGCGGCACCCAGCGCCCCGGCTGGTAGTGCCCGGCCAGGGTGACGCCGCCGGCGGCGAGCCGGCCGTGCACCAGCCGGTGGTGGGCCAGCAGCTCCGGTGTGGGCGCCGGACCGAGCCAGAGCACCCGTCCGACGAACTGACCGACGTGCTGGAAGTCGAGCCGCAGCGGGGCTGCCACGACGGTTCCGCGCAGCGCCTCGGCGACCTGCTCGGGATCGAAGCGGGGCGCCACCGCGAGCGAGACGTGCGGACGGTGCCGCTGTTCCAGCAGCGAGCGCATGCTCTGCACGCCCTCGGCCTCCAGCGCGTCCCACAGCACCCGGATCCGTCGGGTGGCATCCGGGTCCAGATACAGCTCCAGCGCCGCGACCACGTGATCACCGTAGCGGCCGAGGTTTGGCCGTCCGTGTCCGGCGGTACCGTGATCCGAAACAGACCAGGAGGCGTGCCCCGTGGACGTGAGTGACCTGCTGACCGAGACGTACGACCGGCTGCCCGACCTCGTC
Source organism: Micromonospora sp. NPDC049274 (assembly GCF_040678875.1). NCBI lineage: Bacteria > Bacillati > Actinomycetota > Actinomycetes > Micromonosporales > Micromonosporaceae > Micromonospora > Micromonospora sp. NPDC049274. The sequence continues at coordinate 84,076 of NZ_JBFAQS010000020.1, forward strand.
CGCGCGGCGGTCGACGGCCTCACCCCGGAGCAGTTGCGCTGGGCGCCCGCCGAGGGCGCCAACCCGGTCGGGTGGCTGGTCTGGCACCTGACCCGCGTCCAGGACCATCACGTCGCCGACCTGCTCGACACCGAGCAGGTCTGGGTGAGCGGGGACTGGGCGGGGCGGTTCGGGCTCACCGCCGATCCGGACAACACAGGCTATGGCCACACGCCCGCCCAGGTCGCCCAGGTGCGGCCGGAGAGCGCGCAGGCGCTGATCGACTACTACGCGGCGGTCGCGGCGCGTACCGGATCGTTCCTGGCCGGGCTGCGACAGGCGGACCTGGACCGCGTCGTCGACGAGTCGTGGGACCCGCCGGTCACCCTCGGCGTGCGGCTGGTCAGCATCGCCGACGACGACCTGCAACATGCCGGGCAGGCCGCCTACGTGCGCGGCCTCGTCGACGCCGACTGACCCGCGTCCCCCGGCTCATCCGGAACGGGTGAGTCCCGCTCACCCCGAGCCGGGTGATCCTGTCGGGATGCGGGAGGTGACCTGATGGGCACGACGGCGGCGCGGTTCCTGCAGGACCTCGACCCGGGCCGGCGCCCCGACCTGCCCCCGACGACCGCCGGGACGCTGCGCCTGGACATGCGCGGCGACGGCTGCACCGAGCACTGGTACCTGACCATCGCCGATCAGCAGGTGCGGGCGACCCGGTCGGCCGACGACGCCGACCTGCTGGTCCGCGCCGACCGGGCGGTCTTCGACCAGCTCGCCACCGGCCAGCTGCACCTCGCCGAGGCGCTGCTGCGCAACGAGCTGACCCTGCGCGGCGACATGGCGCTGCTGATGCTGCTGCGGCGGATCTTCCCCGGCCCGCCCGGCGCCCGGCATCCTCGTGCGCTGGGCCGGGCGGCCCTGGCGGAACAGGAGCGGTCGCGATGAGGCAGGAGCAGGTGCATGTGATCGCCGGTAACGTTTTCGCGATCAGCGACGCCCAGGGCGACATGGAGGTCGACCCACAGGCGCCTGTCGGTCTCTTCTCGTTCGACACCCGATTCCTGTCCCGGTGGGTGCTCAGCGTCGACGGGGAACGCCTCAACGCCCTCTCCCGGGACGACATGACGTACTTCGAGACCCGGTTCTTCCTGGTGCCGGGCGCGGCCAGCCACTACGTGGACGCCGACGTGTCGATCATCCGGCACCGCTCGGTGCACGACTGCCTGCACGAGCAGATCACAGTGCTCAACCACTCGGCGAAGCCCGCCGACTTCACGGTGCGGATGGAGGTGGGCGCCGACTTCACCGACATCGCGGAGATCGCCGACGTCGCGCAGCTCCGACCGCGCAACGTCCACGTCACGACCGACACCCACCGCGCGGCACTCGTGCTGCGCTACGAGCGGGAGCGGTTCGGCCGCGTCACCACCGTGCGCAGCACCGCCCCCGCCGAGGTCGACGGGGGGGGGCTGACGTTCCGAATCCGGGTTCCGGCCGAGGGGACGTGGGAGACCACCCTGCACGTCAGCATGACGATGCAGGGCGAGGGTGACCGGGACATGCGTGCCGACCTGGAGTCGCACCAGCAGAACGTGCGGGACGGAATGGGCGACGACCTGACCGCTTGGCTGAGCCGGGCCCCGCAGCTGGTGGCCGAGCGGGACGGCCTGGAGGAGACGTACCAGGGCGCTCTGGCCGCCCTGGCGGCGCTGCGGTACCAACCGCTCGCGTACACCGACCGGGTGCCGGTCGGCGGCCTGCCGTGGGCGATGGGAATGTGCGGGCGGGACGCCATCGTCGCCTGTGTGCAGAGCCTGGCGTTCACTCCCGAACTGGCCCGCGCGACGCTGCGGATGCTGGCGCTGTTGCAGGGTGGCCAGCTCGACGACGACCACGACGAGGAGCCGGGCAAGATCCTGGTCCAGCTGCGCTACGGCGAGTTGGCCGCCTTCGGCGAGCGGCCGAACGCGCTGTACTACGGCGCCGCCGACACCACCCCGCTGTTCGTGGTCCTGCTCGACGAGTACGAGCGGTGGTCAGGCGACGCGGACCTGGTTCGCGAGCTGCGCCACCCGGCCCGGCTGGCGCTGGACTGGATCGACGAGTACGGCGACCTGACCGGTGACGGCTACCTGCGCTACCAGCGCCGCAACGAGCGCCACGGCGCGGTGAACCAGTCCTGGAAGGACTCCCCGGACGCGATCGTCGACGCGCACGGGCGGCTGCCCGCGTTTCCCCGCGCCACCTGCGAGTTGCAGGGCTACGCGTACGACGCGAAGCGGCGCGGCGCCCGGCTGGCCCGCGAGTTCTGGGGTGAACCCGAGTACGCCGACCGGCTCGATCGGGAGGCGGTGGCGCTCAAGGAGCGGTTCAACAGGGACTTCTGGCTGCCGCACCGCGAGTACTACGCGTTGGCGCTGGACCCGTACGGCGAGCCGGTCGACGCGCTGGCGTCCAACATCGGGCACCTGCTGTGGAGCGGGATCGTCACGGACGATCGCGCCGAGGCGGTCGCCGAGCACCTGCTCGGTCCGCAGCTGTTCAACGGCTGGGGCGTGCGGACGTTCGCCACCGGGCAGCGCCCGTACAACCCGGTGGGTTCGCACCTGGGTGCGGTGTGGCCGTCGGACAACGCCCTGATCGCGGCCGGTCTGCGGCACTACCGTTTCGACGCGCACGCGGCCCGGATCGCGGCCGGCATCTTCGACATGGCGCAGACGCTGGGCGGGGCGGTGCCGGAGCTGATCGCCGGCTACGAGCGGAGCCTGACGAAGTATCCGGTCCAGTTGCCCTCGGCCGGTCGGCCCCAGTCGTGGTCCTCCGGCGCGCTGCTGATGTTGCTGGGCACCCTGTTGGGTCTGCGACCCACGGGCGAGGACCTGCTGGTGAACCCCGCCCTGCCTCCCGGCTTCGGCGGTGTGGAGCTGCTCGACATCCCCGGTCGTTGGGGGCACACCGACGCGTACGCCGGTGATCGCTCCACCCGCCCGGCGGGTCGACGACGATCGTGAGTCAGTGGCCGTCGCTCCGGTTTGTCGTACCGCCCGAGGCCTGATCGGGGGGTGCGGACCGGTGGGCCGGGGGAGGGCGCCGGCGGTGCGCCTGGGCGCGGCGGAAGCCCTGCACCGCGGGCCCCAGGCCGGCCAGTTCGTCGGGGCGCGGCGCGGCGCGCACCGCCGTCAGGAGCAGCACGACCGGACGCGTGCCTGTGGACGGGTCGACGGGGAAACCGCCGAGCAGCCGTTCGGCGGTTTCCTGGTCCATCCGGTCCGCGTTCATCTCGTGTCCCTCAGCGCCGACCCCTCGGGCGATGTCACATCCGCGCGGCGTGGAAAGGGGCGGTGACAGCACGAGGCGAAGCGCCGGAGAGGGCGGCCGGGGCTCAGCCCATGGTCTTCGACCCGTCGATCGCCTCGCGCAGGATGTCTGCGTGCCCCGCGTGCTGGGACGTCTCGGCGATGAGGTGCAGCAGCACCCGGCGGACAGTCCAGCTCGCACCCGGCTCGAACCACGGCGCCTGCGGCAGCGGGTGGGCCGCGTCCAGATCGAGGGTGGCGATCAGCTCGTCGGTGTGGTCGGCCACCGCGCGGAACCGCTCGACGAGGCCGGCCAGGGTCTCGCCCGGCGCCATCCGGAACTGACCGACCCAGTCGATCTCCTCGCGCTGCATCGCCTCCGCGCCGCCCACGGCGAAGAGCATCCACCGCTCCTCGGTGCCGGCGACGTGCTTGATCAGCCCGCCGGGGCAGAGCTCGCTCACCGTGCTGCGCGCCGCGGCCTGCTCGTCGGTCAGCCCGTCGACGGTCTGCAGGAGGAAGCCCCGGTGCCGGCGCAGCGTCTGCAGCAGGTCGGCGCGTTCCCCGGTGAGCTGCGCGGTGCTGGTCATGGTGGTGCCCTTCCGTCGAGGTCCGGTCGAGCGTCAGCCTAGGACCGGGCACCGACACTTCGGGGCGGACACGACGAGAGCGCCGGCCGCCAGCGGTTGCCGATCGGTGCGCGGGACTGTCCACTGAACGACATGGGTGTGATCAAGGTGGGCACGTCGTCCTGGGCGGACCAGACGTTGCTGCGCTCCGGCTGGTATCCGCGCTCGGCCAACACGCCGGCCGGCAGGTTGGCTTTCTACGCCGGCCGCTTCCCGCTGGTCGAGGTGGACACGTCCTACTACGCCGTTCCGGTGCCGGAGACCACGCACGGCTGGGTCGACGCGACGCCTGACGACTTCACCTTCGACGTCAAGGCGTTCAGCCTCTTCACCGGTCATCCGACGCCGGTGGCCGCGCTGCCCCGGGACCTGCGACCGGCCTCCGGCCCGAGCCGGGTCCGCCGTCGCGATCTGCCCGAGCAGGCGTACGACGAGCTGTGGGCCCGTTTCCGGGCGGCGCTGGACCCGATCGCGGCCGCCGGCAAGCTGGGCGCGGTGCTGTTGCAGTTCCCGCCCTGGCTGGCGCGCGGGGCTGCCGCCGAACGCCGGATCGTCGAGCTGGCGCAGCGGTGCCGGCCGTGGCGGGTCGCGGTGGAGCTGCGGCACGGGTCCTGGTTCGACGGGGCCGCCGCGGCCACGACCCTGGAGCTGCTGGGCGCGCACGACCTCTCACTGGTCTGCGTCGACATGCCGCAGGGGCATCCGTCATCGGTGCCGCCGATCCTGACCCGGACGGCGGAGCCGGCGATCGTCCGCTTCCACGGTCACAGCGACGCGTGGCGCGACGGCGACAAGCAGGACAAGTTCCGCTACGCGTACGACGAGTCGGAGCTGCGCGACTGGGCCGCGCGCCTGGCGGCGCTGGCCGCGGACGTCGACGACCTGCACGTGCTGTTCAACAACTGCTGCGCCGGGCAGGCCCAGCGCGACGCCACCCGGTTGGCGCAGGTGCTCGCCGAGACGATGCTCGCCGAGCCGCGGGTGCCGGCCGGGCCGCGCCGAGCGGCGGACGATCAGGCCGTCTCGGCGCGGGCCACTTCGGGCGGCTGACGGCCCGCTACCCGCGTGTGCCCTCGTCGGGCAGGGCACGCGGGCAGCGCGGTCGATCAGGAACGGCGACCCCGGGTGCGCAGCGCGTCCTGGCTCAGCTCGGTCACGTCCGCGTCGTCGGGGAAGCTTCGACCGCTGGGCGCCGGGTCCGGTGGCGCGCCGGGTCCGGCCATCGTGGTCCGGGTGGGCTCGACAGAACCGAAGCCGTGCCTACCGGCCGGACCGCTCGGGCCGGCCGGGGCACCCGCGCGCCGTTCACCGCGCCGCCCCTCGGGTACCGCCGTCTCCTCGCTACCCTCGTCCATCGGCGAGTCGTCGTCGGCGCCCCAGGGCGCGTCGGCGTCGAAACCGTCAGCGGTGCCCCACGGGTTGACCGCCTCCGGTTCCGGCCGGTCGCCGCCGCCACTGCTGCGTCCCTCGTGTGCCGTCATGGCCACCTCGCTCGTCGGTCCGCCGCTACCGACGGACGGATTGCCACGTCCCCGGGCCGGTCCTGCCCGCTCGGCACGCCGTGTCGCGTGGCGGGCGGGCAGGGTCGGCCGTGTCCCGTCGTCGACGGTCCGGCGGGCCGCCGACCGGCCCGACGCTCAGCGTCCGGCCATGGCCATCTGCCGCTTGCCGACGCCCATGCCCATCTTCGCGATGCCCATCGGGGCGTTGCGCATCCCGCCGGTACGGCTGAGGATCCCGCGCAACACCTGACCGGGCTTCTGCTGCTCACCCATGTACGCGGTGACCACGACAAGCGATCCGGTCAGCGCCGGAATCGCCCACTGGAGCAGCTTCATCTGCCGCTGTGACGAGGCGACGCTGGCCGGCGTCTGGTGGTTGGGCTCGGTGGCGCCGTTCACCGGCGGGCCACCCGCCTTCTCCAGCCGCATGCCGACCAACCGGCTGTAGCCGGTGACCGCGAGCGCGCCGATCGTCAGCGCCGTCTTGAGGGCGCTGGCCCGGCCGACTCCGCGCTGGGCCGCCACCCGTGGGCTCTCCGTGACCAGTTCGCCGACCGCCCCGGCCAGGTGCGCGCCGATCGCGGCCGCGTTGACCGGGGTCCACCTCGACCATCCGGCCGAGGCGACCGGCAGCCGCTGGGTCGAGTCGTTGATTTTCGCCGCTGCGCCGTTGACGCCGAAGGCACCCATGAGGGAGCCGCCGAACCAGGCCGCCAGACCCAGATCGTGCATCGAGCGCAGTGCGGTGTGTCGTTCGGACATGTGATCCCCTTCCGCCGTGTCGGGCGATGCGGCTTACCCGCCGCCCGAGCGGCTAACCCCGTCGCCTGCCGGCCGAATCCCCGCCGCACCGCCACGACCGGGACATCCGCGCGTCGCGGCCCGCAATCGCCGTCGGGGGAGTCGTCAGCGCGGTGGCGGGTAGACCCCCTGCGACGTCGACGGAGAGGGGAACGGCATGTCGCAGCCGGACGAGGTCCGCGAGAAGACCCCCAAGACCGACGCGGTGCTCATGCACCCGGACAACGATCCGCACCGGAACACCGCGGAGGTCGCGCCGCGCAAGGATCACGCACAGATCCAGGTGGAACGCGACGACGAGCTGGTTCCGCTGGACCAGGAGGAGTGAGCCGGACGGGCCGCCCCGAGCAGCCGGTGCGGCTGGGCGGGGCGGCGACCCGGACGCGACGGAGGCCCCGCCGGGTGGCGGGGCCTCCGGTGGCGCGACCGGTCAGGAGACGGAGATCGACCCGTCGCCGGCGCGGACGCACGACACCGCGCGTGCGGCGGTGACGGCGGCGCCGGCGAGGCACCGACCGAGCACCTGGTGGCCGGTGGCGTTCGGGTGCCACGACTCCTGGCAGGTCTGGAAGTAGCTGACGCAGGTGTTGGCGATCCGCTGAATGGCGATCTTGTCCTTGCCGGCGAGGCTGGTCACGAAGGTGCCGGTCGCGCCGTCCTGCAGCCGGATGGGGGTGGCCAGCGCGCCGGTCGGGCTGGACGTCGACTCGCACAGCCGCGCGCCGTCGAAGGCCCGCTGCACGTTGAGGTAGACCAGGTCGTCGGCGGGGAACTCGGCGGCCAGGGTGTCCCGGGTGGACTTCACGATGCCGCCCAGGCCCTGCGAGAAGCGGTGCCCGGGGGCGAGGCTGGCCCGGTGGATCGGGCAGCCGGCCGCGTACCGCTCGGCGCCGAGGTCACGGAACTTGTCCCGGGTGTCGTCCCGGCCGTCCTCCTCGTAGTACGCCGGGTTCAGGTCCAGCGGCAGCGGGTTGGTGTAGTCCTGGAACACCACCCGGTGCTGGCCGTCCGCGTCCACCTGGTCCAGGGTGGTCAGGATCTGGCGTACGGCGGCGGTGGTCTCCGCGGTCGCGGCGCTGAGCTGCGCGGCGGTGGCCAGGTCGGCGTCGCTGCACGGCTTCTGCTCCACCGGCCCGTTCAGGTACGCCCAGAACTCCCACCAGCCCGTCCAGGCGTCGGCGATGAACCGGTTGGCGCACGTCTCCGCCACGCTGCCGAAGGTGAACGAGCTGTTGTTGGATCCCAGGCCGATCAGCACCAGGTCGATGTCCTGGGTCTGCGCGACGGCGCGCAGCTGGTCGAGCTGGGCGGCCACCGTACGGCCCTTCTCCCGTGCCGCCGAGGCGGTGGCGATGTCGCGCGGCTGGCCGCCGGAGCAGGCCAGGTTGAACCGGTTCTGGATGCCCGGCAGGTTCGCCTGGTTGAGCGAGGCGTTCGCCGACCGGTGGCAGAAGAAGGCGTTGTTGTTCGGCGCGCTCCAGCCGGGGAAGCCCTGGCTGACCCCGTTGGCGTCGACCACCGGGGTGTACGCCCCGGCGCCCTCGCCACTGATGAAGCTGTCGCCGAGCGCCACGGCGGCGGTGGGCAGCGCGGCGGTCGCGGGGGCGGGCAGCGCGACGGCGGTCGACAGCGCTGCCGTGACGATCGTGAGTGCCGCGGCGAGCGCGGTACGGCGGAACCTGGGCATGGGGCTCCCAACCATCGAAAGATGAAAGATTCTCTGAGAGCGCGATCAGATCACCCTTGTGCAACGGGCGTCAATGGCCTGTAACAGACTCGTTCGGCGAAAGACACGAATGCGTCGGCGCGCCACTCGGTGTCCACGTGGCAGCGACCACTGCCCGCGCTCGCCGCCGACCGGATCCTCGCTCTCGGCCCCCCGGCCTGCGCATCGGTGTCCACGCTCCGACCGCCGCCGGCACCTCGGCCACGAACCGGCCGAGCGGATCGCCGCGCGCGGCAGGCCCGTGCAACGGGCCACTGTGGACGGCGTCAAACGCCCCCGGTCACGCCACCCCGTCGGCTGCCGCGCCGACCTGTCGGCCGGGCCGCTGGCGGCGCCGCCACACGGCCGCGCCGACCGCGTTCAGGCCAACACCCCAGATCAGCAGGACACAGAACCACTGCACCCACCGCAGCAGGCTCATCTCCCCGGAGAGCAGATTGCGCGCACTGCCCAACGGAGTGAGCCACGGCTGGGCCGCGCCCGCCTGAACGACCTCCAGCAGCCCGAGCAGCCCCAGCGGCAGGACGATCGTGGCCGCGAAAGCGCTCGTCGGCGACCGCAACAGCAGACCCAGCCCGGTGCCCACCAGGCCGGCGAGGATCTGCACCAACACGCTGCCCACCGCGACCGTTCCGGCGTGCCGCCACGGCTCGTCGGCGACAGTGGTCGGTGCGAGGGCCAGCGTCGCGGCGCAGACCAGCACGCCGACCACGCCGATCACGGCGGCCGGCAACACCACCGCCAGCACCGTGGGGAGCACGCCGACCGTGGCGGGCGCCCGACGCAGATCGCGCACCAGCAGGACGCCGAAGAGCGGCGTCACGACCGACATCAGGCTCTGGACCGCGCCCGACAGCTCGGTGAACGTCCGCTCGGCGGGAGCCGCCGCCGCGACCAGCGCCACCGCCGTGAGCAGCCCTCCCAGTAGGGTGCCCACCAGCAGCCAACGCCGTGCCCGCGTGCCGAGGGCCCGCCCGGGGGCGTCACGTGTCGTCTCGTCCATCCCGGTCGCCTCCCGCCGCTCGGCCGCCCGCGGATCGTCCGGCGCGGACCACCAGCGGCGTACCCCGACCTCGCGGTCCTGGATCTGGACCCGGACCGGTGCGAGCCCGGCGCCGCCCCGCGCCAACCAGCCGCGATCACCGCTCAGCGTACCGGCGGAGGTTCCGTTGCGTGATCCCATGATCGCTGACCGACTGTCTGGTGGCTCACGTCCGGCGACTGACGCGCGGCGGTTCGCGTAGGTCCTCCGGGAGTTGTCTCAGCCTCGGGCTAGGCTCGCTGCGGCGCGCCACGCCGGCTGACATCGCCGGTGACGGGCAGCACACCGCCGAGACCGGGGAGTACGACCAGTTGACCGCAGAGCCTGACACCCTGTACGGGGCCGATGACCTCACCCACCTTGAGGGGCTGGACGCTGTCCGCAAGCGGCCCGGCATGTACATCGGTTCCACCGACAGCCGTGGCGTGGGTCACCTCGTCAACGAGATCCTCGACAACTCCACCGACGAGGGTGTGGCCGGTCACGCCACCACCGTCGAGGTGATCCTGCACGCCGACGGCTCGGTGCAGGTCGACGACGACGGCCGCGGCATCCCCACCGACGTGCACGCCAAGTCCGGCATCTCCGGCGTCGAGCTGGTGCTGACCCGCCTGCACGCCGGCGGCAAGTTCGGCGGCTCCGGCTACAAGACCTCCGGCGGCCTGCACGGCGTCGGCGCCTCGGCGGTCAACGCGCTGTCCCGCCGCTTCGACGTGACCGTCCGCCGGGCCGGCAAGGTCCACGCGATGTCGTTCCGGCACGGCGTCCCGGGGATCTTCGACGGCGACGGGCCGGACGCGCCGTTCACCGCCGGCCCCGGCCTCCAGGTGAGCGGCGCGATGAAGCGTGGCCAGCGCACCGGCACCTCGATCCGCTGGTGGCACGACGCCCGCTACTTCGAGACCGGCGCGGCGCTCGACGTCGACGCCGTCCGGATGAAGCTGCGCAACACCGCGTTCCTGGTCCCCGGCGTGACGTACCTGCTGCGCGACCTCACCGGCGAGACCCCCGCCGAGGAGCGGTTCCACTACCCCAACGGGCTCAGCGACATGGTCGAGTTCCTCGCGCCGGCCGGCGACCGGCCGGTCTCCGGCATGCTGCTGGTCAACGGCGAGGGGACATACCGGGAGAACGCCGCCGACGCCAACGGCGTCATGCAGTCCAACGTGCAGCGGCGCGCCGAGGTCGAGGTGGCGTTCCGGTGGGGCACCGGCTACGACCGCACCGTCGAGTGTTTCACCAACACCATCCGCAACGCCCACGGCGGCACCCACCGCAAGGGCTTCGAGCGGGCCCTCGTCCGCACCCTCGCCGACGCCGTCCGCAACACCCGCGGCCTGCTCAAGGCCAAGGAGGAGCCGCCCACCCTGGACGACGTCCTGGAGGGGATGACTGCCGTGGTGCACGTGCGGATCCCCGAACCGCAGTTCACCTCGCAGACCAAGGACGAGCTGTCCACCACAGGCATCACCAAGGTGCTCCAGACCCTTGTCGACGCGCACGTCAAGGCGTGGCTGGAGGACCGGCGCACCAAGGCCGAGGCGCGTGTCGTCCTGCAGAAGATCGTCGACGCGGCGCGGGTGCGGCTCACCCAGAAGCAACAGAAGGACGCCGCCCGGCGCAAGACCGCCCTGGAGGGCGCGTCCATGCCGCCGAAGCTTGTCGACTGTCGGGCGACGGGCATCGACCGCAGCGAGCTGTTCATCGTGGAGGGCGACAGCGCCCTCGGCACGAGCAGAATGGCACGCTCCTCGGAATACCAGGCGCTGCTGCCGATCCGCGGCAAGATCCTCAACGTGCAGAAGGCCAACCTCCAGCAGGTTCTGGACAATGCCGAGTGCGCGGCCATCGTCCAGGTGCTCGGGGCCGGCTCGGGGCGGACGTTCGACCTCGCCGCGCTGCGCTACGGCCGAGTGCTGATCATGGCCGACGCCGACGTGGACGGCGCGCACATCCGTACGCTGCTGATCACCCTCTTCGCCAGGTACATGCGGCCGCTGATCGAGGCCGGTCGGCTCTACGCCGCCATGCCGCCCCTGCACAAGATCACCACCAGGGGGCGTAGCCCGCAGACGGTCTACACCTACACCCAGGCCGAGATGGAGACGACGGTCCGCAAGCTGGAGAAGGCCGGCAAGCAGATCGTCACGCCCATCCCGCGTTTCAAGGGTCTCGGTGAGATGGACGCCGACGAGCTGTGGGACACCACGATGAACCCCGCCACCCGCGCCGTTCGCCGGATCACCCTCGACGACGTGGACGCCGCCGAGCGCATCCTCGAACTGCTGATGGGCGAGAAGGTCGAGCCGCGCCGCAACTGGCTGATCGACTCGGCCGACCGCGTCGACCGCGATGCGATCGACGCATGAGCACCGCTGCCGTTCGAGGGGAAAGCTGAGTCATGGCACGCCGTAAGGAAAACAAGGTCGACCTCTCCTCGTTCGACCAAGCCGGCGCGCGGGTCTTCGACAACCCGCTGGTCACCGAGGTCTCCGACTCCTACCTGGAGTACGCGTTCTCGGTCATCCACTCCCGTGCGCTGCCGGACGCGCGCGACGGCCTCAAGCCCGTGCACCGCCGCATCCTCTGGTCCATGTACGAACAGGGCTACCGCCCCGATCGTGGACATGTGAAGTCTGCCCGAATTGTCGGGGATACGATGGGCAAGTACCATCCGCACGGCGACACCGCGATCTACGACGCCATGGTCCGCCTCGCGCAGGACTTCTCGCTCAACGTGCCCCTCATCGACGGGCACGGCAACTTCGGATCTCCGGACGATGGCCCGGCGGCCAGCCGCTACACCGAGGCGCGGATGTCGCGCGAGGCCATGCTGCTCGTCGGTGAGCTGGGCGAGGACACGGTCGACGTCGAGCCCAACTACGACGGGTCGCTGACCCAGCCGACGGTGCTGCCGGCGGCCTTCCCCAACCTGCTGGTCAACGGCGCGTCCGGGATCGCGGTCGGGATGGCCACGAACATGATCCCGCACAACCTCGCCGAGGTCGTCTCCGCGGCCCGCTGGCTGATCAACCACCCGGACGCCACTCTGGACCGGCTCATGGAGTTCGTCCCCGGCCCCGACCTGCCCACCGGCGGGGTGCTGCTCGGCCTGGACGAGGTGCGCCGCGCGTACGAGACGGGGCGCGGCGTCGTCCGGATGCGCGGCAAGGTGGAGATCGGCCCGATCGAGGGCAGCCGGGGCCGCCAGGCGATCACAGTGGTCGAGTTGCCCTACGGCGTCGGCGCGGAGAAGGTCATCGCGGCGATCACCAACGAGGTCACCAAGACCAAGCGGCTGACCGGCATCGCGGACGTCAAGGACCTCACCGACCGGGAGAGCGGCACCCGCCTGGTCGTCGAGTGCAAGGTGGGGGTCAACCCGCAGGCGCTGCTGGCCGACCTCTACCGGTTGACCCCGCTGGAGCAGTCCTTCGGCGTCAACAACCTGGTGCTTGTCGACGGGCAGCCCCGTACCCTCGGGTTGAAGGCGCTGCTGGAGGTCTTCCTGGCGCACCGGTACGAGGTGATCACCCGACGCAGCTCGTTCCGCCGACGCAAGCGTCAGGAGCGGCTGCACCTGGTCGACGGTCTGCTGATCGCACTGCTGGACATCGACCGCGTGGTGCGCCTGATCCGGGGCAGTGACGACGCGCAGGCGGCCAAGGACGGGCTGATGAGCCATTTCGGCCTCTCCGACATCCAGGCCACCTACATCCTGGACACTCCGCTGCGCCGGTTGACCAAGTTCGACCGGATCGAGCTGGAGGCCGAGCAGGAGCGGCTGCGCGCCGAGATCACCGAGCTGTCCACGATCCTCGACGACGAGCGGGTGCTCAAGAAGCTGGTCTCCGACGAGCTGGCCGCAGTGGTCAAGCAGTTCGGCAGCGAACGGCGGACGACGCTCGTCGACGGCGACCTCAAGGAGGTGCTCGCCGCGTCCGTGCCGGCCGGCCCGCTGGAGGTCGCCGACGACCCGTGCCAGGTCATCCTCTCCGCGACCGGGCTTGTCGCCCGCACCGCGGCGGAGTCGGAGGAGAGCGCCGAGGGGCGTCGGCGCAACGGCCGGGTCAAGCACGACACCGTACGCGCGATCGTGCACTCCACCGCCCGTGGTCGGGTGCTGCTGATCACCAGCGCGGGCCGCGCGTTCAAGATCGACGTCCTGCCGCTGCCGGTCCTGCCCGAGCAGGCCGGCACGGTGTCGCTGCGCGGCGGCATGTCCGCCGCCGAACTGGTGCCGTTGGAGGCGGGGGAGACCGTGGTCGGCCTGGCGCCGCTCGGCGGTGCGGCGGACACGTCACCCGGGCTGGCGCTGGGCACCCGCCAGGGCGTGGTGAAGATCTGCGCACCGGAGTGGCCGGTGCGGTCCGACGAGTTCGACGTGATCGGCTTGCGCGACGGTGACGAGGTCGTCGGCGCGACCTGGCTGAGCGACGGTGCCGAGACGCTGACCTTTGTGACCTCCGAGGCGTCGCTGCTGCGCTTCGCCGCCGGGTTGGTGCGCCCGCAGGGGCTCAAGGGCGGCGGGATGGCCGGCATCAACCTGCCGGCCGGGGCTCGGGTGGTCTTCTTCGGCGCGGTGCGCACCGACGATCCGGGGCACGGCGAGCCGATGGTCGTGACGTCCACCGGGGCGACGGTCAAGGTGACACCGTTCAAGGCGTACCCGGCGAAGGGCCGGGCGACCGGCGGTGTGCGTGCGCACCGCTTCCTCAAGGACGAGACGGACGTGGCGGTCGCCTGGGTCGGGCCGCGCCCGGTCGGCGCGACCGGCACCGGCGAGCCGGTGGAGCTACCGGCAGCGGACCCCCGCCGCGACGGCAGCGGCTTCGCGGTCATGCTCGGCCCAACTGTCGTAGGCCACCTGATCGAACGCGACTAACCAACCCGACCCCAAACCCAAACCCCAACCCCCTGCGCTCGTCGATCATGAAGTTATTGCCGCGACACGCCGATGCCGGTGGCAATAACTTCATGATCAATCTGGGCGGGGCGGGGCGGGGCGGGGCGGGGGCGGGGGCGGGGAGAGGGGGGTTAGGCGACGTTGATGGGGCGGAACTGGACGCTCACCCTTGGGCCTACCGGGCGGGTGGTCTTGGGGATGGCGTGTTCCCAGGTGCGTTGGCAGGAGCCACCCATCACGATGAGGTCGCCGTGGCCCACCGGGAAACGCAGGCTGTCGCCACCACCTCCGCGCGGGCGCAGCAGCAGCGGCCGGGGCGACCCGAACGAGACGATCGCGACAATTGTGTCGCTGTGCGCGGAACGGCCGATGGTGTCACCGTGCCAGGCGACGCTGTCCCGGCCGGAGCGGTAGAGGCACATCCCGGCGGTGACGAACGGCTCACCCAACTCGGGGGCAAAGTGCCGGGTCAGCTCGGCTCGTGCCGAGGTGAGCACGGGGTGCGGCAGGTCCCGATCACCGCCGTACCAGCAGAGCAGGCGGGGCACGTCGACCTCGCTGTCGTACATGGTGCGCCGCTCGGCCCGCCATGGCACCCCGGTGAGCAGGGTGTCGAGGACCGCATCGGAACCGTGCACCCAGCCGGGGAGGTGGTCGACCCAGGCGCCCCGGCTCAGGTGATGCCGCCGGATCTGGCCGGGCAGTGGCCCCAGGGTCGGCTCCGCGTCCGTCAGGTCGAGCATCGACGGCTGGTAGGCGGCAGGCGTCATGAGGCCACCCTAGCAGCACTTTAGTACACCCGTGCTAGCCGCTTGCCGCCGTCCCCGCGGCTGTCGCGTTGTGCTTCGCCACCAGAGCCGGAAGGTCGTCCAGCGAGTCGATGCGGAACAGGCACCGCTCGGCCTCTGCCGGCAGGTCGAGGATGTGCCCCCAGGGGCCGCGTCGGATCAGGCAGGTCGTCATGCCCGCCTCGGCGGCCGGGCGTACGTCGTTGTCTGGCCGGTCGCCGACGTACAGGATCGACGACGGGTCGCCGCCGCCGGCGTGGATGACGCGTTCGAAGAAGGCCGGTGACGGTTTCGCCACTCCCCAACCGGTCGATGTGCCGATCATGTCCACGGGAAGGTCGAGGGCGTGCAGGAGCGCTTCGGCGTGGGCTGGTTGGTTGCCGGCCAGCCCCACGAACAGGCCCTGCTCCTTGAGGGCGGCCAGGCACCCACGCGCATCGGGGTAGAGGTCCTCTTCGCCGAACCACTCCGGTTTGCCGGCGGCGGCTCGGCGTTCCAGCTCGACCGCGAGGTCGAAATCGGGCCGGAAGGCCCGGAACGTCTCCTGCCAGTCCAGACCGCGGGCGATCACGGCACCGAGGACCGCCGAGAGTGTGTGCCGTGGAACGCCGAACCAGTCCGCCCAGCCCGCGAACTCGCGGGACTCGTCGAGGATGGTTCCGCCGACATCGAAGACAACCGCACGGATCATGTGTCGCTCCCCGTTACACGTTTGCGCTGTCAGCGCATGGTAGGCGGGGGAGAGCCCCCAGAGTGTGCCCGTCAGTCGCCGACGGGCGCGGGCCGTACGGCGTCGAACACCGCGTCCACGACGCGCGCCCGGCCCCGCCCGTCGACTGTGGACCAGGCCCGCGCGGCCAGCGCCGCGCGGCGCTGCGGCGAGCTGAGCAGCCCGTGCAGGGTCCGCGCCGCGGCCGCCCGGGCGGCCCGTCCGGGCACCCCGGCGACGGTCAGCTCCGGCAGCTCGCCGAGGCCGACGGCCACGCCGTGCCGAACCACCCGGGTGTACGACTCGCGTTGGTTGTCGACCACGCAGACCAGCGCCGCGGGTGCGCCGAGGCAGCAGAATTCCCAGGTGGAGGTGCCGGCGGCGCTGACCACCAGGTCGGCCTCGATCATCAGTGACGGCAACGAGCCGGTGGGCGCGACCGGACGCACGATCTGCCCTCGCCCGGGGGTGATCTCCTCCAGCTCGGTCTCGATCTCGGGTCGGCCGACGACGACCGTGAGGTCCATGGGGTGACCGGTGGACAGCAGCACGCGGGTGAGCACCGGGGCCGCGCCGGCGGCGTCGGTGCCGCCGAAGAAGGCCAGCACCCGGGGTCGGCTGACTGTCGTGGCGGGCCGGGGGACCGGTGGTCGGGAGGTGATCAGGGAGTCGCGCAGCAGGGCGTACGCACTGCCGGCGAGCAGCCGTCCGGGCAGCTCGGTCGACTCCGCTCCGAAGTTCTGGTCGAGGTAGAGGTCGGCGATCTGGCCCCGGCTGTCCCCGTCGATCACGGCGAGGGTGAACACGCCGGCAGCGCGCAGGGCGCCCGCCCCGGCCGGGTCCAGCTCGTAGGAGTCGAGAACCAGCACGTCCAGCTCGTGGCGGCGGGCTGCCTCGACCAGTTCGGCAGGCGAATCCGGGCCTGGGTGCAGGGGGATGCCCCGCGCGGTGAGCTCCGCGGTGGCCCAGGGGAGCCGTTCGACGGCGCCGAACACGGCGACGTGGGCGCCCCGGGCGAGGAACTCCTCAGCGAGCGCCAGGCAGCGGACGAGATGGCCGACGCCGCGCTGCGGTCCGGCGTCGCAGCGCAACCCGATCCGGAGGGTGGTCAGGACTCCTCCAGCTGCTTCCGTCGTACGTCGACGTCGAGTGCGCGCGTCGGCTCCTTGAGCACGCCGCCACGTTCGACGACCCGGGTGGCCAGCTCTGGAACCTGATGTGGCCGGCGTTCGTGGAATCTCTGAACTCCCGCCCGGCGGAAGGTCGACGTCCACCGCAGGTCCGGTCCGCCATCAGGGCAGCCCGCGCCTACCCGTTCCGCGTTGCAGGGGTGGAACGCGTCCGGTTCACCCAGAAGTGCCCCGGGTAGGGTACCCGGGTACGGCCGCTGCTGGGCCGTCGCGGGCGTCGCCGTCCGATGTCGCACCGAGGAGGACACGCACGTGCTGGTGACCCTGCCGAGCCTCGGGATCCCGGCATGACGAGCGCCGCCGCCGCGACGGCCGCCCGGTCCGCCCCCGCGCCGGCCCGGCTGCCCTCGCTGACCGGGCTGCGTTGGATCGCCGCGTTGCTGGTCTTCGGCTTCCACGTCGGGACGATGCGGATCATCGCCGAGCCGGACTACAAGGCCGTGGTCGACGTGCTGTTCACCCTCGGCCTGTCCGGGGTGCAGTTCTTCTTCATCCTGAGCGGTTTCGTGCTGGTCTGGTCGGCCCGCGCGGGGGAGTCCCGGCGTACCTTCTGGCGGCGACGGGTTGCCAAGATCTACCCGAACCATCTGGTGCTGTGGGGGGCGGCGTTGCTGGTCGCCTGGTGGTTCGCCGACGCGGTCCTGCCAGCGGCCGCGCTGGAGAACCTGCTGCTGTTGCAGGCCTGGGACCCCCGGCCGGGCTGGTTCTACAGCATCAACACCGTGAGCTGGTCGCTCTCCTGCGAGTTCTTCTTCTACCTGTGTCTGCCGCTGGCGTTGCCGCTGCTGCGCCGGGCCCGGCCGAAGCTGCTCTGGGTGCTGATCGTCGTGCTGCCGCTGCTGATCCTCGCGCTCTGGCCGGCCCAGCAGTTGGTGCCGGAGGCGAGCCGGTGGTGGTTCACCCAGGTCTTCCCACCCGTACGGTCGCTGGAGTTCTGGTTGGGCGCGGTGGCGGCCGAGCTGCTGCGCCGTGGCCTCTGGCGGGGCCCGGGGCTGACCGCAGCCAGCGTGATCTTCCTGGCCACCTGGGTTGCAGCGGCAGAGTGGATTCGGGCCGAGCTGTGGACCACGCTGCTCGCGGTGGCGTACCTGCTGGTGATCACTGCCGCCGCGGACGCGGACGTCCGGGGTAGGCGTTCGCCATGGCGGTCTCGGCCGCTGGTCTGGCTCGGCGAGGTCTCCTTCGCCTTCTACCTGGTGCATGTGCTGGTGATGACGAGCGTGCTGCGTTTCAGCGGTGACTGGGGGACCGGCTTCCGGGGCTGGCGTGGCCCCGTCGCGGTGCTCGGTTTCCTGCTCGCGAACCTGGTCCTCGCCGGGTTGCTGCACCGCTTCGTCGAGACGCCGATGATGCGCCGACTCGCGCCGCGTCGTACGGCCCGCCCGCCCGTGCCCAGACCACGCACGGCCGGGCCTCGGGCCGCCGGGGACGATGCCCACGACCCCGATGCTGTCGGGACTCAGGCCGAGCCCGGCGGGACCGACCAGCCCGACAGCCGATCACCGTACGTCGACTCGCGCTGACACCGTCCACCCTGGTCAGCAGGGTCGGCGCGGCGTGCGCCGACACGCCCGTGGCCGATGCGTCAGGGCCGGCGCGGCAGTAGCGTTGGCTACGTGCTTCCGGTCGCGCTCACCTGTCCGCTGTGGTGGGTGGCGCGCTGGGCTACGCGGGTGCTGACCAGCCTCGCAGCGGTCGCGGCCCTGGCGCTGGGCGCGAGCCCCGCCTCGGCCCCCGTGCCACCGCTGAGCGCCGTGCCACCGCTGAGCGCCGTGCCGCCCCTGAGCGCCGTGCCAGAGGCTGCCGTGCACCCGGCCTCGGCGGTTCGTGCGGGTGCCGCCGAGGAGTTCATCCCGGCCGGGTCGGTCGACGCGCAACCGGCGCCGTCCGGCGACCAGGGCGCCATCGCGACCGGCATGCTTCCGGTGTCCGCGGCCGGGTCCGACCGGCCGCCTCTCGTCGACGCTTCGCGCGGCTGGGCTCCCCGAGGTCCGCCCCGGCGCTGAGTCACCGGGCCATGCGCCCCGTCGTCGCGCCCTGTCGATCCACCAGCTCCGCACCCCGCCGATCCGTGGCCCGCCGTGGCCAGGTCGCGGCCGGGGCTCCCCATCGCTTTGCTCTCTCCGCGAGGAGCCGACCATGGAGACTGCCGTCTTCTACCAGTTCGTGACCGATGTGCCGCAGGCCGCTGCCATCTGGTCGACCCTGTTCCTGCTGGCGCTGGGCGTACTCGCCGTGCTGGTCGCCCGCCCCGAGCGGGACCGCCGCGCGGACGACCCAGTCCCGGCCGCGCCGACCGCCCGCGAGGTGGCCGCGGCCGAAGCCGACGACCTGCGCCGGTACGCCGAGGAGGTGACAGTCGCCGCGACCGGCGCCGCCAAGACGGCCCGGCGGCGACGCGATGCCTGGGTCACCGCTCAGGAACTGGTGGAGCGGGCCTGGGTGGGGTACGACGAGGCGGACACCGCCACCCGTCGCTTCGCGGGTTCTGGTGCGCTGCCCACCCCGCACACCCCCCGGACTCCCGCCGAGTACGCCTCCCGGGAGCGCTACCTGCACCGTGCGGCGATGGCGGCGTACTGGCGGGGCGATCTGACCATGGCGCAGCTCGGTGACGTGCTCGCCCACCGGCGCGGCTGGGATTCCCGGCGGCACCCGGTCGAGCAGGAGGTGCTGCTCAGCCGGGTGATCCGGGACGCGAGACTGGCCGACTACCGGGCCGCCGCCACCGCGGAGCGGGCCGCCTGGCGGGACGCGGAACTGGCTGCCGAGTCGGCGCGCACCCTTGCCGAGGAGGCGTACGCGGCAACGGCGCGGCTGCGGCCCAGCCCGGCACCCGCCCGACGCGCGGCGAGTGGGGCGTCCCGTCCCGCCCTCGTGGCACGGTGGCGCCCGGCTCGCGCGGGTTGAGCCCGATCCGTTACGTGAGCCCGGTCACGCCATTCGGAAATCGGGCGTCCGACGCGTTCGGCTCGATCTTTCCCGTGATTGTGGCCGCATTATCGGCAGCCTGTCCGGTTGTCGCCCGTAGGCGTCGCCGTAACCGGTTGTCCCATCGAGTCACATCATCGGCAGTACGCGCAGAAATTGTCGCACCGAATCGGGTTTACGCAGGTGAACCTGGCTTGGCAGGCCGCGAACAGGCCAGTAGTGTCGTCCCGTCCGGTGCGGTAACCGATCGCAACAGGCGACGCCGCGCCGACCCGCTCAATCGTGCTTAACGAACCGGGGACCCATCAGTAAGTCTGGGGTGAATCCGCGAGCCACGGCCTGCGGTAGGGCGATCTTCCCGCCCGAATCCGTCAGCTAACCCGGTAGGCGGTGTCGGAAGGAGTTCCAAACCCGTGCAGCACCTTTCCACCCCTCGGTTGTTCCCACGCCTCCACGGCGCAGCGGTGCCCCCGCTCATCCGTCCAGTGACGGTGAGCTGACCCCCCGGGTCATCGCCTCTCCCGCCCGGCCCCGCCGGGTGTTCCCCTGAGCGGTTCACCATCCGCGGACCACTGTCCGCGCGCTGGCGCCTGCCCGGATACCGGTCCGGCCCGTGGTGTGCCGCTCTCCCCCGATCCGTGGAGGACCCCGTGAAGCACACCATGCAGCGTCAGCTCCGTCGCCTGGCGACCGAGCGCCCGTACCAGATCGTCGCCACCTCCGCCGCGGCCCTCGTGATCGCCACGGCCACCGGCGCCCTGCTCACCGGCGCCGACGACGCGCCGGCCAGCCACCGCACCGCTACCACTGTCGCCGAGATGCGCAGTGACACCGCCGCTACCCTCGGCGACGCGCGCGACGCGTCCCCCAGTGCCGCGCCGACGACCGCCGCCCCAGCCACCAGCGCCGCGTCGCCCGCCGCCAAGGCCAGCGCCAACCCGGATCTGACCCGTAAGCGGCAGACGCCGAAGCCGCCCGCGACCAAGGTGCTCGACTACGACTACGAGGCGCAGAACACGTACTACAACTGCGGCCCCGCAGCCACCCGCAACGCGCTCAGCGCCACCGGCATCGACCGCACCCAGGAGGAACTCGGTGCCGAGCTGGGCACCACCGAGATGGGCACCAACTCGGCCGAGGACACCACCCGAGCACTCAACGCCGAGGTGAAGGGCTCCCCGTACCAGACCCGGATGTTTGCCGGCGCGCCCAGCCCGGCCCAGATGGACCGGCTCCAGGCCGATGTGGTCAAGGCCATCACCGACGGCCGGGGCGTGGTGGCCAACGTCGTCGGCGACGCCACCGACACCGACGGCGGCTGGCACTCCTACGGCGGCGGGCACTACATCGCCGTCGTGGGCTACAAGGACAACGGCCGGACCGTGCGGATCGCCGACTCGGCGAACCCGGCCGACCCGTCCTACTGGATCACCACGATCGACCTTGCCAACTGGATTGCCACCCGGGGCTACTCCGCCTGATCCAGGCACGTAGACCGCCGCGGGCGTCGTCCCCCACGAGGGGCCGGCGCCCGCGGCCTCATTCCGGTACGCGCCGCCGTCGGCGACTCTCGTACCCGGCCGCGAACCGTGGCAGACTGCGGCCGTGGTGGATGAATCGGGTGACCGCACCGGTCGCCTGCCGGTCCTGCTGCTGCTGCACGGTATGGGGGCGACCGGAGACGTCTGGCTGCCGTGGGCGCCGTTGCTGGAGCAGCACTGGCCGGGGCGGTGGCTCGCACCGGATCTCGCCGGCCACGGCTGGTCGGCCCCGCTGCCGTCGTACTCCTTTGCTGGTTTCGCCGGCCGAATCGCTCAGGGCCTCGCCGCCGACGACCGGCTCGTCGTGCTCGGGCACTCGCTGGGCGGGGTGGTGGGCCTGGCGCTGGCCGCCCGCGCCGCCGGGACACCTGTGGACGCGGTGGTCGGGCTCGGCATCAAGGCGCTCTGGTCACCCGCCGAGCTGGCCCGCGCCGCTGAGCTCGCCGCACGCCCGGTGAGCTGGTTCGCCAGCCGTACCGAGGCGGCCCGCCGCTATCTGCGCGTCTCCGGGTTGGTCGGCCTGGTCCCGCCGGATCATCCGGTGGTGGACGCCGGGTTGCGTCAGGTCGCCGGCCGGTGGCGCCTCGCCATGGACCCGACAGCCTTCGGCGTCGGCGAGCCCGACCTGGCCCCGTTGCTGGCGGCGACCGACGTGCCGGTGGTGCTGGCCCGCGGGGAACACGACCCGATGGTCACCGACGAGCAGCTCAAGGCGTACGGCGTACCGGTCGCCACGCTGCCCGGTCTCGGCCACAACGCACACGTCGAGGACCCGGCGGCCGTGCTGGCGCTGCTCGACCCGTACCGACGTGGGTGAGTTGGATGAAGCGGACGCGGTGGCCGGGGGCTCAGGTGGTGGGGGAAACCCGCTCCAGGTCCGGCTCGACCGGCCGCCCGGGGGGCGGCGGGCTCCAGTCCGGCTCCAGCTCGCGCCTGGCGGCGTCCAGGAACGCGTCGGCGTACGACTCGGCCGGGAAGTCACCGAGGTAGCGCCGCCGGGTCGCCCAACGCCCCGGCGCCATCGGATCGGTGCCGAGCATCTGGCCCAGCACATCGTCCAGGTTCGTCATGTCCCGGTGCAGCACGTAGCCCGCGCCGGCCAGTGGGAACCGCTCGGTGAACCGGTCACCCTCGCCGCCCATGTCGGTCACGGCGAAGGGCTTGCCGGAGTAGAGGTAGTCCGAGATCACGCCGGAGACGTCGGAGATCAGCGCGTCGGAGCGGTTCACGCTATCCACCAGGCTCAGGCCGCGGGCGGCGGCGCCCCAGACGTGCGGCCGGCCGGTCCGCGCCCGGTCCGCCGCGAGCAGCTCGGTCAGCCGACCCAGCTGCCGCGCCGATGCCGGGTTCTGCGTGGTGTACGGGTGGGCGCGCAGGATGACCGTCACGCCCCGGTCGAGCAGCTTGCGCAGCATCGGTTCGGCCACCGGCAGCGAGCAGTAGTCCGCGTCCGCGTGATGTCCCGTCCAGGTCGGGGTGTAGAGCACCGTGCGGGGTGCGTCGGCAGCCAGGGGCTCCGGGCGTACGGTGATTGACTCGACCTGCGGGCGGCCCACTATCACGAACTTCTCCGCCGGGATCTGCACCCCGGCCCGGGCGTACCGCTCGATTGCCGCCGGGCCGGCCACGAAGATCCGGTCGAAGATTCCCGACACCGGGTTGGCGCTCGGCGCCTTGTCGCTGTCGCCGTGGTGCAGCTGGACGTGGGTGAGCTGGGTGAAGCGGATGCAGTGGCTGTTCTTCGCACCGTGGTTGACGTAGAACGCCGCCCGCAGGCTCGGCACCAGCACCTCGTCCATCGCCCTCAGGGTGGGGCAGTAGACCACTGGCGCATCGGTGGCTGCGGCGATCGGGGCCAGGAACTCCGGCTCCCTCAGCACGACCATGAACGGCCGGCCGATCCGCTTCAGGTACGGCAGCCACATGGTGACCTGGTACTCCGAGCCGGGAGGCGCGGAGAAGTAGAGCAGGAACTCCGGCTGGTGCCGGCGCAGCGCCCGGCCCACCGCCCCGCCGCCGGCCGGTGGCCGGAACCGGCGCCGGGCGAGACTCAGCGCGATCGTGCCGGCGCCGGCGCCGACCAGCAGGCCCGCCGCGAGGGCGACCAGGGCCGGCATGGTCGCCGCGGCGGCCAGCGCCACCACGGCGAGAAGCACGAGCAGCGCGTCGCCGAGGTGCGTGGCGACCGGCGCCGTCCAGGACCGCACCGGCAGGTTGGCCGCCCGGATCTCCAGGTTGCCGGCGTCCCGCAGCGGGCCCACCAGCAGCACCAGCCCGAGCAGCACCAGCGCGGCGGCTGCCAGCGCGGGGTCGAACCCGCCGTCCAGCCGTCGGGCGTAGCCGACCAGGACGGCGGCGGCGATCAGTGTCGTCTCGGCGGCGGTGTCCGCGTCCTGGCGGATCCGTCGCTCAGCGGCGGTGGCGACGAGGGCGGCCACGGCCAGCGCCAGCCCCCAACCGGTCGCCCCGGTCAGCGCCACGACCAGGAAGGCCAGCACGGCCAGCCCGATGCTCAGGCACCGTGCGATCAGTTTCCGGACCAGGTCACCACGCATGTCGCTCCGTTCACCATCGTCCGGTCAGCAGTGTTCGGCCGTCAGCCGACGGTCGCCGAGGCGGCATTGATCTCGTCGGCCAGCCGCGGTGTCTGGGCCGGCACGGTCCGCGCCGCTTCGCCCGGCGCCCGGCGTACGTCGATGACCTGCCCGGTGAGTTCCGAGATCAGCACGTCCAGCGACGACTGGGCGACGGCCTCCGCGGCGAGCAGGGTGTGCTCCGGCTCCTCGCCGAAGGCCCGCGTCCGCATCGGGGTGGCGGTCCGCTCCGGGTTGATGCAGTTGACGCGTACGCCGACGTCGGCCCATTCGTCGGCGAGCGCCTGGGTGAGGTTGACCAGGGCGGCCTTGGTGGCCGAGTAGAGAGCGTAGCGGGCCCGTCCCCGGGTGTAGGAGCTGGACGTGTACAGCAGCAGCTGGCCCTTGGTCTGCTGGAGATACGGAAGGGCCTGGCGGGCGATGGTCACCGGGCCGACGAAGTTGACCTGGAGCAGCCGGTCCATCGTCTCCTCGTCCATCTCGGCGAGGGCGCCCCTCTCCAGGATGCCGGCGGTCACCACCACGTGGTCGATCCGGCCGGTGGCCTCGAAGGCGGTCTTCAGCGCGGCCTCGACGTCCCCGGCCCGCTCCACGTGGGTGCCGGTGGTGGAACGGCTGAACGGGAAGACCTGGGCGCCGTAGCGACGGGCCAGCTCGGTCAGCTCGTGGCCGATGCCGTAGCTGCCGCCGAACACGACGATGGTGCGGCCGGTCAGCTCCTCGCTGTAGCTGCGGTGGTCGGTCAGCCGGGGGGCCTGCGCCGCGGCGAGCTGGAAGAGCTTGTCCGCCAGGTGCACGTCGACCGGGTGGGTGACCTTGATGTTCTCGTCCGAACCGTCGATCACCTTGATCGGCGTGCCGGGCAGGTAGCGCAGCACCACACCGCAGTCGTCGGTGGCGGCGAAGTGCGGGTCGCCCTCGGCGATCCGGTACGCCTCGCGGATGGTGCTGGAGCGGAACGCCTGCGGGGTCTGGCCGCGGCGCAGCGAGGAGCGGACCGGAATGTCGGTGATGCAGTCGTTCTCGTCGACCTGGATGATCGTGTCCGCCGACGGGATGGCCACGTCGACCGCGGAGTACGTCCAGAGGGCGTTCACGCACTCCCGCACGATCCGGGCGCTGACCAGCGGGCGTACCGCGTCGTGGAAGAGGATGTTGACGTCGCCGTCACCGATCGCGTCCAGGGCGAGCCGGGTGGTCGCGTTGCGGGTGTCACCGCCCTCGATCACCTTCTTCACCTTGCGGAACCCGGCCTGCGCCACGATCCGCTGGGCGTCGGCGAGGTGGCTGGCGGCCATCATCACGATGATCTCGTCGATCTCGGGGGCGGCCTCGAAGACGGCGAGGGTGTGCTCGATGATCGGCTTGCCGGCGATCTTCAAAAGCTGCTTGGGGATGCCGAGCCCGAGTCGTTCGCCGGTACCGCCGGCCAGCACCACCGCCACCGTCCGGCTGGGTAGCCAGGACGCCGGCGGAGCTGCCGCCGCGGCGTCCGGGACGGGGGCCTGCTGGTGGGTCATTGCCGATCCTCACTGATCCGCTGGTGCTGCGAGCTGCCAACGCCGGTCCCGGGCTCCCACCACCGTCGCGGCGGGAGCCCGGGGCGCGTCACCTGGTGGACATGTAGTCCTCGTAGGCCTTGGTCACCTCGTCGGTGGTGCCGTCCATCCGGATCTGCCCCGACTCCAGCCAGATCGACCGCTCGCAGGTGTCCCGGATCGAGCTGATCGAGTGGCTGACGAGGAACACCGTACCGGCGTCCGCGCGCAGCTCCCGGATCCGCTGCTCGCTGCGACGCCGGAACCGGGTGTCGCCGGTCGCCAGCGCCTCGTCGATCAGCAGCACGTCGTGCTTCTTGGCCGCCGAGATCGAGAAGCGCAGCCGGGCCTGCATGCCCGAGGAGTACGTCCGCATCGGTAGGGAGGCGAAGTCGTCGCGCTCGTTGATCCCGGAGAAGGAGAGGATCTGCGGGGTCATCTTGCGGACCTGCTCGGGGCTCATCCCCATCGCCAGACAGCCGAGGGCGACGTTGCGCTCGCCGGAAAGGTCGCCGAGCAGGGCGGCGTTCACCCCCAGCAGGGACGGCTGGCCCTGGGTGAAGATCCGGCCGCGGTTGACCGGCATCAGGCCGGCGATGGCGCGCAGCAGGGTCGACTTGCCGGAGCCGTTGCTGCCGATCAGCCCGACCGCCTCGCCTCGGTACGCGGTGAAGCTGACGCCCTTGACCGCGTGCACCTCACGCAGCGTCGGCCGTTGCGGCTGCCGGGAGATGATGCGCCGCAGCGCGGCGACGGGGGAGCCGGCGTTGCCCGACCCGGCACCGTAGACCCGGTAGATGAGGTGGGCGTCGTCCACGATCACCGTGGGGATCCGCTCGCCGACGGCCGTGGTGGCCGCGTCCGCCGGTACGTTGAGCTGCTCAGCCACGACCGTACTCCTGTTCTCCGCGCCAGAAGTAAACATATCCGCTAATACTGACCACGGCCGCCCAGGCGACCGCCAGCAACCAGAGCCGCGGCGCCGACGAGGTCAGCGGCGCGTTCTCCAGCAGCGCGTGCCGGACCAGCTCGATGTAGATCAGCAGTGGGTTGAACTGCACGAGGGTGGCCAGCGCCGCCGGCAGGTTCTGCTCGAACACCTTCACGCTGTAGAGCACCCCGGAGCCGTACATCCAGGTCCGCATGACGAACGGCATGATCTGCTTCATGTCGCTCAGCTTCGAGCCGAGCCGGGCGAGGAACAGTGCCACGCCGATGTTGAAGATCGCCTGGAGCAGCATCGCCGGCACCACCAGCAGCCACTCCAGCGTGATCGGCTCGCCGGTGACCAGCACGATCCCCACCAGGACGATCATCGCGGTGACCAGGTTCTGGAACTGGGTGATGGTGACCGCGATCGGCAGGCTGGCCCGCGGGAAGTGCAGCGCCCGGATGAGCCCGAGGTTGCCGGTGATCGCCTGGGTGCCGCCGAGCGCCACGGACTGGGTGAAGTTGAAGACGAACAACCCCACGCAGAGGTAGGCGATGAAGTTCGGCACCGAGGCCTTGGTGCTGAGGATCACGCCGAAGATGAAGTAGTAGACCGCCGCGTTTGTCAGCGGGGTCAGCACCTGCCACAACTGGCCCAGTCGCGCCTGACTGAACGCCGACACGAGTTTGGCGTTGGCGTACGCCGTGATGAAGTGCCGATAGGACCACAGTTGCCGCGTGTAGAGGCCCAGTCCGGGTCTCGCTCCGGCGACGCTCAGGCCGTGCCGGGCGGCGAGTTGCGCCCCGGTGAGTCCCGAATCGGCGTCGGCCACCGCCGTGTTGGACATGTGAAGGCGCTCCGATCTTGTTGTGGGTGCTCGACGGCAGAGCGCGGCCCGCACGCGGCGCGTCGCTTCGTCGTTGCGTGGAAGGTAGTGGACCACACGTCGGGACGCAACCGTACCGTCGCTGCGGTACATTGTCCCACGTGACGACCGAGAAGAGGCGCGCCCCGGCGGGCGCGGCGGTGCTCCGTGGTGAGATCACCACGGCCATCCGCCGTGCGCTGATGCAGGAGCTCGCGGCGGTCGGTTACGGACGGCTCTCCATCGAGGCGGTCGCCCGGCGGGCCGGTGTCAGCAAGACGGCGATCTATCGGCGGTGGAGTTCCAAGCCGCAGTTGGTCCTCGAGATCGTCTCCGCCGCGGCGGGGCAGCGCCTGCCGTTGCCGGACACCGGCGACCTCCGAGGTGACCTGGAGATCCTCTTCATGATCATGGCCAGGGCGCTGCGGCACCCGCTGGCCGCACAAATCATTCCTGACCTGCTGGCCGAGGCCGCCCGCAATCCACAGATGGCGCAGACGCTCGAACAGGTGCTGCGAACCAACCAGCGCGACATCGCCGGCCAACTGGTCGGCCGTGCCATCGAGCGCGGACAGCTGGGTCCGGACACCGATCTCGACCTGGCGGTCGACCTGATCGTCGGGCCTCTGTACTGGCGACTCGCCGTCTCCCGCGCGCCGTTGTCCGCGGACGATCTGCCACGACTGGCAACCATGGTCGCCACTGCTCTGGAGGTAGCATGCCAACCGACTGTCCGGTCAGAGCCGGGCTTCCAACCAACCCCCATGACCCCGGGCGTCGATCCGATTCATCCATGACCCCGTCGGTACCGCCCGCTTCGGTGTCAACCGGACCGGCTAGCATCGCGTCCCGAACGAACCCCCTGTCCCGAGGAGGAAGCCCATGTCTGGGCTGAACGCGGAATTCATCCCCCCCGCCCGTCCGGTAATCGGCGAGGCCGAGATCGAGGCGGCTGTGCGCGTGCTGCGCAGTGGCCTGGTCGTGCAGGGTCCGGAGGTCAAGGCGTTCGAGGAGGAGTTCGGAGAGCTCGTCGCCGGGCGGCACTGCGTCGCGGTGAACTCCGGGACGTCGGCTCTTCAGCTGACCCTGATGGCGCTCGGCTTCGGCCCCGGCGACGAGATCATCGTGCCCTCGTTCTCCTTCGCGGCCAGCGCGAACGCCGTGCGGCTGGTCGGCGCCGTGCCGGTCTTCGTGGACATCGAGCCGGGCAGCTTCTGCATCGACCCGGAGGCGGTCGCCGCGGCGATCACGCCGCGCACCGTGGCCATCATGCCGGTGCACCTCTACGGGCACCCGGCCGCGATGGACCGGATCATGGCCATCGCCGAGCAGCACTCCCTCGCCGTCGTCGAGGACGCCGCCCAGGCCCACGACGCCGCGGTGAACGGGCGGCCGGTCGGCGCCATCGGCACCGCCGGATGCTTCAGCTTCTACCCGACCAAGAACATGCACTCGCTCGAGGGTGGCATGGTCACCACCGCCGACCCCGAGCTGGCCCGGACCCTGCGGCTGCTGCGCAACCAGGGCATGGAGCAGCGGTACGCCAACGAGATCGTCGGCGCCAACATGCGGATGACCGACGTGGCCGCGGCGATCGGCCGGGTGCAGCTGCGTCAGCTCCCCGAGTGGACCGAGCAGCGGCGGGCGAACGCCAAGTTCCTCGACTCGAAGATCACCGGGATGGTCACCCCGCCGGTGGCCGACAACGCGCGTCACGTCTACCACCAGTACACCGTGCGGGTGCAGAGCGGTAACCGCGACGCCGCCCAGCGGCGCCTCACCGAGCTGGGCATCGGCAACGCCGTCTACTACCCGACCCCGATCCACCGGCTCAAGCCGTACCTCAACGAGGACGGCCAGCCCGGTCCGTGGGAGCTGCCGGAGACCGAGCGGGCCGCCGCCGAGGTCATCTCGCTGCCGATCCACCCGTCGCTGTCGCCTGCCGATCTGGACCGGATCGCCGAGGCCGCCAACCTCGCCGGGGGTGCCCGATGAGCGCCACCCAGGGACGTAAGCTGCGCGCCGGCCTGATCGGCCTGGGCGCGATGGGGCGCAACCACGCCCGGGTCCTCTCCGGCCTGGACGGCGTCGAGCTGGTCGGCATCGTCGACCCGGCCGGTGACACCACAGGCACCCTGCGCGCACCGGTGGTGCCCGAGCTGAGCGACCTGCTCGCGCTCGGCATCGACTACGCCGTTGTGGCCTGCCCGACGGCGCTGCACGAGCAGATCGGTGTGGAACTGGCCGCCAACGGCGTATCCGCGCTGATCGAGAAGCCGCTCGCCCAGTCGGTGCAGGCCGCGACCCGTCTCGTCGAGGCGTTCGAGTCCGCCGGCCTGGTGGCTGGCGTCGGCCACATCGAGCGGTACAACCCGGCCCTGCAGAACCTGCGCACCCGCCTGGAGGCCGGCGAGCTCGGTGAGGTCTTCCAGGTCGTCACCCGCCGCCAGGGCCCGTTCCCGCACCGGATCGCCGACGTCGGCGTGGTCATGGACCTCGCGACCCACGACATCGATCTGACCAGCTGGGTCACCGGTCAGGAATACACCTCGGTGTCGGCCCGGACGGTCTCGCGCAGCGGCCGGCTGCACGAGGACATGGTCGCCGTGGTCGGTCAGCTCGCCGACGGCACGATGGTCAACCACCTGGTCAACTGGCTGAGCCCGCTCAAGGAACGGTCGACGGTCATCACCGGTGACCGGGGCTGCTTCGTGGCAGACACCCTCACCGCCGACCTGACCTTCTACGCCAACGCCGCCATCGACACCGAGTGGGAGGCGCTGCGGGCGTTCCGCGGCGTCGCCGAGGGCGACATGGTCCGCTACGCGATCCCGAAGCGCGAGCCGCTGCTGGTGGAGCACGAGCGCTTCCGGGACGCGGTCGAGGGCAAGGACAGCGACATCGTCACCCTTCGGCAGGGGCTGCGGACCGTGCAGGTCGCGGCCGCGCTGCTCGCCTCCGCCGCCGACGGCTCCACCATCTCGGTGGGCAGTCGCGACGCGGCCGCCCCGGCGGACGCCGCCCTCCTGTCCTGACAGGACGGTGGCATCCCCGCCACCTCGACCGACCGGCGCGGTGCCATGTGCGCCCCGGACAGCAGATTCGATCCTCTTCAACGAAGGGACCGTGCATGGCACCGCCCGCTCGTCGGCCTCGGCTCGCGGTCATCGTAGCCAACGGCATCACCGGCGACTCGCGCGTCCAGAAGATCGCCATCGCGGCGGCCCGGGACGGGTGGGACGTCACCCTGATCGGTGCCGGCGGCACCAAGATCCGGCGAACTCGGATGGGCCCGATCGACGTGGTCCGGATCCCGGTGCGCTCGCACATGCGCCAGGAGCTGACCGGCCATCCGCTGCGTCGCAAGATCACCCAGTTCGGCATCAGTGACAAACAGGCAATGGCCCGCCGCCGGGCGATCCACCAGGCCTGGGTTCGGCAGGCGACCGCCGAGATCGGCTGGCTGCGCGGCGACGGCAGCCAGTCCGGCACCCGTCGGCTGATCGGTCTGCCGCCGAGCCGGGCGCTGGGCGCCATGGTGCGGGTCCGCCGGGCTGCGCACAAGTTCCGGGAGCGCGCCTTCGGCTGGGAGCAGGCCCAGGCACTGAAGCCGAAGCCGACCGGCAACTGGCGGCGGGACTGGCCCCAGCTGCTCGACCTCGACCTGGCCTTCGGGCCGTTCATCGAGGAACTGAAGCCGGACCTGATCCACGCCAACGACATCACGATGATCAACACGGCGGCGCTCACCGTCGCCCGGATGCGGGCGCGTGGCGAGAAGGTCGCCTGGATCTACGACGCCCACGAGTACGTCCCGGGCGTCGACTGGCCCAAGCCCGAGATGTCCACCGCGTTCCCCGGCGTGGAGAAGGAGTTCATCCGTCGCGCCGACGCGGTGGTCACCGTCTCGCCGGAGATCGCCGAGCGGCTGCGGGCCGACTACAAATTGCCCATCACGCCGCCGGTGGTCCGCAACACCCCGATTCGCGAGTCGGTCGGCACGCAGGCCGTCCCGCCGTCGGTGCGGGCGGCGAGCGGCGTCGGTCCCGAGGTGCCGCTGCTGGTCTACTCCGGGTGGCTCTCCGCGGAGCGTGGGCTGGGCACCGCAGTCAACTCGCTGGCCGAGCTGACCGAGTTCCACCTGGCGATCGTCTCCGGGCGGACAAGCCCCGAACTGGAGTTCCTGCTCAACCGCGCCGAGGAGATCGGCGTCCGCGACCGGATCCACGTGGTGCCCTACGTGCCGCAGCACGCCGTTCCGGACTACCTCTCCACCGCCGACCTGGGGCTGATCTGTTCCAAGCGGACGCTGAACTACGAGCTCTCCCTGCCGACCAAGCTGGCCGAGTACCTGCACGGCCGACTGCCGGTGATCGCCAGTGACGTCAAGACCCTCGGCGCGTACGTCTCGACGCACGACGTGGGCGAGGTCTTCGTCTCCGACGACCAGCCGAGCTTCGTCGAGGCGGTGCGTCGCGGGTACGCCCGGCGCGACGAGCTGAAGGCGCACATCACGGAGGACATCCTCACCGAGCTGTCCTGGGAGGAGCAGGTCGCCGGGCTGATGAGGCTCTACCGCGAGGTCGCCCCGGTCGCCCCCCTGCAGCCGCGGCCGGAGGTGCCCTGGACGGTGGAGGAGCACGCCGCTCCCAAGCCTGTCGACACCACGACCGACCGGCCGCTGGACGCCTGGCGTCCGCTGGGCGAGACCCGCATCCGGCTCGGCCTGGGCCCGGCCAACTACGCCGGCCAGGCGGCGGCCTTCGCGCAGGCCATCTGCCGGGACAACCCCGACGTCTCGGCCGAGGTCGTGATGCGCAAGGGGCCGGACACGTTCGTCTTCCCGGCCGACGTCTACCTCGACCTCAATCGGATCAACCAGCTCGACTTCCAGCTGGAGCAGGTCCAGCGGATCGTTCCGCGCATGACCCACCTCCTCGTGGACGCCTTCCTGCCGGTCTTCGGGTACCTCAACGGTGACAACATCGAGGGCGATCTGCCGGCGCTGCTCCAGGCCAAGATCAAGGTGGCGCTGCTCGCGCACGGCAGCGAGATTCGGCATCCGGGTCGGCACCTGGAACGGCACGAGTTCTCACTGTTCCGGGACGCGCCCGAAGGTGTGGCCGAGCGACTGACCCGGCGCGCCGAGCGCAACCGCCGGGTCGCCGAAGAAAGCGGCCTGCCGCTCTTCGTCACCACTCCGGACCTCCTGGAGGACCTGCCCGGGGCAGCCTGGGCACCCCAGGTGGTCGACGTGGCGAGCTGGGCCAGCGATCACCCGGTCATGCAGCGCCGCCGGCCGGTGGTTCTGCACGCGCCATCGGCCCGCTGGACCAAGGGCACCGACCGGATCCTGCCCGTCCTCACCGAGCTGCACGACGAGCAGGCGATCGAGCTGAAGCTGATCGAGGGCGTGCCATGGGAGGAGATGCGGGAACTCGTCCGCACCGCCGACATCGTGCTCGACCAGTTCGCCACCGGCGCGTACGGCACCTTCGCCGTCGAGGCCATGGCGGCCGGCCGGCCCGTCGTGGCGTTCCTCAACGAGGAGATGCACGCCCGGTTCGGCGCCCACCCGCCGATCGTCAACGCCACCCCCGGCTCGCTGCGCAAGGCGATCGAGTCGCTGATCGAGGACCGGGAGCGGGCGGCGCAGATCGGCGCGGCATCGGTCGAGTACGCCCGCGAGTTCCACGACGGCCGGCGCACCGCCAGCGTCTTCGAGGACTTCCTCAGCTGATGGTGGGGCGGCCGCCCGCCCCACCCGTACGGCCGAACGGGCGGCCCGCGTCACCGCGGGCCGCCCGTTCGTCTGTCGACTGCCTAGAGTTCCAGACCGGTCGTGACGCGCAGGTCCGGATACCGGCGGGCCACACGTGCGGCCAGCGTGACCGTGTAGACGTCCGACGCGACCACCAGGTCCACGGTGTCCAGGTCGACCGCGCGCAGCGCCGCGTCAAACTGCGTGGCCAGCAGCCGGGGGCGGAACGCCCGGTAGGGCGGCATGAAGAGTCGCTTGTGGACAGCCCCGGAGACCTTTGCCTGCGCCCGCGACAGCACGTCCGCCGGGCGGCGCAACGGCCGGCCCCACCGCCGCTGGGCCAGCCGACCCGCGGCCTTGCTGACCGCTCGAGGCACCCGGAACACCAGCAGCCGCTCCGCCCTGCGGACCGGTAGCTGCTCCTCGGGACGGTCCAGCGGGTGCAGGTGCGGCGGGTGCTCCAGCGCGGCCTCCTCCCAGTGCTCCAACCGGGAGACCAGAACGTGGACGTCGTCGCCGCGTCCGACGAGGCTCTGCACGTAGTTGGTCAGCCGCAGCGACGGTCGGTGGATCAGCGACAGGATGACGATCCGCTTCGGTCGGCCGGCCGCCGCGTCGTGGAGGTGCTCCTCGTCAACGGCTGTCACCACCGTCTCGGTGCCCTCGACCTGGTCGTCCTGCATCTTCACGCGGGCACCTCCTCCGGCTGTGGTGTGGGCCGCGGCACCCCGGCCAGCGCCCGCAGCTCCGCCTCCAGCGGGGCCAGCATCCGCTCGCGGGTGTACGTCTGGGCATACGCCACCGCCGCCGCCCGAGCCTGCGGGGTGAGGTCGCGGGCCAGCTTCGCGGCGGCGATCATCGTCTCCGCGATGCGTTCCGGCTCCAGGCTGTCCGCGTTGAACCAGAGCGGGTAACCGCGTAGCACCTCCGTGGCGGCAATGCCGGGCGCGTGCACCGAGACGATCGGCCGTCCACTGGCCATGTACTCGAAGATCTTTCCGGAGGTGACGTAGCGGGCGCCGCCGGCAAGGAAGACCAGCACGTCGCTCTCGGCGTACGCGCTTGCCACGTCGGTCTTCGCCACCGGCCCGCGGTAGCGCACCCCGGACACCGGGTCGTCCACCTTGTTCGCCGCCGGGTCCAGACCGAGACGCTCGAGGAGCTGCACGTCGCTGCCGCGGAAGAAGCCCAGGTGGCCGAAGATGTTCAGGTTGGCGTCGGCCAGGTCGGGGTGTTGGCGTGCCAACCCCCACGCCTCGACCAGCTCCTCCACCGGCTGCGCGTGGGTGACCGTACCGAGGTACGAGAAGCTCAGCGGCGCACGCACCTCCCCTGCCGAGGGCGGCGGGGGCATCTCGGCGACCGGCAGGAGCTCCGGATCCCATCCGTTCGCGACGACCATCATGCGGTCAGCCGCCTCGGGATACCGCTCGGCGTGCCAGCCGCGCAGCGCCTCGTTGACGAAGACCGAGTGGCCGGCGTCGCGGAGCACCCGCCGCTCCCACGCCCACACCGGATGCTCATCGGTGAAGGCCGGCTCGTCGGCGAAGAGATCCAACGTCCACGAGTCGCGGTAGTCCACCACATAGGGCAACCGGGTGAACTTGTGGATCAACCACGCCGCGGCGAACGAGGCGAACGGGTTGCCCGTAGCCAGCACCACGTCGAACGGGGCCCTCGCGTGCATTCGCAGCGCCTTGCGCACCGAGGCCCAGCCCCACGACGCGTAGTGCTCGGGGAAGAGCCGCTGGCCGAGGTCGTAGATGTAGCGAGAGGTCACCGGCATGGCCTGCCGGAATCGGCTGAAGCGGCGTACGTCGCGTTCCCAGATGAACTGGTTCAGCCGGGGCCGCTCGACCCGGATCCGCTCGTCGACCGTCTCGGCCAGCTTCTCGTCGACCGAGCCGATCGCCTCGTGCAGAAACTTCAACGGCGCGGCGAGCACTGTGACATCCCAACCCTGCGCCGCCAGGTGGTTCGCTGTCGCCCGCGCGCGGTACACGCCGCTGGCCCGCGACGGAGGGAAGTAGAAGGACAGGTAGAGCACGCGAGGCCCTCGCCTGCTGCGTCTGTTCATCATGCGCCATTCTCTACGAGGTGTCTCGGCGTCGTCACGCTGGCTGTGCCGCGCCGCCCTGGGCGGAATCGAGGCCGTACGCGATGTTCTTGATGCGGTGCCGCTCCTCGGCGAGCCGCGCGGCGACCGGGATGGACGCCGGGTCCCCGACCACCAGCAGGTCGTACCCGCTGGCGCGGACCACGAACCGGCGCATCAGGCGATAGCTCACGTCGCCCCAGAGTCGCTGGTAGACCGGGAGGAAGACCCGGCGGTGGAAGCGGTCGGCGACCCGGCGCTCGTAGGCCGGGCCGGCCCGCCGCGACCATTTGGCGAGCGGCCCCCGCCCGATCGCCCGCAGCGCTGCCCGGGGTGCCCGGTGCACCAGGAGCTGCTCGGCCGCCACCGGCAGGTGCCGGCGGCGCAGCCGCGCCAGCTCAACCACCCGTACCCCCGGTGCGAAGCGCTGGGCCCGCCAGGCGGCCAGTTCGTCGACCACGACGGTCGCCGAACCACCGCTGGCGACCACCCGACCCGACTCCTCGGCGACGACCCGGGCCCGGTTGCCGCCCAGGGCCAGGAAGATCACCTGCGACTCAGCCATCGGCCCTCTCCTGATCCGCCGTTGCGGCCGGGACTGTTTCGCCGAACCACGCCCGCTGGTGCGCCAGCGCCACGGCTTCGTAGCCGTAGCGGTCGGCCAGCTCTCGTCGGGCCCGGTCGAGCGCCATCCCCGCGGTGAACCGGTCCCGGAGCCGCCGATACCCGGCGGCCAGGGACTCGCCGTCGTCGGCGACGTCGACCAGCTCACCCGCCGCGTCCTCGATGCCGGCCAGGCTCTCCTCGGGGCCGCCGCAACGGGTCACCAGCACGGGCATACCGGCCGCGGACGCTTCCACCACTGTCATTCCGAACGTCTCGAACTGGCTCGGGTGCACCAGCACGTCGTGCTCGCGCATCAGGCGCAGCGCCGTCTCGGGCGGCACCGCCCCGGTGAACCGGAGCGCCTCCGACAGGCCGAGCTCGGCGGCCCGCTCGGTAAGTCGGCCCTGCAACGGGCCCTCGCCCACGAAGGTCAGGGTCAACGACGGGTCCTCCGCCCGGCACAGCGCGAAGGCCTCGAGCAGCCGCAGCACACCTTTGCGGGGGATCAGCCCGCCGACGAACAACCAGCGCCGCAGCTCCGTCACCGGGGTGTCCCGGGTGGTGGCGAAGGAGACCGGGTTGGGGATGAACCGAACCTTGTCAGCGTGCTCCGGGAAGGCCGCGACCAGCGGGTCACGCACCGCGCCGCCCACCGCGAACACCCCCGCGCAGCGGCGCAGCAGTTCGTCGTACATGGCGCGAGCCTCGGGTTGCTCGAGCACCGCGTCGAGGAAGGTGGCGTGCTCGGTGACGAACACGCGGGCGTCGGGGCGGGCGTTGCGCAGCGCGGCCCAGCCGCCGGGCAGCCCGACGTGGGCGTGTACGACCTCGCTGTCGATCGGCCGGCCCCCGAGCGCCGCCCGCAGCGTCTCCTCGTGCCGGCGGGCGATCGTGGCGTAGGACAACCCGACCGCCAGCGGCACCGGCAGGTGCAGCAGCGCCGCGCCGCCCACGGTCGGTCGGGGCCGCAGCGTACGGGGGAGCAGCGCGTGGTGGGCGCGGAGGATCTCCGCCTCCTCGGCCGGCCCGAACCGGCCCGCCCACTCATCGCAGTGCAGGACTGTCATGTCCTCGCCAGGCGCGGTGGCCTCGACCATTGCCTTGACGAACGCGCCGAGGAACGGCCGCTGGGTGCTGGGATACCAGGGTGTGACGATAGCGACGCGACTGCGGAAAGGTGCCGTCACTCGAGTTGTTCCTCCCTGAGTCGCGGCAGCGGATCCATCGCTACCAGCGACGGATCCGGGTGCCGAGTCATCGACGGTGGGCCGACCGTGCCGTAGCACCTGGTGCGCTGGTCAGCCGAGCCGCTCCGCGAGGATCTCGACGACACGCTCGGCCGCGTGGCCGTCGCCGTACGGGGTGCCGCGCTCGGCGCTCGGCGCCGGGCGGGTGGCCGCTTCGATCCAGGCCGGGCGGCCCAGTGCGTCCGGATCCGGGAGGAGCCGGTTCCAGTCGCCGTTGATGGTCTCCACCCACTCGGTCTCCGGGCGCAGCGTGGTGCACGGGCGCCCAAGCAGGTACGCCTCCTTCTGCAGGCCACCCGAGTCGGTGACCACCCCGACCGAGCCGAGGACGGCGGCGACGAGGCCGCCGTAGCCGAGCGGGCGACCGACGTGCACGGCGCCCTGGTTGAGCTTCAGCCCCTGCTCCGCGGCGCGGGCCACCAGCCTGGGGTGGGCGAGCAGCGCCACCGGCACCGGCAGATCGGCCAGGGCGGCGATGAGTGCGGCCAGTCGGGCAGGGTCGTCGGTGTTGTCCGGGCGGTGCAGGGTGGCGACCAGGTACGGCTGGTCGAAGTCGATGCCGTCCGGCAGCGCGGGACGGGCGTGCTCGCCGCGCTGGACGGCGTCCCGTACCCGCAGGCAGACATCCACCATGACGTCACCGCTGAGCACCGAGCGCTCGGCGAGACCCTCGCGGGTCAGGTGGCGGAGGGCCTCCTCGGTCGGAGCGAGCAGCAGATCGGCGGCGTGGTCGGTGAGCACCCGGTTGTGCTCCTCGGGCATGCGGCGGTTGAACGACCGCAGACCGGCTTCCAGATGGGCCACCTTGATGTGCTGCTTCACCGCGGAGAGCGCGCCGGCAAGCGTCGAATTGGTGTCGCCGTAGACCAGCACCCAGTCCGGCTGCTGCTCGGCCAGCACGGGGTCGATCGCGGCCAGGACCCCGCCGGTCTGCAGGCCGTGGCTGCCGGAGCCGATGCCCAGGTGCACATCCGGGTCGGGGATGCCCAGGCCGGTGAAGAAGACGTCCGACAGGTCGGCGTCGTAGTGCTGGCCGGTGTGCACGATCACGTGTTCGTGCCCGGTGCCGGCGAAAGCGGCCGCGATCGGCGCCAACTTGACCAGTTGAGGACGAGCCCCGACAACGCTGACGACCTTCACTGAAACATCTCTCCTGCACGTCTCGACACGGTAAGCGGCGGATGCCGTCTGGCGGTCGGGCGCCGACCGTTGGTGTCCGCCGAAGCCCGGGAGCCTTCGCCGTAGGACCATACGTCACGCAGGGTCAGTCGGAACGGACGACCCAGGCGGGGCCGGTACGAGTTGTGCCGAATCCGCCCGTCGGTAGTCCCCTCCGGGGTCGCTGACCGGCGACCTCCGGCGACGCGGCAGCGGCTGCCCCGGGGCGCGCAGCATCACCCGCCGGCACGGCGCTCAGAAGATCGCGCGCAGGTACGGCACCCGGGCCGCCCCCAGGGAGACCGCGAAGGAGCCGACGATCACCACGGCGAAGGTCGCCGCGGTCGTCAGGAGCGACTCGCCCACCGGGAGCTGGGGGAAAGCGGCCTGGATCAGGGCCAATAGCAGCAGGTGCACCAGGAACACCCCGAAGGAGGCGTTCGAGAGGTCGACGATCAGCCGTCCGGTCCGCTCGCTCGGTCGCCACCGGTCGCCGAGGCTCAGGGCGACCAGGAAGAGGCAGATGGCGGCGAGCGCCACCGTTGCGCCGACGTAGCTGACCGGCAGCAGGGCCTGGAGGACGGGGAGGTCCGGCTTGGCCCCCCAGCGCCAGACCGCCTCGGCGAGCAGAGCCAGCGCGACCAGCGCGGCCACCGGTAGCTGCCAGCCCCGCAGCCGGGTGTTCCGCAACGCCCATCCGGCGAGGAAGTAGCCGACGTAGGGCCACCACATCGTCCACGCGCCGAGGTGGATCGGGCGGCTCACGCCGATCAGGCCGGCGATCCCACTGACGATGAAGGCGGCCAACGTCCAGCCGAGGGCGACCGCCGCGGTGCCGTACGCGCGGCGCTGACCGCCGGCGGCGAGGAACGCCGCCAGCACCGGGGCGACGAGGTAGAGCCCGGCGATCAGCCAGAGGAAGTAGAGGGCGGTGTAGAGCTTCCCGTCGATCAGGAGCAGGGTGAGACCCTTCCCGGTCAGTTCCTCCCCACGCAGCAGCATCCGCACCCCGAACAGGTAGATCAGGTGCCAGGCGACCAGCGCCGGGAGGACCCGGGCGAAGCGGCGGCGGTAGAAGGCGGCCGGGCCGGCCTGGTGCAGCCGGGGCGCGAGCACCAACGCTCCACTGATCATGACGAACACGGGCACGGTCCAGATCGCGCCGATGT
The DNA here is from genome assembly GCF_040678875.1 of Micromonospora sp. NPDC049274. Lineage (NCBI taxonomy): Bacteria > Bacillati > Actinomycetota > Actinomycetes > Micromonosporales > Micromonosporaceae > Micromonospora > Micromonospora sp. NPDC049274. Next base: position 123,086 of record NZ_JBFAQS010000020.1, read on the forward strand.
CCACGGCTGTGGCGAGCCACCAGTTGCGGCTGCCCCGACGGTCGTCGTTCGCCACGTACGTGCCGAACACGTGGATGGCCACGACACCGCAGATGGCGAGGAGCCGCAGCACGTCGAGGCCGTACCGGCGAGGTGGCCGGCCGGCCGGCGGATTTCCGCTCGCCGTCGCCTCCGCCTCCGTCGCCTGCGCCGGGAGCGGCTCGGCGGATGGCTCGGGCTGACCGGTCTGAGATTGGGTGGGGCTGCTCACCGGCCGGATGCTAACCAGAGACGGTCCCGGAAGCCATTCGAACGCGCTGTCGACCCGCCGGGGGTCCCGCGTCGCGCCCCGCGGTCGACTATGGTGTGCGTCGCCGTGGCTGCCCAACCGGCACCTGATACGGAGCGTCGAGCGGACGGGAAGAGACGACGTGGCGCAACTGCCGACAGGCGCAGCGGAGGAGACCAGCGGGGCCGCCAGGACGGCGGTGGCGCCCGCCGTCGACGAGCCCACCCCGCCGTCCGCCCCGCTCCCGGGGTTCCGGCCGATCCTCGCACTGCTCGGCACCGCCGCCGCGCTGCTTGCCGTGCTCGCCTACGGCCTGCACCGGTCGCCTATCACGTTTGGGGTGTTCACCCACCCGCCCGTCTACGGCATCTGGGCACCCACCTGGGATCGGCTGTCGCTGACTGTGCTGCCGGCTGCGGTGCTGCTCGCCGGGACGGCCTGGCTGGTCACCTCGTCGCGGCGGATCCCGACCTGGCTGGCGCTCGGCGCGCTGATCGGCTGCGGAGTGCTCACCGCCCTGGCCGTCGGCCTGGTCCGAGGAGATCCGCACGACCTGGTTCGCGGCCTCTCGACCGGGCCAAAGTCGCCCTACTACACGTCTGACCTGCACTTCCTCGACGAGCTGGGAGTCCGCGAGTTCATTGAGCGGCACCCCCGGATGACCACGGCACTGCACTCGTACAACTCCCGCACCCATCCCCCCGGGACGCTCGTCTTCCTCTACCTGCTCTTCCGCCTCTTCGGTAGCGCGCACACGCTGCGGATCGCCACCGTGCTGGCGGCCCTGGCGCTCGCGGCGGCGGCATGCGCGTGGGCGATCGGACGGGCGCTGGGTGGTGAGCGCGCCGGGCGCATCGCGGCGGCGCTGTTCGTGGCCGCGCCGGGACCCCTCATGCTGGCCTACAGCAGCCTCGACATGACGTTCGCGCTGGTGATGAGCGCCGCTGTCGCGCTGTTCGTGCTTGCCATCCACCGACGGTCGGCGCTGGTCGCCGCGGCGGCCGGCGCGGTACTCGGGCTCGGGACGCTGCTGACGTTCGCCACCTCCTTCGTGGCCCTGGCAGCGACGTTGGCGGTGCTGGTGCAGAGCGGCAGCCTGCAGCGCGCGGCCCGGCTGCTCGGCGCGGCGCTGGCTGGCGGAGCGCTCGTCCTGGTGCTGGCCAGGGTGCTGGGCGGCTTCGACGTGCTCGCCTCGTACCGTTCCTCGCCCGGCGCCGGGCGCCCGTACGACCCGTACTGGATTATCGGCAGCCCGTCGGCCTGGCTGATCTACGCCGGGCTGCCGCTGGCCGCGCTGGGGATTGCCGGCTTGTTCTGGGCCGTTCCGGACGCCCGCCGGCCGGTCCTGCCCCTGATCCTGGTCCTGCTGATGGTCGGCTGGGCCGCCCTGCCCACCGTGTACACCAAGCTGCGCCCCGGCGAGGTGGAGCGGACCTGGGCGTTCCTCTACCCGCTGCTGGCCGCCACGGCCGGGGTGATGGTCGATCGGTGGAGCCGACGCTCTCGGCTCCCGGCGGGCGCGCTGGTGGCCGGGCTCGTCATCCTCTCGGTGGCGCAGGCGGTCCTGCTCCAGGGCCTGTGGGATAACTTGAACTGAGCGGGAGCCAGAGGTGACACCGCCCGGGCCGCCCGAGTGGGCGGTACCCGACTCGATGTCCTGATCTACTCCCGTACCCTCGGCAGGATCCCTTGGCCGGAAGGGCGACGCCCGGCAGGATCGGCGTGGCCGCGCCGAGCGGCGGATTTCAGGCGAAAGGCAGAAGAAGGCAGCATGGGACGCGAGGACACCGCCGGGGCACCAACCTCCCGTGGTCGGGTGGTCATGCTTGTCGACAACGGGGTCCACGGCGACTCCCGGGTCCAGAAGGCGGCCCGCTCGGCCGCCGACGCCGGCTGGGAGGTCATCCTGCTGGGCCGGGCTCCCGACGGCCTGCCGCGCACGTGGCAGCTGGGTGGCGCGGAGGTTCGCCTGCTCACCGTGCCCGACCTGCTGCGCCGCCGTCGGCACGAGTTCCGCCGGGTGTGGCGACGCGGTGTGCTGTCGTACCCGCCGAACGGCATCGCCCCGCACCGTGCACAGGCGGTCAAGGCCTGGCGTACGGACCTGCGGCTGCGCGAGGCCGAGCTGACCCTCGCCGCCCGTGCCGGCCACCCGGCGCCCGGCTGGCGGCGGACCGCGCTGAGGGCGGAGCACCTTGCCGCGCAGGCGGTGTCCCGCTGGGTGTCGTTCCGCTACTGGCAGCTCAGCCGGGGGCAGCAGGCGCGCAGGAAGCTCGCCGGACCCCTCGACCGGGCGTACACCCGGTTCTGGGAGGCGGCCCGGGGCGACCGTGCGTGGCGCCGGCTGGAACCCGCGCTGTGGGACTGGGAGCTGGCCTTCGGCCCGGTGATCGACGAGCTGCGCCCGGACCTCATCCACGCCAACGACTACAAGATGCTCGGCGTCGGTGCCCGAGCCACCCTGCGGGCCCGCGCCGCCGGCCGGCCGGTCAAGCTGGTCTGGGACGCGCACGAGTTCCTGCCGGGGCTCAACCCGGGATTGAGCAAGGGCCGGTGGTTGCGCGCCCAGTGCGCCCACGAGCGGGAGTACGCGCCGGTCGCCGACGCCGTGGTGACCGTCTCGGAGGCCCTGGCCGACCTGCTCCAGCGGGAGCATCGACTGCGGGAACGACCGGCCGTGGTGCTGAACGCACCGAACGTCGGCCCCGCCCCTGCCGACGCCGCGCCGGCGCCGGACCTGCGTGCCCGCTGCGGTATCGGCCCGGATGTGCCGTTGCTTGCCTACTCGGGGGCGGTGGCTCCGGTACGCGGCGTCGACGTGGCCGTGGAGGCGCTGCCGAAGCTGTCCGGGGTGCACCTGGCACTGGTCTCCCTGCCGCCGGGGAAGACCAGCACGCCGTCGATCGCCAAGCTGCTCGCCCGCGCCGCGGAGCTGGGTGTCGCCGACCGGGTGCACACGCTGCCGTACGTCGCCCACCACCAGGTGGCCGCGTTCCTGTCGGCCGCGGACGCCGCCATCAGCCCGCTGCACCACCTGCCCAACCACGAGATCGCGCTCAGCAACAAGTTCTTCGAGTACTCGCACGCCCGCCTGCCGATCGTGGTGAGTGACGTGAAGACGATGGCGGAGACGGTCCGCTCGACCGGGCAGGGCGAGGTGTTCCGGGCACAGGACGTGGACGAGTTCGTCCGGGCCGTCCGCGCGGTGCTCGGCGACCCCGGGCGCTATGTGGCCGCGTACGACCGGCCGGGTCTGTTGGACCAGTGGACCTGGGAGCGGCAGGCGGAGGTGCTGGACGGCGTGTACGCCCGGCTGTGCGGGCAGCGCCGACCGGAACCAGCCGGCCGGGCCGCGGCACTCCTGCCGAGCGGCCCGCGCTGAGCGACAGGCAGCGGACCGAACGACCGGTCGACGCCGCGACACCCGGGTCGCTCCGGGCGAGTATCGGCCGGACGTTACCGTAAACTCGCCCGGGCTTTCCGGGCACGAGACCGGCAAGGCTAGAGAGGCGAAAGATGGAGCTCGATGGTGCGCCCGCTGCGCCGGGTTCTCGTGGACGGGTTGTCATGCTTGTCGACAACGGCGTCAACGGTGACTCCCGGGTGCAGAAGGCGGCGCGTTCGGCGGCGGAGGCCGGCTGGGACGTCGTGCTGCTCGGTCGTTCGCCGGTCGGGGTGCCCCAGACCTGGCAGCTCGGTCGGGCCGAGGTGCGTCTGCTGGCCATGCCCGACCCGCTCGCGCGGCGTCGGCACGAGTTCCGTCGGGCCTGGCTGCGCTGGCCGTTGGCGTACCCGCCGAGCGGCATCGCCCCGCACCGCGCCCAGGCCGTCAAGGCGTGGCAGGCCGACCTCGCGGTACGGGCGGCTCAGCTCAAGCTGGCCGATCCCGGTGCCCCCCGCCTCGCGCTGCGCCGCCGGGCCCTGGCCGCGGAGCGGATCGTCGCCCAGGTGACCCGCAAGTGGGTCTCGTTCCGCTACTGGCAGCTCACCCGGGCCCGCACTCGGCGGAAGTTCCGCAACCCGTGGGACCGCGCCTACACCCTGTTCTGGCAGGCGGCGAAGGGCGACGGCGCATGGCGACGACTGGAGCCCGGCCTGTGGGACTACGAACTGGCGTACGGGCCGGTCATCGATGAGCTGCGGCCGGACCTGATCCACGCGAACGACTTCCGGATGCTCGGTGTCGGCGCCCGCGCCAAGATCCGCGCTGCCGTCGAGGGACGCGACATCAAGCTGGTCTGGGATGCCCACGAGTTCCTGCCGGGGCTCAAGCCGTGGCAGGACAACGCACGCTGGCTGCCGGCCCACAAGGCCCACGAGCGGGAGTACGCCCGCTACGCCGACGCGGTGATGACCGTCTCGGACGGGCTTGCCGAGCTGCTGCAACGCGAGCACGGGCTGTCCCGGGCGCCGGACGTGGTGCTCAACGCGCCGGCCGCCGACCACGGGGCACTGGACCCGGACGCCCCCGTACCGGACCTGCGGGCGCTCTGCGGCGTCGGCCCCGACGTGCCGCTGCTCGTCTACAGCGGGGCGGCGGCCCGGCAGCGTGGTCTCGACATCATGGTCGACGCCCTGCCGCAGTTGCCCGACGTGCACGTGGCGCTGGTCGTGAACAAGCCGACCGGCCCGTACGTGACAGGCGTGCTCGCCCGGGCGGCCCGACTCGGGGTCGCCGACCGGGTGCACACGCTGCCGTACGTGGCGCACTGGCAGGTGGTGTCGTTCCTGTCGGCGGCCGACGCCGGGGTGATCCCGATCCACCACTGGCCCAACCACGAGATCGCGCTGATCACCAAGTTCTTCGAGTACTCGCACGCCCGGCTGCCCCTGGTGGTCAGCGACGTGAAGACGATGGCCGGCACGGTCCGCTCGACGGGGCAGGGCGAGGTGTTCCGGGCCGAGGACGTGACGGACTACGTTCGCGCCGTGCGGGAGGTGCTTGCCGATCCCGCGCGCTACCGGGCCGGCTACGACCGCCCCGGACTGCTGGAGAGCTGGACCTGGGAGGCTCAGGCCGAGGTGATGGACGGGGTGTACCGGCGGCTGCTGCCGGACCGGCCGCGCCCCACCGCCGGCGGTCGCGGTCTCGCGAGCGAGATCCAGTCGTCGGTGGGAGCCGGCACGTGACCCCACCGGACGTGACAGTCGTCACCGCCGTCTACAACACCATGCCGTACCTGACCCGTTGCCTGACGTCGCTGATCGAGCAGACGATCGGTCGGGACCGGCTGGAGGTCGTCGCGGTGGACGATGGCTCCACCGACGGCAGCGGACGCGAGCTCGACCGTTTCGCCCGTCTCTACCCCGGCACCGTCAAGGTCATCCACCAGCCGAACTCCGGTGGGCCGGCAGCGCCGAGCAACCGGGGTCTGGAGCACGCCACCGGGCGGTACGTCTTCTTCATCGGTGCCGACGACTACCTGGGCCCGGAGGCGCTGGAACGGTTGGTGGCCGCCGCCGACCGATTGGACTCGGACGTCGTGCTCGGCCGCACCGTCGGAGTCAACAGTCGCTACATCCACCAGGCGATCTTCGAAAGCACGGAGCCGGACGTCGACCTCTTCGACTCCGCGCTTCCCTGGTCGCTGTCGAACACCAAGCTGTTCCGCCGTGAGCTGATCGAGCGGCACGGGCTGCGCTACCCGGAGGACATGCCGGTCGGCAGCGACCAGCCGTTCACGATCGAGGCGTGCGTGCACGCCCGGCGGATCTCCGTGCTCGCCGACTACGACTACTACTACGCGGTGCGCCGGCTGAATGCCCGCAACATCACCTACAAGAGCCGGCACCTGGAGCGGCTGCGCTGCGCCGAGGAGCTCGTTCACTTCGTGGCGCGGCTGGTGGAGCCGGGCAAGCGTCGCGACGCGGTGCTACTGCGGCACTTCACCCTGGAGGTCGCCAAACTCCTGGAGAACGACTTCCTGCGGCTCAACCGGGACACCCAGGACGGCGTGCGGGTCGGGGTGCGGAAGCTGGCCCAGGAGTACCTCACCGACGACATCCGGGACCGGCTGCCCATCGAATCCCGGGTCCGTCTCGCCGCAGCCCGTTACGGCGACCTCGACGACCTGCTCGCGGTGATCCGGCAGGACGCGCAGCAGGGCATCCCGCCCGCCGTGGTGGACGGCGACCGCTGGTACGCCGGCTACCCCGGCTTCCGTGAACCCCGGCTGGGCATCCCGGACCCCTGGTTCGAGATCACCGACACGGTCCCCGACTGGCTGGCCCGGTTCGACACCGTCTCTGCCGCCTACGAGGGCGGCCGGACCGGCGCGCCGGCGCTGGTCGTGACCGCGCGAAGCCCTCGCCCGGACCTCCCGACGGTCACCTCCGGGATCCAGCTGTCCGCCGGGGACTTGGCGGGCGCTACCCTCGCGGTCGAGGCGGACGCCACGGGGACGACCGTCCGGTCCCGGATACCGTTGAAGCGGGTGCTGGCCGCCATCGCCCCCGGCGGCGAGCTGCGGGTCGTCCAGGCTCAGGTGAGCGCCTTCGGGGCCACCGGGTCGGCGGCGTTGCGCGGTCCTCGGCAATCGGCGCCGCTGCGGACCGTGGTGCGTCACGGCTCCCGGCTGTACCTGTTCACCAGCACCACGAATCACAAGGGCCAGCTCGTCATCGCCGTAGCACCTGTGACGCCGCGCCGGCTGATGGCCCGCCTGCGACGCAGGCTCCCACTAGGAGGAAAGTAGTAGCCATGAACATCTCCGTCGTCGCACTCGGAAAGATCGGGCTGCCGCTGGCCGTGCAGTTCGCCGCGAAGGGGCATCGGGTGCTCGGTGCCGACGTCTCCGAGCGGGTTGTCAGCCTGGTCAACGACGGGGTGGTCCCGTTCCCCGGTGAGACCGACCTGGACGTCAAGCTCAAGGAGGCGGTCGCCGCCGGGCTGTTGTCGGCCACCACCGACACCGCCGCCGCGGTCGCCGAGTCCGAAGCCGTCGTCGTGGTCGTGCCGCTCTTCGTCGATGGCGAGGGTGTGCCGGACTTCGGCTGGATGGACGACGCGACCCGGGCGATCGCCCGTGGGCTCAAGCCGGGCACCCTGGTCAGCTACGAGACCACCCTGCCGGTCGGCACCACCCGCAGCCGCTGGGCGCCCATGCTGGAGGAGGGGTCGGGCCTCACCGTCGGCAAGGACTTCCACCTCGTGTTCAGCCCGGAGCGGGTGCTGACCGGTCGGGTCTTCGCCGACCTGCGTCGCTACCCCAAGCTCGTCGGTGGCGTCGACGAGGCGTCGGCCGCGCACGGTGTCCGGTTCTACGAGGCGGTGCTCGACTTCGACGAGCGGCCGGAACTGTCCCAGCCCAACGGCGTGTGGGACCTCGGGTCGGCGGAGGCGTCGGAGCTGGCCAAGCTGGCCGAGACGACCTACCGGGACGTCAACATCGGGCTGGCCAACCAGTTCGCCCGTTTCGCCGACACCGTCGGCGTCGACGTCACCAAGGTCATTGAGGCATGCAACACCCAGCCGTACAGCCACATCCATTCACCGGGCATCGCCGTCGGCGGCCACTGCATCCCGATCTACCCGCGGATGTACCTCTGGAACGACCCGGCCGCCACTGTGGTGCGCTCGGCCCGGGAGGCCAACGCGGCCATGCCCGACTACGCCGTCGACCTGCTCGCCGCCGCGTACGGCGACCTGTCCGGTGTGGGTGTGCTGGTGCTTGGTGCCGCCTACCGGGGCGGCGTCAAGGAGACCGCGTTCTCCGGGGTCTTCCCGACCGTCGAGGCGCTGCGCCGGCGCGGTGCCACGCCGTACGTCTCCGACCCGATGTACACCAATGACGAGCTGGCCGCGCACGGGCTGCCCGCCTACGACGGCCAGCCGATCGGCGCAGCCGTCATCCAGGCGGATCACGCCGAGTACCGCAACCTCGCCCCGGGCGACCTGCCTGGCGTGACGGTGCTTGTCGACGGCCGTCGGGTCACCGACCCGGCGCGCTGGGCGGGCGTCCGCCGAGTGGTCATCGGCGGCTGACTCCGGATCCGCTCCCGGCGGGGGTGGTCGTCGTCGACGACCGCCCCCGCCGCGCCTTCTCAGCCCTGCTGCGGCGGGTTCTCCACGTCCCGGGAGATGACCTCGCCCTTGGCGTCGACCCAGCCCTTCGGCCGGGCCGGGTTGCCGGCGACCAGCTGGTACGGCTGCACGTCCTTCGTCACCACCGAGCCGGCGGCGATCATCGCGTACTCGCCGACCTCGATGCCGCAGACCAGGGTCGCGTTCGCGCCGATTGAGGCGCCTCGCCGGACCAGGGTCGGCGTGATCGTCCAGTCCGGATTCTGCGCCCGCGGCCGAAAGTCGTTGGTGAAGACCGCGCACGGGCCGACGAAGACCTCGTCCTCGATGGTCACGCCCTGGTAGACGGAGACGTTGTTCTGGATCTTCACGCGGTCGCCGACCGTCACGGTGGCGTCGACATACACGTTGCGCCCGATCACGCAGCCCGCGCCCACCTGGGCCGATGATCGGATGTGGGCCAGGTGCCAGACCTTGGTGCCGTCGCCGACCTGGGCGCCGTCCTCGACGTCGGCGGTGGGGTGGACGAAGACCGAGGGGGCCGGTGAGGTGCTGTCAGTCATCCTTCAACTCGCATGTGTCGCAGGGCGCAGAGCGCCGTCGGTGACCCGCGCCGGCTCGGGCCGGGAACTTGGCACCGGTCGCGCGGATCGGGGCTGCCACGCCGCCCCGGGCACGGAGGTGCCGTCGGGGCGCGGGACTCGGCGTAGCATATCGACCGCTCAGCCGAGCAGCGCCGCCACCGCCTCGGCGGCCGGGGTGTCCACCGGCAACGCCTGCGCCGCCGCCACCGCCGCGACCGGCAGCGGCCCGTACAGGTGCGGGAAGAGTTGCCCGCCGCGGGACGGCTCCCAGCGCAGCGCGTCGCCCAGTCGCTCCTCCTCGACGCTGAGCAGGGTGAGACCTGTGACGCCGGTGAAGTGCCGGTGGGCGGTCTCCACCACCTGGTCGCCGGCGGAGAGGTGAATGAAACCGTCCTGCCGGTCCACCGCGGAGCCGGTGAAGGTGCCGGCGGCCCGGGCGTCGTCCCACTCGGTCGTCGGCAGCAGCTTGTAGATCATCTCCGCAGACTACGTCGGCCCGGTGGGCGTTTCGGCCGTACCGCCGCCGACCTCGGTCGCGGCCCGGCATGCTCAGGTGGAGCGGCCGTGGAGGGATGGACGATGGCGAGCTACGACGACGACTGGACCGACACCCAGCGCGGGTTGTACGACGAGTGCTACCGGGCCGGCGGCGAGTGGGCCGAGGACCCGGACACCCCGTCCGACGACGTACAGCATGTGATCAACCTGGCCGAGGCGGACGACGACGCCTTCGACGACGCCGAGATCGATTATCCGCCCCTGGTCGACGCCGTCGCCCAGGCCAGCGGCGTCAACGTCACGAGCGTGCCGGCCCGCCACGACGACCCAGGCTTCCGGGGCTTCGCCGACGGCGTCCGCGACGCGGTCGCCGACGACGTCTTCGGTCTGTAGCCGACCCGACCGGAGGCGGCCTCCCGCTCGCGGCGCCCTTCTGCCACCATTCGCAGGACGGCTGCGACGGATGGGGGCACGGTGCGGATCCTGCTGGTGGAGGACGACCGCCGGGTGGCCGCCGCGCTCTCCTCCGCCCTGACCCGCCGCGGCTACGAGGTCGAGCACGCGGCCACCGTCGCGGCGGCCCTGTCGGCCGCCCCCTGCGACCTGGTGCTGCTCGATCTGACCCTGCCCGACGGGGACGGCACCGACGTGTGTCGGGAGCTGCGTCGACGTAGCAGCCAGCTCGGCATCATCGCGGTGACCGCGCGGGGTGAGGAACGCGACCGGGTGCTCGGGCTGCGCCTCGGCGCGGACGACTACGTGGTCAAACCGTTCTCGATGGTCGAGCTGCAGGCCCGGATCGAGGCGGTGCTGCGGCGGGCCGCGAACGCGGCGCCCGAGCGGCACCTGATCGAGGCGGGGGCGGTACGCATCGACGTGGCCGCCCGCACGGTGACGGTGGCGGGGCGCGCGGTCACGCTTACCCGCAAGGAGTTCGACGTGCTGCTGTCGCTGGCCCGCCAGCCGGGGGTGGCGGTGCCCCGCGACCGCATCCTGCTCGACGCCTGGGGCACCACCTGGGCCGATCGGCACACCGTCGAGGTGCACGTCGGGTCGTTGCGCGGCAAGCTGGGCGACGCGCGCCTGGTGGAGACCGTCCGCGGGGTCGGCTACCGGTTGCGCGATGCGTGAGGGGCCGCCGTGCGCCGTCGACTGGTGATCAGTTACCTGCTGCTGATGGTGCTCGTCCTCATCGCGTTGGAGAGCCCGCTCGCCGTCACCCTGGCCAGCCGGGAGACCGAGCGGGTACGCGCCGACCGGCTCGCCGACGCCACCCGGTTCGCCTCGCTCGCCGGGCCGGCGCTGCGCGGCGGCGGGCCCGGCCCGATCGGGGCGGAGCTGCGCAGCTACGACGAGCTGTACGGGATCGGCGCGGCGGTCGTCGACCGGGACCGGGACATCGTCGTCGACTCGGCGAGCTGGCAGTCCACCGGCACCGCCATGGTGCTGGACGTCGCGTTGTCCGGGCAGCAGGCAAGTGCGCCCGAGTCGGTCTGGCCCTGGTCGGCCGGGCCGGTGGTGGTGGCGGTGCCCATCAACGACGGCGGTGAGGTCCTCGGCGCGGTGGTGATCGTGACGCCGGCCGACGAGATCCGTCGGGCGGTGGGCACCTGGTGGCTGCTACTCACCCTGGCCGGCCTGCTCGTCGTGCTGGCCTGCGTGCTCACCGCGTTCGGGCTGGCCGGCTGGGTGCTGCGCCCGGTGACCGAGCTGGACGCGGTCACCCACGAGATCGCCGAGGGTGATCGGGGTGCGCGCGTGCAGCACCGGCTCGGTCCGCCGGAGCTGCGCCGGCTCGCGGCCAGCTTCAACCACATGGCCGACGTGGTCTCCGACGTGATGGACCGGCAGCGCGCGTTCGTCGCGCACGCCAGCCACCAGCTGCGCAACCCGCTCACGGCGCTGCGCCTGCGGGTGGAGGAGCTGGGACCCAGCCTCACCGACGCGGATGGGCGCTCCGAGCACCGGCTGGCGCTGGAGGAGACCGACAGGTTGGCGCTGGTGCTCGACGCGCTGCTCACCCTGGCCCGCGCCGAACGGGAGGAGAACGAGCGCGTCACCGTGGACGCCGCCGCCGTGGCCGCGTCCCGGGTGGCCGCGTGGGCGCCGTTGGCCCGGCACCGGTCGGTGACGCTGCGGCTGGCCACCAGCGACGCCCCGGCGTACGCGCGGACCGTGCCGACCGCCGTCGACCAGGCGTTGGACGCGCTCATCGACAACGCGGTGAAGTTCAGTGGGGCGGGCGGGGCGGTGACGGTGACCGTGGCCCGCCGCGACGGTGGGGTGGTCCTGGAGGTGCGCGACACCGGCCCGGGGATGACGGAGAGTCAGCTCGGCCAGGCCACCGAGCGGTTCTGGCGGGCGCCGGACGCGCAGAACGTCGACGGCGCCGGGCTCGGCCTGACCATCGCCGCTGTGCTGGTGGACGCCTCGGACGGGCGGCTCACCATGTGGCCCGCCACGCCGCGCGGGCTGGTCGCCGGCCTGTGGTTCCCGGAGCCCTCACCGGAGCCCGAGCCGGCCCCCGAGACCGGGCCGGCGGGGGAGCCGGCGGACGAGGACGCCGCTGTCGACAGGCGCCCCGCCCCGACGCGGTAGCGGGCCGAGCAGGCCGGGTGGCCCGCCCGTCGACCGTCAGGGCTTGGCGGCCCGGTACCAGGCGGCGGCCCCGGGGTGCAGCGGCAGCGGCGCGGTGGCGATCACCGAGCGAGGGCTCATCCGCCCCGCCGCCGGATGCGCCGCGCCCAGCTCGGCCCGGCGCTCCATCAGCAGCCGGGTCACCTCCCGCACCAGCGGCTCCGGCAGGTTGGCCCGCACGATCAGGTAGTTCGGGTCGGCGACGGTGGTCACCGGGTTCATGCCGTACACCGAACGGGGAATGTCGCGGGAGACGTAGACCTGGCCGTAGCGGGCGCGCAGCGGCTCCGTCCACTCACCCAGGTCCACGATGCGGGTCGCGCTGCGCCCGGCCAGCTCCTCGATGCCTCGCACGGGCAGACCGCCGGAGAAGAAGAACGCATCGATGTGCCCCGTGCGCAGAGCCTGCACCGAGTCGTCCAGGCCGAGCCGTTCCCGGCGTACCGTGTCGCCGCCGAGCCGGGCCACCTCCAGCAGCCGGGTGGCGGTGATCTCGGTGCCCGAGCCGGCCGCGCCCACGGAGACCCGCCGCCCGCGCAGGTCGCCGACCGTGCGGACCGGGCCGCCGTCGGTGGTGACCAGGTGCAGTTGGTCGTCGTACACCCGGGCCACCGCGTCCACCGACGGGTTCAGCGCCGGGCTGCTGGGCAGCACGTCGGCCTGGGTGAAGCCCAGCTCGGCCGCTCCGGAACCGACCAGGCGGACGTTCTCCGCCGAGGCGGCGGTGATCACCACGCTGGCCCGTACACCAGGCAGCTCCCGGTTGAGGATGGTGGCGAGGGACTGCCCGAACGCGTAGTAGACGGCGGTGGGGCTGCCGGTGGCGATCCGGATCGCCATCGGCTCGGCCGGGTCGTCCCGGCAACCGGCGACGGCGAGGGCCACGACCAGCACCAGCGCCGCCGCTCCCGCACGGCGTGGACCGGCGCGACCCGAGGAGGTACGACTCACGCGGTGCACTGTGCGCGCTACGGCGGATCGGCGCAAGCCCGTACCCGTCGGTGCCGCCGAGGGGTGCCGCTCAGCAGGCCGGGCGGTGGGCCGGCCCCGCCGCCACGCCCCGGGCCGACTCCATCGACGCGCTGCGCAGGATGCGCTCCCGGTCCGGCCCGTCGGCCACGCTGACCAGGAAACAGCCGGTGCCCGGGCGGAGCACGGCCGGCACGTCGAGCACGGCCGCGCTGCGGATCAGCACGGCGGCCAACTCCCGGTCGGTGAGGCGTACGCCGAGGATGTGCCGCCGCACGTGCCGCCCGCCGGCCAGCAGCGCCGACCGCCACGCCGCCGACGCGAGCCGGGACGTCCACCGGCGGCGGGCCGGTGAGGCGCCCGGCACGGGACCGCCCAGCAGCTCCCGACGCCCCTGCCACCACCCGGCATCCACCATCCGGGCGTACGCCCCCCGGTGCTCCGGCGGCACCCAGAGTCGGTGCAGCTCGTAGCGGCGGCGCAGACCGCCGACTGTCACCTCCTGGGTGACCGGGATGTCGAGGCGGGCGAGCAGCTGCCGCATCCGCTGCGCGGCGTCCTCCCGGTTGAACTCGACACCCGGCGCGTGCGACGGCAGCGCGGCGGCCGAGCGGGCGCCGGTCGGCGGTGCCGTGCAGCGCAGCAGGCAGGCGGCCTCGAAAGCGTCGCCCAGGGTCAGCCAGTCCAGCGGGGGAGGCGTCGCCGGCGAATGGGGCCGGTCGAGCAGGGCGGGATCGCGGGCCAACTGAAGGCTCCCTTGTCGGAGTCTGGGTTCCCCTACCGTGGACCCCACGCGCCCGTTGCGGAACGCATTCCGCCCAGCCTTGAGGAAATCTTGCGGCTCCCGCGCCCCTACAGGTCGGTCACGACCAGGTCCACCTGCCGGACCCGGCCGGCGGCCACGGGCTCCTCCACGACTGTGTGCTTCAGCTCCCGCAGCGTCCCGATCAGCTCCGCGGCGGTACGCGGCCGAGCGCCGGCGATCAGCAGGTCACGAACCAGCCGTCCCTTGGTCGCCTTGTTGAAGTGGCTCACGACCGAGCGGACCGGCAGGCCGTCGACCTCCCGCTCGTGCAGCACCCGCACGGTCACCGTCCGCTCGGCCAGCTCCCCGCGCGGAGTCCAGGTGGCGGCGTACGCGCCGGAGCGCAGGTCCAGCACCGGGCCCCGACCCGCCGCGCCGGCCAGGACCGGCTCCAGCTCCTTCCGCCAGTACGCCGACAGCGCCCCGACGCCCGGCAGGCGCGCGCCGATCGGGCAGCGGTACGGGGGGATCCGGTCGGCGAGACGGACCGCCCCCCACAGTCCGGAGCTGATGAGGATCGACCGGCGGGCCGCCCGCTGTGCGGCCGACGGCAGTGTGGCCAGCTCCAGCGCTTCGTAGAGCACGCCCGTGTAGAGCCGTTCGGCCGGGGCGGTGGCCGCCGCGCGCAGCCGGGCGTTGCGGCGCAGCTCACCGCGCTGGCCCTCGCTGAGGCCGAGCGCGGCACGGGCGACCTCCTCGTCGGGGCCGGCGCTGAGGGTCACGAGCGCGTCGAGCACCCGCTCGCGGGCTGGGTTCAGCTCCGGCAGGGAGAGCTTGTCCGGGGTCCACCGCCGTCCGGTGCCGGCGTCGGCCTTCCCCTCCGAGGGCGGCAGCAGGATGAGCATCGGGTCTCCTCGGGCGGGTGGAACGGCGGCCCGGCCAGCGTACGACCCGCCGCTACCGCCAGGGCCGCACCGGTGTGTCGGGGTGGTACACGCGATAGCCGCCCACCTCGCGTACCGCTGCGGCGTCGGGCCGGTCGCCGAGCAGCCGGCGCAGCCGCCGGTCCATCGGTGAGTCGACCTCCACCACGTAGCCCGGCCGGGCTGCCCGCCCGACCTGCCGCCAGTAGGGCCGGTAGCGGTTCTGCCCGGGAGACAGATCTCCGTCGAGCACCGCGCAGACCACCGACTCGTCGGTGTTGAAGGTCAGCCGGTTGCAGGTCCAGTAGTCCCCGTACACCTCGTGGGGGCCGTCGGCGCGTAACGCGGCGGCAAGCTCCCGGGCCTGGCGTTCCTCGGTCCGCGACGCGGCGGTGCCGGTGCTCGCGAAGAGCACGGTCACCACAAGCGTCGTCGCGGTCAGCGCCGCCAGCACGGCGGTGGCCAGCGCGCCGGCCAGCCGGCCGAGCGCGCCCACCGTGCCCCGCCAGCAGGCGAGAGCCGCCACCCAGAGCGGCCAGAGCACCGCCGGCAGCGACAGTTGCAGCACCGACAGGTAGCGGGCGTTGTCCAGCGGGCTGGTCGCGGCGAGCGGGCTGCGCACGTACGACAGCAGGGTCAACGCCGCGCCGACGACAAGCGCGAGCTGCGCCACCGCCCCGACCCGCGCGCCCCGCAGCGTGCCCCCAGGCGGCGTGCCGGGTCCCGCGCTCTGCGTGCCGGGCTGCGTGTCCGCGGCCCACGTGTCGCGCGGCGTGTTCGCGGCCCGGCGGTACGCGAGGAGTGCGAGCACGGCCGCGGCCACCAGCAGCACCGGATAGAGCAGCCCGAACCACTGTTGCCACCGGCCGCACCCGTCGACCGGGCAGAGCCCGTGTGCCAGTGGCACCCCCTCCAGCAGGCCGCCGGAGATCCGGTCCGACCACTGCGGCGACGGGCCGGCCTTGGTGCTGACCTCCCGGAACACCGTCAGCGAGTCCTCACCCGGCCCGGCCCGCAGGTTGTCGACGATCATCGGTGCCACCCCGGCCACGAAGCCCGCCACCAGCAGCAGCCCCGACCAGCCGAGAAGCTCCCGCCGCACCGCCCACACCAGGGCCAGCCCGGCCACCGCCAGGTACGGCAGGATCAGCCAGTCCGACCAGGCGGCCAGCCCGACCAGGAGCCCGAACAGCGCGACTGCCAGTCGCCGATGGCGGACCGTCCCGGCGGCAAGCCCCACGGCGATCAGCAGCATCAGCAGCACCGCCGGCTTCACCTCCGGCCGGCCGCCGACAACGGTGAGCTGGTCGCGCACCACCCGCTCCGGCCCCAGCGCCAGCAGGCCGACGACGAGGACGGCGAACCACGGCGTGTAGAGCCGGCGGGTGAGCCGGTACGCGAGGTAGAGGAAGACCGCGTACAACGCGAGCATCGGCAGCCGCAGCACCGGCCAGCTCGGCCCGGCCACCGCGAGCAGCGGCGCGGCCAGGTACGACTCCAGCATGCCCATGTAGTGCTGGCCGTACAGGAAGACGGGGCGTTCGCGGCCCTGCCCGATGTGCAGGGCGGCCAGCCCGAAGGTCGCCTCGTCGCTGTTCGACACCGGCACGGTGTACAGCGTGAGGACCAGTCGGTACCCGACACCGACCAGCCCGACCAGGAGCGCGACGAGCGCCGGCCGGTCGAGTCGCGGACGCCACGGCCCGCGGTGCTGCTCTGGATGCGACACGACCACGCCCCCGTCGTCGTCCCGACCGGAGTGTTTCACGTCTGGCCCGGCGGCCGTGGTCGATCGGCTGGTCCGGTCCGGCTGGCCCGGCCCGGTTGGTAGGTCCGGCTGGCCCGGCGGCTCGCGTGGCCGTGACCGGCGACGTGTGGCAGGGTTGGCGCGTGCCACCCACACCCGCCGGCCAGCTGGCCGTGCCGAACCTGCACCGGGCCGCGCGGATCGAGGACGCCGTGCACCAGCTCGTGGAGCGTCGGTTGCGGCGCACCGGCTGGCGGATGAACATCGTGGCCTACACCGGGTACGGCCGTCCGGGTTGGGTGCGGGTGATGTGCCGGGTTTTGCTGGGTCGTCCGGACACCCGCCAGCGGGGTCGGCTGGAGAAGGTCCGGGGCTGGCGCAGCTTCACCACGCTGCCCGCCAAGCACGTGACCGTGCAGATCGAGGCCGGCGGAGTGCGGCACGAGGCCCGTGCCGATCGCAGCGGCTTCGTCGACATGCTCGTCGAGGCCGACCTGCCGCCCGGGTGGGGCACCGTCCGACTCAGCGTGCCCGACGCCGAACCGGTCGACGCGCCCGTACGCATCCTCGACCCGGACGTCAAGTTCGGCATCCTCTCCGACATCGACGACACGGTGATGGTGACGGCGCTGCCCCGGCCGCTGCTCGCCGCGTGGAACACGTTCGTCCTCGACGAGCACGCCCGCGCCGCAGTGCCCGGCATGGCGGTGCTCTACGAACGGCTGGTCACCGCCCACCCCGGCGCCCCGGTCTTCTACCTCTCCACCGGCGCGTGGAACGTCGCGCCGACGTTGACGCGGTTCCTGTCCCGGCACCTCTACCCGGCCGGACCGCTGCTGCTCACCGACTGGGGTCCGACCGCCGACAGGTGGTTCCGCAGCGGCATGGAGCACAAGCGCTCCACCCTGGCCCGGCTGGCGAAGGAGTTTCCCGACGTGCGCTGGCTGCTGGTCGGCGACGACGGCCAGCACGACCAGGAGATCTACCGGGAGTTCGCGGCCGCCCACCCGGAGAACGTCGCCGGGGTGGCGATCCGCCGGCTGTCCCCGACGCAGTCGGTCCTGGCCGGTAGCCTGCCCGCCCCTGCGGGCCGGCCGTCGTCGGGGCCGGTGGGGCAGAAGTGGCTGTCCGCCCCGGACGGCGCCGGCCTGTGGATGCTGCTGCGCGACGCCGGCCTGGTCTGACTCGCAGATACGCGAAACCCCCGGGCACCACGACGCGCGTGGGTGCCCGGGGGTTCGGTGCGTCGACTACATCAGCGAGGGCGCAGCCCAGGCGACGGTGCCGGGGGCGCCGTTGCCCGGGTAGAGGGTCATGGTGCCGTTGCTCCGGCGCCGGACCACCAGGTCGACCTTTCCGTCGTTGGTGACGTCGCCGAGACCACTCATGTCGAAGTCACGGCAGATGCCGCAGACCAGGATGCGGGGGGCCCAGGTGGGGGTTCCGCTGGCTGCTGTGTTCGGGTAGACCCACATGTCGCCGGTGCCGCTGTTGCGCATGATCAGGTCGACCTTGCCGTCATTGGTCGCGTCCTCGACGCTCACGTTGTCGTACCCGCCGCAGGAGCCACAGAGCAGGATCCGGTTGCTCCAGGTGATCGCGCCGCCGGTGGGGCCGTTGCCCAGGTACGCGTACATGTCGCCGGTGCTGTTCTCCCGGATGAAGAGGTCGGTCTTGCCGTCCCGGTTGACGTCGCCGAGATCGGATACGCCGAAGTTGAAGCAGCCGCCACAGACCAGTTGGCGGGTGGTCCAGACCGGGTCTCCGGTGGCGACGGTGTTCGGGTAGACGTACATGTCGCCGGTGCTCTTCTGGCGCATGAACAGGTCGACCTTGCCGTCGTTGTTGACGTCGGCGATGTTGAAGGAGTCGTAGCCGCCGCACTTGCCGCACACCACGATGCCGGCGTCGAACGTCAGCGTGCCGTCCAGGTTCGTCCCGCGGCGCAGCAGCACGTCACCGTTGCTCTGCATGATGAGCATGTCGGTCCGGCCGTCGCCGGTGACGTCGCGAATGTTGGGCGCGATGACCTGCTGGGCGTAGTTGCCCGGTGCGGTGGCCTCGGCCGGGTTCAAGCTTCGGTCCCAGTGCTGCACGTTGCTGATCTGACCGGAGTAGTACGAGCTCGGCGCGCCCTGGTAGCGGTAGTGGCCGATCACGAAGCGCCCGGTGCTCGGCCAGGAAACGGCGGCAGCGTGCTGCGCGGTGCCGGCCAGGTTGTTGTTGACGTACAGGGCCATCGTGCTCGTGGTCGCGTTGTAGGTCGCCACGAGGTGCGTCCACACGCCGAGCTGCGCGTTTGGCGCGCTCTTGGCCTGGTCGTACGACCAGGCGTCGCCGTCGGAGCGGGCCATCCCGAACCGCCAGGTGTTGTCGCTCTGCTCCTGCCAGAGGATGAAGCGGGCGGATCGTGCCCCCTCCTCGGAGAGGATGATCTTGCCGGCGGTGGTGGGCTTCACCCAGGCGGCGACGCTGAACGACTTGGTGGTGTCGATCAGAACGGGGCTGGCGGCGCTGACCAGGCTGCCGGTGCCGCTGGCGTCCACCCCAGTGCCGGTGGCATCGCTGTTGAGGCGCAGGTCCGGGCTGAAGAGGTCACCCTCGTGCCATTTCGCGTTGCCGGTGCCGGTGAGGGTGCTGCCGCCGGAGATGTCGACCGCGGTCGCCGCGGTCTCTCCGGCCGCGCCGCCGTTGAGCGGCCAGGTGTGCTTGGCGGTGACCAGGCCCTGCGCCTGCTGGATGGCGATGGTCGGCGTGGTGCCGAGCCCGCTCACCAGGTAGGCCGTGGTCAGGCCGTTGCCGCCGACGGTCCACAGGTCGGGGGTGCCGTCGGAGTTGGCGTCGGCGGCCCGCAGGCTCAGCGTCGCGCCGCGGTTCCAGTTGGTCGAGAGGGTGTACGGCGTGTAGGTGAGCTGGTTGGTGTCCTGGTTGTAGGCGAGGTTCTTCCAGAGGTACAGGGCACCGGTGCTGCTGTTCCAGAGGAACATGGCGGTGCCGCTGGTGAGCTGGGCGGTGGTGATGGTCCAGTTGTTCCAGTCCACGCCGCCGGTCGGGGTCAGGGTCGTGGTGCTGCCGCCGTAGTAGTAGAGGCCGGCGGCGAAGGCCATGGGGTAGTAGTTGAGGAAGTAACCGTTGGTGGCGTCGCCGCTGGTGCCGATCAGGTCCGGGATGGTGCTTCCGGTGGCTCGGGAGTCGCCGGCGTTGGCCAGTTGTAGTGGGGCGTTGCCGTTGCCGTCGAGAAGTAGCTCGCCGGAGATGCTTACCTGGTTGTTGTACGGCTGGATGACCGAGCCGTCGCCGCTGCCGCGCAGGACGATGCCGTTGCCGGCGTTGACGCCTGAGGTGTAGTAGACGAGGACGTCCTGCAGGCCGGAGCCGAAGAAGTGACCGGAGATCGCCTGGCCACCGTTGAAGTCGGACGGGTCCTCGTTGCCGGTGACGCCGTTACCGCGGGCTCCGAGGTCGTTGACCGTGGTGCGTACCGCGCCGCTGTTCATGCCCGTGCCGAGCCAGAGGCCGGACGGCAGTCCGTTGCGGGCGCCGATGGTCAACAGGTCGGCGACGCCGTCACCGGTGAGGTCCGCGTCGGCGGCCGTGGCGGCGGGGTTCGCGTTGAAGGTGACGGTGGCGGTCTCGCCGAAGTTCCCACCGGTCGACAGGCTCGTCACCGCGAGCGTGTTGGTGAACCGGGTCGGGCTCACGACCACCGTGGCGGCACCGGCGGAGGCGGCGACGCTGACCGGGGGCAGGCCGTTGAGCTGGTAGCTGTAGCTGGCCGGCTGGGTGCCGGTGCTCGGCGGCGTGATGGCGAAGCTGATCTCTTCACCGATCTGCGGCTGCCCCTGCGGCTGACTGATGTCCGGCGCGCCGGTCCGCGTGGGGTCGAAGGTGAAACTACAGGTCGCCGACCAGTCACTGGGCGTCCGGAAGTCGGTCGCCTGCACCTTCCACGAGAAGGTGGTGATGGCGCCACCGGCGGCGGCGCGAAGTGTGGCCGACGGCACGATCAGCACGCCGGTGGAGCCGGATGAGTAGGTGAGCAGGCTCGGGTTGGACGATGCCAGGGCGGTCTGCCCGGCGTCGCTGGTCTTCCAGAGCTTGAAGCTGACCCCGAGGGTGCCACCGTCGGCGTCGGACACCGGGGCGTAGAGGTAGACCGGGTTGTCGCCGATGACGGACCCGCCGGCGCAGGCGGTCCGCGGTGAGGTGGTCATGCCGGTCGGCTTGTTGGGCTTGTGGTTGTAGCGGATCTCCAGCGTGGGGCTGGTTTCGAGGAACTCTTTCCAGCTTTTCGGGTCACTGGCGTCGTTGGCGGCGACCATCCAGAGGGTTCGGGTGCCCTTCTTGGCGGCGACGTCGGTTTTGATCTGGTTGGTGATGTCGAAGGACACGCCTGTTGCGGCGCAGCCGCTGTAGCCGTAGGCGAAGCTCTTTGACGCGGCGAGAGGGCTCTTGCTCTGGTTTTCCCAGTAGTCCCAGGTGGCGTTCGACTTTGCCAGCGTGGTGGACGGGGCGTAGATGTTGACGGTCTTGTTGTCGCAGTTCCAGGACCAGGTGTTGGTGATTTTGAAGGTGGCGTCGTCGATTTCCGCGCCGGCGAGGGTGCTGTAGGGCACCGGGAAGTTGATCAGGGTTTGGGAGCGTTGTTCGCCGGAGTTGCCGACCTGCATCCGCCCGATGGGGTCGGGGGTGTTGTTCCAGTAGTTGCCGTCCTGGTTCTGATACGAGATGCTCGCCCAGCCGGACATCCTGGGACCATTTGTGCTCCAGTTGAAGCTGGGGTCGATGTAGACCGGGTAGACGGTCGCCGCATCGGTGAGCAGTGTGTG
>NZ_JBFAQS010000021.1:0-132888 GCF_040678875.1 Micromonospora sp. NPDC049274
CTCAACGACCGCCCCCGTATGACCCTGGGCTGGGCCACCCCAGGTGAGAAGATGACCCAGCTCCTGAGTGTTGCAACCACCAGTTGAGCCCGCCCTCGTAACGGAAAATGTCCAAGATCTGCCCTGCCAACTGCCTCGCCGGCGATCTGCGGGCGCTCAGTGGCCGCCGGAGTGGCCCTCGGGTGACCGGCGGGGGGTGGGGATCGACCGCACCGCGTACTCCTGCACGGCCGCCGCGTGCTCGGCCTCGTCCAGGTTCCACTCGGCGCGTCCCGGCGCGTGCCGGCGGCTCAACACCCCCTGCACGGTGTCCACCATCGTCGCCACCCCGGCGCGGGGCCGGGAGCGCCAGAGCTGTTCACCCTCCGAGGTGATGCGGAACCAGCCGTCCGCGACGGTGACCAGACCCGCCCCGACCAGCCGCTGGACCGCGACCTCCACCTCGTGCCGCTGCGGAATCGTCTGGTTGAGGTGATCGGCGGTGGACAGCACGTCGGTCAGACGTACGCCCTCCGGCCGGCGACTGGTCGCGGACCGTCGGTGCCGCCCGGCCCCGCTCGCGATCACCAACGAGACGAAGATCCAGGCGTCGCTCCAGCGCCAACCGTTCTCCCCCATGCAGAGATGATGACGGCGAGCGTCGCGGAAGGGAACACCCACCCTCCAACGAGCCCACTCGCACCAGCGCGGCGTGCCGGGGTGTGAACGGTAGGTGAGCGCTCAGCCTGCCGGGGCGGGAGCGGCGCTCGGCGGGTCGCCCGTGACGGCAGCCGGCGCGGGCACCGCGACGAGCGGGATGAAGAACTGTGCCAGTGGGCCGATGGCCAGGGCGTACGCGACGGTGCCCACGCCTACGGTGCCGCCGAGCAGAAAGCCCAGCGCGAGCACGGTGACCTCGATGACCGTGCGTACCAACCGGATCGACCACCCGGGCCGGCGGGCGACGAAGCCGGTCATCAGCCCGTCGCGTGGGCCGGGACCCAACTGGGCGCCGAGATAGAGCGCGGTGGCGGCGCCGTTGGCCACAATCCCGGTGATCAACAGAGCGATGCGGACGCCGAGAGGGCCGCCGGCGGGCAGCAGGGCCAGGGTGGCGTCCACCACCAGGCCGATCACCACCACGTTGCTGACGGTGCCGAGGCCGGGCCGCTGGCGCAGCGGGATCCACAGCAGCAGCACCAGGGCGCCGACGCCGATGGTGACGGTGCCGAAGGAGAGCCGGGTCAG
This sequence comes from Micromonospora sp. NPDC049274, assembly GCF_040678875.1. Lineage (NCBI taxonomy): Bacteria > Bacillati > Actinomycetota > Actinomycetes > Micromonosporales > Micromonosporaceae > Micromonospora > Micromonospora sp. NPDC049274. The sequence continues at coordinate 1,228 of NZ_JBFAQS010000021.1, forward strand.
CTCGGACAACCCCTGGTGGAAGACGTCCCACGGGTCGAGGCCCAGGTCGGAGCGGACCATGAGGGCCATGCTGACCCCGTAGAGGACGAGCCCGGCGTAGAGCTGGGTGAGCCGCCGCACCGGCCGTTGCCGCAGATTGCCAATCAGTGCCATGCATGCCACCCTAGGTGCCAATTCTGACCGTGGAAGAAGCCAATATCCGAGGGGTGGCCATGACAGGTCAGGTGCGAGGCGTCCAATTGGCCCGGTTGCTGGGGCAGTGGCACGCTCTGCCGGGCCGTCGCCGCAGCCCGGACTACGCCGCCCTGGCCGGGGCGGTGCGTGGCCTGCTCGCCGACGCCCGGCTTCCGCTCGGCGTCCGCCTCCCGGCGGAGCGCGAGCTGGCCGAGGCGCTGCGGATCAGTCGCACCACTGTCACCGCCGCGTACCGGGAGCTGCGCGAGACGGGGCACCTGGCCAGTCGCCGGGGCGCCGGCAGCTGGACGATGCTTCCCGGCAACCACCGGGTCGCCAGCACGGGTCTGTGGACCCCGCTGGACGACCGGGAGATGATCGACCTGGGCGTCGCCGCGCTGGCCGCCCCGCCGCAGCTGCTCGGCGCCGCGCGGGCCGCCGCCGAGGATCTGCCCCGCTACCTGGGCGGAGCCGGCTACCACCCGACCGGGATCGGCGAGCTGCGCGAGGCGGTGGCCGCCGGATACACCGCCCGCGGGTTGCCCACCTCGGCCGACCAGATCATGGTCACCAGTGGCACCCAACATGCCCTGGACCTGGTGCTACGCCTCGCCCTCGCGCCCGGCGGGAGTGTTCTGGTGGAGTCTCCGACCTACCCCAACGCGCTTGCCGCGCTGGCCGGCCGACGGGCCCGGATCACGACCCACGGGCTGTCCGCCGACGCCGGTGGCTGGGAGGCCGACCTGCTGCTGGGCAGCCTGCGGCAGACCCGGCCCAAGCTGGCGTACCTGATTCCGGAGTTCCAGAACCCGACCGGGCACCTGATGCCGTCGGCGTTGCGCGAGCGGGTGGTCGCGGCCGCGCACGCGGTCGGCACCGACCTGATCGTCGACGAGTCCTTCGTGGACCTGCCGCTGGACGGCACCGAACTGCCCCCGCCCACGGCCACGTTCGACAGGCACTCCCGGGTGGTGAGCATCGGGGGGATGAGCAAGCCGTACTGGGGTGGCCTGCGGATCGGCTGGGTCCGCGCCTCCGCGCCGCAGGTGCAGCGGCTGGCCGCCGTCCGGGTCGGCGTGGACATGTCCAGCCCGGTGCTCGACCAGTTGGTCGCGGTGCACCTGCTCGCCGACGCGTCGGCAATCGTCGCGGCCCGCCGGGCGCAGCTCACCGCTCAGCGCGACGCGTTGCTGGACGCGCTGGCGCACCGACTTCCGGACTGGCGGGTGACGGTGCCGCGCGGCGGCGTGACCCTCTGGGCCGAGCTGGACGGCCCGGTCTCCAGCGCCCTCGCCCGGGCCGCCGAGGAGGTAGGCGTCCGCCTCGCGCCCGGCCCCCGGTTCGGTCTGGACGGCACCCTGGAACGGTTCCTGCGGCTGCCGTTCACCCTGCCGGCCGCCGACCTGGTGGAGGCCGTGGAGCGGATCGCCACGGTCCGCTACGACCTGGATCGGACCGGCCGGCAGCGCTGGCGGGAGCCGTCCGTCATCGCCTGAGCATCCGACGCCCACGCCGGTGGCCCACACCCGCCAGGTGCGGGGCCACCGGCGGCCGTTTCTACAGCTCGGCGAGGGTGCCGGCGTACATCTTGTCGATCTCGGCGGCGAAGTTGCTCTCCACGCCGCGCCGCTTGATCTTCAACGACGGCGTGATCTCGCCGTCCTCGATGGTCAGGTCGCGCGGCAGGATCGCCACCTTCTTGATCGTCTCCCAGCGGTTGAGCTTGGCGTTGAGCTGGGCGACGTACTCCTCGACCATCGCCTGCGCCTCCGGCGAGGCGACGATCTCGGTGTAGTCGCGGCCCTCGAGGGGGCCGCCGGCCACCCAGCCCCGGATGGCGTCCGGGTCCAGCGTGACAAGCATCGTGCAGAAGTTGCGGGCCTGACCGACCACGACCGCCTGCGAGGTGTACGGGCAGATGGCCTTGAACATCCCCTCGATGTGCGAGGGCGCGATGTACTTGCCGCCCGAGGTCTTGACCAGGTCCTTCTTGCGGTCGGTGATCCGTAGGTAGCCCTGCTCGTCCAGGCTGCCGATGTCGCCGGTGCGGAAGAAGCCGTCCTCGGTGAACGCGGCGGCGGTCTCCTCCGGCAGGTTGTGGTAGCCGCGCATCACGGGCCGGCCGCGGACCAGGATCTCGCCGTCGCTGTCGATCCTGCACTCCAGATCGCCCATCGCCTGCCCGACCGTGCCGATCCGCAGCCCGGAGGGCGGGTTGACGAAGTTGCCGGCGCTGGTCTCGGTGAGGCCGTAGCCCTCGGAGATCGGCAGGTTGGCGGCGGCGAAGAAGGTGGCGATCTCCGGGCTCAGCGGTGCGGCGCCGGAGACCAGCACCCGCATCCGGCCGCCCAGGCGGGCCTGGAGCTTGCTGAACACCAGCTTCTCGGCCAGCCCGTAGCGCAGCTTCAACCCGGCCGGCACCGGCTTGCCGGCCTGCTCCAGGGCGACCTTCTCCTTGCCGACCTGGACACCCCAGGCGAAGATCTTCGCCTTCGCGCCGCCGGCGCCCTGGGCGGTGGTCACCGCGCGGTTGTAGACCTTCTCGAAGACTCGGGGAGCCCCGCACATCAGGGTCGGCCGGATCACCGCGAGCAGGTCGACAAGCTTCTCCACCCGCCCGTCGACGTAGGTGGGCAGACCGACGTGGATCGCGCCGCAGAGCAGCGTCTTGCCGAAGGAGTGGGCCAGCGGCAGCCACAGGTACTGCAGGTCGTCGTCGCGCAGCAGACCGACCTCGGCCTGCGCCACGGCCTCCCAGCACCAGCCGCCGTGCAGCAGTTCGACACCCTTGGGCTGGCCCGTGGTGCCGGAGGTGTAGATCAGCGTGGCCAGGTGGTCCGGACCGATGCCGGCCACCAGCATGTCGATCAGATCCGGCTCGGCGGCCAGCACGTCGGTGCCCCGCGCCTCCAGCTCGGTGAGGGTGAGCTGGGGGACCGCGGCGCTCGGGTCCGGGGCGCCGTCGAAGAGCACCACGTGGGTCAGCGCCGGCAGGGCCGCTCCGGCGATCTTGGCGGCCTGTGCCGGGTTCTCCGCGAAGAGCACCCGTGAGGCGGAGTCAGCGATGATGTATGTCGCGTCCGCCGGCTCGGTGGTCGGGTAGACGGTGGTGGTCGCCCCGCCCGCGCACATGATGCCGAGGTCGGCGACCACCCAGTCCAGCCGGGTGTTGGCGAGGATGGCGACCGGGTTCTCCTGGCCGACGCCGAGCGCGTGCAGGCCGGCGGCGACTGCCTTGGCGCGCTGGCCGACCTGCTCCCAGGTCAGCCAGTCGGGGCCCGAATCGTCGGGGGTCGGGGACGCGAACGCGTGCTGGTCGGGGGTGGCCGCCACGCGCTTGAGGAACATGTCCGGGATGGAACGGTACGGTACATCGAGAGCCATCGCTGTAGCCGCCTTCGGGGGTGGTGGCGTGACGGGCGTCACGTCATAGTGGTTACCGAAGAGTATTGCCTGCCACCGGGCATCGGCTAGTGCGGGTGATCGACCGGCGGCCCCCGTTCCGCCGGCCGGTGCCCCGCATCAGGCGTAGCGGGCGGCCACGAGTGACCAGTCATAGGTGGCCCGGACCCAGTTGCGCCGCGTGGCCAGCGGCGAACGCAACGCCTCGACACCGCTGGCCAGCAACCTCTCCTCCGCCGCCAGGTACGCCGCCAACCCCCTGTTGAAACGGTCGGCGGCCGCCCGCAGCGCGTCCGCCTCGGCCAGACCGCCCTCCTGGGCGATGACCGTCACCAGATTGTGCGCGTCCGGGTCGGTCCGGCTCTCCTTGCCGTACGAGAAGAGGTCGTTGCACCAGCAGACCAGGTCCACCGCCAGCAGGTCCAGGGCGGTCAGCCCCGGATCGGCACGCCGCGTCGGCCCGGGTGGCTGCTCCGACGCCAGGTCGGTCAGGGTGAGACAGGGGTGCACCCCGCCGATGTGCCGACGCAGTTGGACGTACTCCATCACGCTCGGCACCCGCCGGCGTTCCCGGTTGGCGGCCTCCCAGAGCAGCGCCAGCAGGTACTGGCGCACCTGACTGACGAAACGCAGCAACATCGGCGCCCGGCCCTGTGCCCGGGTCCGGCGGCACAGGTCGTGCAACGCGGCGCCCAGCGGGCCGGCCTCCGGAGGCGGTGTCGCGAGCGGGTCACCGCACCGGTCCAGCACGTCGAGCAGGGCGGCGACCACCGGCGCCAGCCGGCTCGGGTCCGCGCCGAGGCCGTCCTCGTCGCAGGCGTCGTCCATGACGAAGAGCCAGGAAATCAGGTCGGTGAGGAGCCGCAGTCCTCGCGTCGGCCCGTCCGGGCAGGCCCGGCCGGCCAGGCCGGCGGCGTCCGCCCGTTGTAGTCGGTGTACCTGATGACCGGAATTGACCAGGCCGAACGCGCGCGCCCACTCGACGCTCTCGCTGGCCACCCGATCCGTGGACCTGTGGCGCCCCGCCGTGAAGGAGGGTTCCCGTAGCGCCGAGATCGCGAAGCTCCGCATCGTGTGCCCCCACATCGTGCCGCCCCGGCGCGGAACGGCGCGCTGAAGCGTACGGGAGGGGGTATCGGCACGCATCGCTGGGACTGAGGCAGTCGTCCAGCCGAGCTGTGACCGATTAAGTGCAGTAAGTTACATGCCCAGGCTGGCGTTGCGGAGCTGCCGGGCGGACGTGGGCGAACCGTCCAGTTGCACCCGGGCCACCCGCTGCCGCCCGGAGAGGAACAGGGTCAACTCGGCGGGAGCGCCCACCAGACGAAGCCGCTCGCCGCCGCGGCCGACGGAGACCTCGCCGTAACCGGGCGCCTGCACGTAGAGGTCCGCCGGAAAGCGGCGCAGCGTCAACCGGGCCAGCGGGGCGGCCCGCTTCCACAGGGTCGCCTGCAAACCGCGGGCCAGCTCGCGCGGCTGCCACCCCGCAACGGCCCGCCGCACGTCCTCGTGGTGGATGAAGAACTCCATCGTGTTGACCAGCTCATCGGTCAGCGGGTTGCTGATCGGGCTCCACACCGGGGGCCGGCGTACCCGCTGCACCAGATCGGGGTAGGGGCCGGCGGCGAGCCGCCGGCGAACCCGTTCGGCGTGCCCCCGCAGCGGCGCCAGCAGGATCCCGCCGGCCGCGTCGGGACGACGCTCCCGCAACACCAGGTGGGCGGCGAGGTCACGGGTCGCCCAGCCCTCGTTGATCGTCGGCGCGTCGGGCCCGAGGGCCAGGAGGAGATCGGCCAGCGCCTCGCGCTCGGCTCGGGCGTACCGCGACATGGCCCGATCGTAGGCCCGCGCACGCGCCGGCGCGCGGCGGCGGACGCCGGGTCGCGCCCCCGCGTCCGCGCGTCCGGTACGTGACGGTCGACATATCCCGCCCGGGTCGGCGGTGCCGGCCCGCAACGGTAAGGATGAGGGAGATAATTGTGGCTTACGGCGGGGGAGAGCGTGGCGAGCAGGACAAGCCGAGACGTGCTCGGCAGAGGGCTGGGGGTTCTGCGGCAGGCGGTCCGGGAGCAGCCGCGGATCTTCGCGGTTGCCGTGCTCGGCAGTGTGCTGTTCGGCTCGATGGTCATCGTGAGCGCGTACGTGGTGGGCGCTGTGGTCGGTGACGTGGTGGTGCCGGCCATCGCGCGGGGCGACGTGGGCGTCGGCACCCTGGCGTTGGCGGCGGGCGCCCTCTTCGGGATCAGCGTGCTGCGGGTGGTGGGCATCTTCGGCCGCCGGCTCGGCGCGGGTTACATGCAGTACCGGCTCCAGGCCGCCTACCGTCGCCGCGTCACCCGCCGCTACCTGGACCTGCCGCTGTCCTGGCATCACCGCAACGCCACCGGCACGCTGCTCTCCAACGCCAACTCCGACGTGGAGGCGGCCTGGTATCCCATCGCCCCGCTGCCCTTCGCGGTGGGCACGCTGGTGATGCTGGTCGGCGCGATCGTCTCGCTGTTCGCCACCGACTGGGCCCTCGCCCTGGTCGGCCTCGCGGTCTTTCCCGCGCTGTTCGCGCTCAACGTGGTCTACTCCCGCCGGATGGCGCCCCGGCAGGCCCGGGCGCAGCGGTTGCGCGCCGAGGTCAGCAGCATCGCGCACGAGAGCTTCGACGGCGCGTTGGTGGTCAAGACGATGGGTCGCGAGGCGCAGGAGACGGCCCGGTTCGCCGGCCGCGCCGGCGAGCTGCGCGACGCGTTGATCTCGGTCGGCCGGCTGCGCGGCGTCTTCGACCCGCTGCTGGAGACGCTGCCCAGCCTCGGCACCCTGGCGGTGCTCGTGGTCGGGGCGTTCCGCCTGCGTCAGGGCGCGATAAGCGTCACCGAGCTGGTCAGCGTCGCGTTCCTCTTCACCGTGCTGGCCTTTCCGGTGCGGGCCATCGGTTGGGTGCTGGCCGAGCTGCCGCGCAGCGTCGCCGGCTGGGACCGGGTGCGCCGGGTGCTCGACGCCACGGGCGAGATGCCGTACGGGCAGCGTGTGCTCGACCCGGCCCTCTCCGGCCCGGCCACGCTCACGTTCACCGACGTGCACTTCTCCTATCCGCCGGCCGAGGCGCACCAGCCCGGCGCGCAGGTGCTCGGCGAGGTCGGCTTCACCGTGCCGGCCGGCCGCACGGTCGCCCTGGTCGGGCCGACCGGCGCCGGGAAGTCCACCATCGCCTCACTGGCCGTCCGCCTGGTCGACCCGGACTCCGGCGTCGTCGAGCTGGACGGCGTGGATGTGCGGGACCTGACCGCCGCGTCGCTGGCCGGCACCGTCGCCCTGGTCGCGCAGGTGCCGTTCGTCTTCGACGACACCGTGCGGGCCAACGTCGCCCTGGACCGGGCGGGCATCGACGACGAGGCCGTCTGGGCGGCGCTGCGCCTGGCCGAGGCGGACGGGTTCGTCGCCGCGCTGCCCGACGGGCTGGACACGATGGTCGGCGAGCGGGGCACCTCGCTCTCCGGCGGCCAGCGGCAGCGGCTCACGCTGGCCCGCGCGTTGGCGGGGCGGCCACGCCTGCTGGTGCTCGACGACGCGACGAGCGCCGTGGACCCCCGGGTGGAGGCGGCCATCCTCGCCGGTCTGCGGGCGTCGGCGGGTGAGCCGGGAGTGCCGGCCGCGTCGATCCTGGTGGTGGCGTACCGCCGGGCGACCATCGCCCTCGCCGACGAGGTCGTCTACGTGGAGCAGGGCCGGGTGGTCGCCCGGGGCACGCACACCGAGCTGCTGGCCACCGTTGCGGGCTACGTGGATCTGGTCACCGCGTACGAGCAGGCGGAGGTCGACCGCGCCCAGGAGCGCGCGTACGACGACGAGGTGGCGCAGCTGCCGTCGGGCCTCGAGATCGAGGTGGACCGGTGAGCGCGAGGAGTGCAGCGCAGCGGAGCCCCGCAGTCGCGAACGAAAGGCTGGCCCGGTGACGACGACGGTGACGAACGACGAGCGGGACGCGCGGGAGGAGACCACCTGGCAGACCCTGCGGCGGGGGTTGGCGCTCTCGCCGGAGCTGCGGACCGGCCTGGCCGCCACCCTGGGCCTGGCCCTGGTCTACATGGTGGGCCGGGTGGCCGTGCCGGTGGCGGTGCAGCAGGGCATCGACCGTGGCCTCGTCGGTGGTCTGAACCTCGACGTGGTGTGGTCGGTGGTGGCGGTCACCGCGGCGATCCTCGTGGTCACCACGGCGTGCGGCTATCTGATGATGCGCCGGCTGTTCACTGTCAGCGAGACGGCGTTGGCGAACGTGCGGTCGCGGGCGTTCCGGCATGTGCACGACCTGTCGATGTTGCACCAGCAGTCGGAGCGGCGTGGGTCGCTGGTCTCGCGGGTGACGAGCGACGTCGACCAGATCACCCAGTTCCTCCAGTGGGGTGGGGTGATCCTGCTGGTCAACCTGGGTCAGCTGGTGGTGACGACGGCCGTCATGCTGGCGTACTCCTGGCAGTTGACCCTTGTGGTGCTGGCGGCGTTCCTGCCGGCGGTGCTCGTCATCCGTCAGTTGCAGCGTCGCCTCGGCGCGGCGTACGCGACGGTGCGTCAGCGCACCGGCACGCTGCTGGGCGCGATCGGCGAGAGCGTGGTGGGAGCGCCGGTGATCCGGGCGTACGGCATCGCGGGGCGCACGGCGCGGCGGCTGGATGACGCCATCGACAACCAGCGCCTGGCGCAGCAGCGGGCGATCCGGATCAGCATCGTCGGCAGCTCGGTCGGCGAACTGGCGGCCGGGTTGGCGCTGGCGGGCGTGGTGGTGCTCGGGGTGACGTTGGGTGTGGACGGCACGCTGTCGATCGGCCAGCTGACCGCCTTCCTCTTCCTGGTGACGCTGTTCATCCAACCGGTGCAGATCGCCACCGAGGTGCTCAACGAGGCGCAGAACGCGATCGCGGGCTGGCGGCGGGTGCTGGACGTGCTGGACGTCGCCCCCGACGTGGCGGACCCGGGGGAGCAGGGCCGGGATCTGCCGGCCGGTGCGCTGGACATCCGGTTCGCCGGGGTGCGGTTCGCCTATCCGGGTGGCCCCGCCGTGCTGCACGACATCGACCTGGAGATCCCGGCGAAGAGCCGGGTGGCGGTGGTCGGCGAGACGGGCAGCGGCAAGACGACCTTCGCGAAGCTGCTCACCCGCCTGATGGACCCGTCGGCGGGGGCGGTGCTGTTGTCCGGGGTGCCGCTGGCGGACGTCCGGTTCGACTCGTTGCGCTCCCGGGTGGTGATGGTGCCGCAGGACGGGTTCCTCTTCGACGCGACGGTGGGGGACAACGTGCGGTTCGCCCGGCCGGAGTTGACCGACGAGCAGCTCGCCGCCGCGTTCACCGAGTTGGGCCTGGCGGACTGGTTGGACGGCCTGCCCGCAGGCCTGGACACGCCTGTCGGTGAGCGTGGCGAGGCGTTGAGCGTCGGGGAGCGGCAGCTTGTCGCGCTGGCCCGGGCGTACGTGGCCGATCCGGACCTGCTGGTGCTGGACGAGGCGACGAGCGCTGTGGATCCGGCGACCGAGGTGCGGCTGCAACGCACCCTGGACGCCGTCACGCGGGGTCGCACGACGCTCGCCATCGCGCACCGGCTCTCCACCGCCCAGGCGGCCGACGAGGTGATCGTGGTGGACCGGGGGCGCATCGTGCAGCGCGGCCCGCACGACGAGTTGGTGCACGACGCCGACTCGGTCTACGGGCTGCTGTACGCCTCCTGGCTGGAGCAGACCCGATAACGAAGCGGACGGGCTGGTGGACGTCGTGGACCGGGTGCTCTACGCTCCGGGTTAGGTTAGCCTAACCTCTTAAGGAGGTCGTGCCATGCGGCCCAGCCCCGCCGAGATCGTGCGTACCCTCGTCGCCGGTCGGCTGCCCGGTCTCGTCCACCTGGCTCGCCGGCCGGGCCCGCACCACGCCCGGCACGTGACCGACCCCGACGGCCGGGTGCTGCTGCTGGTGCCGGTGGCCAGCCACCTGCTCGCCGCGCTGCAACCGGTCGCCGGGGGCGCCGACGTCGCAGTGGTCCTGGACGTCCTCGACCTGCCGCCCGCGGCCGGCGCTCCCGGGCTGGGGCGGGCCTGGGTGTCCGGCTGGGCGGCCGAACTGCACGACGAGGAGGCGCGCCGCGCGGCGCTCGACTTCGCCGCGGTCGAGCCGACCGGCGACCTGCTCGACGTGGGCGTCCGGTTCCGGCTGTTCCGCTTCGAGGTGGCCGAGGTCCGCTGGGAGCGGGCCGGCGTCGTGCACCGGATCGACCCGCTGGAGTACGCCGAGGCCGAGCCGGACCCGGTGCACCCGTTCGAGGCGCTGCTGCTGGCCGACCTCGCCGAGCGCGACGCCCACCAGGTGACCGACTACCTGCGCCGGCAGCTCGGGTTGACCGAGCAGACCCCGGACGGGCCACCCCGCGTGGTACGCATCGACCGTTACGGCCTGGTGGTCACCCTCGGTCACCCCGGCGCGCGGCGGCGCGTCCGGCTGGCGTTCCCGTGTCCGGTGGCCGACCCGGACGAGCTGGGCCGGATGCTGCCGCCGCTGCGTCGCCCGGCCGACGCCCGCCCACCGCGCTGACCCACCCCGTCCGGTCTAGGTGGGCAGCTCTCCGGTGACGTACCGCTGGATGGTGGGGCCGATGGCGGCGACCAGGGTGTCCGGGTCGGCGGACGCCACCGGCTCCATGCGTACCACGTACCGGATCATCGCCAACCCGACCAGTTGGGTGGCGACAAGTGATCCGCGCAGCGGCAGCTCGGCCGGGTCGACGTCGAGTTGGTCGAGCACCCGGCGCAGCACCTGCGTGGTGATGAACTCCCGCAGCAGGCGCGCCGTCCACTCGTTGCTCACCGCCGAGCGCAGCAGCGCCACCCCGGCGCTGCCGGCCGGGGAGTCCCAGATGCCGACGAACGTGCGTACCAACCGTTCACCCACGCCGTCCCGGTCACCGGCGAGCACCTTCGGCAGCATCTCCCCGGGGTCGACGGGGAAGTTCATGGCGGCCAGGAAGAGCTGGTCCTTGCTGCCGAAATAGTGGTGCACCAGCGCCGGGTCCACCCCGGCGGCGGCGGCGATGCCGCGGATCGGAGCGGCGTCGAAGCCGCGCTCGGCGAACGCCGCCCGCGCCGCGTCGAGGATCGACTCCCGGGTGTCCGGGTTGCCGGGTCGCCGGCCGGTCCGCCGCGTCATCGCCGCCCTTCGTTCGTCCGCTCACGCCGCCGGTCGCCCGACGGCTGGCGGCAACCCGCGGGCGCGGGCCGCCGCCGGCCGGTCAGCCGGTGCGCCGGCGCAGGGTCGCCGCCGCGAGCACCAGCGCCAGCACCACCGCGCCGAGCACCACACCCACATCCCGCCACATGGCGCCGGTCGGCTCGGCGTTGGCGCCGACCTCCTGCAAGGCCTCGATGGCGTACGACAGCGGGAAGGCGTCACTGAGCGCCTGGAGCCAGCCGGCCATCTGGTCGCGGGCCACGAACAGCCCACACAGCAGCAGTTGGGGGACCACCACGACCGGCAGAAACTGTACTGCCTGGAACTCGGTGCGGGCGAAGGCGCTGCACAGCAGCCCGAGAGCGACGCCGAGCACCGCGTCGAGCACCGCGATCCCGATGACCAGACCACTGCTGCCGACGGTGCGGAGATCGAATATCCAGTACGCCACACCGGCGGCGACCGCGGCCTGCACGGCGGCGGCCAGCCCGAACGCGATGCCGTACCCGAAGAGCAGGTCGAGCTTGCCCAGCGGGGTGGTGAGCAGCCGTTCCAGGGTGCCGGAGGTGCGCTCCCGCAGCATCGCGATGCTGGTGACCAGGAACATGATCACGAAGGGGAAGATGCCCAGCATCACCAGCGCGATCCGATCGAACATCGACGGCTGCCCCGGCGGGGTCGGGTGGTCGACGTACATGAAGTAGACCAGGGTGAGCAGGACGGCCGGCACCGCCACGAGCAGCGCGATCGTGCGCCGGTCGTGCCGGAGCTGACGCAGGATGCGGCCGGTGGTGGCCGCCAGGATCCGCGGGTTCACGAGTTCTCCCGTCCGGCCGGTGCGTCGGCCGCGCCGGCCCTGATCAGTCGCAGGAACGCCTCGTCGAGGTCGTCCACGCCGGCGGCGGCGCGGATCGCGGCCGGGCTGTCGTCGGCGATCAGCCTCCCCTGGCGAATCAGCAGCAGCCGGTCGCAGCGGGCCGCCTCGTCCATCACGTGACTGGACACCAGCAGGGTGGTGCCGGCGGCGGCCATGGCGTGGAACCGGGCCCACAGGTCGGCCCGCAGCACCGGGTCCTGACCGACTGTCGGCTCGTCGAGGATGACCAGCTCCGGGTCGCCGACCAGGGCGCAGGCCAGCGAGGCCCGGCTGCGCTGACCACCGGAGAGGGTGACGACAAGTTGACCGGCCGCCTCTGCCAGCCCGACGTCACGGACCGCCTGATCGGCCTCGGCGCGACCACGGCCGTACAGGGCCGCGAAGTAGCGGGCGTTCTCCCTGACGGTCAGGTCGGCGTAGACGCTGGGCGCCTGGGTGAGGTAACCCACCCGGTGCCGCAGGGCCGGAGTGCCCGCAGGCTGGCCCAGCACGGTGACCGTCCCCGTGCTGACCACCTGCACGCCGACCACCGCCCGCATGAACGTGGTCTTGCCGCTGCCGCTGGGCCCCAGCAGACCGGTCACGGCGCCGCGCGGAACGGCACAGCTGATGCCGTCCAGCACCCGCCGCCCGCCCCGGTCGACCACCAGGTCGCGGACGGTTATCGCGTCGTCCATTCCGCACCTCCGAGAAACTCATCGTCTGTTGAACTCAACGCTAGATGAGATACCGCCGCCCGCGCAACGGCCCGCTTGCCGCTGGGCGTCCGCCGTCGCGCCCAGCGGCAGAACAGGCAGTAGGCTCGTACCGGACAGCAGGTCCGGCAACGGGCATTGCGCACCGATCGGGCGTACGGCACGATGGCGCCGTGGGTCACGCTCCGTTACCGCACAGCGGATTTCTTGAGGACTGGGCCGCGCGGTTGCGGGACGCCGCCGAACGGCCGGTCGTCGGCATCCTGCTGCGCGGAAGTCACGCCCGACGGGCCGCCACCGCGCACAGCGACGTCGACCTCGACGTGCTGGTCGGCGGCTCTCCGTACGCTGCCCGCCGCGCGTACCTGGCCGAGACGGCCGGTCGGGTCACCCACGTCTCGGTGGCCGCGCGGGACGTCCGCTCCTGGGTGCGCCGGCTCGGGAAACCGGCCGACTGGGCGTTCGGGCTGCCGGTCACCGCGCCGGCCCGGCTGCTCTGGGCCGACCCGCACTGGCGGCCCCGGATCGACCTGCCGGTGCTCTGCCAGCCCGCCGAGCCACCCCGGCTGGAGGAGCTGATCGCCATGCTCGGCAAGGCCGCGGCCGCCCGGACTTCGGCCGACCGCCTCGGGGTCCGGCTCGCCGTCGCGGACCTCGCCCGACTCTGCCCATCGGTGCTGCGCCCGGCGAACCCGTCGGTGCGGGTGTCCTCCCGTCGGGCGGCGTTCGCGGCCGCCCTGGAGCTCCCGGTCGCCCCGGCCGGCTACCGGGAGGACATGCTGCTCTGCCTCGGGCTGCGTCCCGGCGGCACCGGGCAGCTCTGGGCCGCCGCCGTACGGCTGGTCGCCGGGACCCTGCCGTTGATCCGCCCGTACGCCGCGGAGATCGCCGAGGCGGCCGGCGCCGACCTGGCCGAGGCCCTCATCGACGGCCGGCTGGACCGCTACGTGGCCCAACTCGCCCGGCCCGTGGCCCACCCGCCGAACCCGCGACGGGAGCCGTCGCCGGTGCCCGCCCCGCGTGCGGGACAATGGGCAACTGTGCCCGTACCTGACGCGCCGGTGACCGGCGTCCCCAGCGAACCGAGCGGCCCGGCGGCGTCGACGCCGGTCCGTCCGTCCCGGCTCGACCCGGCCATCGCGGCCCGGCTGCGCCGCAGCGCCGACGGCCTGGTCGCCGCCGTGGTGCGCGCGCACGACTCCGGCGAGGTGCTGATGGTCGCGTGGATGGACGACGAGGCGCTGCACCGCACCCTCACCACCGGCCGGGCCACCTACTGGTCGCGCAGCCGCCGGGAGTACTGGGTCAAGGGCGCCACCTCCGGGCACCACCAGTACGTGCGCTCGGTCGCGCTGGACTGCGACGGCGACGCGCTGCTGGTGAGCGTCGACCAGGTCGGCGCGGCCTGCCACACCGGGCACCGGACCTGCTTCTACACCGAGCTGCCGGTGACGAAGGCCGACGCATGACCGACGGCGCGGTGAGCCCCGACCTGACCACGTTCACCGACGTGGCGGCCCGCTGGCGCGTCGTGCCGGTCACCCGACGCCTGCTGGCCGACGCCGAGACCCCGGTGGGTGTCTACCGCAAGCTCGCCGGCGGTCCCGGCACGTTCCTGCTCGAATCCGCCGAACAGGGCGTCGGCTCGGCGGGCACGGCCTGGTCGCGGTACTCGTTCATCGGCGTCCGCAGCAGCGCCACCCTCGTCGAGCGGGACGGGGTGGCGACCTGGCTCGGCCAGCCGCCGGCCGGGCTGCCCACCGACGGCGACCCGGTGCGGGTGCTGCGGGACACCGTCGCGGCGCTCGCCGGCCCGCCCGGGGACCCGTCCGACGGTCTGCCCCCGTTGACCGGGGGCATGGTCGGCTACCTCGGCTACGACCTCGTCCGCCGCTTCGAGCGGCTGCCCGAGCTGACCGAGAACGACCTGGGCGTACCGGAGTTGGGCATGATGCTCGCCACCGACCTGGTGGTGCTCGACCACTACGACGGCTCGGCGATCCTGGTCGCCAACGCGGTGCTGCCGCCGCTGGACACCCCGGGCCGCGACGCGCAGGTCGCCGCCGCGTACCACCACGCGGTGGGCCGCCTCGACGCGATGACCACGGCGCTGTCCCGACCCATCCCGCCGATGATCTCCACAGTGGAGCGTCCGCCGGCCGGCGAGGTCCTCTGTCGTACGCCCGAGGGTGGTTACCTGAAGGCGGTGGAGGCCGCCAAGGAGGCGATCCGGGCGGGCGAGTGCTTCCAGATCGTGCTGTCCCAGCGCTTCGAGCGGGCGACGCGCGCCGACCCGCTGGACGTCTACCGGGTGCTGCGCACCAGCAACCCCAGCCCGTACATGTACCTGCTGCGCTTCGACGGGTTCGACATCGTTGGCTCGTCACCGGAGGCGCACCTGAAGGTCACCGCCGACGTCGACGGACGGCGTCGGGCGCTGCTGCACCCGATCGCGGGCACCCGGCCGCGCGGCGCCACCGCGACGGCCGACGCCGGGCTCGCCGCCGAGCTGCTCGCCGATCCCAAGGAGCGCGCCGAGCACGTGATGCTCGTCGACCTGGGCCGCAACGACCTGGGCCGGGTCTGCGAGCCGGGCAGTGTCCAGGTGCCCGAGTTCGCGACCATCGAGCGGTACAGCCACGTCATGCACATCGTCTCCACGGTGACCGGCACGCTGCGTGACGACCGCTCGGCGTTCGACGCGCTCGCCGCGACCTTTCCGGCCGGCACGCTCTCCGGTGCGCCCAAGGTGCGGGCCATGGAGATCATCGAGGAGTTGGAGCCGGTTCGCCGCGGCGTCTACGGCGGCACTGTCGGCTACTTCGGGTTCGGCGGCGACCTGGACATGGCGATCGCCATCCGGACCGCGCTGATCCGCGACGGACGCGCCTACGTGCAGGCCGGCGCCGGGGTGGTCGCCGACTCCGATCCGGCCGCCGAGGAGCAGGAGACCCGCGACAAGGCCGCCGCCGTGCTGGCCGCGATCGCAGCCGCCGAAACGCTGAGGCCGGCCCGGTGAGCGCGAGGAGTGCAGCGCAGCGGAGCCCCGCAGTCGCGAACGAAAGGCCAGCCCGGTGAGCGCGAGGAGTGCAGCGCAGCGGAGCCCCGCAGTCGCGAACGAAAGGCGAGTCCGGTGAGCGCGGGCGGGGGCGTGGGTGGTCGGCGTCAGCTGACGTACGCCATGTTGTTCTGCCTGGCCGGCGCGGGCCTGGCGCTGTGGGCGGCGACCCGGGGCTGGTCGGTCGAGGTGACCGCGCGTCCGGCGCCGTTGCCGCCGGTGCGCGAGGCCCGCAGCGGGGCCGCCCTGCTGCCGTGGCTGCCAGCGCTGGCGCTTGTCACGCTGGCCGGCGGTGGCGCCGTGCTGGCGACCCGCGGTCGGGTGCGGCGCGTGCTGGGCGTGCTGCTGGGTGCTCTGGGCGTGGCGGTGGCGGCGGGTGGCGGATACGGGTTGGTAGCCGATCTCGGCGGCGTGGTGAGCCGGCAGTGGCCGGCGCTCTGCCTGCTCGGCGGTCTGCTCGCCGCCGTGGGCGGCGGGTGGACGGCGCTGCGGGGCGGCGGGTGGCCGGCGATGGGCGCCCGTTACGAGCGGCCGGCGCGGACCGTCACGGAGAGTGGCCCCCCGACGGTCGCCCCGCCGAGCCCGATGGTCGGGCGGCGGACCACCGAGGCGTGGGACGCGTTGGACCGGGGCGAGGACCCGACAGCGGGCTGATCAGCCGACCGGCTGACGTTCCCGCTGCCGGCGGGCGGAGGCGGCGCGGGCGGCGGCCAGCTCGGCCACCAGGCGGTCCAGTTCGGCACGCTGGTCGGCGCGGGCACGGTCGGCGCAGACCGCCTCCCAGGCGTTGCCGCGCGCCGTGCGTACCCGGCCCTCGCCGACGACGGCCCGCTCCAGGGTGTGCACCACGCCGACGGCCAGCGACGCCACGGTCCGTGAGATGGTGGTCAGTCCGATGCTCGGGTTCGACTCGGCAATGCTCATGGGTCACCCCGCACGAGGAGTTGGCGGACGGTCGGGCAGGCGCGTCATCGAGTCTGCCCGAGGACGATGCTTGCCGGCTGACGTTTCGCCGGGGTGACCGCCCGGTCAACTGTCCCGCCATGCCCGCGACCTGGGACCGGCCGTTCGGCCTTGAGCTTGCTCACAGCATCGATCAGCGTCGTTGTCGTCGGGCGGCGGGGCGGAACCAGTGGCATGATCGATGGGTCGGCCCGGTTCGACCGGGGCCGCCGGGCTCCCGTCGTGTGACGGCGGTCGATACCGGAGGTGGCGCTGCGTGACATCCCGTTCACGGCAAGTCGGCCATTATGCCGCAGCCCTTTTCGTGAGCAGCGCCATACCCCCGGCTCCCGGCGTCGGTCGGCTGCCCCTAGCATCGGCCCATGACACCCGGAGAGGGGAGTCCGTTGGTGACTGCTGAGCATGCGCACGCGGAGGGGGACGAAGCCGGTCAGGCGGCGTCCGTAAGCGTGCTCGACGAGATCCTGGCTGGCGTGCGCGAGGACGTCGCCCGACGCCAGGAGCAGGTTCCGTTGGAACGGATCCGTGAGCTGGCCGCGGCGGCGCCGCCGCCGCTGGACGCGTACGCGGCGTTGCGTAAGCCCGGCGTCGCGGTCATCGCCGAGGTGAAGCGCTCCTCACCGTCGAAGGGCCGGCTGGCCGAGATCGCCGATCCGGCCGACCTCGCCGTCGACTACGCGGCGGGCGGGGCGCGGGCCATCAGCGTGCTGACCGAGGGGCGCTGGTTCGGCGGGTCGCTGGACGACCTCGCCGCCGTGCGGGCCGCGGTCACCGTGCCGGTGCTGCGCAAGGACTTCGTGGTTTCCAGCTACCAGGTGCACGAGGCGCGCGCGCACGGCGCCGACCTGGTCCTGCTGATCGTGGCCGCCCTCGAGCAGAACGTGCTGATGGGCCTGCTGGAGCGGATCGAGTCGCTGGGCATGACCGCGCTGGTCGAGGTCCACGACGAGGAGGAGGCCGACCGCGCCCTGGAGGCCGGCGCGCAGGTGATCGGGGTCAACGCCCGCGACCTGCGTACCCTTCAGGTGGATCGGTCGGTGTTCGAGCGGATCGCGCCGGGCCTGCCGAGCAGCGTCGTCAAGATCGCCGAGTCCGGCGTCCGCGGGCCACACGACCTGATCCGGTACGCCTCCGCGGGCGCGGACGCGGTTCTCGTCGGCGAGGGCCTGGTCACCCAGAAGAGCCCACGCGAGGCGGTGGCCGAACTCGTCAACGCCGGCAACCACCCGGCGACGCCCCGGCCGGTGCGCTGACCCGCGCCGGTGTGACGCCCCACCGAGAGGATTTCCGATGAGCGCCGATGCGCTGGCCCCGGTGGCCGGCTCGCAGCCCGACTCCGCCGGCCACTTCGGCCGCTTCGGCGGTCGGTTCGTGCCCGAGGCCCTGGTGGCCGCGCTGGACGAACTCGACGGGGCATGGCGTACGGCGATCGCGGACGAGTCCTTCCGGGCCGAGTTCGGCGCGCTACTGCGTGACTACGCGGGCACGCCGTCGCTGCTCTACGAGGCCCGGCGGTTCTCCGCGAAGGTCGGCGCGCGGGTGCTGCTCAAGCGTGAGGACCTCAACCACACGGGCGCCCACAAGGTGCGCAACGTGCTCGGCCAGGCACTGCTCACCAAGCGGATGGGCAAGACCCGGGTCATCGCCGAGACCGGGGCGGGGCAGCACGGCGTCGCCACCGCGACCGCCGCCGCCCTGTTCGACCTGGAGTGCGTGGTCTACATGGGCGAGGTCGACACCGAGCGGCAGGCGCTCAACGTGGCCCGGATGCGGATGCTCGGCGCCACGGTCGTCCCGGTCGTCACCGGCTCGCGGACCCTCAAGGACGCGATGAACGAGGCGATGCGCGACTGGGTGGCGAACGTCGACGAGACCCACTACCTGATCGGCACCGCCGCCGGGCCGCACCCGTTCCCGGCGATGGTCCGGGACTTCGTCCGGGGCATCGGCGACGAGGCCCGCCAGCAGTGCCTCGACCTGACCGGAGCGCTGCCGGACGCGGTCGCCGCCTGCGTCGGGGGCGGTTCCAACGCGCTGGGCATCTTCCACGCCTTCGTCCCCGACGAGGACGTGCGCCTCTACGGCTTCGAGGCCGGCGGCGACGGGGTGGCCACCAGTCGGCACGCCGCGAGCATCACCGGCGGGTCGGCGGGCGTGCTGCACGGCGCTCGCACGTACGTGCTGCAGGACGCCGACGGGCAGACGCTGGAATCGCACTCGATCTCCGCCGGCCTGGACTACCCGGGCGTCGGGCCCGAGCACGCGTGGCTGCACGACACCGGCCGCGCCAACTACCTGCCCGTCACCGACGTCGAGGCGATGGCCGCGTTCGAGCTGCTCTGCCGCACCGAGGGGATCATCCCGGCGATCGAGAGCGCGCACGCCCTCGCCGGCACCGTCACGCTCGCTCCGAAGCTGGCCGCCGAGCTGGGCCGGGAGCCCACCATCGTGGTCAACCTCTCGGGGCGGGGCGACAAGGACGTGCACACCGCCGGGGACTACTTCGGCATCCTCGACAAGGAGCAGTGAGATGAGCCGCATCGGGGTGGCCTTCGACAAGGCCCGGGCCGACGGGCGGGCCGTGCTGGTCGGCTGCATGCCGGCCGGGTTCCCGACCGTCGAGGGCAGCATCGCGGCCATGACGGCGATGGTCGAGGCAGGCGTCGACGTCATCGAGGTGGAGATCCCGTACTCCGATCCGGTGATGGACGGCCCGGTCATCCAGAAGGCCAGCGACATCGCGCTGGCCGGCGGCGTCCGCACGGCCGACACGCTGCGCATCATCGAGGCGGTCGCGGCGACCGGCGCGCCGGTCGTCACGATGACCTACTGGAACCCCATTGAGCGGTACGGCGTGGACGTGTTCGCCCGCGACCTCGCCGCCGCCGGCGGAACCGGCCTGATCACGCCGGACCTCATCCCCGACGAGGCGGCCGAGTGGCTGGCCGCCTCGGACGCGCACGGCCTGGACCGCACCTTCCTGGTGTCGCCGTCGTCCACCGACGCCCGGGTGGCGATGACGGTGGACAACTGCCGTGGCTTCGTCTATGCCACTGCCGTGATGGGGGTGACCGGCGCCCGCACGCGTACCTCCGACGCGGCCCCCACGCTGGTCTCGCGGGTTCGCGCGGTCACCGATCTTCCCGTCGGCGTCGGCCTGGGCGTGGGCACCGGCGCGCAGGCCAGCACGGTCGCCGGGTACGCGGACGGGGTGATCGTCGGCAGCGCGCTCGTCCGTTGCGTGCTCGACGCCCCCTCCGAGGCCGAAGGGCTGGCCGCGCTGCGCACCCTGAGCGCCGAACTCGCCGAGGGCGTCCGCAACCCCGCCCGCTGAGCCCACCTCGCTGGCCCTCCGCCGCTGGGCCTTGGTCCGCGCCTTGGGTCGCGGACCCCGGCTACGCGGCCCGGCCGGCTCAACGCCTGGCTTGAGCGCCGGGAGTGCCATTCCCTCAAGAGCGGTATACCTGTGAGTCATATTTATGACTCACAGGTATACCGCTCTCCAGCGGAAGTGGTCTGCCGGGCCCGGCGGGCCCACGACTCCGCCCGGCAGATGCGTGTGCGGCGCAAGGGGCAAGCGCTGCCAGGGACCAACGCGATGCCGGCGGGCAACGTATAGGTCAGGGCAAGAGGGAGGGGTCCGCGGGCGCCTCGCCGCGCTGCTCCGGCGGCTGACCGGCTCCCGGTCGCCCATCGCGATCCCCAGCCGGTCGGCCTTCGCCGGTCGGGGGGCCTTCGCCGGTCGGGCGGTCCTCCCCAGCCGGTCGGCCTTCGCGGGTTGGGTGGGTCTCGTCGGTCGAGTGGGTCTCGACGGTCGAGCCGGTCGCTGCCGGTGGCGCGATATCGGCGGTGTCGGGTGAGCGGGGGACGGTCCGCAGGACGCCGGAGCGGCCGGCGAGCGCGTCGGTGACGGCCGCCCGGGTGAGCGGGGTGACGGCCTCGGGCAGCGCGCCGGGGGCGTGCCAGGACAGCCGGCAGCCCGGCGGCGGGTCGGCGCTCGGCCGGCCCTCGGCGACACGAGCGCGGAACACGTGCACCAGGACGTCCGGCAGCGGCCCGGCCCGCCCCGCCCGCGCATGCGTGGTCGCACCGTCGAGGTGGTAGACCCCCACCAGGTCGACCAGGTCGATCTCCCAGCCGGTCTCGGCGGGGATGTCGCGCAGCGCCGCCCGCACCGGGCTCTCCGCGGGGCGCAGCCGGCCGCCGGGCAACGCGTACCGGCGCTGGCCTCGGCCCTGGCGGCAGAGCAGCACCCGGCCCGCGTCGTCGGTGACGACGGCGGCGACCGCCCAGGTGAGCGCGCTCATGGACAAAGAGCGTACGGCGGCGCAAACCAGAAGTCATCGGGATCCGCGCACGGCGGCCCGGGGTGCCGCTGCGGGGGTGCGCAGCGGTAGCGTGTGCACCCGTGACCATCGCCTCGCTGTCCCCCCAGGCGGCCCTGCCCAGTCCCAGCACCGCCGTCTGGCAGCTCGGGCCGTTCCCGCTGCGGGCGTACGCGCTGTGCATCATCGCCGGCATCGTGGTGGCCTGCTGGGTGACCGAGCGGCGCCTGCGTCAGCGCGGCGTCGCTCCGGGCGCGGTGCTCGACATCGCCGTCTGGGCGGTGCCGGCAGGCATCATCGGCGCCCGCATCTACCACGTGATCACCTCCCCGGAGAAGTACTTCGGCGCCGGTGGTGAACCGCTGAAGGCGCTCTACATCTGGGAGGGCGGTCTCGGCATCTGGGGTGCCGTCGCCGGTGGCGCGGTCGGCGCGTGGATCGCGGCCCGGCAGCTCGGCATCCCGTTCGGCGTGGTGGCCGACGCGCTCGCGCCGGGGTTGCCGCTGGCCCAGGCGATCGGCCGGTTCGGTAACTGGTTCAACAACGAGCTGTTCGGTGGCCGTACGACGCTGCCGTGGGGTCTGCAGATCCACCGGATGGACCCGGACAATCCGGGGCACGCGCTGCGGGACGACGCAGGCAAGCCGATCCTCGAACCCGGCCTCTACCACCCGACGTTCCTCTACGAGGCGCTGTGGAATCTCGGCGTCGTCGCACTGGTCCTTCTCCTGGACCGGCGGCTGCGGCTGGGGCGGGGTCGGGCGTTCGCGCTGTACGTGATGGGCTACACCGCCGGCCGGTTCTGGATCGAGCTCATGCGGACCGACGAGGCGAACCAGATCTTCGGCGTACGCCTCAACGTCTGGACCGCGGCCCTGGTCTTCCTCGGCGCGTTGATCTACTTCGTGCGGGTCCGCGGCCCCCGGGAGTACCTGATCCCGATCGGTGTGGCGGCGACATCCACGCCGCCGACCACGTCCGACCTGTCCCAGGTCGACATCTCCGAGGGCCAGACCAGCGCCCGCGCAGCCGCCCCGGAGGGTTACCGGGTGGTCAGCGAGGAGCAGTACGACACCTGGCGGGACACCGGCGTGGCGCCTCCGGAGCCGGCCGACGAGGTACGCCCCCAGGGAGCCGAGCCGCTCGACCACGAACCGGCAGGCGACGAGGCAGCCAGCGACGAGGCGACCACCGGCGAGGCAGCGACCGACGACGCGAGCAGTTACCGCGCCCACGGGCCGGTGGACGGCACGCGGGAGGCGCGCGACGACGACCGGGCCGACGCCGCCGGCGTGCGGCCCGCCGACCGGGACAGCTGAGCGGGGGCGACACCGATGCGAAGCGCGGTGGTGGTCGGCGCCGGGGTCGGTGGCCTCGCGGTCGCCGGCGCGCTGGCCCGCTCCGGTTGGCAGGTCACCCTGCTGGACCGCGCCGAGCGGGTCCGCCCCGAGCCGACCGCTGTGGTGCTCTGGCCCAACGGTGTCCGCGCGTTGCAGGCCCTCGGCCTCGGCGCCGGTCTGGCCGCCATCGCCACCCCGCTGCCCGACGGTGGGGTCCGCCGTCCGGACGGGCACTGGCTGGTGCAACCCCGGCCGACGCCGGCCGACCGGATGCCTGTGGTGGTGCACCGGGAGGATCTGCACGACGCGTTGATCGCCGGCCTCGGTGACCGGGTCGAGCTGCGTACCGGGGTGACAGTGCGCCACGTCCGCGTCGAGCCGGGCGAACGCCCCGGGGTGAACGACGGGCGACAGACCATCGAGGCCGACCTGGTGGTCGCCGCGGACGGCACGGACAGCGTCATCCGTCGCCAACTGGCCCCCGAGTCCGGCGTGGTCAGCTCCGGCTGCGCGGCGTGGCGGGCCGTCATCCCCTGGTACCGGGCGCCCCGACTGCCCGCCGACCAGCCGATCGCCGGCGAGGTTCTCGGCGCGGGCTACCGGTTCGTGGCCGCCTCGCTGGGTGAGCGTGGCTCGTCGGGTGGTTCCAGCCGGGGTGGCATCTACTGGGTGGCCACCGCCGCCGGCGCTCCCCGCCCCGAGCCCCCGGAGACCCAGCTCGCCCTCCTGCGCCGCTGGTACGCCGGCTGGCCGGCGCCGATCGCCGCGCTGCTCGACGCCACCGACCCGAGCGACCTCGTGCAGCAGGAGGTCCGCGAGCTGCGTCCGCTGCCCCGCTCCTACGGCTTCGGCGTCGGGCCGGGCGGGGTGGTGCTGCTCGGCGACGCTGCGCACGCCATGCCGCCGCACCTCGGTCAGGGCGCGTGCCTCGCCTTCGAGGACGCCGCCACGCTCGCCTCACTGCTGCGCGAGGCCCGCCTGCCGGATGCCGTGCAGACGTACGACCGGGTGCGCCGTCCCCGGGCCGCGACTGTGGTCCGGCAGACCCGGCGCATGTCGGCGGTGCTCCAGACCCGGGGCCGGTTGGCGGTGCGCGCCCGCGACGCCGCGCTCGGCACCATCAACTCGCGGCTGCTCTCCAGCGCCGCCGCCTCGGCGGCCCAGTGGCGTCCGCCGGCCTGACCGCCCGCGCGGTTCAGGGGATCAGGGCGGCGGGTTCGGCGATGCACGCGGTGCCGATGCGTCGGAAGCCGACGCGCAGGTAGACCCGGGCGATCTCCTCGCTGCCCGCGGAGAGGAAGACGAGGCCGGTGCCGGCGGCGAGCAGTTCGTGGGCGAGGGTGGCGGTCAGCGCGGCGCCCATGCCGCGACGTCGAGCGGCCGGCAGGGTGGCCACCCCGGCGATCTCCGCGACGTCGTCCACCCGCATCGCCATGCCGCTGGCCAGCGCGCCCTCGGTGGGTGTCCCGGCCAGCGCCGAGATCCGCCTGCCGTCGGCGATCCGGACCCGCTCCTCGTCCAGAGCGGCGAGCTCCAACTCGGTGACCGCCGCGTCCCGTTCGGCCGGGCCGGCCGGGCCGGGCGCGGTGCCGGCGGCGCCGAACGCCACGGCCGCCACCGCCCGCCGGGCGGCCACGTCGGCGGCGAGGTCTGGCGCGTCCGCCGCCAGCACCCGCACCGGTACGTCGGACAGCGTCGCCGGGTCGGGCAGCGCGGCCGGGTCGAGGACCATCAGCGGGGCCTCCAGCACGTTCAGCCCCGCCGAGCGGGCCACCGCCAGCAGCTCGGGGGTCGTCTCGTGCACCCACTCGAAGGCCTCCGGCAGGCCCAGCTCCCGCTGGCGCTCCCGCGCCGAACTCACGTCGGCCAGCGACGGCGCCTCGGTGGCGCCGATCCGGGGTCGGGCGTAGAACGGCCAGCCGACGCCCTCGCGGACGAACAGCACCAGCCCGCCATGCTCCTCGACACCGGCGACGTCGCGGGGCACCGCGTCGTAGAAGCGTTCCAACCGGTCGAAGATGTCCTTGTGCACCGAATCCACCGCGCGAGACTACACGTCCCAGACTCTGGACGGTGTGATCAATCTTGAGTGGCCTTGCGCCCCCAGCCCTAACGTAGACTCAATAAACCCACGGGCCGACGTCGTCCCCACCATGATCCAACCTGAGTGACGACAGGAGGCCCGGTGGCTCAGCCGTACGCGGACACGACACAGCCGCACCCGCACAGCCCGCAGGCGTCCCCGACGCCCGGCCCCCATCCGCCCGCCCAGGGTCTCTACGACCCGGCGCAGGAGCACGACGCCTGCGGGGTGGCCTTCGTGGCGGACATGCACGGCCGACGGTCGCACGCGGTCGTCGCCAACGGGCTCGGTGCGCTCTGCCGCCTGGACCACCGTGGCGCCCGGGGCGCGGAGCCCAACACCGGCGACGGCGCGGGCATCATGATCCAGGTCCCGGACGCGTTCCTGCGCGCGGTCGCCGACGTGACGCTGCCACCGGCCGGCGAGTACGCCACGGGCCTGGTGTTCCTCCCCGACGACGACGCTGCCGAGGCGCGTGCCCGTCGGGTGGTCGAGAAGTACGCGCTGGTCGAAGGCGCGGAGCTGCTCGGCTGGCGGGACGTGCCGATCGAGCCGCAGGGGCTCGGCGAAACCGCTCTCGCGGCCATGCCCCGGGTGCGGCAGGTCTTCGTGGCCGCGCACCGCCTCACCGACTCGCCCGCCGGGCCGGCCGGTTCCGCACTGAGCGGCATCGAGCTGGACCGGGTGGCCTTCTGCCTGCGTAAGCAGGCTGAGCGGGAGACCGCCGAGCGGGGCGTGCCGGCGTACTTCCCGTCGCTGTCCAGCCGCACCATGGTTTACAAGGGCATGCTCACGCCCGACCAGTTGCCGGCGTTCTACCCCGACCTGCGCGACGAGCGGGTGGAGAGCGCGATCGCGCTTGTGCACTCCCGGTTCTCCACGAACACCTTCCCGTCCTGGCCGTTGGCGCACCCGTACCGGCTCATCGCCCACAACGGCGAGATCAACACGATCCGCGGCAACCGCAACTGGATGCAGGCCCGCGAGGCGCTGCTGCGCTCGCCCAACGTGCCGGGCAACATCCGGCGGGTCTTCCCGGTCTGCACGCCCGCCGCCTCCGACTCGGCGAACTTCGACGAGGTCCTGGAGCTGCTGCACCTGGCCGGCCGGAGCCTGCCGCACGCGGTGCTCATGATGATCCCCGAAGCCTGGGAGAACGACCCCGGGATGGATCCGGCCAAACGGGCCTTCTACCGCTTCCACGCGAGCCTCATGGAGCCGTGGGACGGTCCGGCCTCGGTGGCCTTCACCGACGGCGAGATCGTCGGCGCGGTGCTGGACCGCAACGGGCTGCGCCCGGGGCGCTGGTGGCAGACGGACGACGGCCTCGTGGTGCTGGGCTCCGAGGCGGGCGTGCTCGACCTCGACCCGGCTCGGGTGGTCGCCAAGGGGCGGCTCCAGCCGGGGCGGATGTTCCTGGTCGACACCGTGGCCGGGCGGATCGTGCACGACGACGAGATCAAGTCCGAGTTGGCCGCCGCGCAGCCGTACGGCGAGTGGCTGCACGCCGGGCTGATCGAGCTGGACGACCTGCCGCCCCGCGAGCACACCGTCTACACCCACGACTCGGTGCGTCGGCGCCAGCAGACCTTCGGCTACACCGAGGAGGAGCTGAAGATCCTGCTCGCGCCGATGGCCCGTACCGGCGCCGAGCCGCTGGGCTCGATGGGCACGGACACCCCGATCTCGCCGCTGTCCACCAGGCCGCGGCTGCTCTATGACTACTTCCACCAGCTCTTCGCCCAGGTCACCAACCCTCCGTTGGACGCCATCCGCGAAGAGCTGGTGACCAGCCTCGCGTCGACGATCGGGCCGGAGGGCAACCTGCTCGACCCGAACGCGGCGAGCTGCCGGCAGATCGTGCTGCCGCACCCCATCATCGACAACGACGAGCTGGCGAAGATCCTCTCCATCGACGAGGACGGCGACCTGCCCGGCTTCAAGGCGGTGCGGGTCTCCGGGCTGTACCGAATCCGCGAGGGCGCCGCCGGGATCAAGGCCCGGCTGACCGAGATCTGCCGGCACGTCTCCGAGGCCATCGAGGACGGCGTCCGCATCCTGGTGCTCTCCGACCGGGACTCCAACGCCGATCTCGCGCCGATCCCGTCGCTGCTGCTCACCGCGGCCGTGCACCAGCACCTGGTGCGGGAGCAGACCCGCACCCAGGCGGCGCTGATCGTGGAGTCCGGCGACTGCCGGGAGGTGCACCACGCGGCGGTCCTGATCGGGTACGGCGCGGCGGCTGTCAACCCGTACCTGGCGTTCGAGTCCGTGGAGGACATGATCACCACGGGCGCGCTGCTCGGCGTGGAACCGGCAGCGGCCGTGCGCAACTACGCCAAGGGGCTCGGCAAGGGCGTCCTGAAGATCATGTCCAAGATGGGGATCTCGACGGTCTCGTCGTACTGCGGCGCGCAGGTCTTCGAGGCGGTCGGGCTGGACACCCGGCTGATCGACCGTTACTTCCGGGGCACTCCGAGCCGGATCGGCGGCGTCGGGCTGGCCGGTGTGCACACCGAGGTGGCCGCCCGGCACGCGCTGGCCTGGCCGCCGGCGAGCACCGCCGGCTCCGACCGGCTGGAGGTCGGCGGCGAGTACCAGTGGCGCCGCGAGGGTGAGCTGCACCTGTTCAACCCGGAGACGGTCTTCCTGCTCCAGCACGCCACCCGCAGCCGGCAGTACGACGTCTTCCGCCAGTACACGGCCAAGGTCGACGCGCTCGCAGCGCAGGCCGGCTCACTGCGTGGGCTGTTCACCCTGCGTACCGGGGTCCGTCCGGCGGTGCCGATCGAGGAGGTCGAGCCGGCCACCGAGATCGTCAAGCGCTTCGCCACCGGCGCCATGTCGTACGGCTCCATCTCGGCCGAGGCGCACGAGACGCTCGCCATCGCCATGAACCGCCTCGGCGGCAAGTCCAACACCGGCGAGGGCGGCGAGGACGTCGATCGGCTGCACGACCCGCTGCGGCGCTCCTCGGTCAAGCAGATCGCCAGCGGCCGGTTCGGTGTCACGAGCGAATACCTGGTCAACGCCGACGACCTGCAGATCAAGATGGCCCAGGGCGCGAAGCCCGGCGAGGGCGGTCAGCTGCCCGGCAACAAGGTGTGGCCGTGGATCGCCCGGACCCGGCACGCCACTCCCGGCGTCGGTCTGATCTCGCCACCGCCGCACCACGACATCTACTCCATCGAGGACCTGGCTCAGCTCGTCCACGACCTGAAGTGCGTCAACCCGGCGGCCCGGGTGCACGTCAAGTTGGTGAGCGAGGTGGGCGTGGGCACCGTCGCCGCCGGGGTGGCCAAGCTCAAGGCCGACGTCATCCTGATCTCCGGCCACGACGGCGGCACCGGCGCGTCCCCGATGAACTCGCTCAAGCACGCCGGCACCCCGTGGGAGCTGGGGCTGGCCGAGGCGCAGCAGACGCTGCTGCTCAACAAGCTGCGCGACCGGGTCACCGTGCAGGTCGACGGCCAGCTCAAGACGGGCCGCGACGTCCTGGTCGCGGCGCTGCTCGGCGCGGAGGAGTTCGGCTTCGCGACCGCGCCGCTGATCGTCTCGGGCTGCGTGATGATGCGGGTCTGCCACCTGGACACCTGCCCGGTCGGCATCGCCACCCAGAATCCGGTGCTGCGCGAGCGGTACACGGGCACGCCGGAGTTCGTGGAGAACTTCTTCCTGTTCCTCGCCGAGGAGGTCCGGGGATACCTGGCCGAGCTGGGCTTCCGGTCCATCGAGGAGGCCATCGGGCAGACCGAACTGCTCGACGTGGCCCCGGCGGTGTCGCACTGGAAGGCCTCCGGGCTCGATTTGGGGCCCGTCCTGCACCTGCCGGAGCTGCCCGCCGGCGCTGCCCGGCGCGGGGTGCGCGCCCAGGATCACGGTCTCGAGCACGCTCTGGACAACGAGCTGATCGCGCTGGCCCGTCCGGCCCTGGAGGATGGGGCACCGGTCCGCGTCGAGGTCGCGGTGCGCAACGAGCACCGCAGCGTCGGCGCGATGCTCGGCGGCGAGGTGACGCGCCGATTCGGCGGGGGCGGCCTTCCGGACGACACAGTCGAGTTCGTGCTGCACGGCACCGCCGGGCAGTCGTTCGGCGCGTTCCTGCCGCGCGGGGTGACGCTGCGCCTGCACGGTGACGCCAACGACTACGTGGGCAAGGGCCTCTCCGGAGGCCGGCTCATCGTCCGTCCGGACGCCGCCGCGCCGTTCCTCGACCCGGACGCCGAGCCGGGGCAGCGGGCCGAGGATCAGATCATCGCCGGCAACACCATCCTGTACGGAGCCACGGCGGGCGAGGTCTTCCTGCGCGGTCGGGTGGGGGAGCGGTTCGCGGTGCGCAACTCCGGCGCTGTCGCCGTCGTCGAGGGCGTCGGCGACCACGGCTGCGAGTACATGACCGGCGGCACGGTGGTGGTGCTCGGCGCGATCGGCCGCAACTTCGCCGCCGGTATGTCCGGCGGTACGGCGTTCGTGCACCGGCTGGACCGGTCCCGGGTCAACGCTGAGCTTGTCGACCTTTCGCCGCTGCGCGAGCAGGAGCAGGCGCTGCTGCACGAGCTGGTGCAGCGGCACGTGGCCGAGACCGGGTCGGCGGTCGCCGAGGAGCTGCTCAAGCGCTGGCCGGAGGCGGTGTCCGAGTTCACCGCAGTGGTGCCCCGCGACTACCGCCGGGTGCTGGAGATCATGCGGGCCGCCGAAGCAGCCGGCCGCGACGTCGACGACGCGGTGATGAGCGCGCTCAGCGTGCCGTCCGCCGCGCCGGTGCCGCCCGCCCCGCGGGTGGCTGCCCAGGAGGTGGCACGTGCCTGACCCGAACGGTTTCCTGCGCTACGACCGGCGGTTGCCGGCCCGCCGCCCGGTGCCGGTGCGGATCAGCGACTGGCGGGAGGTGTACCCGCCGGCCGGCGAGGAGCTGGTCCGTGAGCAGGCCACCCGATGCATGGACTGCGGCATCCCGTTCTGCCACGACGGCTGCCCGCTGGGCAACCGCATCCCGGACTGGAACGACCTGGTCCGCACCGGCAACTGGGACGCCGCTGTGGAGTCGCTGCACGCCACAAACAACTTCCCGGAGTTCACCGGCCGACTCTGCCCGGCGCCCTGCGAGGCGGCCTGCGTGCTCGGTATCGCCGGCGGCCAGCCGGTCACCATCAAGCAGGTCGAGGTGGAGATCGCCGACGCTGCGGCGGCGCGTGGGCTCACCCCGCGCCCGGTGCCGGCGCCGTCGGGCCGGTCGGTCGCCGTGGTCGGCTCCGGGCCCGCAGGCCTGGCCGCCGCCCAGCAACTGGCCCGCGCCGGTCACGCCGTGACGGTGTACGAGCGCGACGACGCGATCGGCGGCCTGCTCCGGTACGGCATCCCCGACTTCAAGTTGGAGAAGCGGCACATCGACGCCCGGTTGGCGCAGCTCACCGCCGAGGGGGTGCGCTTCCGCACCGGCGTGCACGTCGGCGTCGACGTCACCGCCGAGCAGCTGCGCGCCGAGCACGACGCGGTGCTGCTGGCCGCCGGGGCGTTGCAGGGCCGGGACACCCCGGAGACCCCGGGGCGGGCGCTGCGGGGCGTACACCAGGCGATGGCGCACCTGGTCGCGGCGAATCGCGCGGTCGCCACGGCGACCGACGGCGGGCCCGGCGTGGCGGTCACGGGCGAGGGCCGGGCGGCCCGCGCGGTGCTGCCGGACGGCACCCCGATCGACGCGGCAGGCAAGCACGTGGTGATCATCGGTGGCGGGGACACGGCTGCCGACTGCCTCGGCGTCGCCCACCGCCAGGGCGCCGCGGGCGTGCACCAGCTCGACCTGTACCCGCAGCCGCCGCAGGAGCGCGACGAGGCCCGCGACCCGTGGCCGACGTGGCCGTGGGTCCTGCGCAGCTACCCGGCACACGAGGAGGGCGGCGAGCGGGTCTTCGCCGTGGCGGTGCAGGAGTTCGTGGACGACGGCACCGGTCAGGTGCGCGCGGTGCGGATCGCCGAGGTGACGGTCGAGAAGCGCGACGGCCGTCGGGTGGTCACCGTCGTCCCGGGTTCCGAGCGGGAGCTGCCGGCGGACCTGGTGCTGTTGGCGATCGGTTTCGAGGGCACCGAGCAGCAGCCGCTGCTGGAGCAGTTCGGGGTGACCCGCAACCCGCGGGGGGCGATCGACGCCCGCGACGACTGGCAGACGGCCGCGGACGGCGTGTTCGTCGCCGGTGACATGCACCGGGGCGCCTCGCTGATCGTGTGGGCCATCGCCGAGGGGCGCGCCGCGGCCGCGGCGATCCACGGTTACCTGGGTGGCGCTAGCGCGCTACCGGCGCCGGTCGGCCCGGCCGCGCAGGCGCTCGCCGTGCGCTGAGGAGTTCCCGGAGCGGTCCGGTCGGCGCGGCAGGTATCTGCCGCGCCGACCGTCCTTCGTGAGACAGCGGTCACCGCTGGCGGGACGAACCGACACGAAGATCATCGTTACGCTGCGCTCGTGGACAATGAGGAGCGGTTGCGGCGTACGCGTCGGTGGCTGTGGATCGTGCTGATCGGCCTCTTCCTGAGCGGTGCCACCGCGTTCCCGCTGGAGATCGAGGTGCGCTGGCTGCTGCGCGCGCTGGACCCGCTCGCCGGCCAACTGCCGGCGCTTGTCGGCTGGATCGAACGAGTCCACACCGGACTCGTGACGGCGGGCGAGGACTACCCGTTCCTGCTCTACGGCACCGACTGGCTGGCCTTCGCCCACCTGGTGCTGGCGGTGGCGTTCTGGGGGCCGCTGCGTGACCCGGTGCGCAACGTCTGGGTGGTGCAGGTCGGCATGATCGCCTGCGCGGGGATCGTTCCGCTGGCGCTCATCTGCGGCCCGATCCGGGACATTCCCTGGTTCTGGACCCTCGTCGACCTGTCCTTCGCGGTGGGGGCGTTCCCGCCGCTCTGGTTCGCCTACCGGCACATCCGCGCGGTCGAGGCGAGCACGGCCGAGGCGGCGGGGTCCCCGGCGACGGTGGACGGTTCGGTGGCGCCGGCGTCCTGAGCAGCCGGTTGACCGGCTCGGCCGCAGCCTGCGCTGCCTGGTCGACCCGGAATCCGACCGCTGGCGACGACCCGGCCCGGAGGCCAGCCACCTCTGCGCGTCCTTTGCTCTGCTTCACCCCACGCACCACCGCGCGTCCGATAGTCGGACAACCGGTGGTGCGTCCGTTGAAGCAGAGCAAAGGACGCGTGGGGGAGGGCCGACGGGGGACGCGGCAGTGGCAGGTGAGATCGCACCGGCGCGACCAGCACGACCAGCACGACCGGCGGGGACGCCGGAAGGCCCGCCACCTGGGTGACGGGCCTTCCGGTGACGACTGCCGCTAGTGCGACAGCAGGCGGTGTGCCTCGTGGGACTCGCGGATCTTGGCCCACGACTTGGGCTCGGTCGGCGGGGCGGCCTTGCGGGCGGCGCTTGCCACGTCGGGCCGGCCCGGGGTGAACAGCCAGGTGGTGAACAGGTCGTCCAGGTCCAAACCGGAGATCCGCTCGGCCAGGGCCTGGAACTCCTCGATGGTGCCGTTGCCGTGCCGGTGCTCGGCCGTCCAGGCGGGCAGGATCGCGAAGAACGCGTCGTCGCCGACGGCCAGCCGGAGCTGGTGCAGGGTCATCGCGCCCCGGTCGTAGACCGCGTCGTCGAAGACCCGAGCGGCGCCCGGATCACCGGGCAGCACCTGCCAGAACTCGTCGTCGGCCGGGTAGCTGGCGTACGTGAAGTCGAAGATTTCCTGGGTGGTGCCCTCGTCCTGCTCCTCCGACCAGAGCCACTCGGCGTACGAGGCGAAGCCCTCGTTGAGCCAGATGTTGCGCCACTCGGCCACCGAGACCGAGTCGCCGAACCACTGGTGGGCGTTCTCGTGGGCCACCACGTACGTGTTGGCGCCGCGACGCCAGAAACCCGGGCCGTACACCGGTCGGGTCTGCGTCTCCAGGGCGAAGCCGATGCCGTCGACCGGCCCGGCCACGCCGCCTCGTGCCTCGGACGGGTACGGGCCGAAGATCCCGCTCTCCCAGTCGGTGATCTCACCGGTCCGTTCGATGCTGGCCCGCGCGGCCGGCCCGAGCGCGCCCAGCGAGGTGCTGTACGCGTTGATCACCGGCTGGCCGCCCGGGGTGGTGTCGGTGACGATGTCGTACTGGCCGATCGCCATGAAGGCCAGGTAGGTGGCGGTGGGAGTGGTGGTCCGCCAGATCCACCGGGTGCGGTTGCCGGCCTCGGCCGCTGGCGGCCGGGGCTGCACGCCGTTGCTGATCACCTCGATGCCTGTGGGCACCGAGACGGAGATGTCGAAGGTGGCCTTGTCCAGCGGGTGGTCGTTGCTCGGGAACCACCACCACGCCGACTCGGGCTCGTTGACCGCGAGCGCCCCGTCGTCGGTGCGCGTCCAGCCGGTGTAGCCGCCGACAAGGGTCTCCGACGGGATGCCGCCGTAGCGCACCACGATGGTGAGCTGCTGGCCCCGGGTGATCGTGCGGGCCGGGGTGACCACCAGCTCGTGCGCGCCCGTCGTGCCGGTGGTGGCCTCCCAACCGTTGACCCGCACCGACTCGACGTCGAGCAGGAAGTCCAGGTTGAACGCCGAGAGGTCCTGCGTCGCGGTGGCGAGGATCGTGGTGGTGCCGGTGAGCCGGTCGGTGGCCGGGTCGTAGCGCAGTCGGACGTCGTAGTGCGAGACGTCGTAGCCGCCGTTGCCGTAGTCGGGGAAGTAGGTGTCGCCCAGGCCCGCAGCGCCGGGTTGCGGCGCGACCGAGACGACGGGCCGGCCCCAGCCCGTCGGGGCGGCCGGGGCGGGCGCGCCGGTGAGCATGGTGCCGGCGGTGGTGAGGGTCAGGGCGGCGGTGGCCGCCGTGAGGACTCGTCGCACGAGGTGGACTCCCTCCATCGGGTGTACGCACCGCCAACCTAATCGACAACTGTGAACGTTGCTCGCCGGTCGGTCGCCGCGGATGGGTCATGGCGTCGCTGTCGCGAAAGAGTGGGTCGCTACTGTCCCGGTGTCACAGCTGTCCGTTAGGGTTTCGGCGAACCGGACGGCCGTGGCGTGGGAGGCAGAGCGTGGGCAGGCTCGCGTCGGCGTACGGGCAGGCGGTCACCGCCCACCGGGCGGCCCGCGCACACCTGGAGGCCGCCCGGGGCGTGCTCGGCACGGCGCCGGCACCGACGCCGCAGGCCGGCGGGGGCGACGTCGTTTCCCGACTCGCGCGTCTCGGCGGCGCGCTGGCCACCCCGACCCCCGGCGCCACCGCGCTCACCGACGCGCCCGCCGCGGTGCGGATCGGCGAGGCGTCCACTCCGGACGGCGGCTTCCCGGTGCTGCTGCCGCTCGGCGGCGGCCACCACCTGGCCCTGGACAGCGACGCCCGGGACGGGCGCGTCGCCGCGCTGCTGCGCGCGCTGGTGCTTCGGCTGGTCGCCACCGCGCCACCCGGTCGGGTGCGGGTCACCGGCATCGACACCGCCGCGCTGGGCGCCACCTTCGGCCCGCTGCGCCCGCTGCTCGACGCCGGGGTGCTCGAACCGCCGGCCACCGGCGAATCCGAGGTGGCCGCCCTGCTGGCCGCCGCCGAACGGCACGCCCGCGAGGCCCAGCACGCCGATCCCTCCACCCGGCAGTTGCTGCTGGTGGTCGCCACCGCCGCCCCGCCGCCGCGCGAGCTGGCCCGGCTCGCCGCGCTCACCCACGCCGGCCCGGCCGCCGCCGTCTGCGTGCTCCTCGCCGGCCACCCGTCGCGGCTGCCCGGCGAGATGTCGCCGCCGCTGGGCAGCACCACCGCCATCCGGCTCATTGAGGGGTACGCGCACGTCGGCGACCCGCCCGGCGCCCCGTTCAGCGCCGACGGCAGCGGCCTCGCCGCGCCCGTGCTGCTCGACGGCGATCCGCCGCCGGCCTCCGTCCGCGCGCTCGCCGAGCACCTCGGCGCCGCCGCCCGCCGCGCCGACGCGCTGCCCTTCGCCGAGCTGCTGCCCGAGCGGCGCTGGGCCGAGTCCGCGGCGAACGGCCTGCGTACCGTCGTCGGCCGGGCCGGCACCGCGCCGCTGACCGTCGCCTTCGACGACGCCACCCCGCACTGGCTGGTCGGCGGGCGCACCGGCGCCGGCAAGACGGTCTTCCTCCTCGACGTCCTCTACGGGCTGGCCGCGCGCTACTCGCCTGCCGAGTTGCAGCTCTACCTGCTCGACTTCAAGGAGGGCGTGAGCTTCACCGAGTTCGTGCCCACCGGCCGTGACCCGTCCTGGCTGCCGCACGCCCGTGCCGTCGGCATCGAATCCGACCGCGAGTACGGCCTCGCCGTGCTGCGCGAGCTGCGCCGGGAGGCACAGCGCCGGGCCACCGCACTGAAGCGGCACGGCGTCACCAAGCTCGCCGACCTGCCACGCGACAGTCCGCTGCCGCGCATCGTGGCAGTCATCGACGAGTTCCACGTGCTGCTCGCCGGCAACGACGCCCTGGCCCGCGAATCCGTGGACCTGCTGGAGGAATTGGCCCGCAAGGGCCGCTCCTACGGCATCCACCTGGTGCTGGCGAGTCAGAGCATGACAGGCATCGAGGCGCTCTACGGTCGAGCCGAGGCGATCTTCGGGCAGTTCGCGCTGCGGGTGGCACTGCCCGGCGGCGGCGGGGTCCTCGACCAGCTCAACGACGCCGCCGCGGCCCTGCCGATCGGCTCCGCCGTGATCAACACAGCCGCCGGGGCGGTCGGCGCCGACACCGTGCTGCGCTTCCCCGACGCGCACGCCGCCGCCGCTGACCTCGCCGCGCTGCGCCACGAGCTGTGGCAGGCCCGCCCGCCGGGCTCGCGGGCCCCGGCGGTCTTCAAGGGGTACGAGGCGGCGCGCGTCGAGGACGATCCCACGTTCGCCGGGCTGCGCCCCGGTGGCCGACGCCCCATGGCGCTTGTCGGTCGGACAGTCGACGTGCACGGCACCACCGCCCTGTTCCTGATGGACTCCACTCCCGGCCGGCACCTCGCCGTGGTGGGCACCGCACCGGCCGGCGCGGACGTGCTGCGCGCCGCGGCGCTGAGCCTGGCCCGCCAACACACCCCGGGCGACGCCCGGTTCCAGGTGGCCTCCCTGGTCACCGCCGCCGACCCCATCGCGGCCGAGACCGAGGCCGCGCTACGGGCCGCCGGTCACCCGGTGCACCGCCTCGACGCGGCCGGCCTGCGTGACCGGATCGTCACGCTGGCCGCCGAACCGGCCGGCCGCGAATACCTGGTGGTGTTCGGGATGGACGCCGCTGCCGGAGTCCTCGGCGCGGCCGACCCGGTCACGTTCCGCTCCGGTCTGGACGACCTGCGTACGCTGCTGCGCCAGGGTCCCGCCCAGGGCGTGCACCTGCTCGGCTGGTGGCGGGGCCTGCGACGGCTCTCCGACGACCTCGGCGGCACCCAGAACCGCGACGACGTCGCCTGCCTCGTCGCGCTCAACGTGCCCGGCGCCGAGCTGGCCCTGCACCTCGGGGTGCACGACCTGGCCTACACGCCGCGCGCCGACCGGGCGCTGCTTGTCGACAGGCACGACCAGCGCACGAGGCTGATCGTGCCGTTCGCCCGCGACGGGCACGAGTCGTACGGGGAGCGGTGAGGGTGTCCTTCGAGGAGTACGCGGCGCTGGCCCGACAGCTCGCCGAGCACCGCCGTGCCGGCGAGCGGGACGCCGCGGCCGAGTCCGAGCGCCGCCGTGACCTGCACGCCGCCGCCGACTACCTGCACCAGCGGCTGACCGCCCAGGGCCACCGCCTCGACCAGCTCGGCCGCGCGACAGGCATCGACCAGCCACCCGCCGGTCCGACTGCCGCACCGGGCAACGACGCGTCGGGAGCGAGGCCGGGCGTCCCACCCGTGGGGTCCGGCTCGCCGGCGGCGACCGGGTCGGCCGGTGACCCTGCCGCTTGGCCTGGTCCGCCGGCGGGGTCCGGCTCGGCCGCCGCACCCGGATCGGGGGACGGCGGATCCGTCGGCGCAGCCGGCGTGCCGGGGCGGGCGGGTGTCGGGGCGTACCCCGAGCTGCCGGGGGTGCAGGCGCGGCTGGCGCTGCCGACGGCGGTGAGCCCGACGGGCGCCGGGGTGCCGGCGCAACGGGCGGCCGTGGTCGACCCGGTGGTGGAGCTGGAGCTGGCCCGGCGGATGGCCGACGAGGCGGACCGGCACGGGCAGCAGGCCGAGGTGTTGGCCCAACGGCCGGCGCTGCTGCCGACGTGGTCCGCGCTGGCGCGGGCGGTCGCCGTCTACGCCGCGTGCGGTGCGGCGGCGGGGGTGCTCATGCTGACCCTGGTGCTCGCCTCCGGGGTCGGTCTGGTGGACGGCTTCACCCTCGGTGCGTGGATCTGTGCGGGGCTGCCGGCGCTGGCGTTCTTCGGGGGATACCTGGTGCTGGGCCGGTGGGGGAGACCCGCCATGGTCGCCGGCACCCCACCCCGCTACCTGCCGCTCGGGTTCCTGATCTGCTTCCTGCTGGTGCCGCTGGGCTACTGCGCCTATCTGCTGCTGTTCCGCGCCCTGCGCTGAGGGGTTTACGACGAACACCTCGTGTGTCAGTGTGGTGAACGACCCGTGGCGGGGTGAGCAGGACACTCACATCCACGTCGGACGACCGCCGCCGGTTCCCCAGTGATAGCGGGGGTTCGTGCGCATGTAGGGATGCGTTCGGCCCCCGAACCATCACGATTCGCTTCGTGGCAGACGAGCGGGGAGCCTGCATGTCCTACCCACGTACCAACAAGGTCTTCACGTCCGGTGAGTTGCACGATCTGCGCCGGACGGTGGCGATCCGGTCGGCGACGCGCCGTAATCTGGCGGCGGACCCCCTCTACGCGACCGCGTTGCCACAGGAGGTCAGCATGCAGCTGACCTACCGGTGCAATCTGCGGTGCCACCACTGCTTCCAGTGGAACGAGCAGGGCTTCTTCCACAATTACGACAGCAAGCGCAGGCGTTCCGAACTCGACCTCGACGTCGTCCGCGACGTGTTGGAGACGACCGCCCCCGAGCAGGCGAAGGTCTTCCTGTGGGGCGGCGAGCCGCTGATGCACTCCCGGTTCGGAGAGATCGCGAAGCTGCTCGGCGCCGTGCCGCGCGTCGTCAACATGTGCACAAACGGCCTGTTGATGGAGCGCAACGCGGAACACCTGCTGACCATCGGACCGCGACTCAACCTGCTGGTCAGCCTCGACGGCTTCGAACCGGAGCACGAGGCGCTGCGGGGCAAGGGATCGTTCCGGCGCACCATGCGCAACGTCGAGGCGATGCTCGACCTCCAACGGCGCGGCGAGTACCAGGGCGAGTTGTCCGTCGCGTGCATGGTCAGCGAGGACATGGTCGGCCGCATGTACGAGTTCACCGAGTGGGCCGAGCAGACCGGCTTCAACTCGGTCTACTGGCTGCTGCCCTGGTACATCAGCCCCGAGACGGCGTCGGCGATGGACCGGCTCTACGCGGAGTCGTTCTCCTGGCTCAACCCGCCGGAGCCGGGCGACAAGCCGACGTGGCACTCGTACACCTACGCGCTGCCCGAGCAGTACCTGCCGGTGCTGAAGGAGTCGATGGCGCGACTGGCGAGCCGGGTGTGGGATCTGCGGGTGCGTTACCAGCCGCAGGTCGAAGAGGACGAGATCGACGACTTCATCCGCGGCACCTCCCGTCCCGCCCAGCGGCGCAGCCGCTGCCTGGCGGTGTCCAACCGGATCGAGATCCACGCGGACGGTCGGGTCAGCTCGTGCAAGTTCTTCCCCGAGTTCGTCATCGGCGACCTGAGCGAGCAGTCCATGCAGGACATCTGGCAGAGCGAACGCTTCACCCGGGTCCGCGGCATCCTGCGCGACAGCGGGCTCATGCCTGTGTGCTCGAAGTGCATCCTTCTCTACCTGAGCGGGGAGTGAACGCATGGCAGAGGTCATCACCCGCATGGCGGCCCTGCTCGCGCGGGTTCTGGAGGATCCGGCGCTGGCCCAGGAGGTGACGGCGGACACGAATCTGCTGCTCGACCTCGGAATCGACTCGCTGCACATGATCACGTTCCTGCTCGCCGTCGAGGAGGAGTTCGACATCGAGATCGACTTCGAGTCGCTGGACACCATCCACCTGGAGTCGGTGAAGGCGTTCTGCCACTTCGCCCTCGACGGCGATGGTCGGTGAGGTGAGCGGGACCGTTCACTTCGGCTCGTTCGACGCGGAGGCGGTGTGGCGGCCGGAGGATCTCGCCGGGCTGCCTGCCGCCCCGACGGCGGGTGGCAGTCGGGGACGTCGCGGCATGGACGAGCTGCTGGCGGTCGGGTGCGCTCCGGGTGATCTGCTGCTCACCGCCGAGCCGATGGACGAGGCCCTGGTCGAGGCGCTGGCGGTCGCCGGCATCGCGCCACGGGTCGCCGCCGTGCCCGGCCACCCGGACTCCACGGTGGAGGAACGGTTGGCCGCGGCCGGCGGCACGTCCCTTCCGGCGGTGTCCGGGTGGGCCGCGGCGTTCTACGCCGTCCGACCGGACACCTCCGTGGCGGTGCGCAGGCTCGGCCTCCGTGCCGTGGTCCCCGCCGTCGAGGTCGTCGCCCGCGTCAACTCCAAGGTCTGGTCGAACGACCTGGTCCGGGACGCCGGCCTGCCCGGCGGCGCCGTCCTGGCCACCACGCCCGCACAGGTGCGGCGGCTGGTGCGGGACGCGCAGGGCGACGTCGTGCTCAAGGACCCGTACGGGGTCGCCGGCCGGGGCGCCCTGCGGGTCACCACCCCTCGGATGCTGGACACGGTCGTCCGGCACCTGGAGCGGCAGGTCGCGCGGGGTGCTCGGGTGGAACTGCTGGTGCAGCCCCTCTTCGAGGAGGCGTCCAGCTTTTCCACGCACGTCGAGGTCGACCCGGGCGGCGTGGTGCGGTGGCGGGGCGTGCAGCACGTCGACAATGCCGAGTTCGCCTACCGCGGTTCCGGTCCGCTCCCCGCGGATCAGCACGCGAGCCTCGACACGTCCGCGCATCGGGAGGCGATCACGCGGGTCGGGACGGCGCTCGCGGCGGAGGGCTACAGCGGTCCCGTCTGCGTCGACGGGTTGCGGCTGCACGACGGCACTGTCGTGCCGGTGCTGGAGGTGAACGCCCGGCGATCGATGGGCCTGCTGAACCTGCACCTCGACCGACGGGCCCGGGCGGTCGGCCTGCGTTCCTGGCTGCGCTGCCGCCCGACACCTGTGCGCCCGGGCGACACGGTGGCCCGGCTGGTGTCGGCGTTCGCCGACGCGAAGCTGCTGTTCCGGGGCACCGACCCCGGGGTGCTGCCGCTGGCCTCGGGGACGCTCACCCCGCCCCGTGGCCGGCTCTTCCTCGCGGTGTTCGCCCCGGACGACGCCTGTCGGATCGCCCTCGAAGCACAGGTGAGCGACGTGCGCGCCGCGACGGGCGGCGCAGCGAGTCTCGTCTCCTGACTCCCGACGATCGGAGCAACGATGGCGATTGTGCTGCTGACGTCGGGTGCCACGCTCGGCACCCACGTACCGGCCCTCATCCTGGCGGGCCGGCTGCGGGCCCTCGGGATCGAGGTGCGCGTGGAGGTGTTCGAGCGGCTGCTGCGACCCGACGAGCTCGACAGGCTGAGGGCCGCCAAGCGGGCCTTCCGCGGAAACTTCAAGCTCGCGGTCACCGCCCAGCGGATGGTGCGGGACCAGATGCCGGCGCTCGACGGCGCCGCTGTCGATGACCTCCTGCGCGGATGGCGGGCCGCCGACGTCGACCAGGTGGTGCTCTTCTCCGGCTTCTGGGTGCCCGTCGTCGAACGGTACGAGGCGCTCGCGTCCCGGACGCCCCGGGTCGACATCTGCCACCTCGACGCCGCGCCGACCGCCTCCTTCAACCTCTTCCGGGCACGCACCGAGCGCTTCCGGCACGTGTGGATGTTCGACGCCGAGCGGGGCACCGCGCCGACGAGCATCCGCGTCGGCGACGAGGACCCGGTGCCGTGGCACGAACGCGAACAACGCCTGCTGGCGCACGGCGGCGGCTGGGGGTTGGGCACCTACCGGGACCGCGCGGTGGATCTCGCCCGTGCGGGGCTGCT
This sequence comes from Micromonospora sp. NPDC049274, assembly GCF_040678875.1. Taxonomy (NCBI): domain Bacteria; kingdom Bacillati; phylum Actinomycetota; class Actinomycetes; order Micromonosporales; family Micromonosporaceae; genus Micromonospora; species Micromonospora sp. NPDC049274. Next base: position 41,376 of record NZ_JBFAQS010000021.1, read on the forward strand.
TGTCGACGTGGTGACCCACGACCCGGCCGACGTGTCCGGCCTGCCCCCCGGCTGCCGGGCGTACATGATCGACCCGGAGTGGGAGGCGTGGCAGGACGGCGACTTCCCGCCGTTCGGGGAGATCCGTCCCGACGGCACGGTGCGATACCGCAGGGGTCGGGCGCACCACGACTCGTTCGATCTCGCCCGGCACCGCGTCGCGATGCTCTGCAAGACCGGCGGGGGCACCCTCATCGACTCGCTGTGGTCGGCCACGCCGATCGTGCTGCTGGCACCCTTCGGCGCGCACGAGCAGGTGAACGCCGACCTGTGGCGTCGGTTGGGCTACGGCGTCACCGAGGACGCATGGCGCGAGAGCGGATACTCCCTCGCCCTGCTGGAGACCCTGCACCGCAACCTGCTGGCCGCCCGCGAGGGGACCGCCGACTACGCCGCCGAACTGGCGGCCCTCGCCGCCCGGACCGAGGTCGGGAGATGACCGCGGCGCCGGCCCCGGTCACGGTGGTCGTCGGGTCGGACGGGTTCATCGGCGCGAGTCTGTGCCGTGCGCTCGACCGCCGCCGCCGGCCTCCGCACCGGGTGACCCGACCCCGCAACGCCGCCGAGGAGCACCGGTACGCCGACACGATCAGGCGCGCGGACCTGGTCTTCTGGGCTGCCGGCACGGTTACGCCGAAGCGGGCGGTGAGCCAGCCCGAACTCGCCGAACTGGACCAGCGTGCCCTCGCCGCCGCGCTGGAGGCGTGCAAGCTGGGCGCCCGTCGTCCCACGGTCGTCCTGCTGGGATCCGGCGGGACGGCGTACCGGCCGGATGTGCCGCCGCCGGTGGACGAGACCGGCCCACTCGGCCCCGACAGCGTCTACGGCCGGGCGAAGCTCGCCCAGGAGCAGGCCCTGCGCGAGGCCGCCGACCATCTCCGGCCGGTCGTGCTGCGGCCGTCAAACGTGTACGGGCCCGGCCAGCGCGCCGAGGGTGGGCTCGGTGTGGTGTCGCACTGGTTGGAGGCAGCGGCCGCGCACCGGCCGTTGCAGGTGTTCGGCGATCCGGCGACCCGCCGCGACTACGTCTACGTCGACGACGTCGTGGCCGCCCTGCTGGCGGTGTGGGACCGGCACCTCGACCGCGACACCCTGGAGGGGCTCGACGGCGCGGTGCTCAACGTGGGCGCCGGCCGGCCCACCTCCCTCGCCGAGCTGCTGGAGGTGGTGACGGCGACCGTCGGCCGGCCGTTGACCGTGCGGTACGCGGCTCGTCGAGCCTTCGACCGGCGCGACATCTGGCTCGACGTCCGGCGTGCGTCGGCGCTGCTGGGCTGGCGTCCCGGCACCGACCTGCGGACCGGGGTGGCCCGGACGTGGGCGGCGCTGACGCCCCGCGCCTTCTGAGTCAGGGCTGGCCGGCCGGCTCGGGGACGGGCGTGAAGTCCCGCATTGTGCGCAGCGGGGAGAAGTAGACCCACAGTCCGGAGGCCCAGACGCCGAGGGCGGCGATCACCAGGGTCTCGCGGACGCCGAGCCAGGTGCCCAGCACACCACCGAGGACCGCCCCGATCGGCAGGGCGCCCCACACGATCCAGCGGACCCCGGCGGTGAGACGGCCGAGCAGTTCCGGCGGGCACATCTGCTGCCGGTAGCTGATCTGGGCCGCGTTGTAGATCGCGCAGAGCGCGGCGAAGCCGGTCATGCCGACGGTGTAGAACGCGACACGCCAGCCGGGCTCGGCCAGCGGCACCAGCAGCATCGTCCAGCCGAGCCCGAGCAGGGAGACCCAGATGATGCGGGCGGTGCCGATCCGTCGCGCCAGCCGGCCCGAGGCGAGCCCGCCGGCGATGCCGCCGGCCGTGCCGAGCGCCAGTTGCACGGCCACCTCGGCCGGCGTCAGTTTGAGGACCCGGACCAGGTAGATGACCGAGAGGGCGTAGATCACCTGGCTGAAGACGTTCAGGGTGCCGCTGGCCGCCACGATCTTCCGCAGCACCGGATGCCGGAAGGCGAAGGCGAGACCGGCGGAGATCTCCTCCCGCAGCCGTGGCCGGGGGCCCTCCGGTGCGGCGATCTCCGGCTCCTTGCGCCGGATCAGCAGCAGCGAGACGGCGCTGACCGCGAACGAGGCGGCGTCGATGAGTACCGTCCGCGCCGCGCCGAAGACCGCGACCAGTCCTCCGCCGAGCCCGATGCCCGCGACCTGGGCCACCGAGTACGTGGTGCTGAGTTTGCCGTTCGCGTCCAGCAGCTGGTCGGAGCGCACCACCGCCGGCAGGTAGCACTGGTAGGCCACCTCGAAGAAGACGGAACAGACGCTGCACAGCGCCGCCACCAGCCACAACTGCGCCATGGTGAGCTCACCGGCGAAGAACGCCAGCGGAATGGTCGCCATCGCGGCGGCCCGCACCAGGTTGCAGAACACCATCAGCCGCCGCTTGCGCATCCGGTCGACGATGACTCCGGCCGGCAGCGCCACGAGCAGGTACGCCGCCATCCCGGCGGCCTGTAGCAGGCTCACCGAGAACGTCGACGCGTTCAGCACCGACACCGCGATGAGCGGGACGGCGAGGGTGGACACCGCGGAACCGGTCTCGCTGAGGGTCTGCCCGGTCCACAGGGTCATGAAGTCCCGGTGACGCCACAGGCTCGGCGTGACCGGGACGGTGGTGGGCGGCGCGGTAGTGGTCATGCGGTGGCCTCCGCGTTCGCGCCGACGAGGTCGAGCAGGTCGTCGCGCATGGCGACGAGCAGAGCGTCGAGTTCCTCGCGGCGGTAGCCCTCGCGGATCACCCGGACTGTCAACCGGACCGTCGTGTCGGCGTTGGCCATCAGGTAGAAGCCGGGCCCGGTCGAGCGGATCGGCACGTGCCACTCGATCCGCGATTCCTGGATCTCCTCCGGCGGCCGCACCTCCATCGGGGGCAGGAGGAACGTGAAGTGGTATCCCGGGTCGAGCGCGCCGCCCTCCCGTTCGGCGTCCTCGCGGATCCGCGCCACCGCGTCCGGGTCGTAGACCCCGTGCTTGAGGGCGCGCATGTTCCGGACGTACAGGGCGCGCGCGGTGTGCGCGAACGACTCGTCCGGGGCCGGTGCGGCCAGCAGCGGAACCCACTGGTTCATGGACGTGACGAGCGACGTGACCGCCGGGTCGAAGCGGTTGGACGACATCGGGTAGAGCAGAACCGGCGTGCCGGTGGTGCCGGTCCGGATGACCGCCCGGCAGTAGGCGGTGAGCAGGACGCCCGCGACGGTGACGCCGATGCCGCGCGCCGCCTGCCGGAGGATGGGCTCGGGGATGCCTGTGTGCATCGTCGCCCGCAGCACCGGCCCCGGTGGTGGAGGGGTCCGCCGGGGTGCCCCCGACAGCACCTTGCGCCAGTAGGACTCGGCGGCGAGCAGTCGGGCGTCCATCTCGCCGGACCGTTGCCGCGTCGCGAGGTCGGCCGGCTGCGGCGCCGGTGGCAGCGCCTCGCCGGCCAGCAGCGCGAAGAAGTCCCGCTCCATGGTGTTGATGCCCGCACCGTCGGCCGCCATGTGGTGGATGACGACCAACAGGTCGCGGGGTCGGCCGTCGCTCTCGGTCAGCCACACCCGCCACGGCAGGTCGGTGGTCAGCGTGAACGGACGCTGGATCTCCTCGGTCTCGATCCGGGACATCCCCGTCTCGCCGTCGGGCTGTCGTACCGCCGCGACCACGTCGGCGGGGGAGTCCACAGCGACGCGTTGCCGCGGATCGGTCGGGTCCTCGACGTCGAACGTCGTGCGCAGCGAGGCGTGCCGCATGCCGAGCGCTCCGACCGCACGCCAGACCTGCGCCGCGGTCACATTTTCCGGCAACGACCAGGAAAAGCAGAGGTTGCCCTCCCACCACTTCTCCGGATGCATTCTTTCGATGTCCCGCCAGACGGATAGTTGGCCGAGGGTCATCGGATAGGTCGTTTCCGGGGTCACACCTGTTCCTTCCCGAGCGGGAACGACTGCGCCGCCGATGAGCGTGTGCCGCGACGCGACACACGCTCATCGGGACGAAAGGTAATTGGTGTGTGTCAGCCGGCCGAGTTGTTCTTCATCACGACACCTCCCGAAGAATTGCGGTTGTCGGAGGTGAGGCCGTGGCCCTGCGCCGTGCTTAGGGGTGCATGACGCGCCACCGTCGGATGACGGTTGGATGCAACGGCAGCAGTCCGACCAGCGATCGACCGAGCTGGTACGGCAATTGTCCACGCCCAACGTCGGATGCATTCTGCGGCATCCTGCGGCGAACACGGACGATGGCCGTCCCATTCGGAGCATTCGGTGGCGGATGAGCTTCCGGTGCAGGCCATGGAGCCGCGCGCGGGCGAATGCAGTAAAAGAACCGATCCCCCAATACGTGGCCCCGCCTCGGTTAGCAGGACTCCCACAGCATTCCGGCCGTCAATGGCTGTGTCAAGCCTCACATTGATGGATCTTGCTGTCTTGACCGCCGCCCCGGCGGTGATTATGGTCGGGGCGGCGGGCGTGTCCACAGCGCCCGCCACACGGGGGAGCACATGGGTGCGACAGGTCCTTTCGGACCGCCGATGACGGCTGGCCCACAATGATCAGTCCCGCGCACGCCGTGGTCGTCGGCGCGGGAATCGCCGGCACCGCCGTCGGTCTCTTCCTGCGCCGGATCGGCTGGCGCGTGACGGTTCTCGAGGCCCGCCCGGCGCGGGAGCGACCACTCGGCTCGCACCTGAGCATCGCCGACAACGGCCGTACCGTGCTGCGCGAGCTGGGGCTCCTCGCCGCGGTCGATGAAGCCGGCACGCCCACCGACCGCATCTCCTTCCACGACCACCGGGGACGGGAGATCGGCAGCAACAACCAGGTGAGCACGCTGATCCGCCGGGACCGGTTCGGCGAGGTGCTGCGGGAGGCGGCCCGCGAGGCCGGCGTCCGCGTCGTCGAGGGCGGGCGCGTCGTCGGGCTGCGCGACGACGGGCAGGACGGGGTCGTCGCCACCCTCGCCGACGGATCGACTCACGGCGGTGAGGTGTTGATCGGTGCGGACGGGGTGCACTCCCACACCCGTCGGACGCTGTTCCCCGACCACCCGTCGGCGCGGTTCACAGGCGTCCTCGACGGCGGCGGCTCGGCCCCCCGGGTCGACGGAATCGCACCTGAGCCGGTGCTGCGCCTGACGTTCGGCGTCAACGCGTTCTTCGGCTTTCAGGCGCTGCCGGACGGCGAGGTGGTCTGGTTCCAGAGCATGCTCAGCGGGGACGGGGATGTCGTGGCGGCCCCACGTGCCGACCCGATGGACCGGTGGCGGCAGCGACTCGTCGCGCTGCACGGCGCCGACCACCCGCCGATCCCCGGCATCATCGACGCCAGCACCGGCCCGGTCATCCGGTGGCCGGTGCACGATCTCGATCCGCCCGCGCGGTGGAGCCGAGGCCGGATCTGCCTGGTCGGCGACGCGGCGCACGCGATGCCGCCGCACGACGGGCAGAGCAGCTCCATGGCCCTCGAAGACGCACAGGTCCTGGCCCGCTGCCTCGCCAGCGCCGACGACCTCACCGACGCCTTCGCGCGCTTTCAACAGCTCCGGGAGTCGCGGGTGGCGGCGGTCGCCGCCCTCGCCCGTCGTACCGGCAGCCTGAAGTTTCCGACCGGCGCCCGCGAGCGGCGGGCGCGCGACGCCGTCCTGACGATGTTCCTGAAGGCAGGTGTGGCCGCCTCCGAGGACGTCAGCCGGTACCGCCTGCGATGGCCGACGGACTCGCACGCCGCAGCTCGGTCAGCTCATGATCCAGCAGGTCGGCCAGCCGCTCGAACCGGTCCGGACGAGTTTCCCGGGTGATCCCACGGCTGGGCATCTCGACGGTCATCAACAGATACAGGTGCAGACGGTAGAGGCTGAGCCGCCGCAGGGTGGCCTCGTCGAAGATCACCGGCTCGGCCGCGGCGGCGCGATAGCCGCGTAGGAAAGGATGGTCCGCGTCGTCCTCCACCCGCCGATAGATCAGGGGCGACACGAGATCCATCAGCGGATCACCGAACAGATACCGCTCACCGTCGACGATCCCGCGCAGGCGCAGGGCGCCAGCGGGTTCGGGTTCGGGTTCGGCCAGCACGTTGCCGTCCCAACCGTCGAAGTGCAGCAGCGCCGGCCGGCGCACCTGGTCCAGCACCCAGGCGTACCGCTCGGTCAGCTCCAGGATCCGCGCGGCCGGGACGGGCAGCCGCACCTCCCAGTCGGCCGCGTCGGCGAGCAGGTCGCCGAGCATGGCGGCGAAGGCCTCCCGCCACGTCACGCCGCTCGCCCGGCCGCCGTCGTAGCCGTAGTGGTCGCCGGTCACCGTGTGCAGGGCGGCGATCGCGGCGCCGAAGTCGCGTCGGGCCGGGGAGTCGTCGAGGTGCTGCTCGGAGTCCGACCACTCCGTCAGCGACCGCCCGGGCAGCAGGCCGCTGAACAGCCACTCGCCGTGCTCCCGATCGTTGCCGTAGTGCAGCAGCGGCGGCACCGGCACCTGCGGCGCGCGCGCGGCCACGAGGCGGAAGTAGCGGGCCTCCGCCCCGCCGAGGCCCCGCTCGTAGCGCAGCAGCGGCGCGTCCGGCGGTGGTGGCACCTTCAGCACGACCTCGCGCCCGTCGTCCAGCGTCACCCGCCACACCGTCGCGAAGCCGCCCCCCGGGATCGGTCCGCAGTCCACCACCCGGCGATCCGCGCCGAAGGACGCGTCGACGAAGCCTTGCACCTGATCATGGTCGAGTGACCGCTGGGTGCGGCTGAGCGCTTCCACCCGTCGTCCCTTCTCCCCGCCGTGCCGGTGCGGGAACGTCGATCCGTCACGAGCGGTGATCGCTCCGGTGACGTTCGTCAGCGTGCCAGAGCTCTCGACAGTTTGTGGTCCGGCTTCGCCCGCCGATGATCGTGCGGGCGGTTCCCGATGGCGGGTTCCTAGCGCCTCTCCTGCTGGTGGCGCGCGTCTGCCTGGCGCTCGTCCCCGCCGTGCGCTGCGGTGTCGGTCGCGTGCGCTGCGGTGTCAGTCGCGTGCGCTCGTGCCCGCGCAGCCGTCCCGCCAGCAGACCGCGCAGCGCCGCGTGCGGATCGGTCACCACCGTGACTCCCCGCGCCTCCGTCGGCGTCTTTGCCTCAGCAGGGCGCCCGCCACCCGACAGCCGCGGGCGATCTCCCCGGCGGTGGCGGCGCTCCGGGTCGCGTCGGGCACGGGCGACACCGCTTCGCCGGTCAGCGCCGCCACCGAGCGATCGATGCGGCACGCGCCGACCGCGAGCCGCGCGATGACCAGGTCCAACCGGGTGATGGCCGCCGCGAAGCGCCGGGCCGCGACCACGTCCGCCCCACTGTGAGTACGCCGCAGCCGGTACTCGGCCGCACCCAACCGCCATCGGGTACGGGCCGTCAGCGCGGCGGCCCGGTCAGCGTCGACCCGAGCCGCTCGGAGCCCGGGGAGCAGTTCACCCGCCGTCGCGGTCGCCGACGAGGCCCGATCGGCGGCCAGGCCGGCGTAGACCAGACTGAGCGCCCTCCAACACTCGGTGACCGCGTCCTGCCAGGGCAGCCGCCGACCTGGCAACCCCGAGCCGTGCAGGTGCGCGCCGGCCCGGTCGGCGGCGGCGATCGTGGCCAGCCAGGCGTCGCGCAGGTCATCCACCGGATCGTCGTAGTGCGCTATTCGGGCCCGCGCGGCCCGCTGCTCGTCGCATGGGCCGGGCCGTCCGCAGCTCCGGCAGATCCCGGTGTACGCCTCCGTCACATGCTCGGCGATCCTCATCCTCGCCTCGGTGACCTGCTGGTTGGTGTGCGTGTCTAGATCGTCCGCGTTCACCGGCGGCCTCGGCGGTTCACTTGTCGGCCTCAGCGGTGGCCTTGACCAGGCGGGCGAAGAGCACGTCGGTGCACGGGTAGTCCATGCCGCAGCCGCACACCCACCTGCGAACCACGCGCGGTGGATGGGCAAAGAGAGTGTCGTCGGCGTCCTCGACGTCCTGCTCGGACACGAGTCGCTGGGCTGGTGGGTGTTGGGCGGCTGGGTCGGTGGGCTGTTCGTCGGGTCGATCGGGCATCGGCGTGCTCCCGTCCGGTTGGTCTCCTTGCTGGTCAGGGCTGTGCTTGTGACGGCATGTGCCGCTCGCGGCGGTGCGCTGGGGCGCGTACGGGCACACCCCGGCACGCCCGGTCGGACGGGGGGACCGAACGACCGGGCGCTTCCTGCCGGTGGGAAAGAACCAGCTCCGGGTTTGCAGACCTGGGAGCCGGTCATGGGAAAGCGTATATAACAGGTCATGCACGCGCAAGCACTGTCCGCACATTGCTTGCTATACAAAGTTGCTCGTGATCGAATGGCGGGGCAGACCTGGGAGACACCAATGCCCGCCAAAGCCAAATGGGCGCTGATCGCCGACGGCATCCGCGCTCAGATTCAGTCCGGCGAACTCGTGCCGGGCGACAAGCTGCCTTCAACCTCCGAGTTGTGCCGTCAGCACGACGTCTCGGCCATCGTTGTTCGCCAGGCCATCAACGCGCTCAAGGTTGAGGGCCTGGTGGAGGGTGTCGGCGGCGTAGGAGTGTTCGTCGCCGACCGCTGAGCGCACGCGAATCTGGAGTGCCGCCAGAGATCTTGGTACGAAAGCGCCCCTGGAGGGGCAGTTTCGTACCAAGATCTTTCCACCGGGGTCACGACTGGGCGATCGAGTGGTCGCGCTAGGTGCATGGATCTCGTACGCTCCCTTGTGGTCTCTGCCAGTGCGGTGGTGGAGGCGATGGTCGACCAGGGGGAGGGTGCGCGTGAGCGCAGCACAGATCATCGCGAGGTTGGCGGCGGCATCGCAGAAGCTCGACGAGGCGAAGGCCAAGACCGCAGCGGCGGCACAGGACGCGGCCGAGGCGCGATCACTCGTTGCCGGTGCGCTCGAGGGCATCGCCGCCGGCCCGCTGGTCGGCATGATCGACGCGTACCGCCAGGCGCTGGCGCAGGCGTCTCAGGGCGGCGAGCCGGCCAAGCAGCACGTCCAGGAGACGATCGCCAAGGTCCGCGCTCTGGGAAACTGACCACGGGTGGTGGCAGCACAACGCACCAACCACCCGTGCGACCAGCGGTTCCACCGTCTGAGCCGGGGCTTGGCCGGCCTGCTCGTCCATCTCCAAGCGCCCCCAAGCGCGTGAGCGGGATTCTGAAGCCCCTCGGCGGGAGCGCCGGGTGGATGAAGTTGTCTCCTATTCAGCCCAGGGGTGTGATCCTCTCGCAGCGGCGTTCGATGGACTGAGCGAGGACGAGGTTGAGCGGCACGGGAGCGTCGCAACGCAAGTGACTGGCGTGTCGCTGTAAGTAAGCGGTGCGATCCGATAGGCTCCCTGGTGTGACCGGATCGGTGAGCAAGAAGTCGTTCTCGCTTCCGCAGGACGTGGCAGAGCGCTTGGAACGTGAGCCGAACGCCAGCGCGTACGTGGTCGACACGATTCGGGCGCGGATGCGCGCCGAGGATCTGGACGCCGAGCTGGCCCGCCGGGGCATGACCGTGACGGCCGAGGGGCAGGCTCGCGCCAAGGCCCAACGCGCTCAGGTCGAGCAGGAGTGGTCGCCCGGTCGACGGGCCGCGCTGCGTGACCGTTCCCGCCGCTCGGCAGCAGAGATGATCGATGGTTCCGGCAGCCAGGCCCCTGCGGCATGACGACTCCCGATGCGCCGTCGGTCCGGCTCATCCTGGATCGGTCCGCGCTGCTCGCCTACGTGGCCGGATCTATGGATGTTGCCGAGCCGATCCATGAGGTCGCCCAGGACGGCGTTCGGTTCGGTGTGCCGGCTGTCGTCGCGGCCGAGGTGCTGGCGGTGGTGGACGATCCGGCCGACCGCGCGGTGCTGCACCGACTGCTCGAACGTCCCGCCTGCGCGGTGTTGCCGACCTGGGGTGAGGACTGGCAGGAGTTGGCCTACTGGCGGTTGGTTACCGGTCGGGTCGACCTTGCCGCCGCCGTGATGGCAGTCCTGGAGCAGGATGCCTCGGTGCTCACAAGCGAGGGCAAGGCGTACGGCGACGGCGGTGACCTGCCGGTCATCCGCTTCCCTGGCTAGGGGCGGGATGTGCGTTCGATGACGATGACGGGGATCTCCCGGTCGGTCTCCTTCTGGTAGCGGGCGTACGTCGGGAAGACCTTCGTCATCACCGGCCACAGCCGGACCCGCTCCTCGCCTGTCGCCGTGCGGGCCCGGCCGGCGAACCGCTCCGCGCCGACCTGGATCTCCACGGTCGGGTCGGCGCTCAGGTTCAGATACCAGGCGGGGTGCTTCGCCGCGCCCCCGTTGGACGCGACAAGCAGGTAGTTGTCGCCGTCGCGGCCGTACATCAGGGCGGTGCGGCGCAGCGTGCCCGACCGGCGCCCGCGCGTGGTGAGCAGCAGCGAGGGGATGCCGTGGAAGGTCCCGCCGTCGGCACCGTCGGACTCCACGTATCGCCGGATGTGCTTGGCGACCCAGCCGACCGGGCTGTCCTCGATTGTCTCGTGCTGTTCCTGTGCGGTCACGCCGTCGCCTCCGTCACCGAGCCGGCCGATCGCGGACGCGATCGCGAATGGACGGTATACCTGTGAGTCATAGTTATGACTCACAGGTATACGGCGCGCAGCCCACACCCAGCGCAGCGCAGCGCACGCCCGGGGCAGCGCAGCGGACGCCCGGGGCAGGTCAGTCGCGCGAGCGCGGCAGGCAGCACTTCTTGTACTTCGCGCCCGATCCGCACCAGCAGGCGTCGTTGCGGCCGGGCGGCCAGGCCGTCAGGCCCGCCTCGTCGACGCTGAGGCTGTCGGCGTACTCGTCGAGGGTTTCCTCGTCGATGGGGTCGTCGCCGGCGAAGGTCGCCAGGCCTGCGACGGTGCCGGCGACGACGCCCAGGTCGCCGCCGCCCAGCCGGGACGCCTCGACGAGGGCGCGTTCGATCTGGGTACGGTGTTCGTCCCACGTCTTCGGGTAGCTGTCGACAAGCGCGGGCCAGCGCATCAGCAACGCGTCGAACTCGGCCTGCGGCCAGTACAGCAGCGTCGCGGGGCCGTCGTCGAGCGCGTCGAGGGCGTGATCGGTCGCGGCGCGCAGCCGGTCGGCGAGGTTGTCGTACTCGTCGTGCGGCAGGCCCAGCTCCTCGCGCAGGTCGTGCCGCTGCTGGCTGAGGCCGAAGATCATGGCGGCGGCCTCGTCCTGCGCGTCCTCGGACTCGTGCTGCTGGGTCCGGGTCCGTTCCAGGATCGTGTCCAGGGCGGCGGTGAGCCACTCCAGCGCCGTCTCGGTGTGGCCGGACTCGACCAGCTCGTCGATCAGGTACGTGGCGTCCGGGGCGGTCTCCAGCAGTGGACGCAGCTCGGTCAGCTCGGCCATGCCCTCGTCGGAGCGGCCGAGGCGCAGCAGCAGGCCGCCGCGCACCGCTCGGGCGTACGCGTCCTCGTCGGGCTGTTCGGCGATGGCGCGGGTGACCAGCGCGAGGGCGTCGGCCAGGTCGCCCGCGTGTTCGAGGATGTCAGCGGCGACCAGCAGCGCGAAACCGGTGTCGTTGGGGTCGGCGACCCGCCCCTCGTCGACGGCACCCACCAGCTCGGCGACCAGCGCGGCCGGGTCCGGGCTCTCGGGCCCCAGCTTGCCGATCTCTTCGATGCGGTCGGCGGTCAGCAACTCGGACATGGGCGCATCCTGAAGGGCGACGAACGGACGGGGAAGCGGCCAGCGTACTCCCGAACATGGAGCAGCCCGGGCGGCGAACCGCCCGGGCTGCGTCACGTTCCCTCAGGGCGTGTGTCAAAGCCCCTGGCCGGCCTGCGGCGGGCCCAGACGACGACCGGCGGCGTCGGGAATCGGCCCGGATACAAACACCGGTATCCGGGCCGATTCCCGCCTTGCCGGACCGCCGCTTGGACTCCGCCTCGGCTCGACCGAGGTTTGACACACGCCCTAGCGGGTCGCGGGCATGGTGGCGAACTCGGCGGCTAGCTCGGACTCGACGATCGTCGCGGTGGACGGCCGGCGACCGGCCGACGCCCGCCGGGCGGACGGGACGGCCAGGGCCGCGAGCGCGGCGGCGAGGGCGATCGCGGTGAGGACGAGAAACCCCGTCGTGAAGCCGGCCTCCCGGGGCAGGCCGCTGGCCTGCGGGTGGGCGGTGATCACGCCGCTGACCACGGCCGCGCCGATCGCGCCGCCGATGGTACGGATGTTGGCGTTCATGCCTGTCGCCACGCCGGTCTGGCTGGCGGGCACGCTGGCGACGATCAGGTTGGCCATCGACGCGAAGGCCAGGCCGATGCCGAGACCGACCAGGCCACCGGCGACGGCGACCTCCCAGCGGGTGTCGTGCGCGCTGGCGAGCATCGCGGAGGCTGCCACGTTGAACGTGGCACCGGTGGCGAGCTGCGCCTTGGAGCTGAACACGGCCTGGAGCCGCCCGGCGATGATGCCGGCGACGAACATCGCGACGAGCATCGGCAGCATGAGCAGACCGGCCTGGCTGATGCTGGCGCCGAAGCCGTAGCCGGCGGCGGTCGGCGTCTGCACGAACTGGGGAAGGAACGCGTACACGGAGAACATCGACGCGCCGTAGAGCAGGGCGACCAGGTTGGTGGTCCAGACGCCGGGCAGGCGCATCATCCGCATGTCGATGAGCGGGTTGCTCGAGCGCACCTCGGCGATGAGCCAACCGACCAGCAGCACCACGGCGAGCGCCAGCAGGCCGAGCACCCGGGCCGACGTCCAGCCCCAGGCCGCGCCCTGGCTGATCGGCAGGAGCAGCGCGACAAGCCAGCCGGAGAGCAGCAGTGTGGCGCGCCAGTCGATGCGACCGGGGGTACGGACTGGCGACTCGGGCACGAACAGGTGCGCGGCGACGGCGGTCAGCCCGACCACGACCATGGGGATCCAGAACAGCCAGCGGTAGTCGAGCGTGCTGACGATCGGGCCGGCCAGCACGATGCCCAGGCCGCCGCCGACGGCGACGATCGCCGAGATGCTGGCCACGGCGGTGGAGACCCGCGCGGCGGGGAACTCGTCGCGGATGATGCCGAACGACAGCGGGAAGACCGCGCCGCCGATGCCCTGGATGACCCGGGCGACGATGAGCACGCCGATGTTCGGCGCGATGGCAGCCACCAGGCAGCCGAGGGCGAGGGCGGCGAGCGAGACGACAAGCATCCGCTCCTTGCCGATCATGTCGCCGACCCGTCCGAGGATCGGCGTGAAGATCGACGCGGAGAGCAGGTAGGCGGTCAGGACCCAGGTCACGGTGTTCTGCGAGGTGTGCAGGTCCTGCTGGATGGTCGGCAGCACCGGGGTGATCAACGACTGGAGCATCGCGAAGAACCCGGCGCCGGCCGCGAGCACGGTGAAGGTGAGCCGACGCGAGCTGCGTCGGGAGGTCACTGACACGAGAGAAAACTCCCTGATTGGTACGGAAGGAGGTTCGTCGCCCGTCGTCGGCGGCGGGCAGGTCTGTCGGGTCCGGGCGATCGGGTGGCCAGGCGGATCGGGCGGACCCCGAGGTAAGCTAACCGGAGGCTATCCTCCGGCATGTCCGGAGGGGTGCCTCCACTAAGCTAGCGGAGGGGTGCCTCCGGATGCAACCAAGGTGAGGTGACGCACGTCATGACCAGCGCGGGGCAGATGCCCGAGGTCTTCGCCCAGCGGCCCAAGCGGGCCGACGCGCGGCGTAACTACGACGCGCTGGTCGCCGCGGCGCGCGACGCCTTCGCCGAGAACGGCGCGGCCGCCTCCCTGGAGGACGTGGCCCGCCGGGCCGGGGTGGGCATCGGCACCCTCTACCGCAACTTCCCGACCCGCCGGCACCTGTTCGAGGCCGTCTACGTCGAGGAGGTCCGCGCGTTGAGCAGCTCCGCCGCCGACCTGGCCGAGCTGCCCCCGTGGGACGCCCTGGTCGCGTGGCTGCACCGCTTCGTCGCGTACGTCGCCACGAAGCGGGCGCTCGCCGAGCAGTTGCTGCACGACTCGGAGATCTTCACCAGCTGCCGGACGGAGATCTACGCCGCCGGCGAGCCGTTGATGCACCGCGCCCAGTCGGCCGGGGTGGTCCGCGACGACATCGGCTTCGACGACGTGGTGCGCCTGATCAGCGGCCTCACGATGGCCCAGTTCCCCGCACCCGAGCAGCGGGACCGGGTGCTCGGCGTGGCCCTGGACGGGCTGCGCGCGTCCGCTCGCTGAGCAGGCATCAGCGCGTCCGCTCGCTGAGCAAGCGCCAGCGTGTCAGCGGTCGACCAGGAGCAGCCACTCGTCGTCGAGCCGTTCCACGACGGTGCCCGGTGGCCAACGGTGGCCGGGGTCGAGCACGGCTCGGGCCTGCTCGACCTGCGGTGGACGGCTGAACCGTGCGTCGCGGAAGCTGGCCATGCTGTGGAACCGGGCCCGGCCGAAGTTCGCGGCGTCGGCGAAGCGGGCACGGTCGAACAGCGCCTCTGCGGCGAACATCGTCCAGCGGAACAGCGCCATGCTGGCGAAGCGGACGGAGTGGAAGTTGGCCGACCGGCCGAACTCGGTGTGCTCCATCGACAGGGCGCCGTCGAAGATGGCCTCCCGGAACGTGGTGGCGTCCTCGAAGCGTGTCGCATCGAAGGTGGTCGGCTGGCCGAAGGTCGCTCGGCGGAATGACGTCAGACCGGCGAAGCCGGCCCGCCGGCAGGACAGCCCGTCGGTGAAGGCGGCGCCGTCGAAGCTGGCCGGGCCGCCGACGCGTACGCCGTCCAGCATGACCTCGCCGTCGGCCGCGAGGCCCTCGAAGACCACGTCGTCGAAGGTCGCCGCCGCGAACAGGAGACGCCCCCGCGCTGTCACGCCCGCGAAGGTGGTCGTGCCGGTGAACGCCGTCGCCGTGAAGTTCGCGTCGACGAGCGTGCAGCCGCTGGCGTCGAAGTCGACAAGGGCCGCGCCGGCCAGGTCGAGGGTCAGCTCCGGCCAGTACGCGGGGTCGTCCGCGCGCAGGTGTCGGGTCAGCACCCGCTGCGCGGTGCGCCGGACCTCGGTCTCGCGCGGCTCGTCGTCAGGTGCCGGCATCCGCAGGTACGCGCAGAGCACCGCCCCGATCGTCGGCCGTTGGGCCGTATTGTCCTGCCCGAGGCGTTCCAGAGCGTGCAGCCCGCCGAGGCGTACCGCCGCGCTGTCGCTGCCGAGCAGCTCGACGGCTCGGGTGTAGAGCTCGGTCAACCGGCGTTCGGCCGCGTCGTGTTCCGCCGCGCCGGACTGCCGGTCCTGGTGGCGCTGCGCGGCCTCGGCCACCGACTCGGCGTGCGCCTGCACCCGGTCCCGGTGTGCCTGGTCGCGGACGGCGACGCTCTCCTGGTGTCGCTGCGCGCGCTCGGCGATCCACTGCCGACGGGCGGCCAGCAGCAGGGCCAGTCCACCGCCGGTGCCGGCGACCACTGTCAGGCCGGTGCGGATCGCGTCGATGCGCAGCATGGCCCGGGTGTCCGGCGCGACGGCCCGGTCGGCCTCGGTGAGCAGCAGATCCAGCACCAACCAGCCCAGGGCGACGGCGAGCAGCAGGCCGACCAGGACCAGCCACCACGGCAGCACCCGCAACTGGCGCTCGGAGGGTTCGTCGGCGGCCACGGCCACAGCATGCCATCGGCCGTCACGGGACGGGGGTACGCGGACATCGGTTGGTGTCCGCTGTGGAGCGCGACCGGTTTGCCGGTTTGCGCCGTCGGTGGGACAACGGGTTACCGGTGCGTAACAAGTGATTGACGTTTCTGAATTGTTGCGGGGATGATCGTCGCACGGTCGACCGGACACCCCCACCCACCTGCCCGGTACGCCGGGCGCCTCCCCCCGGAGGTGCGGCCATGCTGCTCCGAAAGACCGTCCTCGTCGCGTTCCTCGCCACCGCCGCCCTGCTCGCGCCCGCCGGCGCCGCGACAGCGGCCCCCACGACACCCGCCCCCTCGACAGCCGCCCCCGCAGCACCGGTCGGCGCGGCGGCCGTCACCGCCGCCAACCCGGTCATCGTGGTCGGCGGCCTCAGCGGCGTCGCCGTGGCGTACGAGCCCATCGCCGCCCGGTTGCGCGCCGACGGCTACCGGACCTTCATCTACCAGCTGCCGGGGCTGGGCCTCGGTGACATCCCCGCCTCGGCCCGCGCGTTCGCCGGTTACGTCGCGCAGGTGCGCGCCAGCACCGGCGCGGCGACAGTCGACCTCGTCGCCCACTCCGAGGGCGGCCTGGTCAGCCGCTACTACCTCAAGCGGCTGGGCGGCACCGCCAGCATCGGCCGGTACGTCAGCCTGGGCACACCCCAGTACGGCACCTACGTCGCCAACATCGTGGCGTTCCTCGGCCTCGGCAGCTGCGCCGGCATCGTGGCCTGCCAACAGATGACCATCGGCTCCGGCTTCCTCGCCGACCTCAACGCCGGCGACGACACCCCCGGGTCGGTGCGCTACACGACCATCCGCACGCTGCAGGACGAGCTGGTCCGGCCGACAGGCAACGCCGCCGTCAACGACGGGGCAACGAACGTCCTCATCCAGGCGTACTGCCCGCTGCGGGTGGTCGGCCACCTCGGCCTGGTGCTCGACGGCACCGCGTACACAATCGTGCGCGGCGCCCTGGTCGACGGCCCGGTGCGACCCAACTGCCTCGCGGTCTGAGAGCCGTGCGGGTGGTCCCCGCCGGGACCACCCGCGCGGCCTCGCTCAGCTCGCCTTGGCCAGCGACTCGAACTCGTCGTCGGTGAGCCGCACGTCGGCCGCGGCCACGTTCTCCTCCAGGTGCGCCACCGAGGACGTGCCGGGGATCGGCAGCATGACCGGCGAGCGGCGCAGCAGCCACGCCAGCGCGAGCTGCGCGGGCGTCGCCCCGTGCCCGGTGGAGATCGCGTCCAGCGGGCCACCCGGTCGGGCCAGCTCGCCGGTGGCGATCGGGAACCACGGGATGAACGCGAGGTCGTTGCGCTCGCAGTACTCCAGGACGTCCTCGGCGCTGCGGTTGGCGAGGTTGTACAGGTTCTGCACCGAGGCGATGGTGGTGATCGCCCGGGCCTGCTCGATCTGCTCGACGCTCACCTCGGACAACCCGATGTGGCGGATCTTGCCCTCCTGCCGCAGCAGGGCCAGCTCACCCAACTGGTCGGCAAGCGGCACCTGCGGGTCGATCCGGTGCAGCTGGTAGAGCGGGATGCTGTCCAGGCCCAGGTGACGCAGGCTCAGCTCACACTGCTGACGCAGGTACTCCGGACGGCCCACCGGACGCCAGTCGCCCGGGCCGGAGCGGGTCAGCCCGGCCTTGGTCGCGATGACCAGGTCGTCGGCGTACGGGTGCAGAGCCTCGCGGATCAGCATCTCGGACACGAACGGGCCGTACGAGTCGGCGGTGTCGATGAATGTCACGCCCAGCTCGACCGCCCGGCGCAGCACGCGCAGCGCCTCGGCCGGGTCCTTCGGATCACCCCACACGCCCGGCCCGGTGATCTGCATCGCCCCGTAACCGAGCCGGTTGACAGTGACGTCGCCCCCGATCCGGTACGTGCCGGACGCCTTCGCGGGCTGCTTGCTGATGTCGGTCGCCATACGCGCATCCCCAATCGTCTTCGTCGCGGCGGGGGAGAAGGACAGCCCACCACCTCGTGATCATCCCCCGGAAATCGCCCGTCATGCCGCCACCGGCTCGACCGAGGACTTTGACACAGGCTCTGGCGTCCGTCCTGTCCGGTCTGCTACGCCTGATCCGAGTCGGTGCGGCCGGCCGGGGGAGGCGCGATGTGGCGACGGTTCAGACCCGACCCGGTAAGTCGGCTGGGGGAGCGGCTGGACCGCTTCGACGCCACCCGCGACCCCCGGGCGGTCCTCGACTCCGGCGCGATCCGCGACGCCGAGGCGGTCATCGACCTGGTGACCGCCACGCCCACGGACGGGCCGCTGCCCGAGCGGGTCGCCGAGGGCGTGTTCCTCCTGGCCAGCCTGCACTGGTACCGCTACCACCTGCTGCCCTCGGGCGAGGACGCCGACGACCTCGCCCAGGCGCTCGGGCTCACCGAATTCCTGCTGCACTTCGCCCCGGAGCGGGTCCCGCCCGCGATGCGGGCCCTGCTGCACGCCCATCGCGCGCCGGACGCCGGCACCCCACCCGCCGGCGTGCAGCCGACCCGGCCCGGCCCACGCTCGGCCGGCCCGGGCGCCGACACCGCCGGCGCTTACTACGTCGAGGCGGTCCTGCTGATGGCCGCCGCGGAGACCAGCCGCGACTACCGGGCGACCGACCAGGCCGAATCGCTGCTGCGGCAGGCGATCACGGATACGCCGCCGGGGGCGCCGGAGCGGGTGCACTTCCTGTCCGCCCTCGGCAAGGTCCACCGCGACCAGTTCCAGCACCTCGGTAGGCGGCGGGCACTCCCGGCGGCAGTCGCGGCACACCGGGAGAGCCTGGAGGCCACCGCGGTCGGCGACCCGGAACGTCCGGTGCGGCTGTTCAACCTCGGCAACGTCCTGGGCGACACGTACGACGTCGACCGCGACCCGGCCGCGCTCGACGAGTCGATCACGTCGCTGCGCGACGCCGTCCGGACCGCCGCCACGGGCGCGCCGGTACGAACGATGGCGCGGATGAACCTCGGCCAGCGGCTGCGCGACAGGTGGCGGTTGCACGGGCGGCCGAGCGACCTCGACGAGGCGGTCGACGTCCTCGGCGCGGCCCGGGACAGCGACGACCCCCGCGTCGCCGCGCTGCGCGGCACCGTGCTCGCCGAGCGGTTCCTGCGCGACCGGACGCCCGCCGACCGGAATGCCGCCATCGAGGCGTACCGGTCGGCGCTGACCGGGTTCGGCGGGCTCGATCCGGAGCTGGCCGGCAGCGCCCAGGTCGGGCTCGCCGCTCTGCTGGCCGAACGGCACCGGGCCGACGGCGACCCGGTCGACCTCGACGCGGCGATCGAGGCCTACCGGGCGACGCTCGGTGCCGGGCCGACTCCCGGCGGAGCGGACCTCGACGAGCTGCGCCACGCCCTGGCCAGCCTGCTGGTGACCCGCCACGAGCGGCGGCGACGCCCCGACGACGTCACCGAGGCGGTGCGGCTGCTGCGCGACGGCGTGGCCGCCGCCCCGACCCCCGAGAGGCGGGCGCGCCGGCTCGCCGACCTCGGCCACGCGCTCGCCGCCGGCCACGCCGACCTGGGCGGCGTACGCGCGCTGCGCGCCGGTCGGGACGCGCTGACCGAGGCGGAACGGCTGTTGCCCCGCACCGACCCGCTGCGCCACCAGGTGCTCAACAACCTCGGCAACACCCTGCGGGAACTCTCCGACCAGGCCGGGGAACCGGCGCTGCTGGAACCGGCCGCGGTCGCGCTGCGGGCCGCCGTGGCCGCCGCCGAGCCGGACTCCACGCTGCTGCCCCGGTACCGCTCGAACCTCGGCCTGGTGCTGCAGGCGCTGTTCGCCTCGATCCAGGACCTCGCGACGTTGACCGAGGCCGTCGGGGTGCTGGCGCAGGTGACCGACACCACCCCACCGGGTCACCCGGACCGGCTGCCGGCGCTCACCAACTACGGCGCCGCCCTGAACCGCCGGGTCGAGCTCTTCCTGGACGACGCGTTGCCCGTCGGCGGCCAGCCCGCCGAGCAGGTCGCGGCTGGTGTCGCCGCGGACTCCGACGCCGCGGTGACCGCGCTGCGCGAGGCCGCCGAGCTGGCCGAACGGGAGGCCGGCCCGGTCGAGTACGCCCAGACGGTCGCCACCCTCGCCCTGGCCCACCTGCTGCGGCATCGACTGCGCGACGACCCGGCGGCGCTGGACGAGGCGATCGACCTGTTGGCGGGGTTGAACGATCGGCAGATGGCCGACATCGACAGGCATCGCATCCGTACGAACCTCGGCAACGCGCTGCTGCTGCGCTTTGAGGCGGGACACGCCGAGGCCGACGCCGACGCCATGCTGGCCGCGTACCGGGGGGCCGTCGACGTGCTGGCCGACGAGCATCCGGCCCGCACCATGTGCCTGAACAACCTCGCGACCGCCCTCGAAGCGGTCGCCGACGTCGCGGCCGACGGGTCCGCGGCGTCGGCCGAGGCGACCGAGGCGCTGCGCCTCGCCGCCCAGGTGGAGTCCGCCCCGTCGTTGCTGCGCGCCAGGACGGCCGCGCGGTACGCGACACGCGCCGCTGCGGCGGGTGATCTGACGGCGGCGCTCGACGGGTACGCCGACACGATCGAGCTGATCGACCTGGTGGCCTGGCACGGGATGGACCACGACGACCAGGCCCGCCTGCTCGGGCTGTTCTCCGGGCTGGCCACCGACGCGGCGGCGGTCGCCATTGCCGTCGAACAGCCGGAACGCGCGGTCGAGCTGCTGGAGTACGGCCGGGGCGTCCTGCTGACCCGGGCCCACGACGCCGGCGCCGACCTGGCCGCGCTGCGCGCGCGGGCACCCCGGCTGGCAGCCCAGCTCGCCGAGGTGCAGGGCGCCCTCGACGACTTCGCCGTCCCCTCGGCCGGTGCGCTGTCACCTGTCGGGGTGACCGGACCCGCGCCGGAGCGGCGGTACGACCTCGCCGTACGCCGGCGCGACCTGGTGACCGAGATCCGCGACCAGCCCGGGTTCGCCGACTTTCTCCGCCCGCCGCCGTTCGCCGCGCTGGCCACAGCCGCCGTCGACGGTCCCGTGGTGCTTGTCAACGTGGCCGCCCGGCGCTGCGACGCGCTCGTCGTCGTCGGCGGTCGGGTCGACCCGGTGCCCCTGCCCGAGCTGACCCTCGCCGAGCTGGTCACCCGGACGGCTGCCTTCCTCACCGCGATCGCGGTGCTGACCGGCCCGGCGGCGCCGAACGCCTCCGAGTCGGAGACACAGCGCCGCCGTGAGGCGGCGCGGGCCGAGGTCGGCGACACCCTGGACTGGCTGTGGCGGACGGTGTCGGCGCCGGTGCTCGACACGGCCCTGCCCGATCCGGCGCCGTCCGACCCGGACTGGCCACGTCTGTGGTGGTGCCCCACCGGGCTGCTCACCCTGCTGCCGTTGCACGCCGCCGCGCCACGGGACGGCGGCGAGGGGGTTCTGGACCGGGTGGTGCCGTCGTACACGGCCTCGTTGCGGGCGCTGACGCACGCTCGGCGCGGTGTGCCGGCCCGACCCGAACCGGTCGACTCGGCGCTTGTGGTCGGCATGCCGCAGACCCCGGGCCTGGCCGACCTGCCCGGCGTCGGGAGGGAGGAGAAGATCGTCCGCCGGCATGTGCCCCGGGTTCGTTCGCTGCTCGGCCCGGCGGCCACCCCGGCGGCGGTGCTGGCCGCGCTACCCGACCAGCCGGTCGTCCACCTGTGCTGCCACGGCACGCAGGACCTGCACGCCCCGGCGTGGGGGCGGCTAGCGTTGGCCGGAGGCGCGCTGCACGTCAGGGACCTGTGGCGACCCGCCGGCAACCCGGCCGCGCTGGCCGTCCTCTCCGCCTGCGAGACGGTACGCGGCGGGGCGGCCCTGCCCGACGAGGCGCTCACCCTTGGCACCGCGTTCCAGCTCGCCGGTTTCCGGCAGGTCATCGGCGCGTTGTGGTCCATCTCGGACGCGATGACCGTGCGGCTCTGCGCCGACGTGTACGACGGTCTGGCGGTGCCCGACGGGATCGCACCCGACCGGGCGGCGGTGGCCCTGCACCGGGCGGTCCGCCGACTCCGCGCCCGCCTGCCCGGCGTACCCGAGGTGTGGGCCGGCTACGCCCACCTCGGCCCCTGACGACCCGGGACAGCGGTGGGACGGGGCGGACCAGGTCACCCCCACCGCGGCGGGGCCAGTTGCGCGGAGCGACAGGTACCGCAGTCGTCGGCGTGCGACGCTGGGCGCGTGCCGGTGACGCCGGCTCGGGCGGCCGGCCCGGTGCGTGCCGGCGCGACGGCGGAGGGAGCACCATGGCGGGAACGCCGCAGGTCGACTTCGCGCTCGACACGTACGAGTGCATCGTGCTCTATCCCGGAGCGGCCGCACGGGCGCTGCCCCCGGAGACGGTGCAGCGGTTGCAGGCCGAGCACACCGAGCACATGCAGGCGTTGCAGCGCAGCGGGATCATCCTGGTCGCCGGCTCGGTCGACGGCCCGGCCCGTGAACCGGAGCCGCCGATCGGCTTCGGGCTGGCCCGCACGGGCAGCGTCGAGGACGTACGCAGCGTGCTGGAGGCCGACCCGGCGGTACAGGCCGGCCTCTACCGGGTGGACGTGCTGACCTTCCTCTGCCCGGCCGGCTCGTTGGAGTTTCCGCTGGTCAAGGCCGAGAGCTGACGGTCGGTTCAGCGACGGGTGTCGTGATGGTGACGGCGATCAGCCGTCCGCCGGTGCTACGGTCGCGCGCACCGAGGACCGCAGTCGGGGCGCACCCGGCGTCATCGGCCGGACCCGGTCGAGGAGACGCCATGAGCTCCGCCGCCACCGGAGATGTCGCGTCCGCCACCGCGCGGCTGCGCGCCCTGCTCGGCGACCGCCTGCACGAGCCGGGCGAACCCGGGTTCGACACCGCCACCCACCTGTGGAACGCCGCCGTCGACCGTGCGCCCGCCCTGGTCGCCCGCTGCCTGGACGCCGACGAGGTGGCCGCGGCGATCCGCGTCGCCGCCCGGTGCCACCTGCCGGTCTCGGTCCGCTCCGGCGGCCACGACTGGGCCGGCCGGGCGCTGCGCGACGGTGGCCTGGTGCTCGACCTGACCGGCCTGCGCACGGTCCGGGTCGACGCGGACCGGGGCACGGTGACGGTGGCCGGCGGAGCCACCGCAGCCGACCTGCTCGCCGCCGCCGCCCCGGACGACCTGGTGGTGCCCACCGGTGTGGTCCGGGACGTGGGCATGGCCGGGCTGACCCTGGCCGGCGGGTACGGGCCGCTCTGCGGACGGTTCGGCCTGGCCCTGGACAACCTGCTCGGCGCGGAGGTCGTCCTTCCCGACGGTCGTCGGGTCACCGCCGATCCGCGCCACGACGCCGAGTTGTACTGGGCGCTGCGCGGCGGTGGCGGCAACGTCGGCGTGGTCACCGAGCTGCGGTACCGGGCGCACCGGCTGCGCGCCGTGCTCGCCGGCATGATCATGTTCGCGCTGGCCGAGGCGCCGGCCGTGCTGCGCGGGTACGCGGCGCTGCTCGCCGACGCCCCGGACGAGTTGACAGTGATGGCCGGTTTCCTGCCTGGCCCGGCCGGCGAACCGGTGGTCTTCGTCTGCCCCTTCTACAGCGGCCCGGACCTCGACGCCGGGCGGCCGTGGCTGGACCGGCTGCGGGCGCTGGGCACCCCGCTTGTCGACCAGGTCGACCCGCTGCCGTACGCGGACGCGTTGCGGATGTTCGACGGCGGAATGGTCGACGGAAACCACTATCTGCTGCGCACCCGCTGGCTGCCGTCCCCGCTCGCCGACGGAGCGGTGGACGCGCTTGTCGACGCCGCCCGGCAGGTCACCTCGCCGTTCTCCGCGCTGGCCCTGCACCACTTCCACGGCGCGGCCACCCGGGTCCGACTCGGCGACACGGCGTTCGGCCTGCGCGCCGAGCACCTGCTGACCGAGATCATCGCGGCGTGGCCGCCGGGCGGGGACGCCTCGCCGCACCACGCGTGGGCCGAGCGCACGTCGGCGGCGCTCGCCCCGCTGGCCCTGCCCGGGGGCTATCCGAACCTGCTCGCCCCGACCGAGACCGAACGCGTCCGGCTGGCGTACGGCGCGAACTGGGCGCGTCTGCGCCGGGCCAAGCGGCACTACGACCCCCGTGACCTGCTCACCGCCGTGCCTACGCTGCCCCCGTCGGGGCACCCGGAATGAGCCGGGGCCGGGAGCGCCCCGACACCGCCCGCCACGACAGGCGTACGATTCCCGGCGCGCGGTCGCCGTTGCCCGTCGCCACAACGTTCCCGGTGCGGTTCCGCCCGCCGGTCCGACGCGCGCCGCGCGTTGTTGGACACCTGTTCCGCTGCCTGCAAGGGGTCGGCCCCGAGTCCGACCTGAAGGAGAGACTAGCCTGATGGGCGTGACACGCCGCGTAAAGATCGTCTGCACTCTGGGTCCCGCCACCTCGTCCCCGGAGCGCATCCGGGGTCTTGTCGAGGCCGGCATGAACGTGGCGAGGCTCAACTTCAGCCACGGCAGCCACGCCGACCACGAGGCGGTCTACCGACTGGTCCGGGAGGCGTCCGAGGCGGCCGGCAAGCCGGTCGCCATCCTCGCCGACCTGCAGGGCCCCAAGATTCGGCTCGGTAAGTTCGCCGACGGCCCGCACGAGTGGCGCACCGGTGACTCCGTCGTGATCACCGGCGACGACGTCATCGGCACCAAGGAGCGGGTCTCCTGCACCTACACGAAGCTGCCGCACGAGGTGAAGCCCGGCGACCGGCTGCTGATCGACGACGGCCGCGTCGCCGTCGAGGTCACCGACGTCACCGGCAACGACATCCGCTGCCTGGTCACCGAGGGCGGCCCGGTCTCCAACAACAAGGGCGTGTCGCTGCCCAACGTGGCGGTCAGCGTGCCCGCCATGTCGGACAAGGACGCCGAGGACCTGCGCTTCTCCCTGGGGCTCGGCGTCGACCTGGTCGCCCTGTCCTTCGTGCGCTCGGCCGAGGACATCAAGCTCGTCCACAACATCATGGCCGAGGAGGGCGTGTACCGCCCGGTGCTGGCCAAGGTCGAGAAGCCGGAGGCCGTGGAGCACCTGGAGGCCATCGTGCTGGCCTTCGACGGCGTCATGGTCGCGCGCGGCGACCTCGGCGTGGAGATGCCGCTGGACGAGGTCCCGCTGGTGCAGAAGCGGGCCGTGCAGCTGTGCCGGGAGAACGCCAAGCCCGTCATCGTGGCCACCCAGATGCTCGACTCCATGATCGAGAACTCGCGCCCCACCCGGGCGGAGGCCTCCGACGTCGCCAACGCGGTGCTCGACGGCGCGGACGCGGTGATGCTCTCCGGCGAGACCAGCGTCGGCAAGTACCCGGTGCTGACCGTCAGCACCATGGCCAAGATCGTGACGACCACCGAGGCCGGCTCGATCGGCGTGCCCCGGTTGCAGCACGACCCGCGTACCCACGGCGGCGCGCTCACCGTGGCCGCCTCGTCGATCGCCCGGGCCATCAACGCCAAGGCGCTTGTCGCCTTCTCGCAGACCGGCGACACCGTCCGGCGGCTCTCCCGCCTGCACTGCGACCTGCCGCTGCTGGCGTTCACCCCGGTCCCCGAGGTGCGCGACCAGCTCGCCCTGACCTGGGGCGTGGAGACCTTCCTCATGCCGTTCGTGCAGCACACCGACGACATGTTCCGCCAGGTCGACCAGGCGCTGCTCGGTCTCGACCGGGCCAACCCCGGTGACTACGTGGTGATCGTGGCGGGCAGCCCGCCCGGCACCCCCGGCTCGACCAACACGCTGCGCGTACACCAGCTCGGCTCGCTGGTCGACGCGGCGTCGGCGCGGGCGCTGCAGTGAGCGACGGTCGGGTCGCGGTCGGCCAGGCAGCGGTCGACCAGCTGCTGGAAGTGCTGGACCTCGACCCGACCGGTGACATGACCTTCCGGGGGATGAGCCCCCCGGTCGGCCCACAACGGGTGTACGGCGGCCAGGTTGCCGGTCAGGCCCTGGTCGCCGCCGGCCGCACGGTGGACCCGGAGCGGTTCGTGCACTCGCTGCACGGCTACTTCGTCCGCCCCGGCGACCCGGTCGAGCCGATCGAGTACCAGGTGGAGAACATCCGCGACGGCAGGTCCTTCTCGGTGCGCCGAGCGGTCGCCCTCCAGCACGACAAGCCGATCTTCTTCATGTCGGCGTCCTTCCAGCGGGCCGAGGAGGGGCTGGACCACCAGGCCCCCGCGCCGCTGGACGTGCCCGCTCCGCAGGACGTGCCGACGATGTCCGATCGGCTCTCCCGCTACCCCGAGCGCCTGGGCATCTGGGGGCAGATCCCCCGCCCGATCGACGTGCGCTACGTGGGGGAGCCCGGCTGGGTCCGCCCCGGCGACCGGCCGGCCGACCCGCACCAGCGGGTCTGGATGCGCATCGACGGCAAACTGCCCGACGACCCGCTGCTGCACGCGTGCGCCCTCACGTACGCCTCGGATCTCACCCTGCTCGACTCGGTGCTCTCCGTGCACGGCGAGGTGTGGGGGCCGGGCGGTGTGGTCGGCGCGAGCCTGGACCACGCGCTGTGGTTCCACAGGCCGTTCCGTGCCGACGAGTGGTTCCTCTACGACTGCTGGAGCCCGTCGGCCTCCGGCGCGCGGGGCCTGGCCACCGGCCGGATGTTCACCACCGACGGCCAGCAGATCGCCAGCGCCGTCCAGGAGGGTCTGCTGCGCCGCGTCGGCGCCTGACCCCGCCCCGGCCCGGGCTCAGGACGCCTCGTCGCGGGGATGGGCCCTCGGGCGGTCACGCCTCGTGGATGGCCTCGCCGGCGATCTCGATCTGCACGGTCTTTCCGACCAGAACGCCGCCGCTCTCCAGCGCGACATTCCAGAGCAGGCCGTAGTCCTCCCGGTTGATCTCGGCCGTCGCGCTGAATCCGAAGATGTTCTGTCCGTACGGATCACGACGGGCGCCGCCGAAATTCACCTGAAGGTCCACCGCGCGGGTGATCCCCTTTACCGTCAACTCACCGGTGAGCACGAATCGACCGGGCTCGGACTGCGGCGGAGGATTGTGACTTCTGCCTCGTCCGCCGAGTCGGTGGTTTCGCAGCCGGGCCCAGTAGAAAATCGGGTCCTCGTTGGTCTGCCAACTAATGCCCGTGCTTCGATATTCGAGTGTGGGATAACTCTCCACGTCAAGAAAGTCGGCGCTTTTCAGGTGGGTGTCCCGGTCGACACTCCCGGTGGAGATGCTCGCCGCCTGGATGGTGGCGGTCACCCCGGAGCGCAGCGGATCCTCCGCCACGAAGATCTCCGCGGTCGCCTCGGCGAACTCCCCTCGGACGGGGCTCACCATCATGTGGCGGGACAGGAAACCGATCCGCTTGTGCGCCTGATCGAGGCGGTAGGTGCCGGCGATCGGGATCGTCATGCCGTCCCAGGTGCGTGTGGCGACATCGGTCATCGTGGTGCCCTCCCCCCGGATGGAACCGGGTTTTCATCAACGTCCTGCCCGAGCCCTCGTAACCGCTCCGGCAGTCATACCGCCCGCCCAGCATAAGGACGCTCCGAATCAGCATTCCGGGCCCCACCTGTCGGTGGATAACGGCGTACGACGTTATCGGCTATTCGTCGATGCGTGACCGATCGGCCGAGGGTCGCCGACCCGGCCGGATGACCTGCGGGCTAACCTTGCCGGCATGCGTCTCTCCGCCCGGGTCGATTACGCCCTCCGCGCGGCCGCCGAACTCGCCGCGACGGCCAGTGGCCCCGGGCGGGGGCGGCCGGTCACCGCCGACCAGATCGCGCGTGCGCAGGAGATCCCGCCGAAGTTCCTGGAGAGCATCCTGCTGCAACTGCGTCGGGGTGGCATCGTGCACGCCCAGCGCGGCCCGGAGGGCGGCTACTGGTTGGCTCGCCCCGCCGAGGAGATCTCCCTGGCCGAGGTGATCCGGGTGATCGACGGGCCGCTGGCGCACGTGCGGGGTCAGCGTCCGGAGCAGCTCGGTTACCACGGTCCCGCCCGTGCCCTGCAGGAGGTCTGGATCGCGCTGCGCGCCAGCGAGCGGGAGATCCTCGAACTGGTAAGCGTCGCCGACGTGGCCGCGGGCACGTTGCCCGCCCGGGTCACCGAGCTGGCCGCCGACCCGCGCGCCTGGATCTGACCCCGCTTCGGGACGGCAGCCCCGCGCGGCGCTGACCTCGTCCCGTTCCCGGCGCTGACCTCGCCCCGTTCGCGGCGCTGACCTCGCGTCACGCCTCGCGCTGACGTGCCGGCGTCCCATCCACCGATCAGACCCTTGACCGGAGTCCTGCCGTGGCGCATTGTCGACCAAGTCGATAGGAGATACCGAAAAGTCAGGGGGCGCTCGTGCGCAAGCTGCTGGTTCTCGCTCTGGTCGGGCTCGCCGCGCAGTTGGTCGACGGCTCGCTCGGGATGGCGTACGGGCTGACCTCGTCCACTCTGCTGCTGGTCGTCGGTGTCGCGCCGGCCGCCGCCTCGGCCTCGGTGCACCTGGCCGAGATCGGCACCACCCTCGCCGCGGGCGTGGCGCACTGGCGGTTCGGCAACGTCGACTGGCGCGTGGTGTCCCGCATCGCGCTGCCCGGCGCGGTCGGCGCTTTCGCCGGCGCCACCCTGCTCAGCTCGATCTCGACCGAGTCGGCCGCGCCGTGGATGGCCGGCATCCTCTTCACGCTCGGCGCGTACCTGCTGGTCCGCTTCGCCCGACCGCTGCGTACCGACCGGATCGGCGGGCGGCTGCGCGGCCGCTTCCTCGGCCCGCTCGGCCTGGTCGCGGGCTTCGTCGACGCCACCGGCGGCGGAGGTTGGGGCCCGGTGGCCACCCCGGCGCTGCTGGTCTCCGGCCGCCTGGAGCCGCGCAAGGTGATCGGCTCGGTCGACACCGCCGAGTTCGTGGTGGCGGGCGCCGCCAGCGTCGGCTTCCTGATCGGGCTGGGCACCGAAGGGTTCCTGCTGCCCACCGTGCTCGCCCTGCTGATCGGTGGGCTCATCGCCGCTCCGCTGGCCGCCTGGCTGGTCCGCATCGTCCCGGCCCAATTGCTCGGCGCGGCTGTCGGCGGCGTGATCGTGCTGACCAACGCCCGCACCCTGATCCGATCCGCCGAGCTGGCCGGTCCGGCCCGGCCCGCGCTCTACGCCCTCCTGGCCGCCGGCTGGCTGGCCGCACTGGTGTTCGCCGTGCGGGCCCTGCGCCGTACCCGTCGAGCCCGCACCCCAGCCGCGGCCGCCACCGCGGCCACCCCCGCCACCGCGGCCACCGGCGCCGCGACCACAGCGGCCACCGGCACCGGGCCGTTGGCCAGTGCCCCTGAGACGGGTGCTGCCGATTCGGGTACCGCTGATCCGAACGCTGCCGACGACGAGGCGCGGGTTGGCCTCACCGTTGCCGCCACACCGGCTGCCCGCTGAGGCTGGGCACCCTCTCCCTTGCGAGCGGTATACCTGTGAGTCATAAATATGACTCACAGGTATACCGCTCAACCGAGTCTTCGTGCCCGTGGGCCGGCACGCTGCTCTGACCGCCGGCCCCACCAGCCTGATGGTGGTCGCCACCCACCACCCACCACCCGCGACTCGTGACCGGCCCGTCGCCTGTGACCGGCCGTCGCCTGTGACCGGCCGTCGCCTGTGACCGGCCGTCGCCTGTGACCGGCCGTCACCTGTGACCGGCCGTCGCCTGTGACCGGCCGTCGCCTGTGACCTGCCGTCGGACCGCGCCGACCCTGGGCCGCTGACATATCGGTCGGGGCCGGCTCCGCTGGCGCTGCGGCGGACGATCGGCTCCGGGTCGGCAGCCCTAGGCTGATCTTCCGTCCGCCCTAGGCGACCCGGGCCGCGATCTGGCGGCCGGGATGCCGCGACATCGGCGACCCGGGGCTGAAGAGCGCCCGCGAGGTCAGCGGGCGAGCAGTTTGTCCGCGGCCTCGGCGAGCAGCGTCCAGGCCTCGTCGACGTGCGTCTCGGTGGTCTGCGGTGCGCCCACCGCCAGTCGCAGCACGTACCGGCCGTCCACCCGGGTGTGCGTCAACAACACCCGCCCGGTGCCGTTCACCTGGGCCAGCAACTCGGCGTTGGTGTCGTCGTCGGCGCGCAGCCGGAAGCAGACCAGCGCGAACGGGTGCGCCGCGGCCAGCTCGAACCGGTCGTCGGCGCGGACCCGATCGGCGAACCGGGCGGCCAGCGCCACCCCGGAGCGGATGTGCGCCCGCAGCCCCTCGGCGCCGTACCAGCGCAGCACGAACCACAGCTTCAGGGCCCGGAAGCGGCGACCCAGCGGAACCTGCCAGTCCCGGTAGTCGATAACCGCCCCGGATTCGGAGGCGGCGTTGCGCAGGAACTCCGGGAGCACGGTCAGCGCCTCGATCAGCTCACCGCGGTCGGCCACCCAGAACGCGTCGCAGTCGAAGCCGGTGAGCAGCCACTTGTGCGGGTCGAAGCAGTAGGAATCGGCGTACTCCAGGCCGGCGTGCGACCAGCGCAGCTCGGGGCAGACGGCGGCGGAGCCCGCGTACGCGGCGTCCACGTGCAGCCAGATCCCGTACTCGGCGCAGATCGCCCCGATCTCGGGCAGCGGGTCGACGGCGGTGGTGGACGTGGTGCCGATGGTGGCGACCACGACGGCGGGCACGTCCCCGGCGGCCAGGTCCGCCTCGATGGCGGCGCGCAGCGCGTCCGGGCGCAGCGCCTGGGTGTCCGGGTCCACGTCGATCGACCGGATTCCATCGGCGCCCAGCCCGGCGATCCGCACGGCCTTCTCGATCGAGGAGTGCCCGTGTACGGAGGCGTACGCGCGGTAGCGCCTGTCGACGCCAGCGACGCGCCAGTGGCCCGCGCTGGCGCGGTGCAGCGCGGCCAGGGTGGCCACCAGCGTCGCGGAGGAGGCCGAGTCCTGGATGACGCCGCCACCGGCGCCGCTCGACCGGAAGCGCTGCGGCAGGTCGAGCAGTTCGGCCAGCCAGTCCATCATGACCGTCTCCAGCTCGGTGCAGGCCGGGCTGGTGGCCCACAGCATGCCCTGCACACCGAGGCCGGAACTGACCAGGTCTCCGAGCACGCTCGGGCCGGAGATGTTCGCGGGGAAGTAGCCGAAGAAGCCGGGGTGCTGCCAGTGGGTCAGCCCCGGCAGGACTATCGCGTCCAGGTCGGCGAGGACCGCCTCGACGGGCTCGCCGCCGGTGCTGGGCGGCGTGCTCGGCAGGGCCTCGACGACCGTCCCGGGCGGGTCGGCCGGGGCGACCGGCCGCTGGTGCAGCGTCGTCCAGTAGTCGGCGATCCAGTCGACGACGGCGTGGCCGGCGCGGCGGAACTCGTCCGGGTCCATGTGCGGGGCGCTCATTCGTACGAGTTGATCAGGCATCCCACCGCGGGGCAAGAGCACACGGTGTGACAGTCGTCGATATTGCGCAGCGGAAAGCGCTTGCCCTACGATGCGGCTGAGCCGGATCCGTGAGTTCCAGGGCGTTCACCCGACCAGATCGCCGTTCGTCGCCGTGGCGACGGGCCGTTCACCGTGCTTCCCGGGCAGGGCAGGTGGACCACAGCGGTCATCACCGGATCCTCCGGAGGCAGTTCATGCACCCGTCCAGACAACGGCTGACCCTGCTGGCCGCGTCGACGGCCGCCGCCGTCGTGGCCGGCACCGTCGGCGCGGTCGTCGCCTCGGCCGCCGCCGTCGGCTGTCGCGTCGACTACCAGGTCACCAACTCGTGGCAGGGCGGCTTCGGCGCCAACGTCACCATCACCAACCTCGGCGAGCAGGTGAACGGCTGGGCCCTCACCTGGTCGTACGCCGCGGGCCAGCAGGTCGCGCAGGCGTGGAACGCCACAGTCACCCAGTCCGGCGCCCAGGTGACCGCCCGCAACGTCGACTACAACGGCGTCCTCGACACCTTCGGCACCGCCTCGTTCGGGTTCAACGCCTCGTGGACGAGCAGCAACCCGGCGCCGGCCAGCTTCGCGCTCAACGGCGTCACCTGCACCGGGGCGCCGGCCACCGACGGTCCGACCACCCCGCCACCGACCACGCCACCACCCGCGACGGCACCGCCCACCACGCCACCGCCGACCACTCCACCCCCGACGACGCCGCCGCCCACCACACCGCCGGCGGGGGCGAAGCAGATGGAGGACCTGGACCGAGGGCTGATCAGCGTCCGCGCCGGCAGCGGCAACCTGGTGTCCTGGCGGCTGCTCGGCACCGAGACCTCAGGCGTTTCGTTCAACCTCTACCGGGGCTCGACCAGGATCAACGCCAGCCCGATCACCGGCGCCACCTCCTATCTCGACAGCGGCGCCGCGGCCGGTTCGGCGTACACCGTGCGGGCCGTCGTGGGCGGCGCCGAGCAGGCGGCGTCGGCTCCCGCCCTGCAGTTCGGCAACGGCTACCTGGACGTGCCGTTGCAGGTGCCGGCCGGCGGGACGACCCCCAGCGGGGAGAGCTACACGTACAGCGCCAACGACGCCTCCGTCGGTGACCTCAACGGCGACGGCACCTACGAGATCGTGCTCAAGTGGGATCCGTCGAACGCCAAGGACAACTCCCAGTCCGGCTACACCGGCAACGTCTACGTCGACGCGTACACCCTGACCGGCACCCGGTTGTGGCGGATCGACCTGGGCCGCAACATCCGCGCCGGCGCCCACTACACCCAGTTCCAGGTGTACGACTACGACGGCGACGGCCGCGCCGAGGTGGCCATGAAGACCGCCGACGGCACCCGCTCCGGTACAGGCCAGCTCATCGGCTCGTCGTCGGCGGACTACCGCAACTCAGGCGGCTACGTGCTCTCCGGCCCGGAGTACCTGACCATGTTCAACGGCCAGACCGGCGCGATCCTCTCCACAGTCAACTACGACCCGCCGCGCGGCACCGTCTCGTCCTGGGGCGACTCGTACGGCAACCGGGTGGACCGGTTCCTCGCCGGCACCGCGTACCTGGACGGGCAGCGCCCGTCGCTCATCATGGCTCGGGGTTACTACACCCGCGCGGTGATCGCGGCCTGGGACTTCCGCAACGGCGCGCTTACCAAGCGCTGGACGTTCGACTCGAACTCGTCCGGCAACGGCGCCGCCGCCGGCCAGGGCAACCACCAGCTCTCCGTGGCCGACGTCGACGCCGACGGCCGCCAGGAGATCGTCTACGGCGCCGCCACCATCGACGACAACGGTCGGTTGCTCTACTCGACGGGCAACGGACACGGCGACGCCATGCACGTGGGGGACCTCGACCCGGGTCGGGCCGGCCTGGAGGTGTTCAAGGTCGACGAGGACGCGAGCAAGCCCAGCTCCTGGTTCGCGGACGCCCGTACCGGTCAGATCCTGTGGTCCACGCCGGCCTCCGGCGACAACGGCCGGGGCGTCTCGGCGGACATCTGGGCGGGCAGCCCCGGCGCGGAGTCGTGGTCGGCGTCGGTGTCCGGCCTGGCCAACACCCGCGGGCAGAACGTGGGGCGCAAGCCGTCGTCGATGAACTTCCTCGCCTGGTGGGACGGCGACCCGGTCCGCGAGCTGCTGGACGGCACGAAGATCGACAAGTACGGCACCGGCGGCGAGACCCGGCTGCTGACCGGCGACCAGGTGGCGTCCAACAACGGGACCAAGTCCACGCCGGCGCTCTCCGGGGACATCCTCGGCGACTGGCGGGAGGAGGTGATCTGGCGAACCACCGACAGTCGGGCCCTGCGCATCTACAGCACGCCCACTCCGACCAGCACCCGGATCCACACGTTGATGCACGACCCGCAGTACCGCGTGGCGATCGCGTGGCAGAACACCGCCTACAACCAGCCGCCACACCCGGGGTTCTTCATCGGCGACGGAATGGCCAGCCCACCGACCCCGAACATCTACCTACGCTGATCTAACTCTGGCGGTCCTGATCGGGTTCGCCTAAGGTGGCAGGCACCGGGCCGCAGCCGCGGAATCCGCACAGCTCCGGCCCGGTGCTCCACACCGCGGCATTCCCGACCCGTCCCGACCGGGAATGCCGTACCACCACCGGCACCAACATTAGGCACCGTCGGGGTCGCGGGGGTGACGCTGACGTGAAGATCGTGTTTCACGCGTCCCGGCGCAGACCCCCCGCCACCTGCTCGGCGATCAACTCGTACGACCGCACCCGGTCCTTCACGTCGTAGACCAGGGTGGTGAGCATCAGCTCGTCCGCACCGGTGCGCTCCTGCAACTCGGTCAGCTGCCGGCGCACCGTCTCCGGCGAGCCCAGCGCCTGACCGTCGCGCCGCTGCAGTACGAACTCCCGCTCGATCTCCGTGTACGGGTACGCCGCCGCCTCGTCGGGCGTCGACAGCGGCTCCGGTCGACCGGAGCGCAGCTTCAAGAACGACAGCGCGCTCGGCCCGGCCAGCCACTCCGCCCGCTCGTCGGTCTCGGCGCACACCGCGTTGACGGCCACCATGGCGTACGGCTTGTCCAACCACTGCGACGGCCGGAAGTTCTGCCGGTACAGCGCCAGCGCCGGCAGCGTGTTCGCCGAGCTGAAGTGGTGCGCGAAGGAGAACGGCAGGCCCAGCAGGCCGGCCAGTTGGGCGCTGAAGCCGCTGGAGCCGAGCAGCCACACGGCCGGCTGCTCACCGCGACCCGGGGTGGCGATGATCTGCCCCGGCTTCTCCCCGCTGAAGTAGTTCATCAGGTCCGTCAGTTCGCGCGGGAAACCCTCCGCCGACAGGCCCTCCATGGTGCGCCGCAATGCCAGCGCGGTCACCTGGTCGGTGCCCGGCGCACGTCCGATGCCCAGGTCGATCCGACCGGGGTGCAGCGCCTCCAGGGTGCCGAACTGCTCGGCCACCACCAGCGGCGCGTGGTTGGGCAGCATCACCCCGCCCGACCCGAGGCGGATCGTCGAGGTGTTCGCCGCCAGGTGCGCCAGCAGCACCGCCGGCGCGGAGCTGGCGATCGCCGGCATGTTGTGGTGCTCGGCCACCCAGAACCGGTGGTAGCCCAGCTCCTCGGTGCGCCGGGCCAGCTCGGTGGTGGCCTCCAGCGCGGCGCCGGCGGTGGTCCCCTTGGCGACCGGGGCAAGATCAAGAACAGACAACGGTACGGTGATCACACGCAATGCCAACTCCCCGACCTGCCCGTTCATTCCGGCCGCCGCTCGGCCCATCCCGCGAACCGGCGCTCAGCCCACGCTGTGGGCCGCCGCTCAGCCCATCCCGCGGGCCTGTTCGAAGATCAGGCTGGTCTGTGTGTGCTGCACCACCGGGTCGACCGCGAGATGGTCCAGCACGAAGTCCCGCAGCGCGTCCCCCGACGCCGCCCGCACGTGCAGCACATAATCCTCCGCGCCCGCCACGTGGAACACCGAGACCACCCCGGGCAGCCGCACGGACCGGGCCCGGAACGCGTCCACCGCCGCCCGCTCGTGCGCGGTCAACCGCACCGACACCAACGCCTGTAGCGGCAGGCCCAGCGCGGCCGGATCCACCTCCGCGTGGAAACCCCGGATCGCCCCTCGCTCGCGCAACGCCCGCGTCCGCGTCAGACACGTCGACGGCGCCACCCCCACCCGCTCGGCGAGCGCGTTGTTCGGCAACCGGCCGTCCGCCGCCAACTCGGCGAGGATCGCGCGGTCCACCTCGTCCAGGGCCGGATACGGCCGCACTTCGTTCGGCTCGGGGGGCATCCGACCATCCTTCACCGAATGTCTCGACGAAGCCAGCGCCCGGCCCAGAATTATCCACCAAGTCATTGCCTCACCGGCACCGGATGTTCGACGCTACCGCCATGACGACGGTGGACACCCGGGCCGTGCACGCCGGCCGCGACGACCTGCGCACGCTCGGCGTGCACGTGCCACCTATCGACCTCTCCACCACCAACCCGCTGCCCTCGGTCGACGACGGCGGCGACGCCTACGAACAACTCGCCACCGGCGGCACGCTCCCCGCCGACGGCAGTGCCGTCTACCAGCGGCTCTGGAACCCCACAGTCGCCCGCTTCGAAACCGCCCTCGCCGAGTTGGAGGGCACCGCCCAGGCCGTCGCCTTCGCCAGCGGCATGGCCGCCCTCACCGCCACCCTGCTCGCCGCGACCCGCGACGGCCAGCGCCACATCGTCGCCGTCCGGCCCCTCTACGGCGGCACCGACCACGTCCTCGCCACTGGCCTGCTCGGCACCACCGTCACCTGGACCCACCCCGACCAGGTCGCCGCAGCCATCCGCCCCGACACCGCGCTTGTCGTCATCGAGACGCCCGCCAACCCCACCCTCGACCTCGTCGACATCGCCGCCCTCGCGACCGCCGCCGGCGACGTGCCTCTGCTCGTCGACAACACAGTCGCCACCCCCGTGCTCCAGCAACCCGCCCGGCACGGCGCCACCCTCGTCCTGCACAGCGCCACCAAGAGCATCGGCGGGCACGGCGACGTCCTCGCCGGGGTCGTCGCCTGCGACGCCGACTGGGCCGTCCGACTACGGCAGGTCCGCGCCGTCACCGGCGCGATCCTGCACCCGCTCGGCGGCTACCTCCTGCACCGCGGCCTGCAGACCCTGCCGCTGCGGGTCCGCGCCCAACAGGCCACCGCCGAGAAACTCGCCGGCTGGCTCGCCGGCCACCAGGCCGTACACCGGGTGCACCACCCCTCGGTGTACGACCCGGCGGCGCTTGTCGGCCGGCAGATGGCCGGCCCCGGCAGCCTGCTCGCCTTCGAGGTACGCGGCGGCGCGCCCGCCGCCGCCACCGTCGCCGCCGCCTGCCGGCTGATCACCCACGCCGTGTCCCTCGGCGGCGTGGACACCCTCATCCAGCACCCCGCCTCGCTCACCCACCGGCCGGTCGAGGGTGACGCGAAGCCCGACGGCGCGCTGCTGCGCCTCTCCGTCGGCCTGGAAGACCCCGACGACCTGCGCGCCGATCTCGCCCAGGCGCTCGACGCGATCGCCTGATCAGCGCAGCTCGCGGTTGCCCAGCACCCGGGTCGGCGCGCCCTCCCGGGCCACCCGCAGCATCGCCCGACCGATCCCGTCCGTCGTGGTGACCTGGTTGGGGAAGGCGCGCCGCAACACCGGGAACAGTGGACGGGTGACCGCGTATCCCAACCGGTACCACCGTGTCTTCGACACCACCCCGTACGTCGGCTGGATGAAACCTGGTCGCGCCGCGTACCCGTTGGGCAGCAGGTCGATGATCGCGTTTTCGGCACGCCCCTTGACCCGCGCCCACATCACCCGACCCCGCTCCGACGAGTCGGTGCCCACACCCGAGACGTAGATGAATGTGACAGGAGGGCTCACCTCGGCCAACAGCCGCGCGGCCGCCACCGGATAGTCGTAGCTGATCCGGGTGTACGCCGCCTCGTCCAGGCCCAGCGACGAGACCCCCAGGCAGTAGAAGCACGCGTCGACGCCTGTCAACTCCGCGCGGACCGCCTCCAGGTCACCCACGTCGGGAACCGTCAGCTCCCGCAGCTTCGGGTCCTGCCGACCGGTCGGCCGCCGACCGACGGTGAGCACCTCCCGCACGTCCTCGGCGAGCAGGCACTCCCGCAGTACGCCCTGCCCGACCATCCCGGTCGCACCGAAAATGACCACCCGCATCAGGTCCCGCTCCTGTCGTCGACGCCGCCCCGCCTCTGGGTCAGGCTCGCACGCATCGCATGGCCGCCGCTGTCCGGGCGGTGCCGCGCTCGCCGACATGGCGGCTGTCGTCGGCGTGCGCAGCGGTCAGGACTTCGGGCCGACGTGCCGGTCCAGCGCGGCGACGGCGTCGCGTCGCGCCACCGACAGGGAGTTGCGGCGGTTCATCCGCCAGGCGATGCCGAGCCTGTCGAGACTCCACTGGCAGAGCCCCATGATGTCGCTCGACTCGTTGACGAACATGTAGCGCGGGTAGACGTAGTGCCTGCCACGCACGGTGACCCGGTTGGCGGACCGGCAGCCGTCGGAGTGGAACAGCCCGCGCAGGAAGGCCTCCGTGTGGCCCTCGACGATCGGTCGTTGCCAGTCGGTGAGGACGATCGGCCGCTCGTGCTTCTTGCCGGGCCCGTGCTGGGGGACCAGGCACGGCCAGTGCTTGCCGCTGCTCTCGACCGAGATGCAGCCATGCTTGGGGATCCTCCGCACACGAGCGGCGAGCACCGCGAGCATTGCCGCCTCGCACGCGTCGACGAGATGTGGGTAGATCGCCGCGCAGGCGATCCGAAGCACGGGCACCGTCGGTGAGACGGCCAGGTGACCGTCGCCCAGGTAGAGACCGAGCAGGTAGGCGTAGGCGGCGGGGTCGGTCGGATTCTCGACATCCGGGAGGCAGCGGAAGCACCGGAGTTCGGTGCCGAGCCGGACGCGTTCTGGTCGGTCCACACACCAGTGCCAGACCGTGGCGTACGGCAGGGAGAGTGTCCGCGCTACGGAGTGGATGTTGTGTCCGCGAGCGCGGAGAGCGTGGGCCTGTAAGCGCAGTTCAGGTGGGTGCACAGCTAGATTTTGGAACAGCCGTACGACAAATTTGGTGCCCCCGGTGGGATTCGAACCCACACTATATGCAGTTTGAGTGCATCGTCTCTGCCATTGGACTACAGGGGCCGTCGGTTTCCCGGCCTGGATAGATTACCCACTACGCTGAGGGCGGTGACACCCGGCTGGGCGGGTGTCAGGTTCTAACTGGTGGGGGTAGGGCTGGTGGCCGAGATGCCGACGGATGCCGAGCGTAGGCGCGTACTGATCGCCGAGGACGAGGCGCTGATCCGGCTGGACCTCGCCGAGATGCTTGTCGAAGAGGGCTACGAGGTGGTGGGGGAGGCCGGCGACGGCGAGACCGCCGTGCGCCTCGCCGAGGAGTTGAAGCCCGACCTCGTCATCCTCGACATCAAGATGCCGATCATGGATGGGCTGGCCGCCGCCGAGCGGATCGCCGGCGCCCGGATCGCCCCCGTGATCATCCTGACCGCGTTCAGCCAGCGGGACCTGGTGGAGCGGGCGCGGGCGGCGGGCGCGATGGCGTACCTGGTGAAGCCCTTCCAGAAGAGTGACCTGGTCCCGGCGGTGGAGATCGCGCTGTCGCGCTACTCGGAGGTCGCGGCCCTGGAGGCCGAGGTCGCGAGCCTGACCGACCGTCTGGAGATCCGTAAGACGGTGGAGCGCGCCAAGGGCGCGCTGATGACGACGTACGGAATGACCGAACCGCAGGCGTTCAAGTGGATCCAGCGCACGGCGATGGACCACCGGATGACCATGAAGGAGGTCGCCGAGCGGATCCTCGCCGAGACCGCCGGCGGCGAGGTCACCCTGCCGGCAGAGTCCTGATCGACAGGCCTGCCGCTGCCGAACGAGCGACGACGATCACCATCTGACGATGGCTCGCATCGTCGCTCGTCGAGGGTGCTGTCAAGGGCGGAGATGACCTCCGGTTCTTACAGCTACTCCAATCGATCGGCCCTTCCGTGTAACGGTTAGGTCAACCCCGCCGCGCAGGTCTACCCCGCCGATCGTCCGGTGGGATAACGTCCCGCCCCAGACTGGGTACGTGGTTAGTTTCATCACGCCCACCCCATCGGTTCGTCCAGGGGATGGCGCGACTCGACCGCGGTTAGGGAGAAGGGGTTCGTGCCTTGAGGCAGAAGCTCGTGCGGGTTATCGGCGGGGTCGCCCTCGCTAGTGCGTTGGTGGCAGGTGCTGCCGGCTGCAGCAGCAGCGGGGACGGCGGAGGTTCGGCATCCGGCGACAAGTGTGGCCTGAAGATCGCCTTCTTCGGTGCGCTGACCGGTGACGCCGCCAACCTGGGCATCAACATCAAGAACGGCGCGAAGCTGGCGATCGAGGAGTACAACGCCAAGCACGCCGACTGCAAGGTCGAGCTGTTGGAGAAGGACTCGCAGGGCGACGAGAAGCAGGCCGCGGGTCTGGCCCGTGAGATCGTCAAGGACAAGAAGACGATCGGCGTGGTCGGTCCGGCCTTCTCCGGCGAGACCGAGGCATCTGGTCCGATCTGGGAGGAAGCCAAGCTTCCCATCATCTCCCCGTCGGCCACGCGGACCAGCCTCAACACCAAGGGCTGGAAGACCTTCCACCGGGGTCTCGGCAACGACGACTCGCAGGGCCCGGCCGCGGCGGCCTACATCAAGGACGTGATGAAGGCGCAGAAGGTCTACGTCATCGACGACCAGACCGCGTACGGCGCCGGGCTGGCCGACAACGTGAAGACCGCCCTGGGCGCGACGAAGGTCGGCGAGGACAAGGTCGAGCGCAACGTCACCAAGGACTTCAACCCGGTCATCACCAAGATCAAGTCCACCGGTGCCGACGCGGTCTTCTACGGTGGCTACTACCAGGAGGCCGGTCTGCTGGTGAAGCAGATGCGGGCCGCTGGCGTCACCGCGAAGCTGGTCGCCGCCGATGGTGTCAAGGACCCGGGCTACGTCGAGGGTGCTGGCACCGCGGCCGCCGAGGGTAGCGTCCTGACCTGCCCCTGCGCCCCGGCCTCCGAGGCCAAGGGCAACTTCGCCGCGAACTACAAGACGAAGTGGGGCCAGGAAGCCGGCACCTACAGCGACATCGCCTACGACGTGGCGGGCATCTTCCTCAAGGGCATCGAGGAAGGCAACACCACGAAGGACAAGATGCAGAGCTTCATCACGGGCGTGACCTTCGAGGGCGTGGCCAACACCTACAAGTTCACCGACAAGGGTGAGCTGGACCCGCAGTACCTCAAGATCTGGGCCTACACGGTGGCCGGCGGCGAGATCAAGGCCGACCAGCCGATCAAGACGCCGTGACCTGGGGTCGGATCGTCACCCTCTAGGGCGGTAACGATCCGCCACCGACTGATGGCGCGGCCGGGAGGATCCTCCCGGCCGCGCACTCTGTCCGATCCCGTTCGGAGACCGATGTGAATTTCGACCAACTATTCTCCAATTTTGGAGACCTGAGCATCCAGGGATTGGCCCAGGGCGCGATCTACGCGCTGTTCGCCCTCGGCTACACCATGGTGTACGGCGTGCTCCGCCTGATCAACTTTGCCCACTCCGAGGTCTTCATGGTCGGCACGTTCGGGGCGATCGTCGTCTGGAACTGGCTGGGCCTGGACCAGAACTCACCCGTTCCGGCGCTCGGGCCGGCGCTGCTCTACCTGCTCGTCGGTCTGCTGGCGGCCTGTCTGACCTCCGGCGTCACCGCCGTCGTGCTGGAACGGGTGGCCTACCGCCCGCTGCGCAAGCGGAACGCGCCGGTGCTGACCTTCCTGATCACCGCGATCGGGGCCTCGGTGGTGATCTCCGAGGCAGTGGGCATCTGGAGCAACCGCAAGCCGAAGGCAGCGCCTCGGCTGTTCACCCAGCACGAGTTGTTCACCGTCGCCGGCACGACGATCACCAACCTCCAGGTGTTCCTCGTCCTGCTGGCGGTGGTGCTGATGATCGCCCTGGACCTGTTCATCAACCGCACCCGCCTCGGCCGCGGCGTCCGGGCCATCGCCCAGGACCCGAACACGGCCGCCCTCATGGGCGTCAACAAGGACCGGGTCATCGCATTGGTCTTCCTGCTCGGTGGGATCATGGCCGGCGCCGCGGCGCTGATGTACAACATCAAGATCACCGGTACACACTTCTTCGCCGGCTTCGACCTCGGCATCAAGGCCTTCGCGGCCGCCGTGCTCGGCGGTATCGGCAACCTGCGTGGCGCGCTGATCGGCGGTCTGCTGCTGGGGATGCTGGAGGGCTGGGGCTCCGGCCTGCTCGGTACCCAGTGGACCGGCGTGGTGGCGTTCGTCGTCCTCATCCTGATCCTGCTGTTCCGGCCGACCGGCCTGCTCGGCGAGTCGCTGGGGAGGTCCCGCGCATGACGACGATCTTCGAGCGTCTCCGTTCCGGAACGGACGTCGTGGGCGACAGGTGGCGTTCGCTGCCCGCGCCGGCGCGCTGGGTGAGCCTGATCGTCGTGGCGGTCTTCTTCTACGCGTTGCCGAACCTCGCCATCCCGGGCCTGGTCACCACCGAGACCGACTGGGCCACCACCCTGTTCACGGTCTCGTACTACGTGCTCCTGGCCCTGGGCCTGAACGTCGTGGTCGGCAAGGCCGGCATGCTTGATCTGGGCTACGTCGGCTTCTTCGCGCTCGGCGCGTACACCACCGCCCTGCTCTCCTCCCCGGACAGCAGCCTCGGTACGAAGTGGAGTTGGCTGGCCACCGTGCCGGTGGCGGTCGCCGTCGTGATGGTCTCCGGGGTGCTGCTCGGGTGGCCGACCCTGCGGTTGCGCGGTGACTACCTGGCGATCGTCACCCTCGGCTTCGCGGAGATCATCCGCGTGTTCGCGACCGCCAAGCCGGAACTGCGCGGGCAGCGCGGGTTCGGCGAGATTCCGCACCCGCCCGGTGAGAAGGCCGACGGCAGCCCACTGTTCGGCGTGATCGACGCCCGGCCGTACTACTGGCTCGGGCTCAGCCTGATCATCCTGGTGATCGTGGCGGTGCGGAACCTGGACCGCAGCCGGGTCGGCCGGGCCTGGGTCGCCGTCCGCGAGGACGAGGAAGCGGCCGAGGCGATGGGCGTGCCGACGTTCCGCTTCAAGCTCTGGGCGTTCGCGATCGGCGCGGCCATCGGATCGCTCTCCGGCGTCATGTTCGCTGGGCAGCAGGGCTTCATCAACTCGCGCAACTTCGACCTGTTCTTCTCGATCCTGGTGCTGGCCGGAGTGGTGCTGGGCGGCTCCGGCAACATCGTCGGGGTGATCGTCGGTGGTGCGCTGATCGCCTATCTGCCGGAGCGGCTGCGCGGCATCTCGATCGCCGGCAAGGACGCATTCGAGTACCGGTTCCTGTTCTTCGGGCTGATCCTGATCCTGGTCATGATCTTCCGTCCGCAGGGTCTGATCCCGAATCGACGACGGGTGCAGGAACTCAAGGATCGCGAGAAGGAGGTGACCGTCGGTGAGTGACGTCGGTACGCCGGCCACCAACCCGGAGACCACCGGGGCGGTCACTCCGGCGCAACGGAGCGGAGCGGAGTCCGTCCCGGTTGCCGCCGCGGACCGGCCACCGCTGCTCGAGGTCGACGACCTGGGTCTGCGGTTCGGAGGCGTGGTTGCCCTCGACGGTGTCTCGTTCCAGATCCGCGAGGGTGAGATCCTCGGGCTGATCGGCCCGAACGGTGCGGGCAAGACCACCTGCTTCAACGCCATCACCGGGGTGTTCCGCCCGACGTCGGGCGACATCCGCTTCCGTGGCGAGTCGTTGCCGGGCAAGAAGAAGCACGCCATCACCAAGGCGGGCATCGCCCGCACGTTCCAGAACGTGCGGCTCTTTCCCGAGATGACGGCGATGGAGAACGTCCAGGTCGGCGCGGACGCCCACCACCGCACCAGCGTGGTGTCCGCACTCCTGCGGTTGCCCCGGCACCGTCGGGAGGAGCGCGACGGGCGGGATCGGGGGTACGAGCTGCTGGAGTTCGTCGGTATCCGCAGGCGCGCGGGCGAGCTGGCACGGAACCTCTCGTACGGCGAGCAGCGCCGGCTGGAGATCGCCCGGGCGTTGGCCACCCGACCGGCTCTGATCTGCCTGGACGAGCCGGCCGCCGGCTTCAACCCGGCGGAGAAGGAAGAACTGCTCCAGCTGATCCGCAAGATCCGCGACAGCGGAGTGACAGTACTGCTGATCGAGCACGACATGCGGCTCGTCATGGGTGTCACCGACCGGATCGTGGTGCTGGAGTTCGGCAAGAAGATCGCGGATGGGCTGCCCGCCGAGGTGCGGGACGACCCGAAGGTGATCGCGGCGTACCTGGGGGTACCGGACGATGCTGCTTGAGATCGACAACGTCAGCCTGTTGTACGGGCGGATCGAGGCTCTACACGAGGTC
This sequence comes from Micromonospora sp. NPDC049274, assembly GCF_040678875.1. Taxonomy (NCBI): domain Bacteria; kingdom Bacillati; phylum Actinomycetota; class Actinomycetes; order Micromonosporales; family Micromonosporaceae; genus Micromonospora; species Micromonospora sp. NPDC049274. The sequence continues at coordinate 84,713 of NZ_JBFAQS010000021.1, forward strand.
TCGCTGACCGTCGGCGAGGGTGAGATCGTCGCGTTGATCGGGGCCAACGGCGCCGGCAAGACCACCACCATGCGAGCCATCTCCGGTATCCGTCCGGTGTCGGCCGGCCGGATCCGGTTCGACGGGCAGGACATCACCAAGCTGCGCGCGGACCTGCGGGTGGTCCGCGGGATCAGCCAGTCGCCCGAGGGCCGCGGTGTGTTCCCCGGAATGACCGTGCTGGAGAACCTGGAGATGGGTGCCTACACCCGTCGGGACAAGCCGGGTATCGCGGCCGACCTGGAGCGGGTGTTCGGCCTGTTCCCCCGCCTTCTGGAACGGCGCAAGCAGCCGGGTGGGACCCTGTCGGGCGGTGAGCAGCAGATGCTCGCCGTGGGTCGCGCGATGATGAGCCGCCCGAAGCTGATGCTGCTCGACGAGCCGTCGATGGGGCTGGCGCCGATGCTCATCCAGCAGATCTTCTCGATTATCACGTCGATCAATGAGCAGGGTACGACGATCCTGCTGGTGGAGCAGAACGCTCAGCAGGCGCTGTCCCGGGCCCACCGGGCGTACGTGTTGGAGACCGGCCGGATCGTCAAGAGCGGCACGGGGACCGAACTGCTGCACGACTCGTCGGTCAAAGAGGCGTACCTCGGCGTGGCCTGATCGACCGTCACCCTCCACCCCCTCAAGGAGTAAAGACATGTTCATCACGAACGCTGGCCGGCGGGCGGCGATCGGCACCGCCGGCGTGGCGCTGCTGGCTCTCTCGATGACCGCGTGCGGCGACCAGGAGAACGAAGAGCCCGGCACCGGCCCGGCGGTGACGGCGTCGGCGGACGCCAGCCTGACGTCCAAGGTGCCGGACTCGATCAAGTCCGACGGCAAGATCCTCGTCGGTACCGACTCGACGTACGCGCCGGCGGAGTACCTCGACATCGACGGCGAGACGGTCGTCGGCTTCGATGTGGAGCTGTTCACCGCGGTCGCGGCCAAGCTCGGTCTGAAGGCCGAGTTCGTCTCCGCGCCGTTCGGCGACATCATCTCCGGTGTCAACTCCGCCAAGTACGAGATCGGCGTCTCGTCGTTCACGGTCAACGACCAGCGCAAGGACCAGGCCAACATGGTCAGCTACTTCCAGGTCGGCACGCAGTGGGTGACCAAGAAGGGCAACCCGGGCGGAGTGGCACTGGACAACGCCTGCGGCAAGAAGATCGCCGTGCAGAAGGACACCATCCAGGTCGAGGACGTGACCAAGCGTTCGAAGGCGTGCACCGCCGCCGGCAAGCCGGCGATCACCCTCGAGCAGTTCCCCGGCCAGGACGCGGCGACCGCCGCGGTGGTGTCCGGCAAGGACGATGCCATGCTCGCCGACTACCCCGTCGGCGTGTACGCGGTGACCCGGTCCAACGGCGCCCTGGAACTGCTCGACAAGCAGTACGAGGCGGCGCCGTACGGCTACGTGGTGGCCAAGGACCAGGCGCAGTTCGCCGAGGCGATCCGGGACGCCACCAAGGCGCTCATCGCCGACGGGTCGTACAAGACGGTGCTCGACAAGTGGAAGGTTGGGGACGGCGCGATCACGGATCCCGCGATCAACCCGTAACGAGACATGACAACCGAGGAAGCAACACCCGTACGGGCACGGCCGGAACCGATCCAGGCCGTGCCCGTACGGCACCCGGGCCGCTGGCTCGCCGTGGCCGTGCTCGCCGTGCTCGCCGCGATGTTCGTCCACCTGCTGGTCACGAACGACGCCTTCGGGTGGGCGTTCATGGTCGACAAGATGTTCCGACCCCCGATCATCGAGGGGCTGCTGCGCGGCACCGTGCTGATGACGGTGAGTGCGATGCTGATCGGCGTCACGCTCGGCGTGGCGATCGCCGTGATGCGCCTGTCGGACAATCCGATCCTGCGGGGCGTGGCGTGGCTGTACACCTGGTTCTTCCGGGCGGTACCACGGCTGGTGCTGCTGGCGGTGTTCGGCAACATCGGCATCCTGTGGAGTCGGGTGGAGTTCGGCGTGCCGTTCGACACCCAGCTCGGCCAGCTGTTCGGCATCGACAACCTGCACCTGCGGCTGTTCGGGTTCTCCTCGCGGGACATCCTGACCGGCTTCCTGGCCGGCCTGCTCGGTCTGGCGCTCTCCGAGGCGGCGTACATGGCGGAGATCGTCCGGGCCGGCATCCAGTCGGTCGACGGCGGCCAGACCGAGGCGGCCCAGGCTCTCGGCCTGAGTCGGGGCCAGACGTTGCGGCGGGTGGTGCTGCCGCAGGCGATGCGGGTCATCATCCCGCCGACCGGCAACGAGACCATCGCGATGCTGAAGGACACGTCGCTGCTGCTCTACGTTCCGGTGAGCATGGAACTCTTCTTCCAACTGGACGCGGTCGGTAAGCGGACGTTCCAGATCTTCCCGATGTACGTCGCGGCCTGCCTGTGGTACCTGTTCCTGACCAGCATCCTGCTCGTCGGGCAGTATTTCCTGGAGCGCCACTTCGGCAAGGGCGACAGCCCGTCCGGACGGGCCAGGCTGCGGCTGCGCGGCATGACCGCCGAGACCGGCGGCGGAGGTAACGCGGGAATGGTGGAACCGTCATGACCGAGCTGATCGTCCCCGCACAGGGGGGCACCCCGGCGGCGGAGTCGGGCGTGATGGTCCAGGCCGAGCAGGTGCACAAGGCCTTCGGGCCGCTGGAGGTGCTCAAGGGCATCGATCTGGAGGTGCGCGCCGGCGAGGTCTGCTGCCTGCTCGGCCCGTCCGGGTCGGGAAAGTCGACCTTCCTACGCTGCATCAACCACCTGGAAAAGATCAACGCTGGTCGCATCCGGGTGGACGGTGACCTGATCGGTTACACCGAGCGCGGCGGGAAGCTGCACGAGATGCGCGAGAAGGACATCGCCGCGCAGCGCCGCTCGATCGGCATGGTGTTCCAGCGGTTCAACCTGTTCCCGCACATGACCGCGCTGCAGAACGCCATCGAGGCGCCGGTGCTGCTGGGTCGGGAGAAGAAGGCGCAAGCCCGCGACCGGGGCGCGCAGTTGCTGGAACGGGTGGGACTGGGCGACAAGCTCGGGGCGTACCCCGGGCAGCTCTCCGGTGGGCAGCAGCAGCGAGTGGCGATCGCCCGCGCCCTCGCGATGCAGCCGAAGTTGATGCTCTTCGACGAGCCGACAAGCGCGCTCGACCCCGAGCTGGTCGGCGAGGTGCTGGACGTGATGAAGGGCCTGGCCCGGGACGGCATGACCATGATCGTGGTGACCCACGAGATCGGCTTCGCCCGGGAGGTCGGCGATTCGCTGGTGTTCATGGACGGCGGGGTGGTGGTCGAGTCCGGCGTCCCGCGTGAGGTGATCGCGAACCCCCGACACGACCGGACGAAGGAGTTCCTGGCCAAGGTGCTCTGAACCGGCGAGCCGGCGCTGTCCTCGGACGGTCGCGCCGGCCGGCGCTCTGGTCGCTCGCCTGCTCGATCGCGAGCGCGGGCAGGCCAGGGTGGTGCGCCACGGCCGTCGGTGCTGGCGCACCACCCTGGCCCTGGTGGTCTCGCGGACGTGGCGTTGGCGGACCTGTCAGGGGTACGGACTAGAGTCGCTGCCGTGACAGCTACGACGCCGCGCCTGCTCCTCGTCGACGGACATTCCCTGGCATACAGGGCGTTCTTCGCCCTGCCGGTGGAAAACTTCTCCACCACGACGGGTCAGCCGACCAACGCGGTGTACGGCTTCACCTCGATGCTGATCAACGTCCTGCGCGACGAGCAGCCCACGCACATCGTCGTCGCCTTCGACGTCTCCCGTCGGTCCTTCCGCACGGAGAAGTACGCGGAGTACAAGGCCGGCCGCAGCGAGACCCCTACCGACTTCAAGGGCCAGGTCAGCCTCGTCAAGGAGGTCCTGGCGGCGCTGCAGATCCCGGTGGTCGAGAAGGAGGGCTTCGAGGCCGACGACGTCATCGCCACGCTCGCCTGCCAGGCCCGCGACCAGGGCATGTCAGTGCTGATCAGCAGCGGCGACCGCGACGCGTTCCAGCTGGTCGACGACCAGATCACCGTCCTCTACCCGCGTAAGGGCGTCTCCGACCTGGCCCGGATGGACCCGGCGGCGATCGAGGCGAAGTACGGCGTCGGCCCACAGCAGTACCGGGACCTCGCCGCGCTTGTCGGCGAGACAAGTGACAACCTGCCCGGCATTCCGGGCGTCGGCCCGAAGACCGCCGCCAAGTGGATCACCACGTACGGCGGGGTGGAGGGCGTGATCGCCCGCGCCGACGAGATCAAGGGCAAGGCCGGTGACAGCCTGCGGGAGCGGCTCGCCGACGTGATCCGCAACTACGAGATCAACCGCCTCGTCTCCGACCTGGAGCTCCCGCTGCGCCCCGAGGACACCCGCTGGGGCGGCTGGGACCGGGAGGCGGTGCACCAGGTCTTCGACACCCTGGAGTTCCGCATCCTGCGCGACCGCCTCTACCAGTACCTGGAGGCCGTCGAGCCGGAGGCCGAGTCGGGCTTCGACCTCACCGGCGAGGTGCTCACCGAGCCGGGAGGGCTCGCCACCTGGCTGGGCACCCACGCCCCGACCGGCACCTCGGTCGGGCTCGCCGTCAAGCTCGACACCGGCCCCAACCGCCGGCACACCGCTTCGATCACCGGGCTGGCGCTGGCCAGCGCCGGTGGCGCGGCCGCCTGGGTCGACCCGACCGGGCTCGACGCCACCGACGAGGGTGCCCTCGCCGGCTGGCTGGCCGACGCGCAGCGGCCAAAGGTGCTGCACGACAGCAAGCCGGCGGTGCTGGCCTGCGCCGCACACGGCTGGGAGCTGGCCGGCATCGTCCGCGACACGCAGATCGCCGCGTACCTGGCCCGCCCCGACCAGCGGTCCTACGACCTGACCGACCTGGCTCTGCGCTACCTGCACCGCGAGCTGCGGGTGGACGCGCCCGAGACCGGCCAGCTCACCCTCGACGGGCTGGGCGACGAGGGCGTGGCCGAGCAGAACCTCATGCTCCAGGCCCGCGCCACCCTCGACCTCGCCGACGCGATCGACGCCGAGCTGTCCCGCGACGGTGAGCAGTCCGCTCGGCTGATGGCCGGGGTGGAGCTGCCGCTGATGCGGGTGCTCGCCGGCATGGAGAGCACCGGCATCGCCGCCGACAACGACTACCTCCAGGAGTTGGAGGCGCACTTCGCCGGCGAGGTCAAGACCGCCGCGCAGGGCGCGTACGAGGCGGTGGGTCGGGAGTTCAACCTCGGGTCGCCCAAGCAGCTCCAGGAGATCCTCTTCACCGAGCTGGGTCTGCCGAAGACCAAAAAGATCAAGACCGGCTACACCACCGACGCCGACGCCCTGCAGTGGCTCTACGCGCAAAATCCGCACCCGGTGCTGGCCCACCTGCTGCGCCACCGCGACGTCGCCAAGCTCAAGTCCACGGTGGACGGCCTGCTCAAGTCCGTCTCCGACGACGGCCGGATCCACACCACCTTCAACCAGACGGTGGCGGCCACCGGGCGGCTCTCCTCGACCGAGCCCAACCTGCAGAACATCCCGATCCGCACCGAGGAGGGCCGGCGCATCCGGCGGGCCTTCGTGGTGGGCGACGGGTACGAGTGCCTGCTCACCGCCGACTACAGCCAGATCGAAATGCGGATCATGGCGCACCTGTCGTCGGACGACGCGCTGATCGAGGCGTTCAACTCCGGAGCCGACTTCCACGCCGCCACCGCCTCGTCGGTCTTCGGTGTGCCGGTCGACGAGGTCACCCCGGACCAGCGGCGCAAGATCAAGGCGATGAACTACGGCCTGGCGTACGGGCTCAGCGCGTTCGGCCTGTCCCAGCAGCTCAGCATCGGCACCGAAGAGGCGCGCGGCCTGATGGAGAACTACTTCGCCGGCTTCGGCGGAGTACGCGACTACCTGCACCAGGTCGTCGCCAAGGCCCGTCAGGACGGCTACACCTCGACAATCCTGGGTCGCCGCCGCTACCTGCCCGACCTGGTGAGCGACAACCGGCAGCGCCGCGACATCGCCGAGCGGATGGCTCTCAACGCCCCCATCCAGGGGTCGGCCGCCGACATCATCAAGGTGGCGATGCTGCATGTCGACACCGCCCTCGTCGACGCCGGCCTGCGTTCCCGCATGCTGTTGCAGGTGCATGACGAGCTGGTCTTCGAGGTCGCCCCGGGTGAGCGGGAGGCGTTGGAGGCGTTGGTGCGGCGCGAGATGGGCGGGGCGCACCCGCTGTCCGTGCCGCTGGAGGTGTCGGTCGGTCTGGGTCGGGACTGGAATTCTGCTGACCACTGATTTCTCGGTTGCGGTGTGGGGTTCCGGGGCGGCCCGCGGTGGTTGGGGTGTGGGGGGTTCCGGGGCAGCCCGACCCACTCCGGGCGGTCAGGCTTGATCCCTGCGTGGGTCGGGCTGCCCCGGAACCCCTGACCTGGTCGTCCTGGTCGTGGCCGTCGGCCTGGTGGGGGTGCACCCCTCCAGGATCGGCGCGACTTTGGGGAAAGTGCTGCGTCGGGGCGTTCTGAGGCAGCGACTTCACCGATGTTGTGCGGATCTTGCGCGAATCACCTGCTACTTCAGGGGGTCGTGCCCCCAGTTCATGAGCGACCAGCGCCACTTGGTGTCGCGGACGTCGCCGGAGGGACGCTGGGCCATGTGCCGGCGGACGTAGCCGACCACCTTGCGCATGTGCTTGTAGTCGCCCTCGGACAGGTCGGCGCGCTTGCGGCGCAACAGGTTGATGATCTTCCGGCCGGATTCGTGCCCGACGGACTCGCCGCCGCCGGAGCGACCACCCTTGTGCCAACCGACCTGCTTCGACTCGTCGGTCTCCAGCCAGGACGACAGCTCGCCGGGCTTCATGTTCACGGCCTCGGTGAACTCCCGGTAGGTGTCCCGGCCCTGCTCCTCACCTTTGCTCATGACGCAGCGCCTCCGGGCGGTGGGCCACGTCGCGGCCCGTACCGTCACTCCGGACCCGGTACTGCGGATCGCCGGGGGCAGCGTTCACTGCCCGCCCGCGGATCCGCGTCCGGTCGGTGATCTCCTCCTGCACCACGCCATACGCGCGGCTGCCGTGGGCCGACCAGGAGACATGGTCGCCCTTGTGGAACCTCTGCTCGGCCATGCCCCTCGGCTACCCGACACCGCCGAGGCGAAACGGCTACGGGGTGATCTCGGAGACGGGCAGCTTGATGTCGAACGGTTCGGCCAGCTCGATGACGTCGCCGCCGTCGATGACCAGCTCGTACTGCCGCTCACCGCCCGGCCCGACCCGGTCGCCGATCCGGTACGCGTACACGTGCACCGGGTCCTGCTCGATCCGCCAGTAGAACGGAATGCCGGCGGCGGCGTACTCCCCGGGCTTCGCGAACCTGTCGATCCGTCGCGTCCCGGGTGAGACGATCTCCACGGCGAGTACGACGTCCGCCGGCCGCAGGGTGGACCGGTTGGACGGGATCTCGGCGCGGCAGAGCAACACGTCCGGCTGCCGGCTCGTGTTGCGGCTGAGCGCGACTCCGACTGCCTGGGCGGCACGAAGGTTCGCCGGTCCGTGCGTGTGGAGCCACATACGCAGTAGAAACGAGATGTCTTGATGGCCCAGGGTGGGGGAGGGCGTCACCTGGATAACTCCGTCGACGAGTTCGACGCGGGGGGCGTCGTCCGGCAGGGTGAGCAGGTCCTCCAGCGTGTAGTCGGCACGCTGCTGCCGCATCGGATCCGGACACCAGGGGCCAGGTGATGTCGGGATGGGCTCGGCGCTCATGGGCCTGAGCCTACCGGCGATCGATGGCTCGCACGTCGGACCGCGGGTGCGACGCGCTCACCGGGCGGGCTTCTCGGTGACGAAGATGGCGGTGCCGGGGAACAGTCGTCCGCGCAGCGGGCTCCACTGCCCCCAGATTCCCTCGTGCTCCTCCGGCCACTCCGGCTCCACCAGGTCGAGCAGCCGGAACCCGGCGCCTACCAGTTCGCGGATGCGGTCACCGAGGGTCCGGTGCTGCTCGACGTAGGTGGCGACGCCGGTGTCGTCCTGCTCGACGTAGGGGGAGCGGTCGAAGTACGAGTGCACGGCCGTCAGACCGCCCTCGCCGGGATCGTCGAGGAAGATCCAGCGCATCGGGTGGGTCACCGAGAACACCCACCGGCCACCCGGGCGCAGCACCCGGTGCACCTCGGCGAGCAGGGCCGCCGAGTCGTCCACGAACGGGATCGCGCCGAACGCCGTGCAGGCCACGTCGAACGAACGGTCGGCGAACGGCAGGGCGAGCGCGTCGGCCTGCACCAGCGGTACGCGTACCCCGGTGCGGTCGGCAGCCTGCGCGGCGTGCCGCAACATGCCGGCGGACAGGTCGAAGGCGACCGGCCGCGCGCCCTGGGTGGCGAGCCAGCGGGCGGCGGCCGCCGCGCCGCAACCGACCTCCAGCACCCGTCGCCCCGACACGTCGCCGAGCAGGTGGGCGTCGGCCTCCCGCAGCCCCTCCGGGCACCAGACGAAGTCCACGTCGCCGAGGAACCGCCCGTGCTCGGCCTGGTAGTCGTCGGCGTCCGTGTCCCACCAGCCGCGGTTTGCCCGCCGGGCCTCGGCGTCACCCACCCGGCGCCGGGTCACCCGGCTGTCGTCATCCACGCGCTCACGCTAGGCCCCGGTCGTCCGGTTGGGGACGGCGGCGCGGCTCGATCGACTCGGTTTCCCTGAAGTCGCGGTGTTCGGGCCGTCGGGACACGCCGGTTTCCAGGAGATCGAGGCGATCAAGCGCGCGGGGCAGAGGTGGTTGCTGGGGCCGCTGTGACGTACGAGACAGGAGGGGTCGTTTCCGGGCGATTGTTCGGCTTTCGCAGGGCGTCACACGGCGACGAGTCGGGAGGGCTTGCACGCTGTGGTAATGCGCACGGTAGGCTAGACGATGCGCTCGCGGATCGTGTGTCTCGGCAGGGAGCAGGTGCGCGGTCGACGGAGCACATCATGATCCCAGTAGGTGATCGTTCGGTGTGCCCGGCGACGGATCCGCTGGCGCGAACAGGTCACTGCGACACCAGCCTGCTGTGACAACCCATCCGACCGGAGCAACCGCCCACATGACGAGCAGCATCGAGGCCCCCTCGAGCGCCACCCGGGTCACCCACGACGATCTCGGTTCCGAGGAGGCATTCCTCGCCGCGATCGACGAGACCATCAAGTACTTCAACGACGGCGACATTGTCGAAGGCACCGTCGTCAAGGTCGATCGGGACGAGGTCCTGCTCGACATCGGCTACAAGACCGAGGGTGTCATCCCCTCTCGGGAGTTGTCGATCAAGCACGACGTGGACCCCGCCGAGGTTGTGACGGTTGGTGACCACATCGAGGCCCTGGTCCTCCAGAAGGAGGACAAGGAGGGTCGTCTGATCCTCTCCAAGAAGCGGGCGCAGTACGAGCGGGCCTGGGGCACGATCGAGAAGATCAAGGACGAGGACGGTGTCGTCCGCGGCTCGGTCATCGAGGTGGTCAAGGGTGGCCTCATCCTCGACATCGGGCTGCGCGGCTTCCTGCCCGCGTCCCTGGTCGAGATGCGGCGCGTGCGTGACCTGCAGCCGTACGTCGGGCGTGAGCTCGAGGCCAAGATCATCGAGCTGGACAAGAACCGCAACAACGTGGTCCTGTCCCGCCGGGCCTGGCTGGAGCAGACGCAGTCCGAGGTGCGCACCGAGTTCCTCAACAAGCTGCAGAAGGGCCAGGTCCGCAAGGGCGTCGTGTCCTCGATCGTCAACTTCGGCGCCTTCGTGGACCTCGGCGGCGTCGACGGTCTGGTGCACGTCTCCGAGCTCTCCTGGAAGCACATCGACCACCCGTCCGAGGTCGTCGAGGTCGGCCAGGAGGTCGAGGTCGAGGTCCTGGACGTCGACCTGGACCGCGAGCGCGTCTCGCTGTCGCTGAAGGCGACGCAGGAGGACCCGTGGCGGCAGTTCGCCCGCACCCACGCGATCCAGCAGATCGTGCCGGGTAAGGTCACCAAGCTGGTGCCGTTCGGTGCGTTCGTCCGGGTGGACGACGGCATCGAGGGCCTGGTCCACATCTCCGAGCTGGCCGAGCGCCACGTGGAGATCCCGGAGCAGGTCGTCCAGGTCGGCTCCGAGGTCATGGTCAAGGTCATCGACATCGACCTGGAGCGCCGCCGGATCTCGCTGTCGCTCAAGCAGGCCAACGAGGGCTTCGTCGAGGGCGAGGAGCACTTCGACCCGACCCTCTACGGCATGGCCGCGACGTACGACGCCGAGGGCAACTACATCTACCCGGAGGGCTTCGACCCGGAGACGGGCGAGTGGCTCGAGGGGTACGACAAGCAGCGCGAGACCTGGGAGAACCAGTACGCCGAGGCCCGTCAGCGTTGGGAGGCCCACACCAAGCAGGTGCAGACCTCTCGCGCCGCCGACGCCGAGGCCGCTGCCAACCCGACTCCGGCCGTTCCGGCCGCGAGTGGCGGCACCACCTCCTCGTCCAGCCCGGCCCCGAGCCGGCAGACCGAGGAGCCGGCCGGCACCCTGGCCACCGACGAGGCGCTCGCCGCTCTGCGGGAGAAGCTCGCCGGCGGCAAGTGACCCGCTGAACGACGACGGGCCCCGTCCCCGCGATCTCACGATCGCCGGGGGCGGGGCCCTCGCCATACCCGCGCTCCGCACCCGCCTCCGCGCCCCGCCCACCACCGGCCGCCCGCGCTCGCCCTCGCGCTCCGCACCCCGCGCTCCGCGCTCCGCACCCCGCGCTCCGCGCAACCGCGTCCCGGTTGCAAGATCGCGCTCGATCGTGGATGTAGGGGCCTCTGAGCGATTGGGATGCCACTACATCGAGGATCGAGCGCGATCTTGCGGGCACCGCGGGCACCGGGCACCGGGCACCGGGCGCATGGCCGCGACGACCGCGCAGGCGGCGCGGCGCGCAGGCGGCGCGGGGCGCGCGGGCGGCGTGGGCCAACCCGGCGCAACAGGGTCGCCGCGGGCGGGGGCGGGTTTGGCGGGGAGGCGCGTGATCCGGTTGACTGGTCGGGTGCTGAGGGTGGGTTTGACCGGCGGAATCGGGTCGGGCAAGAGCGCGGTGGCCGCGCGGCTGGTGGAGTTGGGTGCGGTGCTCGTGGACGCGGACCAGGTCGCCCGGGAGGTCGTCGCGCCGGGCACGGAGGGCCTCGCGGAGATCGTCGCCGCCTTCTCCGAGAAGGTGCTGGACGCCGACGGCGCGCTGGACCGCGCCGCGTTGGGTGCGGTGGTGTTCTCCGACGAGGCCGCCCGCCGTCGGCTGGAGGCGATTACCCATCCCCGGGTGCGGGCCCGTACGGCCGAGCTGGTCGCCGCGGCGGCCCCGGACGCGATCGTGGTCAACGACGTACCGCTGCTGGTGGAGGTGGGGCTCGCCCCGACGTACCACCTGGTGGTCGTGGTGCAGACGGCCGTGGCGACCCGGCTGGAGCGGCTGACGCGTGACCGGGGGATGGATCGCGCGGAGGCCGAGCGGCGGATCGCCGCGCAGGCCGACGACGCCCGTCGGCGCGCCGCGGCGGATGTGGTGCTGACAAATGACGGAAGTCTGGTGGCGTTGCACGCCGCGGTGGACACGCTGTGGCGGCAGCGGCTGCAGCCCTACGAGCACAACCTGCGGCAGCGGCGGGTCGTGCCGCCGTTCGGCCGCGGCGACGAGGTGGAGGCCGATCCCGGCCGGTCCGAGCAGTACGCGCGGCTGGCCGCCCGGATCCGTCACGCGCTGGCACCGGCGGACCTGCGGATCGACCACATCGGTGCGACAGCGGTGCCCGGTCTCGCCGCTGCCGACGTCATCGACGTGCAGATCGCTGTGCCCCGCCTCGCCGACGCCGACGGGCTCCTGGCCGAGCGGCTGGCGAACGCGGGGTTTCCCCGGGTGCCGGGGCACTGGTGGGACGATCCGCGCCCGGCCGGTCGGGGTCGGTGGGAGAAGCGGCTGCACGGCAGCGCCGACCCGGGTCGCCCGGTCCGCCTGCACGTGCGGGAGGCCGAGTCGCCGGGTTGGCGGTACGCGCTGCTGATGCGGGACCACCTGCGCGCCGATCCGGATCAGCGGGCCGCGTACCTGCTGTTCAAGCGGGATCTGGTCGACGCGGCGCCGCCCGTCGGCGACTCCGGTACGGCCCGCGACCCTTGGTTCGACGAGGAGTACCTGCGCGCCGAGCAGTGGGCCGCGCGGACCGGCTGGCGGCCCTGAGGCCCCCCGCCCGCCGGGCGGCAAGGCGTGGTCAGCGCCGGGGCGCGCCGCTCGGTGGGGTGGCGCGCGGCGGCGGGCCGAGGCGGGGCACCACGGTGGGACTGAGGTCCACCTGCGCCCACGCGCCGGGGGCGGTGCGCAGCTCGACCCGGCGCAGCGAGCCGTCCCGGTCGATCCAGTAGCGCAGTCGCGCATCGGCCGTGCGGAGCTCCACGACGTCCACGGTCCGTCCGGCGGCGAGGTCCTCACGTACCCGCACGGCCGCGCCGCTCTGCCGCACCGGCCCGGCGGCGGCCACCGCGGCGTCGACCAGTAGGTCGAGGTCGTCGCGGGCGGACCGGGTGGGTCGCCACGATCCGGCCGGGACCGGAAACGGCGGCCGGCCGGGACTCTCGGCGGTGCCGCCGCCAGCGGGCTCGGCCGGCAGATCCGTTCGGTACAGACCGCGGGCGTCGCGGCGCAGCAGGGTCCGGCGATCCGGTACGCCCAGGTCGGCGACAGCCACGTACGCGGTGCCGGCGGCCCAGCTCAACCAGCCGGCACCCCGCAGGTTGGTGTCCGTGCCCACCGGGGCGCTTAGCGTCAGCGTGGCACCGCGCTGGCCGCGCAGCCGGGCGGGCAGCCGGTCCAGCCGGCGCTGCTCGGCGTCCGTGAGCGCGCGCGGCAGTCCGGGGCGGCCGCCGAGCGCGTCGACCGGGCGCAGCGTGGGGCGGTCGACCCGGTTGAGGAGCACCGTGACCGGGCCGACGCCGGGCAACCGGGTCACGAGCTTGTGCAGTCGGCCATCCCGGTCGAGCCAGTAACGGGTCGACCCGTCCCGACCGGTCGCCGCCGTGCTGACCGGTGCCGGGCTGCCGGGGGCGGGTGGGCTCGCGGTGGGCAGCGGCGCCTGGAGGACGTCCACCGGCCCTGCCGCCACCACGTCCGAGGCGACCCAGCGGGCGTCGCCGCCGTCCAGCGCGGGGTCGGGGCGGTCGGCGGCGAGGCCGAGAAGCAGGTCGAGGACCGGCGCCAGCCCCGAGCCGGGCGTCAGGTGGCGCAGCCGCCAGCGGTCCGCCGGTGGCACCAGCGGTGGCGCGGCCGGGGTGGGCACGGCCGCCGGGTCCGGTCGGGTGACCAGCACCGGACCGGCGCTCTGCAGCAGGCCCCGCTCGGCGCCCGCCCCCGGCCCGCCCACATCCAGGTAGAGAAGGGGCCGCGACCAGTCCACCCAACCCACCAAGTCGGTACGGGAGGCGCCGGCGCCGGCCGTGACATGGACGCCGGCGCGCAGGTCCCGAAGGTTGGTGACCCGCATGGCGGCCAGCCGCTCGGCCTCCGGCACGGTCAGCGGTCGGGCCGGCGCGGGCGGGTCGGGAGCCCAGCTCAGCAGCCCGATCACCAGCGCCGTGGCGGACGTCACCGCGGTCAGGGCGAGCAGCAGCAGCACCGTACGCCGACGACGGCTCGCCCGGGAGCGGCCGGGGCTGTCGTTGGCGTCCATCTCGAGCGTGCGACTGCCAGGGTCGGGAGGGGGGCCGCCGGCGCCTGTGGTGTCGGGGGAGGGGCCGCGCGCCGGTGCCGGGGAGGTGTCCACGGATGTGAAACGGGCGGGACGGCAGCGGGTGACGAGCCGAAGCAGGACGAGCCGAGGGGCGCCTAGCTGAGGGCGGAGCGGCCGGGGCGGCAGGGGCGCTCGCGGCGGCCGGTCTGCGCCTCGAGCGCGACCACACGGGTGCGCACGCCGGACGAGCCGGGTGCTGCGACCGCTGTGCCGGGGGCGGCCGGCCTGATGATGGCCTGGCCTCCGGCCCGGTCGGCCGCCGCGAGCGGCCTACATGAAGAGGGTAGTCCCGGTGACATGGGCCACACAATGGGAATATTGAAGCCGATCACACACCCTGCGCGACGACCGAACCTGTCGGACCTGCGGCGTACCGTTGAGGTCATGGCGCTCGACATTCCCCGGCTCGACGGCCGCTTCCAGGTCGTCAGTGAATTCCAGCCGGCCGGCGACCAGCCGGCCGCCATCGACGACCTTGAGCGCCGGGTGCGGCGCGGCGACCGTAACACGGTGCTCCTCGGCGCGACCGGCACCGGCAAGAGCGCCACCACCGCGTGGCTGATCGAGCGGCTGCAGCGCCCCACGCTGGTGCTCGCCCCGAACAAGACGCTCTGTGCGCAGCTGGCCAAGGAGTTCAGCGAGCTGCTGCCGCACAACGCGGTCGAATACTTCGTCTCGTACTACGACTACTACCAGCCCGAGGCGTACATCCCGCAGACCGACACCTACATCGAGAAGGACTCCTCGATCAACGAGGAGGTCGAGCGGCTGCGGCACTCGGCGACGATGTCGCTGCTCACCCGCCGCGACGTGATCGTGGTGGCGACCGTCTCGGCCATCTACGGTCTGGGCACCCCGGAGGAATACCTCAACCGGGCGGTTCGGGTCGGGGTCGGGCAGGATCTTGACCGCGACCAGCTGCTGCGCCGGCTGGTCGACATCCAGTACACCCGCAACGACATGGCCTTCCAGCGGGGCACCTTCCGGGTCCGTGGCGACACGTTGGAGATCATTCCGGCGTACGAGGAGTTGGCGGTCCGCATCGAGCTGTTCGGCGACGAGGTGGAGAAGCTCTACTACCTCAACCCGTTGACAGGTGACGTGGTCCGTGAGGTCGACCAGTTGGTGATCTTCCCGGCGACGCACTACGCGGCAGGTCCGGAGCGGATGGAGCGGGCGATCCGCGACATCGAGGTGGAGCTGGCCGAGCGGCTGGCCGAGCTGGAGCGGCAGGGCAAGCTGCTGGAGGCGCAGCGGCTGCGGATGCGCACCACGTACGACATCGAGATGATGCGGCAGGTGGGTTTCTGCTCCGGCATCGAGAACTACTCGATGCACATGGACGGGCGGCTGCCCGGCAGCCCGCCGCACGCCCTGCTCGACTACTTCCCGGACGACTTCCTCACGGTGGTCGACGAGTCGCACGTGACGATCCCGCAGATCGGCGGCATGTACGAGGGTGACGCCTCCCGTAAGCGCATGCTCATCGACCACGGCTTCCGGCTGCCCAGCGCCGCCGACAACCGGCCGCTGCGGTTCGACGAGTTCCTGGAGCGGGTCGGCCAGATGGTCTACCTGTCGGCGACCCCGGGCACGTGGGAGCTGGAACAGGCCCAGGGGGAGTTCGTCGAGCAGGTCATCCGCCCCACCGGGCTGGTCGATCCGCAGGTCGTGATCAAGCCGACCAAGGGCCAGATCGACGACCTCATGCACGAGATCAAGCTGCGGACCGACCGCGACGAACGGGTGCTGGTCACCACGCTTACCAAGAAGATGGCCGAGGACCTGTCGGACTACCTCCTGGAGAACGGCGTCCGGGTGCGCTACCTGCACTCCGAGGTCGACACGCTGCGCCGGGTGGAGCTGCTGCGCGAGCTGCGCAAGGGCGAGTACGACGTGCTGGTCGGCATCAACCTGCTCCGCGAGGGTCTGGACCTGCCCGAGGTGTCCCTCGTCGCGATCCTGGACGCCGACAAGGAGGGCTTCCTGCGCAGTGGCCGGTCGCTGATCCAGACCATCGGGCGGGCCGCCCGTAACGTCTCGGGCCAGGTGCACATGTACGCCGACAAGATCACTCCGTCGATGGCGGCGGCGATCGACGAGACCGACAGGCGTCGCGCCAAGCAGATCGCGCACAACGAGGCACACGGGATCAGTCCGGAGCCGCTGCGCAAAAAGATCCACGACATTCTGGACGACATCTACCGCGAGGCGGAGGACACCGAAAACTCCCGGGTCGGCGGCGCGGCGCGTCAGCTCTCCCGGGGCAAGGCGCCGGTCAAGGAGACCCGCAGCCGCAGTAGGTCCGCCGCCACCACCACGTCCCGGGAGGGGATGGCCCGCGCCGACCTCGCCCAGCTCATCCAGGAGCTCAACGACCAGATGCTGGCCGCCGCCCGCGAGCTGCAGTTCGAGCTGGCGGCGCGGATCCGCGACGAGGTCGCCGACCTGAAGAAGGAGCTACGCGGAATGGACGCCGCAGGCGTGAAGTGACGGCGGGCCGGGCTGCCCGAACGGCAGGCGTGCGGCGTCCTCGCCCGGCTCGTCGCCCGAGCGTTCCGATTGCGGTGCGCAAGCAAACTATTGCACTGGGTGATCGTCCTGCGTACGCTCCCTCGATGGGGAGGCGGGGATGCCGTTGCCAACAAGTCCTGTCATTCGACGCGCGCGGCTCGGCGCCGAGCTGCGTCAGTTACGTCGGCGCGAGGCGCTGACCCTGGAGCAGGTCTGCGACCGGCTGGGCTGGGCCTCGACCTCGAAACTGTCCCGCATCGAGCTGGGGCAGAGCCGTCCGGATCTCGCCGATGTGCTGGACCTGCTCGACATCTACCAGGTGCCGGCGGCGGCCCGAGACGCGCTGATCGTGATCGCGCGAGATGCCGCCACCAGCCGCGGCTGGTGGAAGACGCTCGGCGAGATGAGCGAGCGGCAGCGCGTCTACGCCGAGTTGGAGGCGGGCGCGGCCGACATCGTCGAGTACCAGCCGGCGGTCGTGCCGGGGCTGCTCCAGACGCCGGCGTACGCCCGGTCGCGGGTCGCCGCCGGCACTCTGCTCGCGCCGGAGGTCGACGTGGAGACGGAGGTGCGCGCTCGGGCGCTGCGCCAGGAGGTGCTGCGTCGGGCCGAGCCACCGCGCTACACGGCGGTGCTCGCCGAGGCCGCGTGCGACAGGGGTGACCTGCCGGCCGACGTCTGGCGTGAGCAGTTGCGACACCTGGTGACGGTGACCGGGCTGGCCCACGTGACGGTGCGACTCGTGCCCCGCGGGGTGGCCGGCAGCGGGCTGCACCCGCTCACCCCGTACTCCTGGTATGCCTTTCCCGACCCGGCGGACCCGCGGACGGTGATGCTGGAGGCGCTGACCACCGACGTCCGGCTCGCGACGGTGCTCGACGTCGACAGGTACGAGCGGATGACCGAGGCGCTGCTGGCGGCCGCCCTGTCACCCGAGGAGACGGTCACCGCGCTGGCCCGTCGGGTCGGCGAGTGACGGCCGGTGCCGCCCGCGCGGCCCCCGGACCCGGCGCCCCCGAGTCCGTCGGGGCCGGCGGCCAGCGCGTGCGGAAGGCACGATAACCGCGGGGTACGACAGCTCCACTCAGGCCGGTACGTCGAGGAAGTGCTCGACGAGCGGCGGCCCGGCGAAGTGCGGCCCGATCAGCGCCCGCCACTGGGCGAACCGCTCGGTGTCCCGGAAGTTCTTCTCGTGCGCCTCGACCGAGTCCCACTCGACCAGCAGCACGAAGCGGGTCGGGGACTCGATGCCCCGGGTCATCCGCACCGACCGGCAGCCGGGCGTCCCGGCGAGCACCGGGTGACCCTGGGCGTACGCGGCGGCGAACGCGTCCTCGTGTCCGGGCAGTACGTCGATGAGCGCGACCTCAAGCACCATGCCGGAAAGCCTCCCACGACGGCGGACCGCCCCGGTGTCGCGGGGTCTGTTCCCGTGTCGGCGCAGACCCTAGGGTGGGTGCCCGGGAGGAGCATTGTGATCATCGACTGGCTCACCGGCACCGCGTTCCGGATGGCCGGCACCGGCACCACGTGGGCGGAACTGCTGGGGTTCGCCACCGGCGTGGTCAACGTGTGGCTGGTGGCCCGGCAGCGGATCGCCAACTGGCCGATCGGCATCGCCAACGTGCTGCTGCTCATGCTGCTGTTCTGGGCCGCCGGCCTGTACGCCGACGCCGGGTTGCAGGTCGTCTACGTCGCGCTCGGGTGCTACGGCTGGTGGCACTGGCGCTTCGGCGGCGAGCGGCGGAGCCGACTTGAGGTGAGTCGGACCGGCCGGGGGGAGTGGCTCACGCTGGCCGTCGTCGGGGTGCTGCTCACCGGCGCGCTCTGGGCCCTGCTGGACCGGGCCACCGACTCGACGGTGCCGCTGCCGGACGCGCTGACCACGGCGCTGTCCCTGCTGGCGACGTACGGTCAGACCCGCAAGCGGGTGGAGAGCTGGTGGTTCTGGATCACCGCCGACCTGATCTACATCCCGCTGTACGCGTACAAGGGACTGCACCTGACCGCCGTGCTGTACCTGGTGTTCCTCGCCCTGTGCGTGGTCGGGCTGCGTGCCTGGCGGGCCGACCTGCGCCGCCCCGACCGCCCGACTCCGACCCCGGTGCCGCCCGGCCCGGCTCCGGCCACCGCGTGACGGCCGGGACACCCGAGCGCACGCCGACACCGCGCCGGCCGGGGCGGGCGCCGGTTCCCGAGTTCGGGCACGGGCTGGTGGTGGGCAAGTTCTACCCGCCACACGCCGGGCACCACGCGCTGATCGCGGCCGCCGCGGCCCGCTGCGCCACGGTCACCGTGGTGGTGGCACCGTCGCGGCGGGAGTCCATCCCCCTCGACCTGCGGCTGGACTGGCTGCGGGAGGTGCACGCGGACACGCCGTGGGTCCGGTTCGTCGGTCGGTATGACGACCACCCGGTGGACTACGCCGACCCGGCGATCTGGGACGCGCACTGCGCGGTGTTCCGCGAGGCGGTCGGACCGGGGTCGGTGGACGCGGTGTTCTCCTCCGAGGCGTACGGCGTGGAGCTGGCCCGCCGCTTCGACGCCGTACCCGTGGCGGTGGATCCGGATCGGCGGACCGTGCCGGTGTCCGGCACGGCGGTCCGCGCGGACCCGGCGGGATCCTGGCGGTTTCTGAGCCCGCCGGTGCGGGCCTGGTTCGTGCGGCGGGTGGTGGTGGTCGGCGCCGAGTCGACGGGCACCACCACGATGGCGGCGGCGCTCGCCGCGCACTATGACACGTCCTGGGTGCCGGAGTACGGCCGGGAGTTGACGGCCCGCAAACTCGCCCGGCTGCGGGAGCGGTCGCCGGAGGCGAGTGTCTTCGACGTCCGCTGGGACTCCGACGACTTCCGCGCGGTGGTCCGCGAGCAGCAGGCGGCCGAGGACGCGGCGGCCCGCTCGTCGGGGCCGCTGCTGATCTGCGACACCGACGCGCGGGCCACAGCGGTCTGGGAGGAGCGCTATCTCGGCGCCGCGTCGCCGCAGGTGCGGGCGGCGGCCCGCCGACCCGCGCTGTACCTGCTGACGGACCACCGGGGCGTGCCCTTCGACGACGACGGACTGCGCGACGGCGAGCACCTGCGGAGCTGGATGACCGAGCGGTTCCGGGCCGAGCTGGCGGGCTGCGGCGTGCCGGTGGTGGAGCTGACCGGGTCGCACGCCGCGCGGCTGGCGCGGGCCGTGGAGGCGTGTGACGCCCTGCTCGCCGCCGGTTGGTCCCTCTCCGACCCCATCGCCGCACCCCATACGAACTAGCCTCCTAGGATTTCCTGCGGAGTGTGTGGCGCCACCGTCCCCCTGGGTGTGATCACGGCGAGTGGTGGGCAACAATGGTCACCAAGGAGGGGAGTATTCCCCCGCGACG
This sequence comes from Micromonospora sp. NPDC049274, assembly GCF_040678875.1. Taxonomy (NCBI): domain Bacteria; kingdom Bacillati; phylum Actinomycetota; class Actinomycetes; order Micromonosporales; family Micromonosporaceae; genus Micromonospora; species Micromonospora sp. NPDC049274. The sequence goes on from NZ_JBFAQS010000021.1 coordinate 104,330, forward strand.
AAGTCGTCAGCACGGACGTCCGCCGGCATCTCGGCGCTCGACCCGGCTTCGTCGGTCGCCGGCCCGTTCGCGGGTCGGGGGCGGAAGAGACCTCCGACAGTCACCAGAGTGAGCGACAGCGGCACGCCAGCCCTCGCGGGGGCGTACGGTGTGCCCGACGCCGCGTGTCTGCCGGAGGAATGAACGTTGGACGTGTCCGGATTGGTGTGGGCGGGGACCCTCGTCGCACTGACTGCGGTGCTGCTCGTCGACCTGTTGATCATCGGTCGGCGCCCGCACGAGCCGAGCGTGCGGGAGTCGAGCCTCTGGGTCGCCTTCTACGTGGGCCTCGCGCTGCTCTTCGGCGCCGGGGTGTGGCTGACCGCCGGGGCCAGCTCCGCCGGGCAGTTCTACACCGGCTGGCTCACCGAGTACAGCCTCTCGGTGGACAACCTGTTCGTCTTCGTCATCATCATGGCCCGCTTCGGGGTGCCCCGGCAGTACCAGCAGAAGGTGCTGCTCATCGGCATCGTGCTGGCGCTGGTGATGCGTGGCGGGTTCATCGCCGCCGGCGCGGCGTTGATCTCGCAGTTCTCCTGGGTGTTCTACATCTTCGGCGCGTTCCTCATCTACACGGCTGTCAACCTGGCCCGTCAGGGTGAGCCGGACGAGGACGAGTTCTCCGAGAACCTGCTGATCCGCTGGAGCCGGCGGGCACTGCCGATCTCCAAGGGCTATGACGACGCGAAGCTGACGACCCGCGAGGGCGGGCGGCGGCTGTTCACTCCGATGCTCATCGTGATGATCGCGATCGGCACCACCGACCTGATCTTCGCTCTGGACTCGATCCCGGCGATCTTCGGCATCACGCAGGAGCCGTACCTGGTCTTCACCGCGAACGTCTTCGCACTGATGGGTCTGCGCCAGCTCTACTTCCTGCTCGGTGGCCTGCTCGACCGGCTCATCTACCTCAGCTACGGGCTGGCCGTCGTGCTGGGCTTCATCGGCGTCAAGCTGGTGCTGGAGGCACTGGCCGACAACAACCTGCCGTTCATCAACGGCGGGAAGCACGTCGGGTGGGCGCCGCACATCCCGATCTGGCTGTCCCTGCTTGTCATCATCGGCACGCTGGGCATCGCCACCATCGCCAGCCTGGCCAAGTCCGCCCGGGACCGGCGTCGCGAGCTGGCCGGGGTTCGACGCTGAACCGTCGTCGGCCGGGCCCGGAGACAGGCCCGGCCGGTGTGCGGCCCGCAGCTAGACCCGGTGCGCGCCGACGAGGGTGGCGAGCCGGTCGGCCGGTAGCGCTTCCTCCAGCACCCGCCGCCGCCGGTAGCAGGCGTGCAGCATCCGCCGGTCCGTCGGACCGTCGGCGACGGCGGTGACGATGCCGATGTGGTGGATCTTCCGGCCGGGGCGGGCGAAGAAGTAGAGGTCGCCGGGGCGCTCCGCGCCCAGGGGCAGCGGGGTCGTGGCGACGGCCTGGTCGTCGGCGTCGCGGGGCAGCAGCACGCCGAACCGACGCCAGGCCAGGTGGACGAGGCCGGAGCAGTCGATGCCGTACACGGAGAGCCCGCCCCAGATGTAGACCACGTCCAGCAGCCGCTGGGCCACCGCGAGCGCGTCGGCGGCGCTGGGTGGCGCGGTCGGCGCCGGGACGAGGTGCCCGTCGGGCAGCCAGTGCGGCGTGGCCTGAGCGGGGACGTGGACCGGCCGCCAGCCGTCGCGGGCCGCGCCGGCCGGGACGAGGCGGGTGCCGACGACGACCCCGGGCAGCGCCACCGGCCCGTCCGGGGCGGTGCGTAGCGCGGTGACTGTGGCGTCCACCACCAGCGGGTCACCGCTGACTGTGGGATCCACGGCTGTCAACTGGTCGGTGGGCAGCCAGCCCGGGTAGCCGCGGGGATCGAGCTTGGCGGCCGGCTGCTCGACGGCGACAACCCGCGCCCAGCCGTCCGGGCGCAGCTCGTCGATCAGCACCCGCTCGCCGAGCAGGAGCTGACTCAGCACGCAGTCGCCGACCTGCTGGTCGGTGTTCATCCCGCTCACCCAGGTCGGGATGTCGACGCCGGCGCCGAGCGCGGGACCGTCGACCGGCCGGACCGCCTCGGGCGAGGACCAGAGCGTCGCCACCGCGACTCGGACGATGGCCTCGCGGCCCGGTCGGAGCTCCACGTCAACCCCCAGCTCGTGTCGGCTGTCCCGGGGGCACCCTATGAAAGAAACCAACGATCATCAACCACGGCCCTGCATCTTTACTTCAGCAAGGCCGGAGATGCCCAGGCCAGGCGCGTCCGGCAACACCACCGTCGGCCCCTCGTAGCGGATCCCGCCCTGCACCGGCGACCAGGCCAGCCACCAGGCGGCGTCCAGGTCGGCGACCGCCGTGGTGCCGTACGCGGCGACCAGGCTCGCCGCCGCGCCGATGCCTACCTGACTCTCCATCATCGACCCGACCACAGTGCCGAGCCCGTGCGCGGTAGCCAACTCCAACAGGGTGCGCGCCGGGTGCAGCCCGCCGCACTTGGCCAGCTTCACGTTGACCAGGTCGGCGGCCCGGCGGCGGATCACCTCGACCAGGTCGCGGACCCCGAAGACCGCCTCGTCGGCCAGGATCGGCACGGACACCCGGTCGCTGACCCACGCCAGCCCGTCCAGATCCCAGCGGGCGACCGGCTGCTCGACCAACTCCACGTCCAGCCCGGCGTCCTCGATGCCACGGATCACCCGGACCGCCTCGCGCGGCGTCCAGCCCTGGTTGGCGTCGAGCCGGATCCGGATCCCGGTGCCGACCGCCGCACGGACCGCGCGTACCCGGTCCAGGTCGCCGGCCGCGTCCGTGCCCACCTTCAGCTTCAGCACGCCGAAGCCGTCGGCCTGCCGCTGGCGGGCGGCCGCCGCCAGATCCACCGCGTCGCCCGCGGCGAGGGTGACATCCGTCGGCACCCGCAGGGTGGTGCCGCCGAGCAACCGCACCAGGGGTACGCCCAGCCGCCGCGCTGCCAGGTCGTGCAGGGCCACGTCCACCGCCGCCTTCGCGGCCTCGTTGCCGACCACCGCGCGCTGCACCTCGGCGCAGCGGGCCACCAGGTCGTCCGGGTCACGCCCGGTGAGCAGCGGGCCGAGCAGTTCCCGTACGCACGCCTGCGCGCCGGCGACCGACGCGCCGGTGACCTGCCACACCTGCGGCGCCTCGCCGAAGCCGGAGCGACCATCGGCATCGATCAGCTCCACGACCAGGGTGTCCACGGTGGTGGTGCGGCGCAGCGCGGTGACGAAGGGGGTGTGTAAGGGGGCAGAAACCCGGTGGGTGCGTACCGCCGAGATCGTCATGTCGGGCACCCTATACGCAGGCACACGGCGGGAGGGGACACCGGATGGTCGCGCGGGACTGGGAGCTGGTGGGCGCACCGAACGCCCGTGACCTTGGCGGGCTGCTCGGCGCCGACGGTCGGAGGGTGCGCGTCGGACGGCTGATCCGCACCCCGGCGCTGGGTCGGCTCACCGACGAGGATCTGCTGGTGCTGGCCAAGCTGGGGCCGGCCTGCGTGCTCGACCTGCGCGCCTCCGCGGAGATCGACGTCGCCCCGGCCGACCGGCTGACCGGCCAGCCGCGGATCGTGCACCTGCCGGTGCACGACCCGGACCACCCGGTCTTCACGTACGTGTCGGCGGTGCTGCTCGGCCACGACCTCGACGCGTACGCGGAGCTGGCCCGGCAGGGCACGGCGGGGGCGATGGCCGAGATCTACAGGTGGTTCGTCACCGGCGAGTCGGCCCGGGTCAACTTCGGCGCGGCGGTGCGGCTGGCCGCGCGGCCGGAGAACCTGCCGCTGCTCTACCACTGCTCCGCCGGTAAGGACCGCACCGGCTGGCTCACCGTCGTCCTGCTCAGCGCGCTCGGCGTGGACGAGGCGGCGATCCGCGCCGAGTACCTGCGCAACAACGCGCTCACCGACAGCCTCCGCGCGGTGATCATCGAGGCGATGCGTCGCCGGAACCCCGAGCTGGACGTCGACGCGGTGCTGCCGGTGCTGGAGGTCCGCCCCGAGTATCTCGACGCCGGCTACCACGAGGTGCGCCGGGTGCACGGCTCGTTCGACGGCTACCTGCGCGACGGTCTCGGGCTGACCGAGGACGTCCTCACGGCGTTGCGGGCGCACCTGCTGGAGTGACCGGCGCCTCGGCGCGGGCGGCCCGACCGGTGACGATCAGCGCCTGGCCGGCCGCGTACGTCGCCATCACCAGGACCGGCGCGCCGGGTGGCTCCGCCACGCCGGCCACCCCGGCGGCGATCAGCAGGTCGGAGCCGAGGAACAGGGCGGCGCCGAGGCCGACCCGCCGGCCCTGGGTGACGGCGGTGGTGGCCATCGCGGCCAGGGCGAGCGCGTAGCCGGCCACCGGCACGGCCAACCCGGCGTCGGTGAGCCCGGACCACATCCAGGCCAGCGCGACGACGGTGAGCACCGCGTACCCCACCGGCACCGCGACCAGCGGTGGGCGGCGCAGCGCGGTCGCGGCGCCGTCTCGGGCGAAGGCCGCGAGGTAGCAGAGGTGCGTGCCGAGGAAGCAGGCCATGCCGGCGAGGAACCAGCCGCTGCCGGCGACCAGCAGCGCCACGTCGCCGCCGGTGGCGAAGGCCAGCCCGGCGAGCACCAGCCGGTCCGGCCGGGCGCCGCGGTCGGCGGTGACCCGCCAGAGGTACGCGGCGAGCAGCGGCATCAGCAGCGGCTTGGTGAGCGTGAACGCCAGGTCGCTGCCGGTGGCGTTGGCCAGCAGGTTCGCCGCGGTCACGGTGAGGAAGGCGGCCAGGATGGTGCGGCTGCTGGGCATCGGCGGCTCCGGGGTGGGGGGTCCGGGCAGCCTAGCCGGATCGGCGGGGGTTGGGTCAGAGGTGGTGGCGGGCGGCCCACACCTGGGCCGAGATGTGCGCGAGCAGCCGGCAGGCGTCGTCCTCGACATCGTCGTCGCCGCCGGCCAGGTCGGTGGTGGTGCACACGGCGAGCACGTACGGCGGGGCGTCTTCGGGCAGCACCACGCCGGCGCTGTGGCGCACACCGCGTACCCAGCCGTTCTTGAGCGCGATGCGGGTGCCCTCGGGCAGGCCGGCGGCCAGGTCCTCGCGGTGCTCCTGGGCGAGCAGCACGTCCAGCATGGCGCCGCAGCTGCTCGGCGAGGCGAGGCGGCCGGGCGTCGTGGCGCCGCTGGCCAGCGCGCCCAGCAGGGCGGCCAGGTCGGCGGCGGTGACGGTGTTGGTGATGCCTGCCTCGCGGGCGGCGAAGTCCTCGATGCCCCGGCCGGTGACGCTGTTGCGGGCGCCGGCCAGCGCCCACACCTCGGCCACCGCGGGCAGTCCGACGTGGCCGAGGACCAGGTTGGTGGCCAGGTTGCTGGATCGCACGATCATCCGCTCGGCGAGCCAGCGCAGGCGCGCGGTGCCGCCGAGCCGGTCCCACACGGCGTCGTCGTTGTCGTAGTGCGGGGCGCAGGAGAACCGGGGCGCGCCGGGCTGGGCCGAGTCGAACTCGTTGACCACCGGGACGTCGGCGTCCAAGTCCAGCGTGCCGGCCTCGGCGGCGCGGTGCAGCGCGGCCAGCACCCCCACCTTCATGGTGCTGGCGGCGTAGTGGCCGGCGTCGGCGTGCCGGGTCCAGGTCGGAAACGCGTCGAGGCGACACACGTACGCCGAGACGGTGCCCGGCACCCGGTCCAGATGGGCGTCGAGATCGTCCCAGGTCATGCCGGTGACCGTAGCCGATCACGGGACGGTCGGGCCCGCGTACCCCCGCCGGAAAACCGACGGGCGCGCCGGCCGCAAGCGGCCGACGCGCCCGGTGTCGGGTGCTGGTGTCCTCAGCCGGCGTGCTTGCGGCGGGCGGTGGCCCGGCCCCGCAGCTGCTGGTCGAGCACCACCTTGCGGATGCGCACCGTGGCCGGGGTGACCTCGACGCACTCGTCCTCACGGCAGAACTCCAGCGCCTGCTCCAGGGTGAGCTTGCGCGGCGGGACCAGCTTCTCGGTCTCGTCGGAGGTCGACTGCCGCATGTTGGTGAGCTTCTTCTCCTTGGTGATGTTGACGTCCATGTCGTCGGAGCGGGAGTTCTCCCCGACGATCATGCCCTCGTACACCTCGGTGGTCGGCTCGACGAAGAGCTGACCGCGCTCCTGCAGGTTGGTCATCGCGAAGGCGGTGACCGCGCCGGCCCGGTCGGCGACAAGCGAGCCGTTGTTACGGGTACGCAGCTCACCGAACCACGGCTCGTAGGACTCGAAGACGTGGTGCAGGATGCCGGTGCCGCGGGTGTCGGTGAGGAACTCGGTGCGGAAGCCGATCAGGCCGCGCGCCGGCACCAGCCACTCCATCCGGATCCAGCCGGTGCCGTGGTTGACCAGCTGCTCCATCCGGCCCTTGCGGGTGGCGAGGAGCTGGGTGATCGCGCCCAGGTATTCCTCCGGGGCGTCGATGGTCAGCCGCTCGACCGGCTCGCAGGTCTTGCCGTCGATCTCCTTGGTGACGACCTGCGGCTTGCCGACGGTCAGCTCGTAGCTCTCCCGGCGCATCTGCTCGACCAGGATGGCCAGCGCCAGCTCACCACGGCCCTGCACCTCCCAGGCGTCCGGGCGCTCGGTGGGCAGCACCCGCAGCGACACGTTGCCGACCAGCTCCTTGTCGAGACGGTCCTTCACCATGCGCGCGGTGACCTTGGCGCCCTTGACCCGACCCACCAGCGGCGAGGTGTTGGTGCCGATGGTCATCGAGATGGCCGGCTCGTCGACGGTGATCAGCGGCAGCGCGACCGGGTTCTCCACGTCGGCGAGGGTCTCACCGATCATGATCTCGGGGATGCCGGCGACGGCGATGATGTCGCCCGGACCAGCCGACTCGGCCGGCTTGCGCTCCAGGCCCTCGGTCATCAGCATCTCGGAGATGCGGACCCGCTGGGTGCTGCCGTCGGTGCGGCACCAGGCCACCGTCTGGCCCTTGCTGATCGTGCCCTGGCGGACCCGGCACAGCGCCAGGCGGCCGAGGAACGGGGAGGCGTCCAGGTTGGTGACGTGCGCCTGCAGCGGCGCGCCGTCCTCGTACGCGGGGGCCGGGATGGTGTCGAGCAGGGTGCGGAACAGCGGCTCCAGCGAGGTGCTGTCGTCCGGCACCGAACCGTCGGCGGGCTGGGTCAGCGAGGCGATGCCGTCGCGGGCGCAGGCGTACACGATCGGGAAGTCGATCTGCTCCTCGTCGGCGTCCAGGTCGAGGAAGAGCTCGTAGGTGTCGTCCACGACCTCCTTGATCCGGGCGTCCGGGCGGTCCACCTTGTTGATCACCAGGATGATCGGCATCCGGGCCCGCAGCGCCTTGCGCAGCACGAAGCGGGTCTGCGGCAGCGGGCCCTCACTGGCGTCCACAAGCAGGACCACACCGTCGACCATGGTGAGGCCGCGCTCGACCTCGCCGCCGAAGTCGGCGTGGCCGGGGGTGTCGATGATGTTGATGGTGACCGGGTCGGAGCCGTCCGCCGGCAGGTAGTGCACGCCGGTGTTCTTGGCCAGGATCGTGATGCCCTTCTCCCGCTCCAGGTCACCCGAGTCCATCACCCGCTCGGTGTTCTCGCCGCGGGCACCGTAGGCGCCGGCCTGCCGCAACATGGCGTCGACCAGGGTGGTCTTGCCGTGGTCGACGTGAGCGATGATGGCGACGTTGCGGAGGTCGGTGCGAAGCTGCATACCCTCTATCCTTCCGCCTGCGCTCGCGCAGGCTGCGTCGGGGTCACCCCCAGGTGCCCCTGATCTATGGTGAAACTGCTGTCCTGGTCGTTGCGCCGGCTGGCATGCTGGCTCCCGTGTCCCGGGGGCCTGAGTGCACGACCTGCTGACCTGGGTGCAGGGTCTGCCCACTCTGTGGATCTACCTGGTCGCCGCGCTGATCGTGGCGGGCGAGACCGCGGTGATCTTCGGCCTGCTGGTGCCGGGTGAGGCTACCCTGCTGCTCGTCGGCTTCCTCACCTACAACGGTACCTTGCGGCTCGGACCGACGTTGCTCGCGATGATCGTCTCGGCGTTCGCCGGGGACGCGCTGGCGTTTCGCGCCGGCCGGCGTTACGGGCCGAAGCTGCGTGCCGGGCTGGGCAACCGGGTCGGGCCGGAGCGGTGGCGCCGGGCCGACGCGATGCTCGCCCGCCTCGGCGGCAGGGGCGTGTTCGCGGCGCGCTGGGTGGCCTTCGCCCGCACCCTGGTGCCCCGGCTGGCGGGCGGGGCAGGCATGTCGTACCGGCGGTTCGCGCCCTGGAACCTGGCCGGCATCGTGACCTGGGTCGGCGGCTCGGTGCTGCTCGGTCACCTCGCCGGTGAGTCGTACGACACGGTCTCCCGGCTGCTCGGCCGGGCCACCGGCGCGGTGCTGGCGTTGCTGGCGGGGCTGCTGGGGGTCGTGCTCGCCGGGCGGTGGCTGGGCCGCAACCCCGATCCGGTGCGCGCCCTGCTGTCCCGGGCCGCCGCGCTGCCGCCGGTGCGCTGGCTCGGCGCCCGCTACGGGGTCCTGTTCTTCCTGGTGGCCATGCGGATCGGGCCGGCCTGGACGCTGCTGCTCAATCTGGCCGCCGGGCTGCTGCTGCTCTTCGCCGCCGGGCTGGCCATCGCCGGTCTGCTCGCCGTGGTGGTACGCAACAGCGGGCTGGCCGCGCTGGACGGGGCGATCGCGGCCTGGTTCGCCGCCCGCCGGACCCCGGACGCCGCCGACGCCACCCTGGTCGTGGTGTCGCTGGTGCGCGGGTGGTTGCTGATCGTGCTGGTGGCGCTGGTGGCGGCGGTGCTCGCGTGGCGCAACCGGCCGTGGCGGGCGGACCTGCTCAGCGTGGTGGGCACGGTGGGCGCGTTCGTGCCGCTGGTCGTGCTGGCAGTGGTGGCCGAGTTGATCGGGGACGAGGCCGTCCTGTTTCCCACCCAGAACGCCATCGTCGCGGCGAGCTTCTGCACCCTTGCCTGGCTGGTGTCCCGCAGGACCCACTGGCCGGTGGCGGTGGCCGCCTGGACGGTCGCCGCCGCGGGTGTGCTGGGGGTCGGCGCGGCGCGGCTCTACCTCGGCCTGGACACCGCGAGCGGTACGGCCGCGGCGGTGCTACTGGGGGTGCTGTGGACTGTGGTGTTCATGGTCGCCTGGGCCACCCGGGACCGCGCGGTGGGCGACCGGGAGCACCAGGCCGACCCGGTGCCGCCGCCGCAGGGGCCCCGCCGGCCGGTCGAACCTTGCTAGTCTGCGGCGACTGTCAGACGGGGGAGGAACACGATGCGTGTACGGACCGGTCGGGTGGGCGCACTCGTGCTCGCCGGGTTCCTGCTCGCCGGTGGCGCGGTCGGCTGCGCCGGTAAGGGGGAACGCCCACAGGACCAGGCCGCCCCCGTCTCCGTCGCCGAGACGCCGGTGGAGGACGCCGCCGCCGACGAGCCCACCGACGAGCCGAGCCCGTCGGCGAGCGCGGTGGCGGCCCTGGGCACCGCCCCGAGCCGCAAGCCGTCCGCGTCGCCGTCGAAGAAGCCGACCCGTTCGACAGGCGCGGCGCCGAAGCCCCGCGCGGTCGCCAAGCCGCCCACCGAGACGAAGGTCCCGCCGCCGCCACCGAAGCCCGCCCCCTCGTCCTGCAAGCCCAGCTACAAGGGCCCCCAGGCGAGCCGCGCCGACGTGAAGGCGGCACTGAGCGCCGCCGCCGGCCGCACCTACTGGCCCAGCTCGGCGCCGGAGCTCAAGATCCCGCTGAACCTGGTCAAGGCCACCGCCTGGCAGGAGAGCGGCTGGCAGTCCAACATCTACGCCTGCGACGGCGGCGTCGGGTTGATGCAGGTGATGCCGGCCACCGCGACCTGGATGAACCAGCGGTTCGAGCAGAGCTACGACATCGCCGACTACCAGGACAACGCGTACCTGGGGGCCAACTACCTGGCCTGGCTGACCAAGTACATCGGCGACATGTACTTCGAGGCCGACTACCGGCTCGACGCGGACCTGTGCACCGCCGAACTGGACTCCTGCCTGCTCAACGCCGTCATCTCCGCGTACAACTACGGGCACGGGGCGGTGGCGCGGGAGGGCAAGCCGCTCGCCATCCCCAATCCGTCGTACGTGCGCAACGTGCGGGCGCTGATGACCGAGTGCGTCTGTCTGGGGTACTGAGCACACGAAAAGGGGCGGGGTCGAGCCCGCCCCTTTTCCGTGCGCGTCAGTCCCGCGCGGTCACCGGCTCGCGCGTCGCCGGGACGTCGGCGCCCGGGTGGGCGTCGACGCGGCCCGGCCACCAGAAGCGGTCCGCGAGCACGAACGCCAGCGCGGGCACCAGCACCGTGCGGACCAGCAGGGTGTCCAGCAGGACGCCGATGCAGACGATGACGCCGATCTGCGTGAGCGTGATCAGCGGCAGCACGCCGAGCACGGCGAACACCGCGGCGAGCAGCACACCGGCGCTCGTGATCACACCTCCGGTGACCCGCAACGCGGACAGCATCCCGGCGCGGGTGCCCGCGCTGCGGGCGTCCTCCCGGGCGCGGGTGACCAGGAAGATGTTGTAGTCCACGCCGAGCGCCACCAGGAACACGAAGGCGAGCAGCAGCACGCCGCTGTCGAGCGCCGGGAAACCCAGCACGTGGTCGAAGAGCAGCCACGCCGCGCCGAGGCTGGCGAAGAACGACGCGATCACGGTGAGCACCAGCAGCACCGGCGCCAGCAGACCCCGCAGCAGCAGCACGAGCACCGCGCCGACCAGCAGCAGGATGATCGGCAGGATCAGCCGCAGGTCACGGTCGTTGGCCCGCTCGGAGTCGTACGTGGCGGCCACGGTGCCGCCGACGATCGCCCCCGAGGGTGCCTCGGCTCCGGCGGCGGCCGGGGGAGCGGAGTCGGGAACGGCGGCGACCGCGTCGCGCAGCGCCTCGATCGTGCGGTCCGAGGCGGTCGTGCCGGGCTCGGCGTCCAGCACCACGTCGACCTGGGCGACGGTGCGGCCGGCGTCGCCGGGCCGCGCCGAGGCGACGCCGGGTACGGCGGCGGCGACGTCGGTGACCGCCCGCACCGCCGCCGGGCTGGTGAGCACGGCCACCGGCTGGGTGCTGCCGGCGGGAAACGCGCGGGCGAGGGTCTGCGCCGCAGTGACCGCTTCCGGCTCGGCCCGGAACTGCTCGGTCTCGGACAGTCCGGTGCGGATCCCCAGTCCACCCAGCGACAGACCGGCGAGCAGCACTGTGGCCAGCACGGCGACCACCACCGGGCGGCGCTGCACGGCGGCGCCGAGGCGGCCCCAGAGCCGACCCTCCCGGACCGGGCCGTCGACGCGGGGCACGAACGGCCAGAACAGCCCGCGACCGAAGAGCACCAGGACGGCGGGGAGCACGAACAGCGCCGAGGCCATGGCGAAGACCACCCCGGTGGCGCAGGCGACGGCCAACGCCCGGTTCGTCTCCTGCTCGCTGAGCAGGAGGGTGAGCACGCCGAGCACCACGGTGCCGCCACTGGCCAGGATGGGCTCGGCGGTACGCCGCAGCGCGGCGCGCATCGCCGCGTACCGGTTCTCCTCGCGCCGCAGTTCCTCCCGGTAGCGGGCGATGAGCAGCAGGGCGTAGTCGGTGGCGGCGCCGAAGACCAGCACGCTTGCGATGCCGGTGACCTGACCCTGCTGGAGGTTGATCCCGACGGCCGGCACGATCGTGTCCACCGCGCGCAGGGTGAGCTGCTCGGTCGCCGCGACCACGACCAGCGGCACGATCCACAGGAACGGACTGCGGTACGTGATCAACAGCAGTAACGCGACCACTGCGGCGGTCACCGCGAGCAGGGTGACGTCGGCGCCCTCGAAGACCGAGGACAGGTCCGCGGTGAAGGCGGGTGCGCCGGTGACCTCGGCGGTCAGCCCGTCCGGCAGCGCCGTCAGCGCGTCGCGCAGCCGGGTGACGCTGTCGGTGACCGCCTCCTGACCGCCCGCGGTGTCCAGCGGGACGGCGACGAGCGCGACAGTGCCGTCCGGGGAGACCTGCGCCGGGCTGACCTGCCCGCCCACCGCGAAGCGACCCAGGTCGCCGGAGCGGGCGGCGAGGGTGGCCCGGTCGGCCTCGCTCAGCGCCCCGCCGTCGCCGCGACTGACGACCACGATGGCCGGCTGGACATCGTGCGACGGCAGTTGGTCCTGCAGGCGCTGCACCTGGGTCGACTGCCACTGGGCCGACAGGCCTGTCGCGGACACCGGCGCCGGGTTGTCCGGCCGGGGGCTTCCGAAGACGGCCGCGCCGACGACGAGCGCGGCGGCCACGGTGAGCCAGGCGGCCAGCCTGCCGCGCGCGACAGTGGTGAAGACGGACATCGCTGACCCCTAGGTCTGTCGAGCGTCGAGTATCTTGATGGCCGAGATTATCGACGGTTGTTCTATGCTGCAACCCGGGGACCGACGACGGGAAAGAAGCGGCGCGAGGTGGCGACTCACGGCATGTACCGGCGGCGTGACACGCGCCGCGACCAGCTGGTCGCGGAGATCACCAACAACCTCCGGCGGTACGCGGTGGACGCCCAGCAGGTCGGCCACGCCTTCGCCAACCTGCACGGCCTCAACCCGACCGACCTGAACGCGCTGATCGCGGTCATGGACGCCGAGCTGTTCGGCGATCCGATCACCCCCGGCCGCCTCGGTGCGCAGCTCAACCTGTCGTCCGGTTCGGTCACCGCGTTGATCGACAGGCTGGAACGGGCCGGGCACATCCGCCGGGACCGGGACACCGTCGACCGGCGCAAGGTGCTGCTGCACTACGCGGACCAGGGCGCCGCGTTGGCGACCGAGTTCTTCCGGCCGCTGGGCGCCCGGACCGACACGGTGATGGACCGCTTCGGTGAGGACGAGCTGGAGGTGGTGCACCGGTTCCTGGCGGAGATGAGCGAGTCGCTGCGGGCGCATCGCGACGCGGTCCGCGCCGCCCGGCCCGAGCCGCCCCACCGGGCGACGGGCTGAGCGTGCCGGGTCAGCTCGTCGCCCGCCTCGCCGCCGCCGCGCTGCGGCTGCCCGCCGTGCGTCCCGGCCCGGTGCGGATCACCCGTGACATCCCGGTCCGGGTGCGGGACGGCGTCGTGCTGCGGACCGACCACTACGCCCCCGGCGACAGGCCCGCCCCGGCCGTGCTGATCCGCACCCCGTACGGGCGGGGCGGGCCGTTGCGGCTGCTCGGCCGGTTGCTCGCCGCGCGCGGCCGACACGCGGTGATCCAGTCCTGCCGGGGCACCGGCGGCTCCGGCGGCACGTTCAACCCGCTGGTGCACGAGCGTGACGACGGGGTGGACACCCTGGACTGGCTGCGCCGCCAGCCCTGGTGGTCCGGAGCGCTCGGCATGTTCGGGGTCAGCTACCAGGGCTTCGCCCAGTGGGCGCTGGCCGCCGACGCCGGCGAGGATCTGCGCGCGATGGTCGCGGTGGTGACCGCGTCGTCCACCCGGGACTCAACGTACGCGGGGGAGTCGTTCGCCCTGGACACCGTGCTGACCTGGGCCGAGCTGCTGCACGCCCAGACCGTGCCGAGGCTGGCCCGGCAGTGGGAACTCAAGCGTGGGCAGCCCCGCCTGGCGGCCGCCCTGGACCACCTGCCGCTGGCCCAGGCGGACCGGGTGGCCACCGGCGTCACGATCCCGTTCTTCCAGGAGTGGCTGCGCCACCACGACCCCGACGCCGCGTACTGGCGCAGCCGCGTCTTCGCCGACCGGGTGGCCCGGGTGCGCGCGCCCGTGGTCATGGTCACCGGCTGGCACGACATCTTCCTGCCCGCCCAGCTCGACGACCACGCCACCCTGCGTGCCGCGGGCGCCCGGCCGCGGCTGGTGATCGGCCCGTGGACACACGGCAGCCCAGGCCTCTTCGTGGCGGCGCTAGGCGAAGGACTGACCTGGCTGGACGAGCACCTGAACAGGTCCGCGGCCGATGAGCGACTGCCCACCGGGCGGTCTCGCGGGGGCCCGGTCCGGCTGTACGTGGGCGGTGCCGGCGGCGGTTGGCGGGATCTGCCGGACTGGCCACCGCCTGCCACCGACACCGCGTGGCACCTGCACGCGGGCGGCGAGCTGGCGACCCGTCCGCCGCGACCCTCGACGCCGGACGAGTTCCGGTACGACCCGGCCGACCCCACCCCGTCCCTCGGTGGTCCGCTGCTGGTCGCCAAGCGAGCCGGCCCGGTGGACAACCGGCACGTCGAGGCCCGGTCCGACGTGCTCACGTACACCAGTGCCCCGCTCACCGAGCCGGTCGAGGTGATCGGCGACGTACGCGCGGAGATCCACGTCCGCAGCGAGCTCGCGTACCTGGACGTCTTCGTCCGACTGTGCGACGTGGACCGGCGGGGACGGTCCCGCAACGTGTGCGACGGGCTGGTCCGGGTCACGCCCGGCCGGTTCACCGCCGACGGTTCCGGGGCGCTGCGGGTTTCGGTGCGGCTCTGGCCGACCGCGCACCGGTTCGTGGCCGGTCACCGGCTGCGCATTCAGGTCGCCGGCGGCGCACACCCGCGCTGGGCGCGCAACCCGGGCAGCGGTGAGCCCCTCGGCACGGCGGTTACGCTGCGTGCCGGCCGACGGCAGGTCCTGCACGACCCCACGCATCCCTCGGCGTTGTGGCTGCCGATCGTCCAATTCGAATAGACCCCCGCTGAGCTGGGCATTCATGTTTTTCTCGGGCTATGGTTGGGTCAACGCCCGGCGCCGTGCACCAGTAGGCCGGGCTCGCCCGAAAAGCAGACACCGCGTACGCGGTGTGATGTCGTGCGCTCGGCCCCCGCTCATCGAAAGGGGGGCCCCATGACGCGGACTCCGACGAACCTGTTGGCCGTCCGAAGTCTCCTTCTCACTCATCTCAACGTCGACCCGAACACCGACCGCCCGGCCGATCTGGAGCCGGCAGAGGTGGGGATCGTCGGCGATCCGGCCCACCGCGGCGGCTACCACTGTGGATCGGACCGGGTGGTGACCAATGACTACTCGGTGGTGGAGTCGTCGCGGGACCGCGACGGCCTGACCCTCGACGCGGCGGCGTTGGACGTCGGCGGCTTCGAGGTCCGCTCCGGCGGACGTACGCACACGCTGCCCAGCTTCTCGATCTGGTGTGTGGGGGAGTGCGCCGCGAACGCGACGGACACCCGGGACATCCGCGAGATCATCTACAGCCCCGACGGTACGACCGTGAAGCGGTGGGACCGGCTCGGCAAGCGCACCAGCGGCGACAGCTCGCACCGCTGGCACACCCACGTCAGCTTCTTTCGTGACGCCATCAAGGCCGGCCGCGACCAGCGGCCGCTCTTCCACCGCTACCTGACCAGCATCGGCCTCATCAAGGGAGACGACGACATGGACATGACCGCAGGCGAGCGACAAGCGCTCATCGAGGACATCGCCGCCGGAGTGCTCAACGCGCAGTTGGGCCGGTCCGGGCCGTCGCTGGGAAACGCCGTGCAAACCACCTACGTGCAGGTCGCCAAGCTCGCGGCGGCGACCGGCCAGGACCCCACCAACGCCGAGGCCATCGTCGCGGGTGTCCTCGCCGGGCTGTCACCGGAGCGCATCGCCGCCGCGATCCCGTTGAGCCTCGCCAAGCAGGTCGCCGACGAGCTCGCCCGCCGGCTCGTCGCCTGAGCGGGAGGCGGCCCGTCCCACCGGGCCGCCTCTCTTCATCGGCCATCCGCAACAGCTATTGGGCAATACATATTGCGCAACTACTGTTGCGGATGCCATGGTGGGGGCATGAACACGCCCGACGTACGCCAGGTCACCGACTCGCGGGTGCTGGCCGCCATGGCCCACCCGCTGCGCCGCCGCCTGATGGACGTGCTCAAGGTGCACGGCCCGTCGACAGTCGGTCTGCTCGCCGAGCGCACCGACCAGGCGCCCGCGAACGTCAGCCACCACCTCAAGGTGCTCGCCGCCGCCGACCTCGTCACCGAGGCCCCCGAGCTGGCCCGGGACCGCCGCGAACGGTGGTGGCGACTGGTCACACGGGGAGTTGCCTGGTCCAGCCGCGACTTCGACGCCGACCCGGCCGCCCGGGCCGTCGCCGACGCCGCCACCTCGCTCAACCTGGACCGGCACGTCGCCCTGGCCCGGGCCTGGCACGCCGCCGACGAGTCGGCGCAGGCCACCTGGGCCGACGCGGCGTTCTCCAACGACCGGTGGCTGCACCTCACGCCGGACGAGCTGGCCGAGCTGGGCCGCGAGGTGACCGACCTGCTGGCCCGCTGGGGTGAGCGCGGCGTGCCCGACGACGGGGGCGAACGACGGCCCGTCTTCGTGTTCGTCCACGGCGTACCGGCCCGGCCGTGACGGCGGCCACCCGCACCGACCCAGGCCCGGTCCGACCGGCCGGGGGGCTGCTGTGGCACCGCGACTTCCGCCTGCTCTGGGCCGGGCAGACGGTCAGCAGCATCGGTAGCAACGTCACCACTGTCGCGCTGCCGCTGGTGGCGGTCGCCGTGCTCGACGCCGGCACCTTCCAGGTGGCGGTCCTCACCGCCGCCGCCTGGCTGCCCTGGCTGCTGATCGGCCTCCCGGCCGGTGCGTGGGTGGACCGGCTGCCACGCCGACCCCTGATGGTGGTCTGCGACCTGATCTGCGGTCTGGCCTTCCTGAGCGTGCCGGTGGCCGCTGCCCTGGGCCGCCTCACCGTCGCGCAGTTGCTGGTGGTGGCGCTCGGCGCGGGCACCGCGCGGGTCTTCTTCGAGACCGCCGACCAGGTCTACCTGCCGGTGCTGCTGCGGCCCGAGCAACTGCCCGAGGGGAACGCGAAACTACAGGCCACGCAGACCGCGAGTTACGTCGTCGGGCCCGGCATCGCCGGTCTCATCGCCCAGCTCACCGGCGCGGTCGCCGCGTTGCTGCTGGACGCGGTGACGTTCCTGCTCTCGGCGATCTTCCTGTTGCGCATCCGCACCGCCGAGCCGCGCCCCACCCGGCCGGACCGGTCCCGGTCGCTGCGTCGCGACATCGCCGAGGGGCTGCGCTTCGTCGCCCGCGACCCGTACCTGCGGGTGTTGACGGTCTTCGGCGCGGCCAGCAACATCGGACTGACCGGCTACCAGGCCGTCCTGGTGGTGTTCCTGGTGCGGGAGCTGCGGCTCGCGCCGGGCCTGGTGGGCGTGCTGGTTGGCGTCATGAGCGTCGGGGGAATCATCGGCGCGCTGCTGGCCACCGCCCTGGCCCGCCGATGTGGCACCGCGCGCGCCATGCTGATCGGGGCAGCGCTCACCGGCCCACCCGCCCTGCTCATTCCGTTGGCCGCGCCGGGCGTCGGGCTGCTCTGGCCGGCCCTCGGCGGCGTGCTGATCGGCCTCGGAGTGGCCATCGGCAACGTGATCAAGGGCGCCTTCAGGCAGGCGTACACGCCGCACCACCTGCTCGGTCGCGTGACGGTGAGCATGCATCTGCTCAACTTCGGCGCCATCCCGCTGGCGGCCGTTCTGGCCGGAGCCCTCGGCGCCCGCTACGACGCCGGCACAGCGATAGGCGTGATGACCGCCTGGTTGGCGATCACCCCGCTGATCCTGCTGATTGGTCCGCTCCGGCGGCGGCGGGACCTGCCCGCCGCCCCGGCAGCGTGTTGAGTGCACTGCGACGGCGGCCGGGAACCGACCGCCGTCACCGGCACGGAGCTACATCGGGCGGACGTTGTCCGCCTGCGGACCCTTCTGCCCCTGGGTCACCTCGAACTCGACCTTCTGGCCCTCGTTGAGCTCCCGGTAGCCGCTCGAAGCGATGGCGGAGTAGTGGACGAACACGTCCGGCCCTCCACCATCCTGCTCGATGAAGCCGAAGCCCTTTTCCGAGTTGAACCACTTAACCGTGCCGGTTGCCATGCATCTCTCCCTGTTCAAAGCGGCGGACCATCGGCCCGTGGCCGATGGTCGCCCGTACCTGTTCGACAGTAACGGGCAAACGCCCGATCTGCCGGCCGAAGTGCCGTAGGTGTTTACTTGAACTCAGATGAAATCTGTGCGCGCCGGCATGCGAAAGCCGCCCCGACCACCCTCCGCTGCGGCATGCTTGCGCCGATGAGGGGTGCCGCAGCCACCGCGCTGACCGAGCTGGAGCGCGAGATCGACGCGCCCGGTTCCGGCCTGGACCGGCTCCACCTGGTGCCCACCCCGTTCGTGCCGGAGGTGTGGCTGCACCTCGCCGAGGACGCGATCGTCTGGTGGGCGCGGATGGAGGCGCTCGCGGGGCACGCCCTGCCGCCGCCGTACTGGGCCTCCGCCTGGGCCGGTGGCCAGGCCCTGGCCCGGCACCTGCTGGACCACCCGGAGCTGGCCGCCGGACGCCGCGTCATCGACCTCGCCGCCGGATCGGGGCTGGTGGCCATCGCCGCCGCGCTGGCCGGCGCCACCCACGTCGTGGCGAACGACATCGACTCGTACGCCGTGGCGGCCATCACGCTCAACGCGCGCGCCAACCGGGTCGCCGTCGACGTCAGCGGCGAGGACCTGCTCGACAGTGCCGGCGTCGACGCGGACCTGGTGGTCGCCGGAGACGTCTTCTACAGCCGCCCGATGGCCGAGCGGATGCTGCCGTTCCTGCGACGGGCCGTCGCCTCCGGCGCGGAGGTGCTGGTCGGAGACCCCGGCCGCGGGCACCTGCCGGCCGACGGGCTGCGGGTGCTGGCCGACTACCCGGTGCCCACCACCGAGCCGTCGGTGGACTCGTCGCTGCGCCGGGTACAGGTGCTGCGACCCACCTGACGCGCGAGCCCTCTCAGGGGCGACCCCGAGACGGATACCAGGGGACCCTGGGGGCTGCGACCGGATGTCCCCGGCGGTACGGCGGCCATAGCGTACGAGGCATGACGCAATGGCTGGCCCAGGTCGGAGAGCTGCCCATCCTGGTGCTGATGGGCGTGCTCGGGCTGGTCATGCTCTTCGACGCCGTACCGCTGCTGGGCGTGCTGATCCCCGGTGACGTGGCGATCCTGGCCGCAGTCGGGGTGGGCCGCCCGTCCACCGGGCTGGCCACCTTCGCCGCGGTGCTGGTCGGGTGCCTGGCCGGCTGGTCGCTGAGCTTCCTGGTCGGTCGCCGCTACGCCGAACCCCTACGTCGCAGCCGGATCGGGGGCTGGATCGGCGAGTCGCGCTGGAGCGCGGCGGAGGGAATCCTCAGCCACGGTGGCGGCCGGATGATGATGGTCGCGCCGTTCCTGCCGGTGTTCAACGCGCTGCTGCCGCTGGCCGCCGGTGGCCTGCGGATGTCGTACCGCCGGTTCCTCGGAAGCGCGGCCCTCGGCGCGGCCGCCTGGGCCGGTCTCTACCTGGCGCTGGGCACCGCCTCGCGGGCGCTGGCCGGGCTGCTGCCGGGGGCACCCAGCCCGCTGCTGGTCACCATGGGGGTGGGGCTGGTGCTGGCGTTTGTCGTGCTGGTGGGGGCGCGGCGCCGGTTCGCTGCTCTTGCTGGGTGAGCTTGTCGCTTGTCGCTTGTCGCTGGTTGCGGTGGGGGGCGGGGGCCTGCCGTGCCCGGCTCCGGGCGGTCAGGCTTGATCCCTGCGCCGGGCACGGCAGGCCCCCGCCCCCGTTTTGGTGGCGGTTCGTCCGGTGGTGCCGCGTCCCACCTCGCGGTTTGTGGATCTTTTGTGGTTCTCGGTCAGCGTTTGGTGACCCTGATGTGGTGGGGTTACCAGCCTCTTGCTTTCCACTGGGGGAGGGCTGGGCGCTCCGCTCCCAGGGTGCTGTCCTTGCCGTGGCCCGGGTAGAACCAGGTGTCGTCCGGCAGCTTGTCGAACAGCTTGTGCTCGACGTCGTCGATCAGCGCGGCGAAACGCTGCGGGTCCTTGTCGGTGTTACCCACGCCACCCGGGAAGAGGCTGTCGCCGGTGAAAAGGTGCCCGGTGCCGTTGGGGTCGCGGTAGAGCAGCGCGATCGAACCCGGCGTGTGGCCCTTGATGTGGATGACCTCCAGCGCGCAGTCACCGACCGCGACGGTGTCGCCGTCGGCCAGCCGCTCCGCCTCGATCGGCAGCCCGGCCGCGTCGTCGGCGTGTACGAGCGCCCGCGCGCCGGTCTTGGCGACCACCTCCTCCAGCGCCACCCAGTGGTCCATGTGCTGGTGGGTGGTGACCACTGCGGTCAGACCGCCGTCGCCGACCAGCTCCAGCAGCCGGGGCGCCTCGTTGGCGGCGTCGATCAACACCTGCTCGCCGGTGCCGGTGCAGCGCAGCAGGTAGGCGTTGTTGTCCATCGGGCCCACCGACAGCTTGCTGATGGTGAGCCCGTCCAACTCCCGTACCGCCGGCGGGCCGCCGTGGGTGACATCTCCGCTGTAGGTCATGACGTGTCCGTATCCGTTCCGGTGGAGTGGGCAGGGGACTGCCGGGGTCGACGGCGAGCGTGGCCCAGTCGACCCTAGCCGGCCCGCGCCGCGCCGTCGTCGCGGAAATCGCTTTCGGCGCGTCGCCCCGCGCCCTACCGTCGGCCTCACAAGCGGCACCGGGACGTCGGACGGAGGTGGTGTTCATGCCGGACGTGGCACGCGTGTTCCGCCATCACCAGCTCGACACCGATGAGGATGCCATGACGATCGATCTGACCGCCCTCGGCTGGGACGCCGACCGGGCGACGTACGCCGCCCGACGCGGCGAGCACCACCCCGGCCGGGTGGCCCGCGTGGACCGGGGGGTCTGCACGGTGCTCACCGCCGACGGTCCGGTCCGGGCCAGCCTCGGCCCGTCCGTGCTGGCCTCCGCCGTCCGGGACCCCTCGGCGCTGCCCTGCGCGGGGGACTGGGTGCTGCTCACGCACTGGCCCGACCGCCGGATCACCGTGGCGGTCGTGCTGCCCCGGCGGGCCGCGCTGATCCGCCGTACCGCCGGCAAGGATGCCAGCGGCCAGGTGCTGGCCGCCAACCTCGACGCCGCCGCCGTGGTGGAGCCGGTGCACCCGGAACCGGACGTCGGCCGCATCGAGCGGCTGCTCTCCCTGGTCCACGAGTCCGGGGCCCGGCCCATCGTGGTGCTCACGAAGGCCGACCTCGCGGCCGACCCGGGCGCGCTGGCCCGCCAGCTCGCCGCGATCGCCCCCGGCGTGCCGGTGCTGCCGGTCAGTGCCGAGCGCGGCACCGGTCTGGACCCGCTGCGCGCCGAGGTCGCGCCGGGCCGCACGCTGGGGCTGCTCGGGCCGTCCGGCGCGGGCAAGTCGAGCCTGGTCAACGCGCTCGCCGGCGCGGTGATGATGCCGACCCAGGCGATCCGGCGGGTCGACGGCAAGGGCCGGCACACCACCACCTGGCGGGCCCTGGTGCCGATCCCGGGCGGCGGCGCGGTGATCGACACACCAGGCGTACGGGCGGTCGGTCTGCTCGACGGCGTGGCCGGCCTGGACCGGGCGTTCGCCGACATCGCCGGGCTGGCCGAGGGCTGTCGGTACGCCGACTGCGGCCACGACGGCGAGCCGGCTTGCGCGGTCCGCGACGCGCTGCGGACCGGTGAGCTGTCCACCCGTCGGTGGGAGAGCTGGCGGCGTCTGCAGTCGGAGGTCACCCACGAGAGCCGGCGGCGTGAGGCGCGGCTGGCCGCGGAGCGGCGTGGCGGCTGGCGCTCGGCCCGGCGTCGGGCGGCGCGGCCACCGTCGCCCGGAGGTTACTGACGGCTGTCGTACGCGGGCTCGGCGGCGGCGCGGCCGACCGGGCTGAGCTGGGGGAATGTGCGGGCGGGGGAAACTGTCATACCTCGGGGCTAGAGTTGCCGAGGCGTGTTTTCCGCGCCCGCACGACCGCTCGTATTCACCCAGAGCGGGACAGATCCTTCGCTTCGTCTTCTCCCGGGAGTACACGCACTGTGGCCGACCGACTGATCATCCGTGGCGCGCGCGAGCACAACCTGCGTGACGTCAGTCTCGACCTGCCCCGGGACGCTCTCATCGTGTTCACCGGGCTGTCCGGGTCGGGCAAGTCGAGCCTGGCCTTCGACACGATCTTCGCCGAGGGGCAGCGACGGTACGTGGAGTCGCTCTCGTCGTACGCCCGGCAGTTCCTCGGCCAGATGGACAAGCCCGACGTCGACTTCATCGAGGGGCTGAGCCCGGCCGTCTCGATCGACCAGAAGTCCACCTCGCGCAACCCGCGCTCGACCGTGGGCACCATCACCGAGGTCTACGACTACCTGCGGCTGCTCTATGCCCGCATCGGCGAGCCGCACTGCCCGGTCTGCGGCGAGCGGATCTCCCGGCAGAGCCCGCAGCAGATCGTCGACCGGGTCCTCGCGATGGCCGAGGGCACCAAGTTCATGGTGCTCGCGCCGGTGATCCGCGGCCGTAAGGGCGAGTACGTCGACCTCTTCGCCGAGCTGCAGGCCAAGGGCTACGCCCGGGCCCGCGTCGACGGCGTGGTGCACCCGCTGACCGAGCCGCCGAAGCTCAAGAAGCAGGAGAAGCACACCATCGAGGTGGTGATCGACCGGCTCACCGTCAAGCCGAGCGCCAAGCAGCGGCTGACCGACTCGGTCGAGGCGGCGCTGGGCCTGTCCAGTGGGCTGGTGCTGCTCGACTTCGTCGACCTGCCGGAGGACGACCCGGACCGGGAGCGCCGCTACTCCGAGCACCTGGCGTGCCCCAACGACCACCCCCTCGCCATCGAAGATCTCGAGCCGCGGGTCTTCTCCTTCAACGCACCGTACGGCGCCTGCCCGGAGTGCACAGGCCTGGGCACCAAGAAGGAGGTCGACCCGGAGCTGCTGGTCCCGGACCCGGAGCGCAGCCTGCGCGAGGGCGCCATCCAGCCCTGGTCCACCGGGCACAACCTGGAATACTTCCTGCGCCTGCTGGAGGCGCTCGGCGAGGCCCAGCACTTCGACGTCGACACCCCGTGGCGGGCGCTGCCGGCGCGGGCGCAGAAGACGATCCTGCACGGCTCCGACGACCAGGTGCACGTGCGCTACCGCAACAAGTACGGTCGCGAGCGCTCCTACTACACCGGCTTCGAGGGCGTGGTGCAGTGGATCGAGCGCCGGCACTCCGACACCGAGTCCGAGTGGTCCCGCGACAAGTACGAGGGCTACATGCGCGACGTGCCGTGCGCGGCGTGCGGCGGCGCCCGGCTCAAGCCCGAGGTGCTCGCGGTCACCCTCGCCGGCAAGAGCATCGCCGAGGTTTGCAACCTGTCCGTGGGGGAGTGCGCCGACCTGCTCGCCGGCATCGAGCTGACCGACCGGCAGAAGATGATCGCCGAGCGCGTCCTCAAGGAGATCAACGCCCGGCTGCGGTTCCTGCTCGACGTCGGCCTGGACTACCTCTCGCTGGACCGGCCGGCTGGCACGCTGTCCGGCGGCGAGGCGCAGCGCATCCGGCTGGCCACCCAGATCGGCTCCGGTCTGGTGGGCGTGCTCTACGTGCTCGACGAGCCGTCGATCGGCCTGCACCAGCGCGACAACCACCGGCTGATCGAGACTCTGATCCGGCTGCGCGGCCTGGGCAACACGCTGATCGTGGTGGAGCACGACGAGGACACCATCCGTGTCGCCGACTGGATCGTCGACATCGGGCCCGGCGCCGGCGAGCACGGCGGCAAGATCGTGCACAGCGGCTCGGTGCCGGCGCTGCTGAAGAACAAGGAGTCGATCACCGGGGCGTACCTGTCCGGGAAGCGGTCGATCCCGACGCCGGCGAGCCGCCGGCCGCAGGATCCGGCCCGCGAGCTGGTGGTGCACGGCGCGCGTGAGCACAACCTGCGCAATCTGACTGTCTCGTTCCCGCTGGGCCAGCTCATCGCGGTCACCGGGGTCAGCGGCTCCGGCAAGTCGACGCTTGTCAACGACATCCTCTACGCGGTGCTGGCCAACCAGATCAACGGCGCTCGGCTGGTGCCCGGCCGGCACACCCGGGTCTCCGGTCTGGAGCACGTGGACAAGGTCGTCGGTGTCGACCAGTCGCCGATCGGCCGTACGCCGCGTTCCAACCCGGCCACCTACACAGGTGTCTGGGACCACGTCCGCAAGCTCTTCGCCGAGACCACCGAGGCCAAGGTCCGGGGGTACGGGCCGGGCCGGTTCTCGTTCAACGTCAAGGGCGGCCGCTGCGAGGCGTGCTCCGGCGACGGCACCATCAAGATCGAGATGAACTTCCTGCCCGACGTGTACGTCCCCTGCGAGGTCTGCAAGGGCGCCCGGTACAACAGGGAGACGCTGGAGGTGCACTACAAGGGCAAGACCGTCTCGGACGTGCTGGAGATGCCGATCGAGGAGGCCGCCGAGTTCTTCTCCGCCATCCCGGCCATCCACCGGCACCTCAAGACCCTCGTCGACGTCGGCCTGGGCTACGTTCGCCTCGGGCAGCCCGCGCCGACCCTCTCCGGTGGTGAGGCGCAGCGGGTCAAGCTCGCTTCCGAGCTGCAGAAGCGCTCCACCGGGCGGACTGTCTACGTGCTCGACGAGCCGACCACCGGCCTGCACTTCGAGGACATCCGCAAGCTGCTGATGGTGCTGGAGGGCCTGGTCGACAAGGGCAACACGGTGATCACCATCGAGCACAACCTCGACGTGATCAAGACGGCCGACTGGCTGATCGACATGGGCCCGGAGGGCGGCCACCGGGGCGGCATGGTGCTCGCCACCGGCACCCCTGAGGAGGTCGCCGAGGTGGCCGAGAGCCACACCGGCGAGTTCCTGCGCCAGGTGCTCAAGCTCGACGGTGAGGCCAAGGGCGCGGCGGCGGCCACCACCCGCGCCGCCAAGGCCAACGGCGTCACCAAGACGCGGGCCAGCCGCAAGGTGCCGGCCGGCGCACGCTGACCACGATCTCTGCGGGGCGGGGCGATTGCTGCCCCGCCCCGCCCCATTTCCCGGGTCGGACGGATGCCGCGATGAACCATCCGGCACAGTTGCCCGTGTGGAAAAGTGTGTCGGCTTCTGACCGGCGCAGCGGGCGAGAGAGAGGCGAGGCATGAGTGACGATCAGGCGCTGACCGGTCCGGGTACGCAGACACGTCGTACCCTGCTCACCGGCGTCGGGGCAGTCGGCGCGGCTGTCGTCCTGGCTGCCTGCGGCAGTGACGACGGCGGCGGCAGCGGCGGTCCCACGAGTGGTGGCCCCGCGGTGCCCAGCACCGGCGACGCCGGCGGCGGCGACCGGCAGAACGCCCAGTCGCTGGCCACCACCGCCGACATCCCGGTCGGCGGCGGCAAGGTCCTCGCCGCCGAGGGCGTGGTGATCACCCAGCCCGCGGCCGGTCAGTTCAAGGGCTTCAGCCCCATCTGTACGCATCAGAACTGCCCCGTGACGAACGTCGACGGCGGCACCATCAACTGCACCTGCCACGGCAGCAAGTTCTCGATCGAGGACGGCTCGGTGAAGGCCGGGCCGGCCACCAAGCCGCTGCCACCCAAGGAGATCAAGGTGACGGGCGACCAGATCTCCCTGGCCTGACGCGAACCGCTCGACGGCTCTCGACGGCTTGATCCGCTCGACGGCTTGATCGACTCGTGTTCCGGGAAGTCGGGGTGTCCGCAGCCCGCCGACACCCCGCCTTCCCGGAAGCCGAGTGGATCAAGCGCTTGCGGTGGGGTGTCGGGGGTGCGGACTAGGCTTGTCGGCGTGGCTGACCCCTCGACCTACCGACCCGCACCCGGCACCATCCCGGAGTCACCGGGGGTCTACCGCTTCCGCGATGGCACCGGCCGGGTGATCTACGTCGGCAAGGCGAAGAACCTGCGCAGCCGGCTCAACTCCTACTTCGGCGACGTCTGGAACCTGCACGAGCGCACCCGGCAGATGGTCACCACCGCCGAGTCGGTGGACTGGATCACCGTCGGCACCGAGGTCGAGGCGCTCCAGCAGGAGTTCACCTGGATCAAGCAGTACGACCCCCGGTTCAACGTCCGCTACCGCGACGACAAGTCGTACCCCTATCTCGCCGTCACCCTCGACGAGGAATATCCGCGGTTGCAGGTGATGCGCGGCGCGAAGCGCAAGGGTGTGCGCTACTTCGGTCCGTACTCGCACGCCTGGGCCATCCGGGAGACCCTGGACCTGCTGCTGCGGGTGTTCCCCGCACGCACCTGCTCGG
The DNA here is from genome assembly GCF_040678875.1 of Micromonospora sp. NPDC049274. Taxonomy (NCBI): domain Bacteria; kingdom Bacillati; phylum Actinomycetota; class Actinomycetes; order Micromonosporales; family Micromonosporaceae; genus Micromonospora; species Micromonospora sp. NPDC049274. The sequence continues at coordinate 130,332 of NZ_JBFAQS010000021.1, forward strand.
CCGGCGTGTTCAAGCGCGCCGGCCAGGTCGGTCGTCCGTGCCTGCTGGGCTACATCGGCAAGTGCTCGGCGCCGTGCGTCGGCACCGTCTCCGCCGACGAGCACCGTGCCATCGTCGACGGCTTCTGTGACTTCATGGCCGGACGCACCGACACGATGGTCCGCAAGATCGAGCGCGAGATGACCGAGGCGAGCGAGCAGCTGGAGTTCGAGCGCGCCGCCCGCCTGCGTGACGACGTGGCCGCCCTGCGCCGGGCCATGGAGAAGCAGACCGTCGTGCTCGGCGACGGCACCGACGCCGACGTGGTCGCGTTCGCCGACGACCCGCTCGAGGCGGCCGTACAGGTCTTCCACGTCCGCGACGGCCGGGTCCGCGGCCAGCGCGGCTGGGTCGTGGAGAAGACCGAGGACCTGAGCACCGGGGACCTCGTGCACCACTTCTGCACCCAGGTGTACGGCGGCGAGCACGGCGAGGCCGACGTGCCCCGCGAACTGCTGGTGCCCGAGTTGCCCGCCGACGCCGACGCGCTGGCCGAGTGGCTCAGCAACCACCGGGGCAGTCGGGTGTCGCTGCGCGTGCCGCAGCGCGGCGACAAGCGCTCGCTGATGGAGACGGTGGAGCGCAACGCCAAAGACGCGTTGGCCCGGCACAAGCTCAAGCGGTCCGGTGACCTGACCACCCGCGGCAAGGCGCTGGACGAGATCAGCGAGGCGCTCGACATGCGTACCTCACCGCTGCGCATCGAGTGCTTCGACATCTCCCAGATCCAGGGCACCGACGTGGTCGCCAGCATGGTCGTCTTCGAGGACGGGCTGCCCCGCAAGAGCGAGTACCGGCGGTTCATCGTCCGGGGCGCCACCGACGACCTGTCTGCCATGTCCGAGGTGCTGCGCCGCCGCTTCGCCCGCTACCTCGACGCTCGGGCTGAGACGGGCGAGGTGGGCGTGGAGTCGGCGGACGACCCGACTGCGCCCGGAGGCGCCACGGATCCGCAGGTAGGCATCCTGGTCGACCCCACCACCGGCCGGCCGCGCAAATTCGCGTACCCGCCCCAACTGGTGGTCGTCGACGGCGGCGCCCCGCAGGTCGCGGCGGCCGCCCAGGCCCTCGCCGACCTGGGCATCGACGACGTCGCGCTGTGCGGCCTCGCCAAACGCCTGGAGGAGGTCTGGCTCCCCGACGACGAGTTCCCGGTCATCCTGCCGCGCACCTCGGAGGGTCTCTACCTGCTGCAACGCGTCCGCGACGAGGCGCACCGCTTCGCCATCACGTTCCACCGCCAGCGTCGCTCGAAGCGGATGACCGAGTCCGCGCTGGACAATGTCCCCGGCCTGGGCGAGGTCCGCCGCAAGGCACTGCTACGGCACTTCGGCTCGCTGAAGCGACTCTCCACGGCGACCGTCGAAGAGATCACCGAGGTGCCCGGGGTGGGTCGACGCACCGCCGAGGCGATCCTGGCCGCCCTCGACAAGGGCACCAAAACCGACGAGAGCACCGAGGCGAGCCCCAGCACCTGAGTTGCACGGTGCGGACCATCCCGCCGCGGTCGGCGAGCGCCTGCCGCCTTCTCGCCCGGCTGGGACGGCCGGTCAGGTCACACTGCTCGCCTGCTCGCCTGCTCGCCTGCTCGCCTGCTCGCCTGCTCGCCTGCTCGCCTGCTCGCCTGCTCGCCTGCTCGCCTGCTCGCCTGCTCGCCTGCCCGAGTGATCCGGGTGAGGCTTGATCAACACGACATCACCGATGTCGGGGTCTCCCGGCATCCCGGACACCGCGATATCGCCGATCCCGTGTTGATCACTGCCTCACGCTCGTCCCGGAGGGCCGCTGCGGGGCTCGTCTGGGCGTAATGTCCGGTCTGGGATGCCGGCAGGGTGTGACCGGCTGCGTGCGTGGTCCGAAATCGTGGCCGCCCGGCATCGTTGCGCACCCTCAAGTCGATGATCCACTCGGGTTTCATGAAGTCGCGGTGTCCAACGCGCCCGGACACCCCGGTTTCAGGGAACCCGAGTCGATCACCCCGGCCGGGGCCGGATGCCCGTTTTTGGCTGGGCGGTTTGGGTGGTTTGGGAGTCGCCGTCCCGTGGCCGCCGGCACCCGGGCGGCGGAATCGTGGGCCCGACGGGGTCGTTATACCTGGCAGACGCCGCGACTTCCGGGCCGCGGGGCACGGCAGCCGCCGGGAACACCCGACCGGCGGCCATGGTTACATCCCCGCACGGCCGAGCACCACTGGCCTGCCCTGCGTGGCAGCCGCCGGGAACACCCGACCGGCCGCCACGGTTACACCCCCGCACGGCCGAGCAGCACCACCGGCCGGCCCGTGCGGCAGCCGCCGGGAACACCCGACCGGCCGCCGCGGTTACACCCCCCGGACACCCGAGCAGGCCAGAGCCGCCGGGTAGATCCCCCCTGAGACTTCCGCCCGGCACACACCCCCCGCGATTTTCGTGTGCCGGCGCGTATCCCCCGATGCAGAGGAGCACGCCATCATGCGTACCGATCTGATCCGTCAGACCGCTCTGACCGCTGCCGGCCTCGCCTTCACCGCAGGCGCCAT
>NZ_JBFAQS010000022.1:0-112424 GCF_040678875.1 Micromonospora sp. NPDC049274
GGGGCTTGCGGCACCGGGGGTGGCGGCCTGCGAGCGGGGGCTCGTGGCGCCGGGACCGTGTGTAACGACCGTCGGGCCGGGGTGATTCCCGGGGCGGCCCTGTCGAGGCGGGCTCACCGTCGTTCGGGGATCTGCAACCATCCGACCGGGCTGGCCATTCCCACCCTCACGACGGGGGCGGCGGTGGCCGTGGTCCTGCGATCGTCAGGATGTGTAACGACCCCCGGCCCGCCACGATTCCAGCCCACGGATGCACCCGGTCACACCCGGACGAGACGCGGAACCGGACATTGCGCCCAGACTGACCTTCCGTGCCCACCGAAGCGGGCAGGCGGGCGGTGATCGACACGAGTTCCCTGATATGGGGGTGTCCGGGGCCCCGGGACCCCCCGACATCACCGATCTCGTGTCGATCAAGCTGGCATAGGTCTGGCCCTCGTGGACTCGGCCTTGGCGGTCGCCCAACAGACCGCGCGCCTGCTCGGCAACGGGCGCCGGGTCGCCAACACCTGACCGTAGGCCCTGCTCAGGGAGGGTAAATCGGTTGAGTCGGCGGGGTCGTTGCCGGCACGCTGGGTGTTCCGCCACCCACGTCCGGAGGAACTCCGATGCGCCTGCTCCGTGACCTGTGGGACACCTCGCCGCGTCGTCTGACCTTCGTGGCCGTCCTGATCGTGCTCGGTGCCGCCGGTCAGGCCGGCGCCTCGGCGCTCGCCGGCGCGGTCCTGGTACACCGGTCGACAGGCTCCTTCGCGGTCCTGGCCGCCGCGCTGGCCGCCGTGGTGCTCACCGACCTCGTGGTGAGCCTCTTGATGGCCGGGCTGACCGCCGACTGGTCCGCGGACGTGCGTCGGCGGCTCTGCCGGGTCGCGCTCGGGCAGGATCTGCCGAGCCTGGAGACCACTCCGGTGGGCGAGCTGCTCGACCGCATCGACGGGGACGTCTACCAGGTGGCGTCGGCGGTTCGCAACCAGGGCTCGCGCCTCGCCCAGGGGCTCTGCGTCGGCCTGCTGTCGATGGTGGTGGCGCTGGCCGTGTGGTGGCCGGCCGGGATGGCGATGCTGTTGCTCACTGTGCTGCTCGGGGTGGGGCTGCGCCGGCCCACGGCGCGGATCGGCCCCGCCCGGATGGCCGAGGAGGAGGCCTGGTCGGACCTGGCCGCCGTGATGGAGGAGGCGGTGCACGGCCAGGACGACGTGCGGACGAGCCTGGCCCAGCCGTACGTGCTGCGGCTGTACGCACGGCGGGCCGCCGCCGTGCTGTCCCGCGGCCACCTGGTCTGGGTGCTGTCCGCCCGAGTGGCGACGATCGCCACCGCGACGATCCGGGCCGGCGTCGGCGCCGTGGTGCTCGGCGGGGCCTGGGCACTGGCCAACGACCGGGTCGACGCCGCGCGGCTCACGGCGATCTGGCTGCTCGCCCTGGCCTTCGGGGCCACCGCCGAACACGTCAGCCGGATGGTGCCCGAGCTGCAGGAGGCCCTCGGCGCGTGGGCGCGGGTGCAGTTGCTCCAGAAGTCCCGGCAGGAGCCGGTCGGCGGGGTCAGTCCCGCCGAGGGCGACCTGCGCATCCGGGACCTGACGTTCGGGTACGAGGTGAGCGGCCCGGAGAGCGGGCGGGGGGTGGCCCTGCGCGGAGTCAGCCTGACCTTCGCGCGCGGCCGGTCGTACGCCCTGATCGGGCGGACCGGGTCGGGCAAGTCGACCCTGGCGAAGGTGCTCACGAGGGCCGTGGACGTGCCGCCGGGCGCCGTGTTCCTCGGCGGCACCGACCTGTGTGACCTCGACGTCGAAGAGCTGCGCCGCTGGGTGGCGCTGGTGCCGCAGCGCACCGAGATCCTGGCCGGCACGCTCGCCGAGAACGTCGCGCTCTACGACCCGGAGCTGCTCGACGCCGCCGCCCGGGCGCTCGACGAACTGGGTCTGGCCGGCTGGATCGCCGAGCTGCCCGACGGGTTGGCGACCCGGCTGGGGGAGGGCGGGCACATGCTCTCGGCCGGCCAGGAGCAGTTGGTGGCGTTCGCCCGGATCCTGGTGCGCGACCCGCACGTGGTGATCCTGGACGAGGCCACCGCCCGGCTGGACCCGGTGACCGAGGCGCGGGTGCAGCGGGCCACCGAACGGCTGCTGCGCGACCGGATCGGCATCGTCATCGCCCACCGGCTCTCCTCGGTACGCCGCTGCGACGAGGTGGTGGTGTTGGCCGACGGCGCGGTGGTGGAGGCCGGCCCGCTGGAGACGTCGACACGTTTCGCCGAGCTGCTGGCGACCAGTCACGCCGCCGTGTACGCAGGTGGGACGCCGTCGTTCCGATCCGGCGGCGGCACCGACCTGCTGACCGGCCCGGACACCGCCGGCACCGACCTGTTGACCGACAGCGCCGGCGCCAGCCTGCTGACCGACGTCGCCGGCACCAGCCTGTTGACCGACACCGCCGGCACAAGCCTGTTGACCGACAGCCCCGGCACCGGCCCGGACGTCGCCGGCACTGGCCGGGACGTCGCCGGCACCGGGCCGAGCGCCGGCCCGGCGGTGCGGGCCGATCCGCCGCCGTTGCCACCGAACCCGCCGGCCCGCACGTTCCGGGAGATCATCCGGCTCTGCACCAACGATCCCCGGTACGGGGCGGCGGCGATCGCCCTGTTCCTCGGGCTCAGCCTGCTCGGGCTGGACGGCCCGCTGCTGCCGTGGCTCTGGGCCGACCTGGTGGACGGGACCGGCAGCCCGTACCTGCCGGCGCTGGGCATCGTGGCGGGGCTGCTGGTCACCCTGCCGCTGCCGTTCTACACCCACGTCTGGTTCCCCCACTGGTGGGTGCGGCAGATGCTGCGGATCGGCCTGCGTCTGGTGCACGGCCAGACCGGCCCGCGTCGGGTCAGCTCGCACACCCCGGCCGAGGTCGTGGCGCAGGGCGGTGACACCGAGCGCGTGGTGCAACTCGCCGACAACGTGCTCGACCAGTCGGTCGCGCTGGTCCTGGTGGTCGCCATGACGGCGGTCACCGGCAGCGTCGTACCGGGGCTGTTCTTCCTCGGCACGATGGTCGTCTCCGGGTTGGCCGCGACGCTGTTCGGCCCGAAGCTGGAGCGTGCGGCACGGGCGACCGTGACGGCGCGGGCGGCGTTCGCCACCGCCCTGGTCTCCGCGCTCTCCGCGGCGCGCACGGTGAAGCTCGCCGGCGCGACGGCGGCGGTGTTGCGTCACCTGGCTGACCTGGACGCGCTGCGCAGCGAGCGGCAGCGACGGGAGATCTCGGTGCAGGTGTGGTCCCGGTCGACCCCGTCGGTGGCCAGTGGCCTGCTGCCGATCGGCGCGTGGGCGCTCTACCTGGGCGGCGAGCTGTCGGCCGGTGCGGTGCTGGTGGCCGTCTCCACGCTGGGCGCGGCCCGGTGGTTCGCCTGGACCACCGCGTCGTTGATCTCCCAGCTGCCGTCGGCACGGGTGTGGACCCGCCGGACCGTGGCGATGACGGGCGTGGGCGCGTACACGGCGGCGGTGCCGGCGGTCGACCTGGGCGCCGGCACGGCGCCCGCGCCGACGCCGCCACCCCGGCACCCGCTGCGCCGGTTGGACTTACGCGGCTTCTCGGTGGTGCACTCCGACGGCACGGTCGCCGTCCGGAACGTGGACCTGACGGTGCGACGCGGGCAGTTGGTGCTTGTCGTCGGGCCGGTCGGGTCGGGCAAGTCCTCGCTGCTGCGGGCACTGGCCGGCATCGTGCACCACACCGGTGAGCTGTCCTGGAACGGCGATCCGGTCACCGAGCCCGAGCTGTTCCTGCGCCCCAACCAGGTCGGCTACGTCGGCCAGTTGCCCCGGGTGCTGTCCGGCACGGTGGCCGACAACATCGCGCTCGGCCACCAGGTGGACGCGGCAGGCGCGGTCAGCACCGCCCAGCTCGACCACGACCTGGCCGCCGCCGGCGGGGGACTGGGTCTGCTCATCGGGCACAAGGGCACCCGGCTCTCCGGCGGCCAGCTGCAGCGGCTGGCGCTGGCCCGGGCGCTGGCACCGCGTACCGAACTGCTTGTCGCCGACGATGTGTCGTCGGCGCTGGACGTCACCACCGAGCTGGCGCTGTGGCGGGCGCTGCGGGCGCACGGGGTGACAGTGGTCGGGTCGACCGCGAAGCGTGCCGCGCTGGTCCGCGCCGACCACGTGGTGGTGTTGCACGCCGGGACGGTGGCGGCGCAGGGCACCTGGCGGGAGCTGGAGGGCGACTGGTCGCACCTGGCCGGCTGACGGTCGGGCGGCTGCCGGTGACGGCAGCCGCCCGACCGGCGTAGGTCACCAGGCGCGGGCGTACTGGGCGGGTCCGGTGTACGCGACGCCGAGCTTCGCGGCGGCGCGACGCGGCCAGTACGGGTCGCGCAGCAGCTCCCGGCCGAGCAGCACCAGGTCGGCCTCGCCGCTGGCGACGATCTGCTCGGCGTGCTCCGGCTCGACGATCAGGCCGACCGCGCCGGTCGGCACGCCCGCCTCGCGGCGGATCTGGGCGGCCAGCGGCACCTGGTAGCCGGGGCCGAGCGGGATGCGCTGGTCGGTGCTGACACCGCCGGAGGAGGCGTCGACCAGGTCGACGCCGACGCCGGCCAGCTCGCCGGCGAGCACGACGCTGTCCTCGACCGTCCAGCCGCCCTCGGCCCAGTCGGTCGCGGAGATCCGGGTGAGCACGGGCACGCTCTCGCCGACCGCGGCGCGCACCGCGCGGGCGACCTCCAGGGTGAGCCGCATCCGGGCGGCCCGGTCGCCGCCGTAGGCGTCGGTGCGGTGGTTGGTGAGCGGCGACAGGAACTCGTTGAGCAGGTAGCCGTGCGCGGCGTGGATCTCCACGGCGGCGAAGCCGGCGGCGAGGGCCCGCTCGGCGGCGGTGGCGAACGCGTCGACCACGCCGGCGATGCCCGCCGCGTCGAGGGCGGTAGGCGTCCGGTAGCCGGGGGTGAACGGCTCCGACCCGGGGGCGACAGGCGTCCAGCCGCCCTCGGCGTCCGGCACTCCGCCGCGCGCCGAGGCCCACGGCCGGTAGGTGGAGGCCTTGAAACCGGCGTGCGCGAGCTGGACGGCCGGTACGGCGCCGTGGGCGGCGACGAACGCGGTAACCGGTCGCCAGGCGTCCACGTGCGCGTCGGACCACAGCCCGGTGTCCTGCGGTGAGATCCGGCCCTCGGGGAGTACTGCCGTCGCCTCGGTCAGCACCAACCCGGCCCCGCCGACCGCGCGGGTGCCGAGGTGGGTGAGGTGCCAGTCGGTGGGCAGGCCGTCGGGGCCGGCCGAGTACTGGCACATCGGCGCCATGGCGATCCGGTTGGGCAGGGTGACCCCGCGCAGGGCCAGGGGTGTGAACAGGGAGCTCATGGCGTCATCCTCTCCGAAACGGCGACGGACCCCCGGAGAGGGGTCCGTCGCCGTGCGGGTGAACTGGTCAGGCGGGGACGGGGCTCAGCTCGGGCCGGGTCTCGGCGACCGGCTCCGGCTCGGTCAGGTCCCGCCGGCCTGCGGACTCGTACGCGGCCCTGTCGAGGGTGCCCTCCCGGGCGGCCACCACGGTCGGCACGAGGGCCTGCCCGGCCACGTTGGTGGCGGTGCGGATCATGTCCAGGATCGGGTCGATGGCGAGCAGCAGACCGGCGCCGGCCAGCGGCAGACCCAGCGTGCTGAGGGTCAGGGTGAGCATGACGATCGCGCCGGTCAGACCGGCGGTGGCCGCCGAGCCGACCACCGAGACGAAGGCGATCAGCAGGTAGTCGCCGACGCCCAGGTGCACGCCGAACACCTGCGCCACGAAGATCGCGGCGAGGGCCGGGTAGATCGCGGCGCAGCCGTCCATCTTCGTGGTGGCGCCGAAGGGCACCGCGAACGAGGCGTACTCGCGGGGGACGCCGAGCCGCTCGACGGAGCGCTGGGTCACCGGCATGGTGCCCACCGAGGATCGGGACACGAAGCCCAGCTCGATCGCCGGCCAGGCGCCGGCGAAGAAGCGCAGCGGGTTGAGCCGGCCGGCGAGGATCAGCACCAGCGGGTAGACCACGAACAGCACGATCGCGCAGCCGACGTACACGGCGGTGGTGAACTTCGCGAGAGGGGCCAGCAGGTCCCAGCCGTACGAGGCGACGGCGTTGCCGATGAGGCCGAGGGTGCCGATCGGGGCGAGCCGGATGACCCACCACAGGGCCTTCTGCACGATTTCCAGCAGCGAGCGGTTGAGCGCCACGAACGGTTCGGCGGCCTCGCCGACCAGCAGGGCGGCGGCCCCGATGACCACGGCGAGGAAGACGATCTGCAGGACGTTGCCCTCGACGAACGCGCCGACCGGGTTGGTGGGCACGATGCCGGTGAGGAAGTCGGTCCAGGAGCCGGTCTTCTTGGGCGCCGCAGCGCCGCCCAGGTCGAGGGTCACGCCCTTGCCCGGGTCGACGAGCAGGCCGAGGCCGATGCCGATGCTCACGGCGATCAGCGCGGTGATGCCGAACCACATGAGGGTCTTCAGGGCGAGCCGGGCGGCGTTGGCCACGCCGCGCAGGCTGACCACGCTGACCACGATGGCGGTGAAGACCAGCGGCGGCACGGCCAGCTTGAGCAGCTGGACGAAGAGGGAGCCGATGGTGTGCAGGGTGCTGGTCAGCCAGCTCACGTCGTTGCTGCGGGCAACGAAACCGAGCGCGACGCCGAGCACGAGGCCGAGGAGGATCTGCACGGAGAACGGAATTTTGCGCAGGCCGAAGGGCATGAGATGTCCAATTGTCGGGTTCGGTCGGGGTAGGCGTGTGGAGGACGGCTACGCCGGACAGATGCCGCTGGCCTGCAGTCGGAGATCGACATACAGGCGGACGGTGAGGCCCCAGACATTGGTCATCGCCAGTCGACGATACGCCGATCGGCGTGATCTGCAAGGCACGCGAATCGTGATGCCCCTTACAAGCCCCGGTGGCGGCGGGCCAGGGCCAGTGCCGTTCCGGTGGCCACGCCCCACAGCACCGCGAGCCCGAGAACCAGCCGCTCCACGACGCCGACCAGGGCGCCCCGGCCGACCACGAGCATGGCCACCCCGACCGTCGCGCACAGCGGCAGGGCGAGCGTGGCCGTGCCGGCCGCCAACCGGCGGACCATCGCCCCGGCCGGCCCGGACACGGCCAGCGCGACCATGGCGAGGACCACCGCCGCCGTCGCCGCGATGCTCGCGCCCCCGTGCACGAGGTCGGCCACCGTGGTCCGCTCGAACGGCGGCAGTGGGCAACCGGCGGAGCAGGTCACCGCACCGGACACCGCGGTGAGCACCGCGCCGGTGGCGAGCAGCGCCGGCGCGACCCGCACGCCGGGGGGCAGCGCCGCGGCGATCAGCAGCAACGCGCCGGCCAGGGCGAGAACCCCGATGCGGTACGCCACGGCGTGCGCGCTGCCGGCGATGCCCGCCTCGCTCACGTACCCGGTGAGACCCGGACCGGGACCGGCGACGACCGCGACCGTCACCGCGACCGCGCCGGCCACCGCGCAGCCGGCGGCGGCGGACCCGGCGACCCGGCGGGCGACGTCCCCGCGGGCCGCGGGTGCCGTCGCGGTGCCCGCCCGCCCCCGGTCAGCCACGCCCGTGCGGCGTCGTCCAACCGGACTCGTCGGGCCCCAGCGGCACGATGCCTGTCGGGTTGATCTGCCGGTGGGTGCCGTAGTAGTGCCGCTTGATGTGGTCGAAGTCCACCGTCTCGCCGAAGCCCGGGGTCTGGAACAGGTCCCGGGCGTACGCCCAGAGCACCGGCATCTCGGTCAGCTTGCTGCGGTTGCACTTGAAGTGCCCGTGGTACGCGGCGTCGAAGCGCACAAGCGTGGTGAACAGCCGCACGTCGGCCTCGGTGATCGCGTCGCCCAGCAGGTACCGCTGCCCGGCCAGCCGTTCGGACAGCGCGTCCAGTCGGGCGAAGAGCGCCCGGAACGCCTCGTCGTACGCCTCCTGGGAGGTGGCGAATCCGCACTGGTAGACGCCGTTGTTGACGTCGCGGTGGATCTCGGCCATCAACGCGTCCATCTCCGGGCGCAGCGCGACCGGGTACAGGTCCGGTGCGCCGGGCGCGTGCAGGGACCGCCACTGCGTGGAGAAGTCGAGGGTGAGCTGCGGGTAGTCGTTGGTGACCACCCGGCCGGTGAGCGAGTCGACGAGCGCCGGCACGGTCACCCGGCCGGTGTAGTCCTCATCGGTGGCCAGGTACGCCTCGGAGAGGAAGCTGACACCGAGGACCGGGTCGAAGCCGTCCGGGTCGAGGGCGAACGCCCAGCCCCGCTCGTCCCGGATCGGGTCGACGGTGCCCAGCGAGATCGCGTCGTCCAGCCCGAGCAGGCCACGCACGATCCTCGCCCGGTGCGCCCACGGGCAGGCGCGGCACCAGATCAGCCGGTACCGGCCGGCCTCCAGCGGCCAGCGGCCCTGCTCGTCCGGGCCGCCACCCGGCGGGGAGGTCGAATCGGCGGTGACCCGACCGGTGAACCGGTTGGGCTGGCGGACGAACGCGCCACCACGGCTGGTCTCTGCGCTGAACTGGGCCCGGGACATGCCGCCAACCTATCCGCTGCGCGCGCGGATATCCTGGCCGCCGGGGAGTCCTCCGCGACCCGGTGGACGCCCCCACCCCCGCCCTTCCCACCCCCGAAGGACTCGCGATGACCGTGGCATACCTGGTGGCCGGTGTCCGTACCCCCATCGGCCGGTACGCCGGCGCGTTGGCCGGCGTCCGTCCCGACGACCTGGCCGCGCACGTGATCCGCGAGCTGGTCGCCCGGCACCCGTCGGTGGACTGGGCCCGCGTCGACGACGTCGTGCTCGGCTGCGCCAACCAGGCCGGCGAGGACAACCGCAACGTGGCCCGGATGGCGGCGCTGCTCGCCGGCCTGCCCGAGGAGGTGCCGGGCAGCACCGTCAACAGGCTCTGCGGCTCCGGCCTGGACGCCCTCGCCACCGCCGCCCGCTCCATCGTGGCCGGCGAGGCGGACCTGGTGGTCGCCGGTGGGGTGGAGAGCATGAGCCGGGCGCCGTTCGTCGTGCCGAAGGCGACCTCGGCATACTCCCGCGCTGCCGAGATGTACGACACGACCCTCGGCTGGCGGCTGGTCAACCCGCTCATGCGCGACGGGTGGGGGGTCGACTCGATGCCGGAGACGGCGGAGAACGTGGCCGCCGAGTACGGCGTCGACCGGGCCGAGCAGGACGCCTTCGCGTACCGCTCGCAGCAGCGCGCCGCCAAGGCGCAGGCCGACGGCCGGTTCGCCGAGGAGATCGTGGCCGTGTCCGTGCCGGCCGGTCGGCGGGAGACCCGACTGGTCGAGGTCGACGAGCACCCTCGGGAGACGTCGCTTGCGAAGCTGGCCGCGCTGCCCACCCCGTTTCGCGACGGCGGCACGGTGACCGCCGGCAACTCCTCGGGCGTCAACGACGGCGCGGTCGCGTTGCTGGTGGCCAGCGAGGCGGCGGTGCAGCGGTACGGCCTCACCCCGCTGGCCCGCGTCCGTGGCGCGGCGACGGCAGGCGTACCGCCGCGGATCATGGGCATCGGCCCGGTGCCGGCCACCCGCAAGCTGCTCGACCGGGTCGGCGTCGAGCTGGGCGCTGTGGACGTGATCGAGCTGAACGAGGCGTTCGCCGCGCAGTCCGTGGCGGTGCTGCGCGAGCTGGGGATGCCTGTCGACGCCGAACACGTCAACCCGAACGGTGGCGCGATCGCGCTCGGGCACCCGCTGGGCGCCAGCGGCGCGCGGCTGGCGCTGACCGCCGCCCTCGAGTTGCGCCGCCGCGGCGGTCGTCGGGCTCTCGCCACCATGTGCATCGGCGTCGGGCAGGGCATCTCGCTGCTGCTGGAGTCGGCCGCCTGAGCGCGGAAAGTTGCATGAAGGAATCTCCCGTCCGTGGGAGTCGGCGGCCTAGAGTGGTCCACACCACACGACCCGCGGGGTCGGCCGGCGGTCGTGCGCGCCCGTCGACGCCGGTGCCGCCTCGCGCGACGGCGACGAACTGGGGGAGCACACCGATGCCGGACGCATTGCCGACCGAGATTGATCTGACCAGGCCGAGCGCGGCCCGGGTGTACGACTACTTCCTGGGCGGGGCGCACAACTTCGAGGTCGACAGGCAGTTGGCCGAGCAGATCGCCAGCATGACCCCGAATCTCGCCGCCACCATGCGCTCCGGCCGGGAGTTCCTGCGCCGGGCCGTCCGGGTGCTGCTCGACGCCGGCATCGACCAGTTCCTCGACATCGGCTCCGGCATCCCGACAGTGGGCAACGTGCACGAGGTGGCCCAGGCGGCGAACCCGAAGGCGCGGGTGGTCTACGTCGACATCGACCCGGTGGCCGTCGCGCACAGCCGGGAACTGCTCGCCGGCAACGACCTGACCGGGGTGATCCACGCAGACCTGCGCGAACCGGAGCGGATCCTGCGGGAGACCCGGCGGCTCGGGCTGATCGACTTCGGTCGGCCGATGGGCATCCTGCTGGCCGGGGTCGTGCACTTCATCCCGGACGCCGACGGTCCCGAGGAGATCCTGTCCACCCTGCGGGCCGCCGCCGCGCCGGGCAGCTTCCTGGTCATCTCGCACTCGACCTTCGAGGACCAGCCGCAGGAGATGCTGGACGCCCAGCGCCTCTCCGCCCGGACCGCCACCGAGATCACCCTGCGCTCCCGCGCGCAGGTCACCGGCTTCTTCGGTGACTGGACCGTTCTCGAACCGGGCGTGGTGCACATGCCGCTGTGGCGTCCCGACTCGCGTGCCGACGTGGATGAGCACCCCGAGCGGTTCGGCGCCTTTGGGGGCGTGGCCCGGTACGACCAGCCCGCCGGCTGATCGCGGTGGCCGCCGTCCCGGACCCCACCGGGGTCGACGTCCGCCGGGGCGGCGCCCAGGTCTACGCCGCCGACTGGGCCCGCGCCGTACGCCGCATCGGGTTCGTGCCGCTCAGCGCGGCCGAGACGGAGCGGCTGTTGCTGCTGCACACCGTCCGGCTGGCCCAGGCGGTACGAGCCGAGCCGTTCAGCGCCCGTCCCGCCGAGGAGGTCGGACGGGCGCTGGTGGAGGCGCACCTGACCGACCCTCGGGCGCTGGAGTGGTCGCTGCGCGCGCTCGGCGACGAGTTCCCCGCTCGGGTCCTGGCGACCGGCGACCGGCCGGCCGACGTGGCCGAGCGGATCGCCGCGGTGCAGGGCGGGTTGGCCGCCGGGTTCGCCCGTGCGCTGCGCGACCGCACCTTCAGCCAGCAGGAGCGCATCGCCCGCTCGGCCTGGCAGGCGCGCGACGAGGTCGAGCAGGCGCTGCGCGACAGTGAGGCGCGGTTCCGGGCGGTCTTCACGGGCGCGGCGATCGGGATCGGCATCGCCGGGGTGGACGGTCAGATCATCGACGTCAACGCGGCGTTCGCCGACATGCTCGGCTACTCGATCGAGGAGCTGTGCGAGATGAACGTGGCGGCGCTGTTCCACGTCGATGACGCCGCCGGCATGTGGGAGCTGTACCAGGAGCTGATTGAGGGCAAGCAGGACTCGACCCGGGTGGAGAAGCGCTACCACCGCAAGGACGGCAGCGTCGTCTGGACGGACCTGGCCGTCTCGTTGATCCGGTACGACGACGGACGACCCCGGTTCACCGTCGCCATGATCGAGGACATCACCGAGCGGTACGAACTCCAGCAGCGGCTGCGCTTCCAGGCTCTGCACGACCCGCTGACCGGGCTGCCCAACCGGACGTTGTTCTTCGAGACGCTGGGCCGGCTCTTCGACACCGCAGGGCCCGGTCAGCGGGTGGGGGTGTGCTTCCTCGACCTGGACGGCTTCAAGGCGATCAACGACAGCCTCGGCCACGACCTCGGCGACCGGCTGTTGGTGGCGATCGGCCGGCGGCTCGCCGAGTGCGTGGCCGACCACGGCCACCTGGTCGCCCGGATGGGCGGCGACGAGTTCGTCATCCTCGTCGACGGCGGCGACGACGTCGACGACGCGGTGGCCGTGGCGGAGGCCGCGCTGGCCGCCGTCGCCGCGCCGGTGCACCTCGGCGACCAGCAGTTGGCGGTGTCCGCCAGCGTGGGCATCGTGGACTGTCCGGCCGCGGAGACCACCGCGTCGGAGCTGATGAAGGCCGCCGACACGACGCTCTACTGGGCAAAGGCGGCGGGCCGTGGCCGATGGGCGGTGTACGACCCGGAGCGCAGCGCCCGCGACATCGCCCGGTCGGCGCTGGTCGCCGGGCTGCCGGCCGCTCTGGACCGGGGCGAGTTCGTGCTGCACTACCAGCCGATCGTGTCGCTGCTGGAGGGCACGATGCTCGCGGTGGAGGCGCTGGTCCGCTGGGAGCACCCGGAGCTGGGTCTGATCGGCCCGGACCGGTTCATCGGCCTCGCCGAGGAGACCGGCCTGATCGTCCGGCTCGGCGAGTGGGTGTTGCGGCGGGCCTGCCACGACGCCGAACGCTGGCGGCGGGAGTTCCCCGAGGCCCGCCTGGTGGTGAGCGTCAACATGGCCGCCCGGCAGGCCGACGACCCGGCGATCGTCGCGACGGTGGCCGACGCGCTGGCCACCAGCGGCCTGCCGGCGGAGCTGTTGCAACTGGAGCTGACCGAGAGCGCCGTGATGGGCAGCGCGGGGGAGCCGCTGCGTAGTCTGCACCGGCTCGCGGCGCTGGGCGTCCGGCTGGCGGTCGACGACTTCGGCACCGGGTACTCCAACCTCGCGTACCTGCGGCGGCTGCCGATCCACTGCCTGAAGCTGGCCGGCCCGTTCGTCGAGGGCATCCGCGCCGACGGGACGGACTCGGTGGCGGACCACCGCGACGAGCGGATCGTCGACGCGTTGGTCCGGTTGGCGCACGCGCTGGAGCTGTGGGTCACCGCCGAGGCGGTGGAGACCCCGGTGCAGGCCGAGCGGCTGCGGGCGCTGCGCTGCGACACCGGGCAGGGGCGGTACTTCGGCGCACCCGCGCCGGTCGAGGAGATCACCGCCCGGCTGCGGCGGACGACGGCCTGATGCGCGCACAGGTGGCTGCCGCTCGGTGGCGCGGCGGGGTGGTGGCGTGAGCGGTGGATCGAACCGGTCCGAGTGGTGGCGACGGAGGGCGGCGGCGTGAGCGTGGACGACTCGCAGACGGTGGTGACCGTGGTGGCCGCGCTGGCCATCCTGGCCGGGTTGGCCGGCGTGGTCGTACCCGGCCTGCCGGCGCTGCCGCTGTGCTGGGGCGGCGTACTGGTCTGGGCGATCTTCGGCGGCGCCGGCCCGGGCGGCTGGGCGGTGTTCGCCGCCGCCACGCTGGTCGCGGTCGGAGGCATCGTCGTGAAGTACCTCTGGCCGGGGAGGAACCTCAAGCGCACAGGTGTGCCGACGTCGTCGCTGCTGGCCGGGGGCGCGCTCGGCCTGGTCGGGTTCTTCGTGATCCCCGTGATCGGTCTGCTGCTGGGCTTCGTCGCGGGAGTGTGGGCGGCGGAGCGGCTGCGGCTGGGCAGCAACCGGCTCGCCTGGCCGTCCACCGTGCAGGCGCTGAAGGCGGCCGGCCTGTCCATGCTTGTGGAGTTCCTGGCCGGCCTGACCATCGGCGCCCTCTGGGTAGGCGGCCTCCTTCTCACCTGACGCGGAGGGCGTGAGTGGGCGGCGCGGGGCTTTGTGGGGTACGGCGGGGCACGCCGTACGTGAGAGAGAGGTTGCCCCGCGCCGCCGCGGTGCCGGGCGGTCCGAGTGCCCGGCGTCGGCCCGTCGCGATCGGGCCTGGCCACGGGATACAGCATGCGTTCGCAGGGCGTGGTGCGGCAATGGGATTTGCGCCCCGGAGCCTCGGACGTATTGACCGCCCTGATCGACCGGGACGACACTTTGCGCACTCGCCAGCGGAACCACCTCAGGGAGGTGTGCAGTGGCCACGACGCCCGTGCCGACCGCAGAGCAACCGATCGACGACGACGCCCGACGACTCGCCGAACTCGGCTACAAGCAGGAGCTGCGCCGCAAGTGGAGCGGCTTCTCCAACTTCGCCATCTCGTTCTCCATCATCTCGATCCTGGCCGGCTGCTTCACCACCTTCGGCCAGGCGTGGAACAACGGCGGGCCGGTCGCCATCTCCTGGGGCTGGCCGCTGATCTCACTGTTCATCCTGATCATCGGGTTCTGCATGGCCGAACTGGTGTCGGCGTACCCCACGGCGGGTGGGATCTACTGGTGGGCGGCGACGATGGGCCGCCCGGTGCACGGCTGGTTCACCGGCTGGTTGAACCTGATCGGCCTGGTCGCGGTCACCGCCTCGGTCGACTACGGCTGCGCGACATTCCTCAACCTCACCCTGTCGGCGCTCTTCGACGGCTGGGCCGGGACGCTCCGTCAGGCGTTCGTGCTCTTCGTGATCATTCTGGCGCTGCACGGGCTCATCAACATCTTCGGGCACCGGATCATCGACGTACTCCAGAACGTCTCGGTCTGGTGGCACGTGGCCGGCGCGGCCGTCGTGGTGGCCATCCTGGTGTTCGTGCCGGACGACCACCAGAGCTTCCAGTTCGTGTTCACCGAGCGGTTCAACAACTCGGGCTTCGGCGACGGGGACACCGGCGGGCTGACGTTCTGGTTCTACGTGCTGCCGCTGGGTTTCCTGCTCACCCAGTACACGATCACCGGCTTCGACGCCTGCGCGCACGTCTCCGAGGAGACCCGGGGCGCCTCGCAGGCCGCCGCGCGCGGGCTCTGGCAGTCGATCTTCTACTCGGCGATCGGCGGTTGGATCCTGCTGCTGGCGTTCCTGTTCGCGGCCACCGACGTCGAGGCGGTCAACGCCGCCGGCGGCTTCTCCGGCGCCATCTTCGAGTCCGCGCTGACCCCGGTCTTCTTCAAGGTCGTCATCATCATCTCCACGATCGGGCAGTTCTTCTGCGGGATGAGCTGCATCACCTCGATGAGCCGAATGGCGTACGCCTTCAGCCGGGATCGCGCCGTGCCGGGCTGGCGGCTCTGGTCGAGGGTGAACCGCAACGGCACCCCGGTCAATGCGATCATCGGCACCACGATCGCCGGGCTGGTGCTGACCCTGCCGGCGCTCTACGAGAGTTCGGCGGGCATCCCGGTCGCCTTCTACGCGGTGGTCTCCGTCGCGGTCATCGGCCTCTACCTGTCCTTCCTCATCCCGATCGCGCTGCGGCTGCGCCTCGGCGACCGGTTCGTGCCCGGCCCGTGGACGCTGGGCCGGAAGTACAGGCTGCTCGGCTGGATCGCGGTCATCGAGATCGCGGTCATCACGGTGTACTTCGTCCTGCCGATCGTGCCGGCCGGGGTGCCCGGCAACGACGACTTCACCTGGTCGGCGGTGAACTACGCGCCGCTCGCCGTGGGCGGGGTGCTGCTGGTGGTCGCCGTCTGGTGGTACGCCTCGGCACGGAAGTGGTTCGCCGGCCCCGTCCGTACCGTCGAGGAACCCGCGCCTGCGGCCGACCCGGCACCTGTCGACGGTCCGGCCTGACGCCGACCCGGTGGGGCGGGCGCCGCGCCCGTCCCGCCGGGTTTGCCACCGTCTCCATCGGGGGCATTGACGGTGATCCGGTTTGCCAGTAGACCTTGGTGATGGAGGCCCGCGAATGACGAAAGCTCCGCTCACGCTGGAACAACTGCGGGTCGCCATCAACGACGGCGAGATCGACACCGTCGTGCTGGCCCTTGTCGACATGCAGGGCCGCCTGCAGGGCAAACGGTTCCACGCACCGTTCTTCCTCGACCAGGTGGTGGCCAACGGCAGCGAGGGTTGCAACTACCTGCTGGCCGTGGACGTCGACATGAACACCGTCGACGGGTATGCGATGTCGAGCTGGGAGCGCGGCTACGGCGACTTCGCGATGGTCCCGGACTTCGCCACGCTGCGCCGGGTGCCCTGGCAGCCCGGCTCGGCGCTGCTGCTGGCCGACCTGACCTGGCTGGACGGCTCCGGCGACGTGGTCGCCTCACCCCGGCAGATCCTGCGCCGGCAACTGGACCGGCTGGCCGAACACGGGCTGACCGCGTACGCGGGCACCGAGCTGGAGTTCGTGCTGTTCCGCGACTCGTACGAGGATGCCTGGCGGCGCGGCTACCGCGACCTCACTCCGGCAAATCAGTACAACGTGGACTACTCGCTGCTCGGCACCGCCCGGGTGGAGCCGCTGCTGCGCCGGATCCGCACCGAGATGGCCGGCGCGGGGCTCACGCCGGAGAGCGCCAAGGGTGAGTGCAACCTCGGCCAGCACGAGATCGCCTTCCGCTACGACGAGGCCGTCGCCTGCGCCGACCACCACGTGATCTACAAGAACGGGGCCAAGGAGATCGCCGCCCAGGAGGGCATGGCGATCACCTTCATGGCCAAGCCGAACGAGCGGGAGGGCAACTCCTGCCACATCCACTTCTCGCTGCGGGGCCCCGACGGTCGCTCGGCGATGCTGGGCGACGGGCCGGCGCACCTGTCGGAGACCGGGCAGCGGGTGCTCGCCGGGCTGCTCGCCACCATGCGTGAGTTCAGTCTGCTCTTCGCGCCGAACATCAACTCGTACAAGCGCTACCAGCCGGGCTCGTTCGCGCCGACGGCGCTGCGCTGGGGGGTGGACAACCGCACCTGCGCCCTGCGGGTGGTGGGCCACGGGCAGGGCATGCGGGTGGAGAACCGGGTGCCCGGGGCCGACGTCAACCCGTACCTGGCGATCGCCGGGCTGGTCGCGGGCGCGCTGCACGGCATCGACAAGGGCTTGGAGTTGGGCGGCGAGTGCACAGGCAACGCGTACGACGACCCGGAGGCCGAGCGCGTACCCGGCACGCTGCGGGACGCCCTGGCCCTCTGGGAGGGCTCCACGGTGGCCCGCGAGGCGTTCGGCGACGAGGTGGTGGCCCACTACGCCAACCAGGCGAGGGTGGAGTTGGCGGCCTTCGACGCCGCGGTGACGGACTGGGAGCTGACCCGTGGCTTCGAACGCCTCTGACGGGCTGGGGTGGTGGGCGTGACTCTCGTCGTGGACCCGGCGTCCGGGGAGGGGTTCCGGGACGTGCCGGGTGCCTCGGTGGCCGATGTCGACGCGGCGGTCTCCCGGGCCGCCTCCGCCAACGAGTCGTGGCGGGCCCTGGCGCCGGGGGACCGGGGCCGGCTGCTGCGGCGGTTCGCCGCCGTCGTCGACGCGCACCTCGACGAGTTGGCAGCGCTGGAGGTGCGCAACTCCGGGCACACCATCGGCAACGCCCGCTGGGAGGCCGGCAACGTCCGTGACGTCCTGGACTACTACGCCGGAGCGCCGGAGCGGTTGACCGGGCGGCAGATCCCCGTGCCCGGCGGCCTGGATGTCACCTTCCACGAGCCGCTCGGCGTGGTAGGCGTGATCGTGCCGTGGAACTTCCCGATGCCGATCGCCGCCTGGGGTTTCGCCCCGGCCCTCGCCGCCGGCAACACAGTGGTGCTCAAGCCCGCCGAGCTGACCCCGCTCACCGCGCTGCGCCTGGCCGAGCTGGCCCGCGAGGCCGGTCTGCCCGACGGCGTGTTCACAGTGCTTCCGGGCGAGGGCGCGGTGGTGGGGGAGCGGTTCGTCAGCCACCCGGCGGTCCGCAAGATCTGCTTCACCGGCTCCACCGAGGTCGGCACGCGCATCGCCGCCGGCTGCGCCGCCCAGGTGAAGCGCCTCACCCTGGAGCTGGGCGGCAAGAGCGCCAACATCGTGTTCGCCGACGCCGACCTGGAACGCGCCGCCGCGACCGCGCCCGGCGCGGTCTTCGACAACGCCGGCCAGGACTGCTGCGCACGGTCGCGGATCCTGGTCCAACGCCAGGTGTACGACAGGTTCCTGGAACTGCTCGAACCGGCCGTTCGCGCGGTACGTGTGGAGGACCCCTCCCGGGACACCGCGGAGATGGGTCCGCTGATCTCGGCGGCCCAGCGGGAGCGGGTCGCCGGCTACCTGGCCGGGGCGACGGTCGCGTTCACCGGCTCGTGCCCCGACGGCCCCGGCTTCTGGCACGCCCCGACCGTGCTGCTGGCCGACTCGCCGGCGGACCGGCACTGGCGGGAGGAGATCTTCGGCCCGGTCGTGTCGGTGCTGCCGTTCGACGACGAGGCCGACGCGGTGCGTCTCGCCAACGACACCGAGTACGGCCTCTCCGGCTCGATCTGGACCCGCGACGTCGGCCGCGCGCTGCGGATGGCCCGCGCCGTCGACGCGGGCAACCTCAGCGTCAACTCGCACTCCTCGGTGCGCTACTGGACCCCGTTCGGTGGGATGAAGCGCTCCGGGCTCGGCCGCGAGCTGGGCCCGGACGCGCTGCACTCCTTCACCGACGTCAAGAACGTGTTCATCGCGACAGAGGAGTGACGCCAGTGCAGGGTCGGTTGCAGGACCGGGTGGCGGTGGTCACCGGAGCGGGCAGCGGGATCGGATTGGCAACGGTCCGGCGGTTCGCCGCCGAGGGGGCCCGGGTGGTCTGCGTGGACATCGACGCGCAGGCCGGCACGAAGGCGGCCGAGGAGTGCGGCGGCGAGTTCGTGGCCACCGACGTGGCCGACGAGTCGGCGGTCCGCGACCTGTTCGACGGGGTGGCCGAGCGGCACGGCCGGGTCGACATCGCGTTCAACAACGCGGGCATCTCCCCGCCGGACGACGACTCCATCCTGGACACCGGCCTGGACGCCTGGGAGCGGGTGCTGCGGGTCAACACCACGAGCGTCTACCTGTGCTGCAAGTACGCGATTCCGCACATGCGCCGCCAGGGCAAGGGGTCGATCATCAACACCGCCTCGTTCGTGGCGCTGATGGGCGCGGCGACGTCGCAGATCGCGTACACGGCGAGCAAGGGCGGCGTGCTGGCGATGACCCGGGAGCTGGGCGTGCAGTTCGCCCGCGAGGGCATCCGGGTCAACGCGCTGTGTCCCGGCCCGGTGGCCACCCCGCTGCTGCTGGAGCTGTTCGCCGCCGACCCGGAGCGGGCCGCCCGCCGGCTCGTGCACGTGCCGATGGGCCGATTCGGGCAGCCCGAGGAGATCGCCGCCGCGGTGGCGTTCCTGGCCAGCGACGACGCCTCGTTCATGACCGCCGCGCAGTTCGTGGTCGACGGGGGCATCACCGGCGCGTACGTCACCCCTCTATGAGTCGGCCGCTGATCGGGATCAGCGCGTACGTCGAGCCCGCCGACTGGGCCGTCTGGCGCGGCGTGCGGGCGGTGCTGGTGCCCGAGGCGTACGTGCGGGCGGTCACCGCCGCCGGTGGCCGGGCGGTCGTGCTGCCCCCGGACGACTCCGACGGCGACGTGCTCGCGGTCCTCGACGGGCTTCTGCTGGCCGGGGGCGCCGACGTCGGTCCGGGCCGGTACGGCCAGCGGCCGCACCCGCGGACCGAGGACCGGCCGGACCGGGACGCCGGTGAGCTGACCCTGCTGACGGCGGCGCTCGCCGTCGACCTGCCGGTGCTGGGTGTCTGTCGGGGAATGCAGCTGCTCGCCGTGGCCTGTGGAGGCACCCTGCACCAGCACCTGCCCGACGTGATCGGAACGGATGCGCACCGTCCGGCCCCGGGGGTCTACGGCACCCATCAGGTGCGGTTCGCGCCGGGGAGCCTGGCGGCGCGGACGCTGGCCGGGGTGGATCGGGTCAACTCGTACCACCATCAGGCGGTCGCCACCCCGGGGCGGCTCGCGGTCACCGGCTGGGCGGCGGACGGCGTGATCGAGGCGATCGAGGACCCGGGCCGGTCGTTCGTGCTCGGGGTGCAGTGGCATCCGGAGAACGAGCCGGATCCGCGCCCGATCGCGGCGCTGGTCGCGGCCGCCCGCCGGCGAGCGTCCGGCCCGCCGGTCGATGCCGGCCGCGAGGGCGTACGTGTGGCGGGGCCGCCGGCTGTGTGACGCAGGTCGCTCCCGTCGGGCGCCGGGTGCGGTGGGAGAATCGCCGCATGGGCAAGGTCTATCCGGAGATCGACGGTCGCCTACGGGAGTTCATCGCCGCCCAGCCGGTCTTCTTCGTGGCCACCGCGCCGTCCGGTTCCGAGGGGCACGTCAATGTCTCGCCGAAGGGTATGACCGGCACCTTCGTGATCCTCGGCCCGCATCGGGTGGCCTATCTGGATTACCACGGCAGCGGCGCGGAGACCATCGCCCACCTGCGCGACAACGGCCGCATCACGCTGATGTTCTGCGCGTTCGACGGGCCGCCGAAGATCGTGCGCCTGCACGGCCGGGGCAGCAGCGTCGCGGTGACCGAGGCGGCCTTCGCCGACCGGCTCGCCGAGTTCCCCGCGCCGCCGGACGTGCACGCCGTACGGGCCGTGATCACCGTCGAGGTCGAGCGGGTCAGCGACTCCTGCGGTTATGCGGTGCCGCTGATGGACTACCGCGCGGAGCGTGACCTGTTGGTTACCTCACACTCCCGTCGTACGGCCGATGATCTGGTGACCTACCGGGCCACCAGGAACGCCGCGAGCATCGACGGACTGCCGGTCTTCTGACAGGTCAGAGCGCCCCTCGGCGGCTGCCCGGGCCGGCGTCCACCCCCGCGCCGTCGGGTCCGCGACGAGTGCGGCACAGGTAACCAGCGTCCACGGGTCGTCATGCGTTACGTTGCTGGTCCGCCGGGGTACAAGTCGGAGCACGGCGCGCGAAGATCAACGGCTGCGGGGTACAGCCGAAGCGGGGAGGCTGCATGAGCTCGGCCCAGGGGGGTGCGGACGCGGGGTATCCCAACGCGTACGTCCACGAGATCCCCCCACACCTGGCCGCCGCCTTCGCCGGCGGCGGTGAGCTGGGCGAGCGGCTCCGCGCCTTCGACTGGTCCACCGCACCGCTGGGCGGGCCGTCCGGCTGGCCGGTGGCGCTCTCCAGCGCGATCGCCATGATGCTCTCCTCCAGCTCGCAGATCGTCATGTTCTGGGGCGACGACCAGCTCGCCTTCTACAACGACGCCTACCGGCCGACCATCGGCAGCAAGCACCCGCAGGTGCTCGGCCAGCCGGCCCGACACCACTGGGCCGAGACCTGGGACGTCCTCGGCCCGCTGCTCGACGGGGTCCGGCGCACCGGGCTCTCCTACCGTGGCGAGAACCACCCCTTCCTGCTGGACCGTTCCGGTTTCGTCGAGCAGACCTACTTCGACGTCTCCTACGACCCCATCCGGGGTGCCGACGGCTCGGTCAGCGGCGTCTACTGCATCGTCAACGAGACCACCGGGCGGGTGGTCGGTGAACGCCGGCTGCGGGCGTTGTCGGAACTGGGCGCCGAGCTGGCCGACATGAGCACCGCGGGCGAGCTGGGTCGCACCGCCGCCGACGTGCTCGCCCGGCACTCCGCCGACGTGCCGTTCGCGCTGATCTACCTGGCCGACTCCGCCGGGCGGCTCGCCCTGACCGGCGCCAGCGGCGTCGACCCGACGGCTGTCGGAGTCTCGCCCGACACGTTCGCCGAGCTGGTCGCCGAGGGCTCACCCGCCACCATCGAGGTGAGCCGACTGCTCGCCCAGCGCCCGGCCGACGCCGCCGACGTGGCGCTCGTGCTGCCCGTCAAGGCCGCCAACGACACGGTCGGCGCGCTCGTCGTCGGCGTGGCCCGCCTGCTGCCGCTCGGCGACGAGTACCGCGACTTCCTCGACCTGGTGGCCGCGCAGATCTCCCGCGCGGTGGGCACCCAGCGGGCGTACGAGCAGGAGCGCGCCCGGGCCGCCGAGTTGGCCGCGCTGGACCGGGCGAAGACCAACTTCTTCGCCAACGTCAGCCACGAGTTCCGAACCCCGTTGACCCTGGTGCTCGGCCCTCTGGAGGACATGCTGGCCGACCCGGAGCTGCCCCCCTCCTACACCGACCGGCTCGTCGTGATGCACCGCAACGCGTTGCGCCTGCTCAAGCTGGTCAACACCGTGCTCGACTTCTCCCGGCTGGAATCCGGCCGGCTGGCCGCCCGCTACCAGCCCACCGACCTGGCCGGCTACACCGCCCGGCTGGCCAGTACCTTCCGCTCCGCCACCGAGCGTGCCGGGTTGCGGCTGGTGGTGGACTGCCCGCCGCTGCCGGCGCCGGTAGTCGTCGACCGGGACATGTGGGAGAAGATCGTCCTCAACCTGGTGTCGAACGCGGTGAAGTTCACCTTCGACGGTGAGATCCGCGTGCGGATCCGGGCCGGCGACGGCGTCGCCCGACTGGAGGTCATCGACACCGGCGTGGGCATCGTGCCGACGGAGTTGCCGCACGTCTTCGAACGGTTCCACCGGGTGCCCGGTGGGCGCGCCCGTACGCACGAGGGCACCGGGATCGGGCTCGCGCTGGTCCGGGAACTGGTCGAGATGCACGGCGGCGACGTCGGTGTGACAAGCCAGATCGACGAGGGCAGCACCTTCACGGTGACCGTTCCGTTCGGCTCGGCGCATTTGCCCGCCGACCAGGTCGCCGCGTTCGCCCCCCTGCCCACTGGCGAACCCGAGCAGGCCCGGCTCTTCGTCGCCGAGACCGCCCTGTGGGGCGACGAGGACATGCCCGCGCAGGCCGACCGCCGGCCGACCGACGGGCCCCCCGCGGGCCGGATCCTTGTCGTCGACGACAACGTCGACCTGCGTGAGCACGTCACCCGGTTGCTCTCCCCGACCTGGGAGGTGGTCACCGCGAGCGACGGCCTGGCGGCCCTGACGCTGGCCCGCGAGGGCGGCTTCGACCTCGTGCTCACCGACGTGATGATGCCCCGGTTGGACGGGTTCGGCCTGGTCGGCGCGCTGCGCACGGACCCCCGCACCCGCGACGTGCCTATCGTCCTGCTCTCTGCCCGCGCCGGTTCCGCGGAGGCGGTCGCCGGCCTCTCCGTCGGCGCCGACGACTACCTGACCAAGCCGTTCTCCGGGCAGGAGCTGATCGCCCGGGTCCGGGCCAACGTCGAGCTGGGCCAGCTGCGCGGCCAGATCATCCGTCGGCTCCGGGCGCTGGCCGACGCGGCGGTGGCGGTCAACACCGCCCGTTCCACAGCCGACGTGCTGCAGGTCGCCGCCCGGCACGCGCTCAGTCTCGCCGAGGCGGCCCGGGTCGTGGTCACCGCGGCCGGTGCCCGCTCCGAGGCCGACGGCGGTGGCGTCACCGCCACCGACCCGTCCTTCGTGGCCGCGTTGACCGGCACCACCCGCGAGCAGCTCGGCGAGCTGCAGGTCTGGCGGGCCGACGGCGACGACGCGCAGGCCGACGAGGCCGCGCTCACCCAGCTCGCCCGCCTGGTCGGGGTCCGGCTGGAGAACGCCCAGCTCTACGAGGCCGAACACCGCATCGCCACCACGTTGCAGCACAGCCTGCTGCCGAGAACGCTGCCCCAGCTGCCGGGCGCGGTCGTGGCGAGCCGCTACCTGCCGGGCAGCGCCGACGTCGAGGTCGGTGGCGACTGGTACGACGCGCTCGCGCTCGAAGGCGACGACCTGGTGCTGGTGATCGGCGACGTCGTCGGTAAGGGCGTTCAGGCCGCCGCGGCGATGGGGCAACTGCGCAACGCGCTGCGGGCGTACCTGCTGGAGGGTTTCGACCCGGGTGAGTCGCTGAGCCGGCTCAACCGGCTGGTCGGGTCCACCGAGGGGCGCTCGTTCGCGACCGTGGTCTGCCTGCTGTTCAGCCCCCGTACCGGTCGGCTGCGCTACGCCAGCGCCGGCCACCCGTCCCCCCTGCTGATTCGAGGAGACGACGTGGCGTTCCTGCACGACCGCGCGCTCGGCCCGCCGGTCGGCGCCATCCCCGACACGACGTACCGGACGGTCGAGGGGGAGCTGCCCGCGGGCAGCCGGCTGCTGCTCTACACCGACGGGCTGATCGAGGACCGTCAGCTCGGCATCGACGCCGCGCTGGCGCAGTTGCGCGCCGACGCGGCGACCCCCGGCGAGCACGTGGCGGATCTGATCGACACGGTGGTCGAGCGGGTGACCGGCCGACCCCGCCGCGACGACGTGGCGGTGCTCGCCCTGGAGGCGGCCGAGCTGAACCGCTTCGCGCTGCGGCTGCCGGCGGACCCGACCCGGTTGAGCGTGCTGCGCAAGCGCCTGGAGGACTTCCTCGTGGCGCACGACGTCGGCGAGACCGACCTGTTCGACCTGACCGTGGCGGTCTCGGAGGCCGCCGCGAACGCCATCGAGCACCCCGTCCAACCCGCCGAGGCGGTGATCAGCGTCGAGGTGGCCATCGAGGACCGGACGGTGATCGCCACCGTCCGCGACACGGGGCAGTGGCGGGAGTCGAGCGGCTCCGGGTTCCGGGGGCGTGGCCTGTCACTGATCAAGGCGCTGGGTGATCTGATGGTGCGGCGTACCGACGAGGGCACCGAGGTGACGCTGCGCCGGGAGTTGCGGGGCTGAGCCCGCGCCGAGCCGCAATCGGCAGAGGTGTCGGCGGCCGGCCGTCTCAGACCGGGTCGAGCCAGCTCTGGTCGCCCAGGCCGGAGATCTCCAGCACCCGACGGACCTGTCGGGACGGCAGCACGGTGAGCGTGCCGGAGAACCCCTGGGCGAGCCGGACCAGAGCGTGAATGGCCGCCGAGTCGAAGAAGGTCACCGCCCGCAGGTCGAGCGTGATCTGACGGGCGGGCTCGCGCAGGGCGGTCTGCAGCATCGTGTCGGCGGTCGCCATGTCGACCTCGCCGGTCACCACCACGTGGAGGTGCTCGCCGTCGATCTCCGCGCTGGCGGAGAAGACAGGTGGTGCTCCCCCTTGATCCACGCTGACACCATGGCACAGCCGACCTGGCAGGGCAACAACCGGCCCCGACCGGCCGTGGCACGAGTCACCACCGCCTCCGGCGATAGGCTTGCGGCATGACCGTCCGCCCGCCGCTGACCCCAGGCACGCTCTCCCCGACGCGACAGGTGCCCGCCCACATTCCCCGCCCGGAGTACGTGGGTAAGAAGAGCCCGCAGCAGTGGCGCGGCTCGCACGTGCAGACACCGGAGACCATCGAGAAGATGCGGATCGCCAGCCGGCTCGCCGCTCAGGCGACCCAGCTCGCCGGTGAGCACTGCAAGCCCGGCGTGACCACCGACGAGATCGACCGGTTGGTGCACGAGTTCCTGTGTGACCACGACGCGTACCCGTCGACGCTCGGCTACCGGGGCTACCCCAAGTCCTGCTGCACGAGCGTCAACGAGGTCATCTGCCACGGCATCCCGGACTCCACGGTCCTGACCGACGGCGACATCATCAACGTCGACGTGACCGCGTACATCGGCGGTGTGCACGGTGACACCGACGCCACCTTCTGCGTCGGCGAGGTCAGCGAGGAGGCCCGGCTGCTCGTCGAACGCACCCACGAGGCGATGATGCGCGGCATCCGCGCGGTCGCCCCGGGCCGCCAGATCAACGTCGTGGGCAGGGTCATCGAGTCGTACGCCAAGCGGTTCGGCTACGGCGTGGTCCGCGACTTCACCGGCCACGGCATCGGCGAGACCTTCCACAGCGGCCTCTACGTGCCGCACTACGACAGCCCCCGGCCCACCGACATCATGGAGCCGGGGATGACGTTCACCATCGAGCCGATGATCACCCTCGGCACCTACCAGTACGACATGTGGGACGACGGGTGGACGGTGGTCACCAAGGACCGCAAGTGGACCGCCCAGTTCGAGCACACGATCGTCGTCACCGACGACGGCCACGAGATCCTGACCCTCCCGTGACCGACACTCCCGCGGCTCTGCGTGAGGCACACCACGCGGACGTCTCCGGCGGCTGGCTGCGCCCGGCCGTCTTCGGCGCGATGGACGGGCTGGTCACCAACATCGCCCTCATCGCCGGTGTCGGCGGCGGTGGCGTGTCACCGCGCAGCATCGTGCTGACCGGGTCCGCCGGCCTGGTGGCCGGTGCGATCTCGATGGGGCTCGGCGAGTACACGAGCGTGCGCTCGGCCAACGAGCAGGTCGCCGCCGAGGTGGCCAAGGAGCGGCGCGAGCTGGAACGGCACCCCGAGGCGGAGGCCCGCGAGTTGGCCGACGCCTGGGTGGCCCGCGGCCTGCCCCGCGACCTCGCCACCCAGGTCGCCGAGGCCGTACGGCGGGACCCGGAGGAGGCGCTGCGGGTGCACGTCCGCGAGGAGTTGGGCGTCGACCCCGACGACCAGCCGAGCCCCTGGGCGGCGGCGATCTCCTCGTTCCTGTTCTTCTCGCTGGGCGCGTTGTTTCCGCTGCTGCCGTACCTGCTGGGCGCCACCGCGCTCTGGCTGGCGCTCGCCGTCGGCGGGCTCGGCCTGTTCGCCGCCGGCGCCGTGGTGGCCCGGTTCACCAACCGCCCCTGGTGGACCAGCGGTCTGCGCCAGCTTCTGTTGGGCGCGGCCGCGGCCGGCGCCACCTATCTGATCGGTTCGCTGATCGGAGTGCAGGGCGGGCTGTGACGCCGGCGTCGGCCCAGCCGCCCGGCCGAGGGTCGGCCGGCTGTCCGCTTCAGGCCGGCACCAGCCGGAAGATGCGAATCTCCCGGCCGCCGGCCCGCTCGACGTACGTGCGGTACGCCGGCCACGCGGCCACGAGAAGCTCCCACAGCCGGTCCCGTTCGGCGCCGGTGGCCGGTTCGGCGCGCACCGGGAACCGGCGACCCTTCACGTCCACCTCGGCGGCCGGGTCGGCGAGGAGGTTCATCGCCCAACCGGGCTGGTGGGTCTGCCCCCAGTTGGAACCGATCACGACGTACGCGTCGCCGTCGGGCACGTAGAGCAGGGGATTGCTGCGCGGCTTGCCGGAGCGGCGGCCGGTCGTGGTGATCACGAGGGACGGGAGCACACCGAGCGCGACCACCC
Organism: Micromonospora sp. NPDC049274; assembly: GCF_040678875.1. Lineage (NCBI taxonomy): Bacteria > Bacillati > Actinomycetota > Actinomycetes > Micromonosporales > Micromonosporaceae > Micromonospora > Micromonospora sp. NPDC049274. The sequence goes on from NZ_JBFAQS010000022.1 coordinate 26,710, forward strand.
GGCCCCGGGTGAGCCGGCCGACGATCCGGTCGGCGGGGACCAGCAGGCGGGCGGCGGCTCCGAACCAGCGGTGGTGGCCGAGCCGACGGGTGAGGGTTGCGATCGCTGACACGCCGATCAGTCTGCCGGCCGTCGTGCCCCGGCGGCACCCCCGGGCGGCGTCGACTCGTGATCGCGCGACGATCGGTGGCCGCTCAGCGGCGCGGTGTGCGGCGGCTCGACCGCCCTTGTGAAACAGGTGCCCTAGTCCAGGCGACGTTCGATCGGCAGCCGGGCCCGCGTGAACAGGCCCGCGCCGAGCATCGCCACCACCGGCACCAGCACCAGGACGCCGAGCGCCGGCCACGGCACCAGGTACGGAAAGGGCTCCTGCACCGGCCAGGCCGTGGCGTACTCCCGGTTGGCCGAGAACAGCACGATCGCCGCGGTACCGAGCCCGGCCACGATGCCGAGCACCGAACCGAGACCGGCGATCACCCCGGCCTGACAGATCGCCAGCAGTCGGCGTACGGCAGGGGCCGCGCCGACCGCCGCGAGGGTGGACAGTTCGGCGCGGCCCTCGGCGGCGGCGAGCGCCGTGGCGATCCCGGCCGCGCCCACCGTGATCACGCCGGCCGCCGCGGCGAGCAGCAGCAACAGCGGTGAGTCGTCGCGCGGGGCGGTGCCCTGGGCCACGTTGAGGGAGAACGTGCCGAAGGCCCGCAGGTCGGCGGTGAACCGCTCCTGCTGGCGCAGGCCGGGCGGGGCCGGGGTGGCGACCACCCAACCGATCTCGACAGGTTTCAGGGCGAGACGTCGAGTGGCGGACGGGGACAGCAGCAGGCGCGGCGAGCCGACCGCCGCAGGCAGCGCGTACCCGGGCAGTTCGATCGTGCTGGTGGTCGGCTCGTCGGACCCGCCCACCGCCTCGTACACCTGCACAGTCACGTGGCCGTCGTGCAGGTAGCGCGGGTCGGTGACCACCACGCCCCCGGAGCGCAGCACCGTCGCGGCATCGGCCGTGACGGTCGGGTCCGCGCCGGTGAGCAGCGGCAGCGCGCTGCCGTCGTCCACAAGCGCCTCCACGTAGTTCCCGTAGTAGTCCACGTCGCGGCCCTGGCAGCGCGGATCGGCCCGGGCCTGCCGGCGCTGCGCCGCCGACAGGTCGTCGCCGGGCTGCCAGGGGCAGACCCGGTCGGGCGGCAACTCGGGCGCCACGTAGCAGTAGCCGCTCGGCCCCACGGCCGACGCGCAGTCGACCGTCCGTACCGGGGCGACGGCGGTGGCACCGAGGTGTGCCCGCGCGGCGGCGTCGACCTGGGCCAGCCTGGGGCCGGGCTGCCGGGTCGACCGGTCCGGGGCGACCAGGACGTGGCCGGGAGGCAGCCCCGGCCGGTAGGAGCGGGCGTCGCGGGCCCCGTCGCTGGCCACGAATCCGCCGAGCGCGACGCTGCTGGCCACCGCCGCCATGACGGCGCAGATGGCGGGCGCCGCGGCGGCCCGGTTGCGGCTGGCGTCGCGCAGCGCGATCCGGGGCGCCAGCGGCAGGATCCGGCCGAGCCGGGCGAGCGCGCCGATCAACGTGGGCGTGCAAGAGACCAGGCCCAGCTCACCGAGGATCAGGCCGGTCAGGATCACCGCCGGCGACGTCCGGGTGGCTCCGAACGCCGCGATCGCCGCCCCACCGACCACAAGCGTCAACCCGAGGGTGAGGGCGCGGGCCCGGGGCGGGGGCGGGGTCCGTCGCCCGGCGAGCCCGGCGAGGACGTCCTGGCGGGCGGCCGTCCAGGCCGGCGCCAGCGCGGCCAGCACCCCGGCCAGCACCGCGACCCCGCCGAGCACGACCAGGGCCAAGGGCCAGCAGCGGTACCCGCCGAAGCGCGCGCCGAAGACGTACTGCTCCACGAGTGGACGACCGGCGAACGCCGCGCCGACACCGACCAGCAGGCCGACGGCGGCCCCCAGCACGCCCAGCACGACACCGTCGGCGAGCACGACCCGACGCAGTTGGGCGGGGTCCCCGCCGGCCACCGCGACAAGCGCCAGGTCCCGGCGTCGACGGTGGACCCCCACCGCGAACGCCGGCCCGACGAGCAGCACGACCTCCAGCAACCCGAGGCCGGCGATCAGCACCCCGGTGCTCAGGTCGCTGGTGTCGGCGTGGCCGAGTCGGGTCGGGGACGGCGCTGACGCGGGCAGCTGGCGGGGCGCGACCAGCACCCCGTGGTCGTTGAGCCGCGACATCATCGCCGCGTCGACGACGCCGGGCACGTCGACCAGCCAGCGGCTGTCCGCCTGCGGATCGGCCCGCCCGACGGCCGCCGGGTGCAGTGCCACCACCGGGCCGAGGTCGTCGGGGAACTCGACCACCCCGACCACCGTGTACGCCCTCGTCCCGTCTGCGGTGGCCACGGCCTCGCCCAGGCGTACGTCCAGGCGGCGCAGCGCTGCCGGGCTCACCGCGACCTCGCCGGGTTGCCGCGGCGCCCGCCCCGACCGGAACCGCACCAGGCTCCGGGCCAGCGGGTCGCTGAGGTCGAGAGCCCGCCCCTGGAGGGTCTCGTCTCCTCCCGGCCCCCGCAGCGTCACCGGGCTTGCGGCGCGGATCTCGGTCGCCCGGCTGCCGGGGCCGAGCAGGGTGCTCACCTCGTCGGCGGTGGCCGGCCGGCCGGCCACCGACTGGCTGCCGTCCCGGGAATACCAGCTGTCGCCCCACTCGTCCTGGACGATCGGGGTCTCGGCGATCCACCGCAGCTCCGCGTCGGCGACGCCGAGGCGGCGGTCGACACGCTCCTGCGGGGTCAGCTCGGCCATGTCGTAGCTCGCGGCCAGGAAGGCCAGCACCAGCACCGGCAGGGCGATCATCGCGAGCACCAGCGCCGTACGCCTCGGCGCCCGGCGCGACTCCCGTCGGGCGATTCGCAGCGCCGCCCGCCAGGAACCGGCCAGTTCGGCGAACCGGCGCCGGCCGGGCGGGGTGGGCGGCGCATTCGGACGCTCCACCGGGGCGCCCTGGCGTCCGCGTGCCCGCAACGTCCGAAGGAGGGTCAACGGTCGCTTCCGGACAGCAGCTGCTCGACGCTGCCCAGCGGAGCCGTCGTGTCGACCAGCACTCCGTCGCGAAGGAACACCACCCGGTCGGCCCAGCCCGCGTACCGCGCCTCGTGGGTGACGAGAATGCCGGCGGCCCCCGCGTCGACCCGCCGGCGCAGCAGGTGCAGCACGGCCTCGCCGGTCTGCGAGTCCAGCGCACCGGTGGGTTCGTCGGCGAGCACCAGCCGCCGCTCGCCGACAAGCGCGCGGGCGATCGCCACCCGCTGCTGCTGACCACCGGAGAGCTGGTCCGGGAAGCGGTCGCCCAGCGCCGGCAGACCCACCTCGGTCAGCGCGGCCAGTGCCGCCGCACGGGCCCGCCGGCCACCGACACCGTCGAGCTCCAGCGGGAGCGCCACGTTCTCCACCGCGCTCAGGCTGCCCAGCAGGTTGAGCTGCTGGAAGATGTAACCGATGCGGCGGCGGCGCAGTTGGGCAAGCCCGCGGCGATCCAACGCCCCGAGCGGTTGGCCCTCGACCCGGACGTCACCGCGGGTGGGGCGGTCCAGCCCGCCGGCGAGGGCCAGCAGGGTCGACTTGCCCGAGCCGGACGGGCCCATCACGGCGACCAGCTCGCCAGGCCGGACGACCAGGCTGACACCGCGCAGCGCGTGCACCACCGCCGGACCGGCCCCGTGGGTGCGGTGGACGGCGCGCAGCTCCAGCACCGCGTCGTCCGGTCCGCTCACCGTCGCGCCTCCTCATCGGCCCACCGCGCGACGTCGGAGGCCCCACCGGTGGGCGGCCGGGGCGGGGTCGGCATCGGCCCGTTGGGCTGATGCCGGACCAGACTGCTCTCGCAGTGGTCGAGCCACCGCACCTCGGCCTCGGCCTGGAACACCATCGAGTCCAGCACCAGCCGCCACGGCAGGTCCTCCGGGCGATCGCTGCCGTACTTCAACCGGGTCAACTCCTGCAACGTACGCATGGTCGCGCTGCGCTGCGCCTGCACCACCGAGCGGACGTCCACGCCGGGGGTGGTGAGCGCCAGGGCCAGTTTGATCGCCAGCTCGTCGCGGGGCCGGTCGGCTCGGCTGATCGGGGTGGCGAACCACAGCGCGAGGTCCGCCCGGCCGGCGTCGGTGATCTCGTACGGGCGCTGCCCGGCCTCGCTCTCCGGCAGCGGGCGCACCAGACCGTCCCGTTCCAGACGGGACAGCGTGGTGTAGACCTGCCCGATGTTCAGCGGCCAGGTCGAGCCGGTCGACTCCTCGAATGCGGCGCGCAGCTGGTAGCCGTACATCTGGCCGCGTTCGAGGAGGGCGAGCAGCCCGTGACGGATGGACATGGCAACGGAGTATGCATACCTGGTATGCGCTCCGCAACCGCTGCGGAGCGGTTCAGCTCGGGCGGCCGGGAAATGCGACAGTCGGCGGTGTCACCCCGGCGGTCTTGCGCCACCGGGTGGCCCGCACGGCGTACTCGACAAGGGCGGCCAGCGCCTGGTCGCGATCGGGGCCGGTGGTGGATGCCAGCGCGGCCCGCCAGTGCGCCGCGGTGCGCTCCTCCACCTCGACGGCCAGCCGCAACGCGCTCGCCCGGTCGGTGACGGGAAACGGCAGCGCGTACCCGGCCCGGCCCGGCGGAACGGTGCCTCCCGTGGTGCTGAGCTGCACCACCAACGCGTCGCGCCGACGTCGGTGCGCGGCCTCCGCCTGGTGTGCGGATTCGCGCGCCGCCCCGGTGAGTCGGACGCCGATGCGCCCGTAGGCGTAGATGGCCGCGTACTCGGCGGAGAGGACGGCGGCGAGCGCCTCCCCGGCGGTCGGCTGCCTCACTTGAGTGCCTCCTGATGGGTGGCCCGCGCGGCGGCGATCGACCCGAGCAGCGCCGCCCGCTCGGCGGGCGCGGCGGCGCAGGCGGCGGTGGCGGACCGCTGTGCGGTTTTTTCCCGCGCGCGCAGGGCGGCCAGCGCGCCGGCCGGCTCGGTCGCCGCGGTGGCGCTCGGGTCGGCGGCGGGTGCGGACGGGAGAGCGACGCCGATGACCCGGGCGAGTTCGGTGGCGTGCGCGGTGTGTGTCTCGGCGATGGGCCCGAGGCGTTCGGCCAGCTCCGGGTGGGCGGTGGCGTTCGTCCGGTACGCGGCTGCCAGGCCCAGCGCCTCGTCGAGCATCGGGCGCAGCGGGTCCGGCGGTGGTGCCGGCTCGACGTCGCGGTCGAAAAGATCACAGCCGGTCAGCGGCGCCGCCGCACCGCCGAGCGCCAGCAGCGCTCCGGTGCGGAGGAGCTTTCGCCGGTTATGCCCGGATACTTGGTCACGCGGTGTCGTTCTGCCGATCCCCACCGGGCAAGTGAACACCATCCGCGCCGGTCCGGGGGCCACCGCCGTCGGTGCGCCGCCCGGTCCGCCGACGGGCAGGCGCGTTACGCTCTGCGCAGCCACCGGCGCGTCCGCTCCGGTGGCGTGCCGGCATGGCGGGACGATCGTCCCGGTCGACCAGGGAAAGGGTGCGCAGATGACGCAGCGTGGCCGTGCCACCAGGTCGACGGGTCGACCCCGCGACGGCGCGAGTTCCCGCGCTCCGCGCGACGGCGCCGGTCCGCGTGGCGGCGGTGGTGATCTCGCGGCACGGCGTACCCGCCTACGGGGCGTGATCGAGCCGGTGGTCAACGGCGTGGGCTACGACCTGGAGGACCTGTCGGTCTCCCGTGCCGGCCGCCGGCACGTGGTGCGGGTGATCGTGGACCGCGACGGCGGGATCGACCTGGACGCCGTCGCCGACGTCTCCCGCGCGGTCTCCAACGCCCTGGACGCCGCCGAGGAGACCGACGGCGACATTCTCGCCGGGGAATACCAGCTCGAAGTCAGCTCACCGGGTGTGGACCGGCCGCTCACCCTGCCCCGGCACTGGCGGCGCAACGTGGGCCGGATGGTCAAGGTCACCGCCCGGGGCGCGGCCGCGCTGCCGGGCCAGCGCGGCGAGCAGCCCTCCGGGGACCGCCAGCTGACCGGCCGGGTGGTCGGGGCCGACGACGAGGGCGTCCGGCTGGAGACCGACGACGGTCAGACCCTGTGGACGTACGACCAGCTGGGCCCGGGCCGGGTGCAGGTCGAGTTCACCCGCCTCGCCGAGCTGGGTGAGCCGGACGAGTTCGACGACGCGGACGACAGCGACGAGCACGACGATTCAGACGACATCGACGACGAAGATGATGTGGAGGACGAGGAGAGGTGAACATCGACCTCGCGGCGCTGCGCGCACTCGAGCGCGAGCGGGAGATCCCGTTCGACACGATTCTCGCGGCGATCGAGACCGCGTTGCTGACCGCCTACCGGCACACCGACGGCGCCGAGCCGCACGCCCGGGTGGAGATCGACCGCAAGTCCGGCGCGGCCCTGGTGTACGCGCAGGAGATGGACGACGACGGTTCCCTGGTGCGCGAGTGGGACGACACGCCGCACGACTTCGGCCGGATCGCCGCCATGACCGCCAAGCAGGTGATCCTCCAGCGTCTGCGGGAGGCCACCGACGAGGTGCACTTCGGCGAGTACGTGGGCCGGGAGGGTGACCTGGTCACCGGCGTGGTGCAGGCGCACGAGACCCGTACCGAGAAGGGCATCGTCAGCGTCGACCTCGGCAAGCTGGAGGGCGTGCTGCCGCAGTCCGAGCAGGTGCCCGGCGAGCGGTACGCGCACGGCGAGCGGATCCGCTGCGTGGTGGTGCACGTGGCCAAGGGCATGCGCGGGCCGCAGATCACCCTGTCCCGGTCGCATCCGGCGCTGGTCAAGAAGCTGTTCGCGCTGGAGGTCCCGGAGATCGCCGACGGCACGGTGGAGATCGGCGCGATCGCCCGTGAGGCAGGTCACCGTACGAAGATCGCCGTCCGCTCCACCACTCCCGGCGTGAACGCCAAGGGCGCCTGCATCGGCCCGATGGGTCAGCGGGTACGGGCAGTGATGAGCGAACTGCACGGTGAAAAGATCGACATCATCGACTGGTCGGACGACCCGGGCACCTTCGTCGGCAACGCGTTGTCGCCGGCCAAGGCGCTGCGCGTCGAGGTGGTCGACCTGGCCGGTCGGGCCGCCCGGGTGACCGTCCCGGATTTCCAGCTCTCGCTCGCCATCGGCCGCGAGGGGCAGAATGCCCGGCTGGCTGCCCGGTTGACCGGTTGGCGGATCGACATCCGGTCCGACGCGGAGCAGACCGCACCGGCCGCGCGCGGCGCGGCAGAGTCTGTGCGGGAGCCGGGCGGAGCGATCTCGGGCAGCTAGGGGTAGACTTCCTCCAGTGGTACGACGCGCAACGCCGGAACGCACCTGTGTGGGTTGCCGGCAACGTGCGCCGGCCAGCGAATTGCTGCGGATCATCGCGGTTCCGGCCGAGGCTGGTCACAGCCTCCGGCCTGATCCACGCCGCAGGCTGCCGGGTCGGGGAGCGAACATGCACCCGGATCCGGCCTGCTTCGCGCTGGCGGTGCGACGCCGAGCCTTCGGGCGAGCGTTGCGCATCACCGAGGTCCTCGACCACGGTGTGCTGGCAGAGCACGTCGATGCGCCAACCACTACGTCCGGTCAGCCCGACCGGGCGAGGGTCGCTAGCAGGGTAGGACGACCGACATGAGCACACGATGAAGTCCCTGAAATGACCAGGCTTCAAGTGCACGAGTGAGGTCGCTGCGGGTGCTGCCCGCACGACCTCGGAGTGAGGAGTGCAGTGGCAGGCAAGGCCCGCGTACACGAGCTTGCAAAAGAGCTCGGGGTCGAGAGTAAGACCGTTCTCGCCAAGCTGAAGGAAATGGGCGAGTTCGTCAAGTCCGCGTCCAGCACGGTCGAGGCGCCCGTCGCCCGACGGCTGCGGAACGCATTCGTCGCGTCCTCCGGTGCTCCGGCGCCGGCCGCCCCGTCGGCGCCCGCGCCGACGGCGGCTTCGACGCCGACCCCGACACCAACCCCGACCCCGGGCGCCCCCCGGGTCTCGGCGAAGCCAATGCCGCCTCGGCGGCCGGCCGCGCCGGCACCCGGTCCGAAGCCCAAGGGTCCGGTGCCCGGTGCGCCGCAGTCGGCGGCCCCGGTCGCCAAGCCGGCGAGTGCCCACGACATCGAGGTGGCGGCCGCGGAGGCGCGTGCCGCCGCGTTGAAGGCTGAGCAGGAGGCCGCGGTCAAGGCCGCGCAGGCCGCCCGCCAGCAGCAGCGCGACAACCCCGTTCGCCGGGAGCCTCCGGCCGACGGCAACCGCCCCGGTCCTCGGCCGGGTCCGGCAGCGATGCCGCCCCGTCCCGGTTCGCCGGCCGCTCGGCCGAGCACGCCGGCGCCGGGTCCCGGTGCCCGACCGGGCGGTCGTCCGCCGGCGCGCGGCGCCGGTAACAACCCGTTCGGTATCCAGGGTGGCCAGCAGCAGCGGCCGCCGGCCGCGGGTGCGGGTGGCCCCCGGCCCAACAGCCCGGCGGGCATGCCGCCGCGGCCGAGCCCGAACTCCATGCCGCCGCGGCCCAGCCCGGCGTCCATGCCGAGTCAGCGTCCGGCTGCCGGTCGTCCCGGCCCGGGTGGCGCAGGTCGTCCCGGTGGCGGCGCAGGTCGTCCCGGTGGCGGTGGCGGCGGCTTCCGTGGTGGTCCCGGCGGCGGCGCCGGTGGTGGCGGCGGTTACCGCGGCGGCCCCGGTGGCGGCGCGGGTGCCGGTGGTGGCGGTGGCTACCGTGGCGGTCCCGGCGGCGGTGGCGGTGCTCCCGGTGGCGGTTTCCGTCCGGGTGCTCCCTCCGGTGGCGGCGGTCGTCCGGGTGCCGGTGGTCGTGGCCGTGGCGGTGGCGCCGCGGGTGCCTTCGGGCGTCCGGGTGGCCGGCCGACGCGTGGCCGCAAGTCCAAGAAGCAGCGCAGACAGGAGTTCGACAACCTGTCGGCTCCGACCATGAGCTCGGGTGCTCCCCGGGGTCAGGGTCAGGTCGTCCGGCTCTCCCGTGGCGCCTCGCTGTCGGACTTCGCCGACAAGATCAACGCCAACCCGGGTTCGCTGGTCCAGGAGATGTTCAACCTGGGCGAGATGGTCACCGCGACCCAGTCCTGCTCTGACGACACCCTGCAGCTGCTGGGTGAGCACCTCGGCTTCGAGGTGCAGATCGTCAGCCCGGAGGACGAGGACCGCGAGCTGCTCGCGCAGTTCAACATCGACCTCGACGCGGAGGTGGCCGAGGAGCGTCTGGTCAGTCGTGCGCCGGTCGTGACCGTCATGGGTCACGTCGACCACGGTAAGACCAAGCTGCTCGACGCCATCCGTAAGGCGAACGTCGTGGCCGGTGAGGCGGGTGGCATCACCCAGCACATCGGTGCCTACCAGGTGCACGTCCCGCATGAGGGCGAGGACCGCGCGGTCACGTTCATCGACACCCCGGGTCACGAGGCGTTCACCGCCATGCGTGCTCGTGGTGCCCAGGTGACGGACGTCGTGATCCTGGTCGTCGCGGCCGACGACGGCGTGATGCCGCAGACCATCGAGGCGTTGAACCACGCCAAGGCGGCCGACGTGCCGATCGTGGTCGCGGTCAACAAGGTCGACAAGCCGGAGGCCAACCCGGACAAGGTCCGCCAGCAGCTGACCGAGTACGGCCTGGTCGCCGAGGAGTACGGCGGCGACACCATGTTCGTCAACGTGGCCGCGAAGCCGGGCATCGGCATCGAGGAACTGCTCGAGGCTGTCCTGCTGACCGCCGACGCGTCGCTGGAGCTGACCGCTCCGATCGACGGGCCGGCGCAGGGTGTGGCCATCGAGGCGCACCTGGACAAGGGTCGCGGTGCGGTGGCGACGGTGCTGGTGCAGAAGGGCACCCTGCGGGCGGGCGACTCGATCGTCGCCGGTGGGGCGCACGGCCGGGTCCGGGCCATGCTCGACGAGAACGGCAACCAGCTCACCGAGGCTGGTCCGGCGCGTCCGGTCATGGTGCTGGGTCTGACCGCGCCGCCCGGCGCGGGCGACACGTTCCTCGCCGCGGCGGACGACCGCACGGTGCGGCAGATCGCCGAGCAGCGGCAGGCACGGCGGCGGGCGGCGTCCTTCGCCAACTCCCGCGGTCGGGCCACCCTCGAGACGCTCATGGAGCAGCTCAAGGAGGGCGAGAAGACCTCGCTCAACCTCATCCTCAAGGGCGATGTCTCCGGTTCGGTGGAGGCTCTGGAGGACGCGCTGTTCAACCTCGACATCCCCGAGGAGGTCCAGCTCAAGGTCCTCGACCGGGGTGTCGGCGCGATCACCGAGAGCAACGTCATGCTCGCGAGTGCGTCGTCGGAGCCGGTCACGATCATCGGCTTCAACGTGCGGGCCTCGAACAAGGTCCGCGAGATGGCCGACCGCGAGGGCGTGGAGATTCGGTACTACACGATCATCTACCAGGCCATCGAGGAGATCGAGGCAGCGCTCAAGGGCCTGCTCAAGCCGGAGTACGAGGAGGTCGAGCTGGGCAGCGCGGAGATCCGCGACGTCTTCCGCTCGTCCAAGATCGGCAACATCTCCGGTTGTATCGTCCGGTCGGGCATCATCCGACGCAACGCGAAGGCTCGACTGCTGCGGGACGGGGCGGTGGTGGCGGACAACCTCACGATCACCTCGCTCAAGCGGTTCAAGGACGACGCCACCGAGGTCCGCGAGGGCTTCGAGTGTGGTCTGACCCTGGGTGGTTACAACAACGTCCAGGTCGGCGACGTCATCGAGACCTTCGAGATGCGGGAGAAGGCTCGCGCCTGATCCGGCGGTGACACGCTGATCAAGGGGTTTACGCCGGTTGGCGTAAACCCCTTGATCATGCGAGGTGGGTTGGCGGTATCGTCCGGGGCGATGTTTACCGGAACCGCGGTCTTCGACCTGCTGCTGCCGGGTGATTCCCGGTCGCTCAAAGCCAAGAGATCATATGTACGGCCGATCGTGGCGGCGCTGCGCCGCTTCGAGGTTTCGGCCGCCGAGGTGGGTGCGCTCGACCTGCATGGTCGAGCGGAGCTGGCGGTGGCCGTGGTGGCCGCCGAAGCGGCGCACGTCCGTGAGGTGCTCGACTCCTGCGAGCACCTGGTGGCCGCGCGCCCCGAGGTCGAGTTGTTGTCGGTCCGGCGCCGGCTGTACGGCGGGGACGACGACTGACCCAGGGTGCCGGCGGTGCCGGGCGACCGGTGCCGCCGCGCAGGTAGTGTTCGAGATGTTGGCCGGTCGGCCGGCGGCCCCTGGGCCGCCGGGTCGGCCGGGAGCGGGACGCCGTGGAGGTGGCGAGATGTCTGATCCGGCCAAGGTACGCCGGCACGCGGAACGGGTGCGTGAGCTGGTCGCGTCGGTGGTGCGGAGCCAGATCAAGGACCCGCGGCTCGGGATGATCACCATCACCGACGCTCGGATCACCGCCGATCTGCGGGAAGCGACGGTCTTCTACACAGTGCTCGGCGACGCGGTGGCCCAGGCGGACACCGCGGCGGCCCTGGAGAGCGCCAAGGGCCTGCTGCGCAGCACTGTCGGCAAGGCCCTTGGGCTGCGGCACTCGCCGACGCTCGCCTTCGTCCTGGACGACGTTCAGGACCAGGTCAAGCACATCGACGATCTGCTCGCCGCCGCCCGTAACGCCGACGCCGAGGTGCAGCGGCTCGCCGCCCGAGCGGAGTACGCGGGCGAGCCGCAGCCGTACCGCGTCGACGAGGACGAGACCGACGACGACGAGACCGACGAGGCCGATGTGGCCGCCGACGTCACGGAGAACCCCCGGGGTGGGGCAGCGCGGTGACCGCCGCCGCCGGTGCCCAACTCGCCGCCGCGGTCGACGCCGGTCCGGCCGAGGCGGACTGGGCCGCGGCGGAGGCGCTGATCCGCGCACTCCCGTCGACCAGCCGGGTGCTGTTGATCTGTCACGTCAACCCGGACGGCGACGCGCTGGGCAGCATGCTCGGCTTCGCTCTGGGCCTGCGCCAGTTCGGCCTACACCGTCTGCAGGCGACCTTCCCGGGGCCACCGGAGGTGCCCGACCCGTTCCGCGGGCTGCCCGGCCTGGAGCTGCTGGTCCCGGCGAGCGCGGCCGACCCGGCTCCGGATCTGGTGATCTGCTTCGACGCGGCCAGCGAGTCGCGCCTCGGTGAGCTGGCCGGTCGGTTGTCGACGGCGCCTGCCGCCCTGGTGCTCGACCACCACGCCTCGAACCCGGGTTTCGGCACCGTCAACCTGGTCGACCCGCGGGCCGCCGCCACGTCGGTGGTGGCCGAGCAGCTGTTGGCGCGACTGGGCGTACCACTGGATCGGGCCATCGCCGAGTGCCTGTACGTGGCCCTGACCACGGACACCGGCTCGTTCCGGTTCGAGGCCACCACTCCGGCGGTGCACCAGCTGGCGGCCCGACTGCTGGCCACCGGCATCTCGCCCGGCGACATCTCCCGGCGGGTTTTCGACACCCGACCCTTCGGCGCGGTCCGCCTCTTCGGGGAGGTGCTCGGCCGTGCCCGGCTGGAGCCGGCCGCCGCCGACGGCCGAGGGCTGGTGTGGACCTTCGCCACCCTCGACGACCTGGCCCGCCACGACCAGCGCCCGTACGTGCTGGAGGCGCTTATCGACTCGGTACGCTGCACCGCCGAGGCGGACGTGAGCTGCGTGTTGAAGCAGACCGCCTCCGACGAGTGGGCGGTGTCGATGCGGAGCAAGGGCGCGGTGAACGTCAGCCTCGTGGCCGTGGCGCTGGGCGGGGGCGGCCACACGTTCGCGGCCGGGTTCACCGGTCGGGGGACGGCCGAGCAGGTCGTCGAGGCCATCCGTGGCGAGCTGACCGGGGCGCTGCTCACCGGCGACGCCTGACCGCCTGCGGGCCGCCCGGCGTACCTGCGGCGCCGACCGGCGCGAAGTTCAGGGTCAGCTCCGGGGAGTGTCGGTCTTCCCGCGTTCGGTGAGAACGGGAAGAATTGCGGGATGGAGCAGCCGCACGATCTCACCGTGGAGGCCCCCCGAGCCTGGGACCGGCCCGCCGTCTCCGTTCCGGTTCTCCTCTGCCTGTCCCTCGTCGGTGGCCGGTTCGCGTCCTTCTCCACCGAGGCGAATCTCTACACGCTGGGCACCGGCGGCGTGTTGATCTGGCTCGGTCTGAGCAACCGGGTGCCTCGACGCCCCGCGCCGCGCCGACTGGGCGCGGGAGCCGCCTGGTGGGCGCTGCCGGTGGTGGTCTTCGGGGTCTTCGAGGGTGCGACCTTCGTGCTGGCGGTGGGCGATGACTTCCCCACCTTCTCCCGGCTGGCCGACCCCCTGCTGGAGGACCATCTGACCCGGTCGGCGGCCTGGTTCGCCTGGCTGGCCGCGTTCTGGGGGTTGGTACGGCGATGATGCGGGCACTCGCGATCGGCGGTTTCCTCACCGCGCTGGTCCTGTTCGTCGGGGTCGAGTGGCTGGCCCGGCGGGAGGGTTCCCGCATCCCGACGCTGGGCGAGGTCTGCGCGTACGTGATGCGCTACGAGGTGGGTTGGGTGCCCGTGGGCAGGATCGGTCTGTTCGGGTTCTGGTGGTGGCTCGGCTGGCACTTCCTGGCCCGTTGAGGCGGGTGCCGGACCGTCCAAATGGCGGGAACCGGGAGCAGCATGTGGACCTGAACGATAACTTGGGAAGCGACCCGCGCCACGTTGTGGTGCAGGTCGTGGGCGGTGGTGCCACACCTCGCGCTGCCTCCCTCCAGGGTCGGACCGACCCGGGCTCACGCTGCCCAGCCGGCTGCTCCGGTAACCCCGGACCGCCGTGGGGCGCTCAGCACGACCGCCCGTGAGGGCCGCCGCGTGCCGGTGGCTCGCACCCTGGAAGGAGCGCCACCATGCCGAACAAGCCCAAGCCCGAGACCGCCACCGACGACGCCCGCGAGCAGGCCCGCCGCGCGCTGCAGACGTCGATGGACACCCGTCAGTGAGCCGACCCGCAGTGAGCCGAGCCGCCCAGCGGTGACGCCACCGGTGGAGTAAGTCCTCGACGGGATTGCGATCCTTACCGTCGCCGTGCCAGGATCGGCGGCGATGAGCCAGACCGCCACCACCAGCCACCGATCCGCCTCGCCTCGGCGGATCGCCGGCCTCGCCCTACCGGCCCTCGTCGTCCTCGCCGCCGAACCGCTCTACGTGCTTGTCGACACGGCGGTGGTCGGCCACCTCGGTCGGGTGCCGCTCGCCGCGCTCGCCGTCGGCGGCACGGTGCTGACGCTCACCGCCTGGGTCGGCACCGTGGTCGCGTACGGCACCACCGGGCGCGCGGCCCGTCGCTTCGGCGCGGGTGAGCGAGCAGCCGCGGTGGCCGAGGGAGTCCAGTCGTCCTGGCTCGCGCTCGGCGTCGGGCTGCTGATCGCGGTCGGCATGCAGTTCGGCGGCGGCGCGCTCGCGCGTACCCTCGCCGGGGGTGGCGGCGACGTGGCCGACGCCGCCGCGCACTGGCTGCGCATCGCGGCCCTCGGCGCCCCCGGCCTGCTGCTCGCTGCCGCCGGCAACGGCTGGCTACGCGGTGTGCAGGACACTCGCCGACCGTTGTTCTTCGTGCTCGGCCCCAACCTGCTCTCCGCGCTGCTCTGCCCGCTGCTGGTCTATCCCGGCGGGCTCGGCCTGGTCGGCTCGGCGGTGGCGAACGTCGTCGCGCAGACGCTCTGCGGGGTGCTCTTCGCCGCGGCGCTGGTCGCCGAACGGGTGTCGCTGCGGCCCCGACCCCGGGTGATCCGCCAGCAACTCGTGCTCAGCCGGGACCTGCTGATCCGGGGCGTGGCGTTCCAGGCCAGCTTCCTCTCCGCGACGGCCGTCGCGGCCCGCTTCGGCGCCGCCGCCGTCGGCGCACACCAGATCGCCCTGCAACTCTGGTTCTTCACGGCGCTGGTGCTCGATGCCCTCGCCATCGCCGCGCAGTCCCTGGTCGGTGCGGCGCTCGGGGCCGGCGACGCGGCGGACGCCCGCGCGCTGGCCCGCCGGATCGGTCTGCTCGGCGGCGTCTGCGGTGTCGCCTTCGCGCTGCTCATCGCCGCCGGCGCCGGTGTCGTGCCGTCCTGGTTCAGCTCCGATGAGCAGGTACGCGAGCAGGCCATGATCGCCTGGCCGTGGTTCGTCGCCATGCAGCCACTGGCCGGGGTGGTGTTCGCGCTCGACGGCGTGCTGATCGGCGCCGGCGACGTGCGTTACCTGCGCAACCTCACCATCGTGGCGGCGCTCGGCGGTTTCCTGCCGGCCATCTGGCTGGCGTACGGGCTCGACCTGGGGTTGGGCGGCATCTGGGCCGGGCTCACCCTCTTCGTGGCGATCCGCCTCGTGGCGCTGCTACTGCGGCTGCGCAACGGCGGCTGGGCGGTGGTCGGGGCCGTCCGCTGACCGGCACCCGCGTCTGGCAGGCTTGGGCGACGTGAGCACCGATGGTCTGATCGTGGTCGACAAGCCCGGCGGCATGACGTCGCACGACGTGGTGGCGCGGATCCGCCGACTGGCCAAGACCCGACGGGTCGGGCACGGCGGCACCCTCGACCCGATGGCCACCGGTGTGCTGGTGATCGGTGTGGGGCGGGCCACCCGACTGCTGACCTACGTGATCGGCGCGGGCAAGAGCTACACCGGCACCATCCGGCTCGGCCAGGCGACCGTCACCGACGACGCCGAGGGCGACGTGATCGCCAGCACCCCGGCCGGTCAGGTCACCGACGACGCGATCCGGTCGGCGTTGAGCGCGTTGAGCGGCGAGGTGGACCAGGTGCCGAGCGCGGTCAGCGCCATCAAGATCGACGGGCAGCGCGCGTACAAGCGGGTGCGCGACGGCGAGAGCGTCGAGCTTCCGGCCCGGCGGGTCACCATCTCCCGGCTGGAGGTGCTGGCGATCCGCCGCACCGCGCCGGACGTGGTGGACGTGGACGTGGACGTCACCTGCTCCTCGGGGACGTACATCCGGGCCATCGCCCGGGACGCGGGCCTGGCGCTCGGGGTCGGTGGGCACCTCACCGCGCTGCGCCGCACCGCGGTGGGTGGCTTCACCCTCGCCGAGGCGGCCACGCTCGACGAGCTCGAGGAGCGCGCCCCGGCCGTGGTCAACCTGCCGCTGGACGCGGCGGCCGACCGGTTCTTTCCGCGCCGGGAGGCGACACCCGACGAGGCGAAGGTGCTCGGCCACGGCGGTCCGCTGGACCCGGCCGGCATCGCCGGGCCGTACGCCGTCTTCGGACCGGCCGGCGGCCTGATCGCTATCGTCAGCGAGCGGGACGGGCGGGCCCGTGCAGAGATCGTGCTCGCCCCCGCCTGACGGCGGGACGCAGGTCCGCCGGCTTCGCTGCCGGCGGTGTCGAGCCGCCGACGGGCGGGACAGCAGGAGAGGAACGGCATGCAGCGGTGGCGGGGGTACGACGCGGCGCCCGGTGGGTGGGGGCGCTCGGTCGTCACCATCGGCGTCTTCGACGGCGTGCACAAGGGGCACCAGGCGACCATCGGGCACGCCGTGGCCCGGGCGCGGGAGTTGGGCGTGCAGTCGGTGGTGGTCACGTTCGACCCGCACCCGGCCGAGGTGGTCCGTCCCGGTTCGCACCCGGCCGTGCTCACCGAACCGGCCCGCAAGGCAGAACTGATCGAGGCGCTCGGCGTGGACGTGCTCTGCGTGGTGCCCTTCACCCCGGAGTTCTCCCGGCTGTCGCCCGAGCAGTTCGTGCACGACATCCTGGTCGAGCACCTGCACGCGGCGCTTGTGGTGGTCGGCGGCAACTTCCGCTTCGGGCACCGGGCGGCGGGCGACGTGGCGCTGCTGGAGCGGCTCGGCAAGACCTTCGGCTTCGGGGTGGAGGGCGCCCCGCTGGTCGCCGGGGGCGGCACCGTCTTCTCCTCCACGTACATCCGCTCCTGCGTCGACGCGGGCGACGTGGGCGCCGCGGCGGCCGCGCTGGGCCGCCCGCACCGGGTGGAGGGCGTGGTGGTCCGCGGTGACCAGCGTGGCCGCGTGCTGGGGTTCCCCACCGCGAACCTGCTCTGCCACCGGTACGCGGCGGTGCCCGCCGACGGGGTGTACGCCGCCCGGCTGATCCGCCGTGGCCAGCCCGAGCCGCTGATGTCCGCGGTGTCGGTGGGCACCAACCCCACCTTCTCCGGCCGGGAGCGGCGGGTGGAGGCGTACGCGCTGGACTTCGACGGCGACCTCTACGGTGAGCGGCTGGCCCTGGACTTCGTGGCGCACCTGCGCGGCCAGGTCCGCTACGACTCGATCGAGCCGCTGATCGCCCAGATCGAACAGGACGTCGCACGCACCCGGAGCGCCCTGAGCTGATCATCCACCGGGCCGCGCAGGCCCTTGGCCGGGTGTTACCCGTGGGTGCTGGTAGTCTTGCGGGGACGTCGGGTGACCGGCGTGGGGCCTCGCGTGCCTGCTCGACGCCGCGGGTGCGAGGTACCGGTCCGTTCCCGGTCCATCGGGACGACGGACACCTACTTGATCAACCCATCGAAACAGGGAGAACATGGCGCTCGACCAGGAAGCCAAGGCCAGCATCCGCGCGGAGTACGCGACCGCCGAGGGCGACACCGGTTCGCCGGAGGTCCAGGTCGCGGTCCTCACCAAGCGGATCGCCGAGCTGACCGAGCACCTGAAGGTGCACAAGCACGACCACCACAGCCGCCGTGGGCTGCTGCTGCTGGTCGGCCGTCGCCGTCGGCTGCTCAACTACGTCCAGAAGAAGGACATTGCCCGCTACCGGACGCTCATCGAGCGGCTCGGCCTGCGCCGGTGACGTGACGGGGGAGCGGCCGTACGGCTGCTCCCCCGATCGGCGTCCCACCTGAAGAACACGGGCCGCGCGACCAACCCGAGAGGGAGCCGGTCAGCGTACCGGTCTCCGGTAGTGGCCCCCGGGAACCCGGCAGCACGCCGGCCACCCGGGCGCTTCGATCGAAGACCGGCCGGCTGAGCAGCTCCCCGACGTCGCGGGCCCACGACGCGAAGGAGCACGACAGCACATGACCGAGACCAAACTCGGCACCGAATCCCGCACCGCCGTGATCGACAACGGGTCCTTCGGCACCCGCGAGATCACCTTCTCCACCGGTCGGCTGGCTCGCCAGGCCGCCGGTTCCGTCATCGCCCAGCTGGGCGAGACGGTGGTTCTCTCCGCCACGACCGCCGGTAAGCACCCGAAGGAGCAGTTCGACTTCTTCCCGCTGACCGTCGACGTCGAGGAGCGGATGTACGCCGCGGGCCGCATCCCCGGCTCGTTCTTCCGCCGTGAGGGTCGGCCCAGCGAGGACGCGATCCTCACCTGCCGGTTGATCGACCGGCCGCTGCGCCCGTCCTTCGTCAAGGGCCTGCGCAACGAGGTCCAGGTCGTCGAGACGATCCTCGCGCTCGACCCGCAGCACCCGTACGACGTGGTGGCCATCAACGCCGCCTCGATGTCGACCAAGCTGTCCGGTCTGCCGTTCTCCGGCCCGATCGGCGCGACCCGGGTCGCCCACATCGACGGCCAGTGGGTCGCGTTCCCGACCCTGGAGGAGCTGGCTCGCGCCACCTTCGACATGGTCGTGGCCGGCCGCACCCTCGACGACGGCGATGTCGCGATCATGATGGTCGAGGCCGAGGCCACCCCGAACGCCGTCGCTCTCATCTCGGCCGGTGCCACCGCCCCGACCGAGGAGATCGTCGCCAGCGGCCTGGAGGCCGCCAAGCCGGCGATCCGTGAGCTGTGCCGCGCGCAGAGCGAGCTGGCCGAGGTCGCCGCCAAGCCGGTCACCGAGTTCCCGGTCTTCCTGGACTACCAGGACGACGTCTACGACGCCG
The DNA here is from genome assembly GCF_040678875.1 of Micromonospora sp. NPDC049274. Lineage (NCBI taxonomy): Bacteria > Bacillati > Actinomycetota > Actinomycetes > Micromonosporales > Micromonosporaceae > Micromonospora > Micromonospora sp. NPDC049274. The sequence goes on from NZ_JBFAQS010000022.1 coordinate 45,471, forward strand.
TCTCCGAGCTGGCCCGCACCGAGGTGGCCGAAGCGATCACCATCGCCGGCAAGGCCGACCGCGAGGAGGCCCTGGACCGGGTCAAGGCCCGGGTCGCCGAGGAGTTGGGCGCTCGGTTCGAGGGTCGCGAGAAGGAGCTCAGCGCAGCCTTCCGGTCGCTCACCAAGTCCGAGGTGCGCAACCGCGTGCTGCGCGAGCAGGTCCGCATGGACGGCCGTGGCCCGCGTGACATCCGGCCGCTGACCGCCGAGGTCGGCGTCCTGCCCCGGGTGCACGGTTCGGCGCTGTTCGAGCGCGGCGAGACCCAGATCCTGGGTGTCACCACGCTGAACATGCTCCGGATGGAGCAGATGGTGGACACGCTGTCCCCGGAGAACCGCAAGCGCTACATGCACAACTACAACTTCCCGCCGTACTCGACTGGTGAGACCGGCCGGGTCGGCTCGCCGAAGCGGCGCGAGATCGGCCACGGCGCGCTCGCCGAGCGGGCGCTGATTCCGGTGCTGCCGTCGCGCGAGGAGTTCCCGTACGCCATCCGGCAGGTCTCCGAGGCGCTCGGCTCCAACGGCTCCACCTCGATGGGCTCGGTCTGCGCCTCGACGCTGGGCCTGCTCTCCGCGGGTGTGCCGCTGAAGGCGCCGGTCGCCGGCATCGCCATGGGGCTCATCTCCGACGAGGTGGACGGCAAGACCCAGTACGTAACGCTCACCGACATCCTCGGCGCCGAGGACGCGTTCGGTGACATGGACTTCAAGGTCGCCGGCACGCCGGAGTTCGTCACCGCGCTGCAGCTCGACACCAAGCTCAACGGCATCCCGTCGGACGTGCTGGCTGCCGCACTGCAGCAGGCCAACGAGGCCCGGCAGGTCATCCTCGGGGTCATGAAGGCGGCGATCGAGGCTCCGGCCGAGATGTCCGACTACGCGCCGCGGGTCACCACGGTCAAGATCCCGGTGGACAAGATCGGCATGGTGATCGGCCCGAAGGGCCAGACCATCAACGCGATCCAGGACGAGACCGGCGCCGAGATCTCCATCGAGGACGACGGCACGATCTACGTCGGCGCCACCAACGGCCCGTCGGCCCAGGCGGCCGTCGACCGGATCAACGGGATCGCCAACCCGACGCTGCCCAAGCAGGGCGAGCGCTTCCTGGGCACGGTGGTCAAGACCGCCGCGTTCGGCGCGTTCATCTCGCTGCTGCCGGGCCGCGACGGTCTGCTGCACATCTCCAAGGTGGGCGACGGCAAGCGGGTCGAGCGCGTTGAGGACTTCCTCAACGTCGGTGACCGGGTCGAGGTCGAGATCGCGGACATCGACGCCCGCGGCAAGATCTACCTGGACAAGGTCCGTCCGGAGGGCGCCGAGGCGCCGGCCGCCGGTGAGGCCGCCGGCGGCGACCGTCCGTCCGGCCGGGACCGGGGCGACCGGGGTCCGCGTGACCGGGGCGACCGCGAGCGTGGCGGCGACCGGGGCGGGCGTGGTCCGGAGCGCGGCACCGGTGGCGAGGGCGGCAACGGCGGCGGCGAGGGTGGTGGCGAGGGCGGCGAGCGTCCGCGCCGCCGGACCCGGCACAGCTGACCACCAGCATCTGCTACACCCACCCCTCGTCGAACCGGGAGCAACACGTGAGTCGGGCCTTCAGTGCGCCGTTTCCACCGGATCGACGGGGGGTGGCTCCGTCTCGGGACACCGGGGCGGGCCGCTCCGGCGGCGCCGCCCGCGCGGTGACCCGGACGCTCAGCGACGACCCGCTGGGCGGCACGGTACGACGTACCGTGCTGCCCAGCGGCCTGCGCGTGCTCACCGAGGCGATCCCGGCGATGCGCAGCGTGTCCTTCGGTGTCTGGGTGGCGGTGGGCTCGCGGGACGAGACCCGTCCGCAGGCAGGCGCCGCGCACTTCCTGGAGCACCTGCTCTTCAAGGGCACCCACAAGCGCACCGCGCTGGAGATCTCCTCCCAGATCGAGGCGGTGGGCGGCGAGACCAACGCCTTCACCACGAAGGAATACACCTGCTACTACGCCCGCGTGCTGGACGAGGACCTGCCGCTGGCGATCGACGTGATGTGCGACCTGGTCGCCGACTCGCTGCTGGAGCCGGCCGACGTGGAGACCGAGCGTGGCGTGATCCTGGAGGAGATCGCCATGCACGACGACGAACCCGGTGACGAGGTGCACGACCTCTTCGCCCGGGCCGTCTACGGCGACCACCCGTTGGGTCGACTGATCTCCGGCACCGAGGAGACCGTCACGCCGATGACCCGCAGGCAGATCCAGACGTTCTACCGGAACCGCTACATCGCGCCGCAGATCGTCATCGCCGCCGCCGGTAACCTCGACCACGCCGCGGTGGTCAAGCTGGTCCGGCAGGCCGTGCGCGGCACGCCGCTGGACAGCGACCCGGCCGCGCCGGCCGCACACCGCGCGGCCGCCCCGGCGGTACGCACCAAGCCGGCCGCCACCCTTGTCGAGCCGAAGGAGACCGAGCAGGCGCACGTCCTGCTGGGCTGCCCGGGCATCGATCGCACCGACGACAGGCGCTTCGCCCTCGGGGTGCTCAACAACGTCCTCGGCGGCGGCATGTCCAGCCGCCTGTTCCAGGAGATCCGCGAGCAGCGCGGCCTGGCGTACTCGGTCTACTCCTATGCCAGCCAGTACGCCGACAGCGGCCTGTTCGCCGTCTACGCCGGCTGCGCGCCCGGCAAGGTGGACGAGGTGCTGGCCCTGACCCGTGCCGAGCTGGCCCGGGTGGCCGCCGACGGGTTGACCGAGGCCGAGGTGGCCCGGGGCAAGGGGATGAGCAAGGGCTCGTTCGTGCTCGGCCTGGAGGACACCGGTTCCCGGATGAGCAGGCTGGCAAAGGGTGAGCTGCTCTACGGCGACCTGATGCCGGTCGACGAGCTGCTCCGCCGGGTCGACGAGGTGAGCGTCGCGGACGTGAACACTCTCGCCGCCGAGCTGCTCGGCCGGCCAATGTCGTTGGCTGTCGTCGGCCCGTTCGGCGAGGGCGACTTCTCCGCCTGAGTGCCAGTGGTCCGCGCGGGCTGGGGCGTGTCCCGGCCGGTGGAGCGGACCGGATCCGGCGAGGAGGGCGCGTCCCGATTGGGATAGGTTGTGCCCCGTGACTGACGAGCAGGGGAAGACCCGGGTTGGCGTGTTCGGTGCCCGGGGTCGGATGGGCATCGAGGTCTGCAAGGCGGTCGACGCCGCCGACGACCTTGAGCTGGTGGCGTCGATCGACCAGGGCGACAGCCGTTCCGCCGTCACCGGCGCCCAGGTCGTCGTGGACTTCACCACGCCGGACGTGGTCATGGACAACCTGCGGTGGGCCGTCGAGCAGGGCATCAGCGCGGTAGTCGGCACCACCGGCTTCACCGAGCAGCGGCTGGAGCAGGTGCGCGGCTGGCTGGCCGACAAGCCCGAGGTGGGCGTCGTGATCGCCCCGAACTTCGGTATCGGCGCGGTGCTGATGATGCAGTTCGCCGCGCGGGCCGCCCGGCACTTCGAGTCCGTCGAGATCATCGAGCAGCACCACCCGCGCAAGCTGGACGCCCCGAGCGGCACCGCCACGCACACCGCCCGGCAGATCGCCCGCGCCCGCGCCGAGGCAGGTCTCGGCCCGGTGCCGGACGCCACGAAGGACGAGGTGCCGGGCGCGCGGGGCGCCGAGATCGACGGGGTACGCGTCCACGCGGTGCGCGCCACCGGTCTGGTCGCCCATCAGGAGGTGCTGTTCGGCGGCACCGGGGAGACGTTGACCATCCGGCACGACTCGTACGACCGGGTGTCGTTCATGCCCGGCGTGCTGCTTGCCGTCCGCGCGGTACGCACCCGCCCCGGCCTCACGATCGGCCTGGACGCCCTCCTCGATTGAGTGGTCCGGCCCTCCCGCCGGCCAGGCCCACAACGCCGCACAGCGTAGATCTTGGACAGTTTCCGTTCTGCGCTGACGGAAAGTGTCCAAGATCTACGGGCGCGGGCCGGGTAGCATCCGGCGGATGATCAATGGGGGACACCTGGACCGGCTCGGAAGGCAAGTCACGCTCCGGCAGGTCGACGACGACAACTGGCGTGCGGTGGCTGATGTCGCCCCAACTGACGACCAGCGTCGGTTCGTGGCCGCGTTGGGCGCGCGATATCTGCTGCTGAGCACCCGCTCCGAGGTGTGGACCTCACTCGCCGTGTACGCCGACGAGGCCGTCGTCGGCCACGTCATGTGGGGCGTGGACGACGACGGCTCGCACTGGATCGGCGGAATGCTTATCGACGCCGCCGAACAGGGCCGAGGTGTCGGCCGGGCGACGGTGCAGACCCTGGCCCCCTGGCTGGCGGCCCGGGACGGCAAGCCCTCAGTCCGCCTGTCGTACCACCCCGACAACACCCCGGCCGCGACCCTCTACGAGTCCCTTGGCTTCCACCCCACGGGTGCGGTGGACGACGACGAGTTGATCGCCGAACGAATGCCCTGAGCCCTGCGATCTTGCATTTTCTGTCGCGACAGAAGGTGCATCTCCCGCATCTCGACAACCCAAACTGCAAGATCGCCGGGGTGGCCGGCCCGGCCTAGCGGGGGAGGGACGGGGTCGTGGGGCGGCGTTGGGTGGGGAGGGTCGGGGTCAGTGGGGTGGGGAGGCCGGTGACTGTGGCTTCGCCGGTGCGGTCGACAGTGACGTGCACGGGGGTGTCGGCCACGCGAAGGCCGTCGACCGCCACGGCACCGAGTTCCGCTCCCGCCAGGGGTGCCAGTCGGATGGTGCCGCCCGGCACGTCCGGGTAGAGGCCTGCCGCGGCCTGGAGCAGCAGCACCGCGCCCGCCGCGGCCCACGCCTGGGGTCGGCACGCCGCCGGGTACGGCACCGGTCGGTCGAGCAACGCCCGGTCGTCACCGCCGTACAGCTCCGGCATGCGGTAGTCGAACGCTTCGGCGGCGGCGAGCAGCCCCTCGGCCAGGCCGAGCGCGGCGTCGCGGTGCCCGGCGCGGGCCAGCCCGGCGAGCACGATCGCCGTGTCGTGCGTCCAGATCGAACCGCAGTGGTACGACAGCGGGCTGAAGCCGGCGTCGTCAGTGGACATGGTCCGTAGCCCGAAGCCACCGGCGAGCGTGTCGGTGGTGAGCAGGCGGGCGACCTGGTCCTCCTCGTCAACGGTGAGCAGGCCGGTGCCGAGCAGGTGACCGATGTTGCTGGTCAGCGAGTCGACGGGCCGCTTGTCCCGGTCGAGGGCCAGGGCGGGCTGCGGGCCGTACCGGCCGTCGACCCAGAAGCTCTCCCGGAACCGGCGGGCCAGCGTGGCGGCGTGGTCGCGCCAGCGGTCGCCGCCGGGGTGGCCGAAGGCGTCCAGCAGGGCGGCGCCGTTCACCGCCGCCTCGTGGGCGTACCCCTGCACCTCGGCCAGCACGATCGGCGCGGTGGCCAGGGAGCCGTCGCGGAACCGGACGGCGTCGCCGGAGTCCTTCCAGCCCTGATTGGACAGCCCGTGGCCGGTGGTGTCGATGTACTCGACGAGGCCGTCGCCGTCCGGGTCGGCGTGCTCGCCGAGCCAGCGCAGCGCGGCCTCCAGGTGTGGCAGCAGCGGCACGATCTGGTCGGCCGGCAGGCCCCACCGCCACGCGTCGTGCAGCAGGTTGATCCAGAGCATGGTGGCGTCGACGGTGCCGTAGTAGGCCGGCGGGAGGCGCAGCCCGTTCCCGGGCAGCGCGACCTCGTGCCCGCGCAGCTCGTGCAGGATCTTCCCGGGGGATTCCCCGGTGGCCGGGTCGACCCGGGTGCCCTGTCGGCGGGCGAGCACGCGCAGGGTGCCGGCCGCCAGGTCGGTGCCGAGCGGCAGCATCATCCGGGCCGCCCAGAGGCTGTCCCGGCCGAACAGGGTGAGGAACCAGGGCACGCCGGCGCCGAGGAAGACGTCTCCGGGTGCGCCGGTCTCGGCCAGGCGTAGCCCGCGCAGGTCGTCCAGGCTGCGGTCGAGGAGGCGGACGAGCCGCCTGTCGTCCGCGGTCACCTCGGGTCGGGCCCACTCCGGCTCCCCGGTCGGGCCGACCACCACGGCACGCGGGTCCTCGACCCTCACCTGCCAGCGCAGCACCGTCTCGCCTCCGGGGGGCAGGTCGATCGGCCAGGCCAGCCGGGGCGCGGCGGCCCGCTCGTCGGCGGCGAGCACGTCGGCGTCCGGCGCGGTGACCGTGACGCTGATCCCGTCGGCCGACCAGGTGAGCACGCCCGGCTGGCCGGTCTTGGCCTCCAGCGGTTCGACGGCGCCACCGGACTTGACCACCTCGATGGGTGCTAGGTCGCAGCCGAGGTCGACGCTCACGGTGGCCCGTACGCCGACCGTGGCGGTGGAGACGATCCGCAGCTCCTCGGTGAGGCCGTCGCGTGTCGCGTGACGGACTCGGTCGACGCGGACGGTGGGGTCGGGCGTGGGATCGCCGAGCCAGCGTGCCAGGCCCACGAAGCGAGTGCCGTGCGGGCCGTCCGCACCGCGGGTCAGCCCCTCCAGCTCCTGGTCGTCGACCCGCAGCTCGGCCCGGGAGAGCACCCGGGTGTCGGCGTGGAAGACGCCCTGGACGCCCGTCGGGCGGATCTGCCCGGTCGCGTCCCCCAGCGCACTGGTCGGGGCGAGCACCACCCCCACCAACTCGTGCAGGAGGGGTTGCAGCTGGCGTTCGATCACGGTGCGGCTCCAGATCTCGGGGTGCGGGGCGGACATCTTGACAACGCGCCCCTGGCGGTGCAAAGTGCGAAACATTCCAGAAACTTGAACGATCTAATCCTGCACTATCCGAATTGGATCGTTCAAGACGGCGAGAGGGATTAAGTGCCCGACAAGGTAACCATTGCGACGGTGGCCCGGCACGCCCGAGTGAGCCGGCAGACGGTTTCCAACGTGCTCAACGCCCCACACATCGTGCGGCAGGAGACCCGCCAGCGGGTCGAGGACGCCATCGCCGCACTCGGTTACCGGGCCAATCAGGCGGCCCGACAGATGCGTACCGGTCGGTCCCGACTCATCGCCGCCCGGATCGAACCGACCCGCGACGGCATCAACGGCTCCGTGCTCGACCGCTTCCTGCACGGCCTCACCGAGACCGCCGACGCCGCTGGCTACCGGGTGCTGCTCTACACCGCCCCCGACGACGAGCGGGAGATCGCCACCTACGACGACCTGCTCGGCACGTACGAGCTCGACGCCTTCGTGCTCGTCGGCACCAAGTACGGCGACCCGCGTACCGCCTGGCTCGCCGACCGGGACGTGCCGTTCGTGACCTTCGGCCGCCCGTGGGACGCGCTCGACGCGCACCCCTGGGTCGACGTGGACGGCGCGGCCGGCACCGGCGCGGCCACTCGGCACCTGCTGGCCGCCGGGCACCGACGGATCGCGTTCATCGGATGGCCGCTCGGGTCCGGTGTCGGCGACGACCGGCGGGCCGGTTGGCACGACGCGCTGCGCAACGCCGGTGTCGACCCGACCGGGCTGCACCGCGAGACCGAGGACGGCATCGCCGAGGGCGAACGGCTGACACGTGACCTGCTCGCCGCCGTGGCGCCGACCGCCGTGCTCTGTGCCAGCGACTCGCTCGCCCTCGGCGCGCTCCAGGCGATCCGGGGTACCGACCCGCCGGTGTCGGTGATCGGCTTCGACGACACGCCGGTCGCCGCGGCGGTGGGGCTGGCCAGCGTCAGCCAACCGCTGGGCGAGGCCGCCGCCCGCTGCGTGGACCTGCTCACCGGGGTCCTCGACGGCAATCACGAGACCCCCACCCACGTGCTGCTCCAGCCCTCGCTGGCACTGCGGCACACCGCGTAGTCCCATCCCCCACCAGGAGAGAACATGGCACCCAGAACCCTTACCCGGGCCGCGGTGGCCGGCCTCGCCACCGTCGCCCTTCTCGCGTCGGCGGCCTGCGGCAGCGGCTTCGACGACTCGTCCGGCGACGCCAAGCAGTCCAGCGGCCCGGCCAGCCTGCAGATCCTGATCGGATCCTCCGGCGAGGCCGAGACCAAGGCAGTGCAGGAGGCGGCGGCGACGTGGGCCAGCAGCTCCGGCAACACCGCCACCGTCACCCCGGCGCAGGACCTCACCCAGCAGCTCGGCCAGGCTCTCGCCGGTGGCGCCCCGCCGGACGTCTTCTACGTCGACGCGGCCCGTTTCGCCGACTACGCGAGCGTCGGCGCGCTCGAGCCGTACGGCGACAAGATCTCGAATCCGGACGACTTCTACGAGAGCCTGCGCACCACCTTCACCTACGACGGCAAGCTCTACTGCGCGCCCAAGGATTTCTCCACCCTGGCCCTGCAGATCAACACGGACCTGTGGGCGAAGGCCGGACTGACCGACGCCGACGTGCCGACCACCTGGGACCAGCTCACCGCGACCGCCCAGAAGATCAAGGCGAAGGGGCAGGTCGCCCTGGCGCTCGGCGACACCCGGGACCGGATCGGCGCCTTCATGGTGCAGAACGGTGGCTGGCTGCTGAGCAAGGACGGCAAGCAGCCGACCGCCGACACCCCGGAGAACCTGGCCGCCCTCCAGTACGTCAAGACCCTGCTCACCTCCGGTCTGGCCAAGTACCCGAAGCAGCTCGACGCGGGCTGGTCCGGCGAGGCGTTCGGCAAGGGCAAGGCCGTGATGACCATCGAGGGCAACTGGATCAAGGGCGCCCTGCAGAACGACTTCCCCAACGTGAAGTACAGGGTGGTGGCACTGCCGGCCGGCCCGAAGGGTCAGGGCACGCTCTCCTTCACCCAGTGCTGGGGCATCGCGGCGAAGTCGAAGTACAAGGACCAGGCGATCAAGTTCGTCGAGGCGATGACGAGCGGTGAGCAGCAGCTGACGTTCGCCAAGGCGGTCGGTGTCATGCCGTCCCGGCAGTCGGTGCGCGATCAGTACACGGCCGCCTCGCCGGCCGACAAGGTGTTCATCGACGGCGCCGCGTACGCCCAGGGCCCGGTGAACGCGCCGAAGATGGACAGCGTCCTCAAGGACCTGGACACCGGTCTGCAGGGCCTGACGAACGGCGACCCGAAGACCGTGCTGCAGAACTTCGACAAGAACGCCAAGGCGGCGCTCGGCGGTAGCTGAGGCGACGACAGGGGCCCGGCGACACGCGGGGCCCCTGTCCGCGCTTCCGGCCCGAGAGAGGGGAGGAGGGGATATGACAGCCGAGACACTGACCGCCGCGCCCACCGCGCCCGAGGCGAGCCCTCGGCGACGCCGTGGTGGCGTCCGCGGCAACGAGAACCTCGCCGGCTGGCTCTTCGTCACGCCGGTGATCGTCATCCTGGGGCTGTTCCTGCTGCTGCCGATCCTGATGGCGCTCTGGGTCAGCCTGACCGACTGGAACGGGCAGGGCAGCCCGTTCACCGGCGACGTCCCGTTCGTCGGCGCGCACAACTACACGCAGTTGTTCACCGAGGACGGGCTGGCCCGCCGCGACTTCATGACGAGCATCCGCAACAACATCTACTACGTGGCGATCGTGGTGCCGGCGCAGACCGTGCTGGCGCTCGGGCTGGCGCTTGTCGTCAACAACCGGATGCTCAAGGGCAAGAGCTTCTTTCGCAGCGCGTTCTACTTCCCCTCGGTCACCAGCTCGGTCGCGATCAGCGTCGTGTTCCTGTTCCTGTTCGCCAACTCCGGCGCGGTGAACGCGCTGCTCGGCCTCCTCGGTATCGACGGACCGGAGTGGTTCGCCGACTCCCGTGGCGTGCTGCACCTCCTGTTCGGCGCGCTCGGCGTCGACACGCCCCCGGCGGCGCTTACCGACGGTGGCCCGTTCGGGCTGACCTGGTGGGACTGGCTGTCCGGCCCCAGCGTGGCGATGATCTCGATCATCACGCTTGTCGTCTGGACCACCTCCGGCACGTTCATGCTGATGTTCCTCGCCGGCCTGCAGAACGTGCCCGTGACGCTGGACGAGGCCAGCACCCTCGACGGCGCCTCCCGCTGGCAGCGCTTCCGCTACGTCACCCTGCCGATGATCAGGCCGACCACCTTCCTGGTGCTCACCCTCGGCACGATCGGCTCCTGGCAGGTCTTCGACCAGGTGTACGTCATGAGCCAGGGCGACCCGGCCAAGACCACCCTCACCCCGGCCTACCTGTCGTACCGGACCGCCTTCCGGGACTTCGACTACGGCTCCGGCGCGGCGATCTCGTTCGTGCTGTTCCTCATCATCATCGTGCTCACGCTGATCCAGCGCCGGGCGCTCGCCGAGCGGGACACCGACCGGCCGCGCCGCGGCTGGTGGCGTCGACGCGTACCGGAGAGGTCCTGACATGGCCGTGCTCACCGACCGCCCGGCGGCCGCGCCCGCGCGCGGCGACCAGCGCGCGGCCCGCACCCTGGCCACCCGCTTCCTGGGGTACGCCACGCTTGTCTTCTTCGGGTTGGTGTTCCTCTATCCGTTCGTCATCCAGATCTCCAGCTCGTTCAAGACCGAGCCCGACGCGGCGGCGAACCCGCTCTCCCCGATCCCGGACCCGCTCACCCTGGCGGGTTTCGAGCGGATCTTCGCGGGCACCAACTTCCCACTCTGGCTGGGCAACTCGCTGCTGGTGACAGTGCTGGTGACCCTCGGCCGGGTGTTCTTCGACTCGCTCGCCGGCTACGCCCTCGCCCGGCTGCGGTTCGCCGGTCGCGGCGGACTGTTCGCCGCGGTCATCGCGGTCATGGCGGTGCCCGGCGTGGTGCTGCTGATCCCGAAGTTCCTGGTGCTCAACCAACTCGGCATCTACAACAGCTACGCCGGTCTGGTGGTGCCGCTGCTGGCCGACGCGGCGGGCGTGTTCATCATGAAGCAGTTCTTCGAGTCGATCCCGGTGAGCGTCGAGGAGGCCGCCCGCATCGACGGGGCGAGCGTCTTTCGCACCTTCTGGTCGGTGGTGCTGCCGATGGCGAAGCCGGCGCTGATCACCCTCACCATCCTGTCGTTCCAGGGCTCCTGGAACGAGTTCCCGCACAGCCTCGTGTCAGTGCAGGACCCCGACCTGTTCACCCTGCCGCGCGGCCTCGCCGACCTGGTCAGCGGCTCGCTCGGCAGCGGCACCCAGTACCCGCTCAAGCTGGGCGCGGCGCTGCTCGCCACCATCCCGGTGGCGATCATCTTCGTGGTGTTCCAGCGCTACTTCGTCCGCGACGCCAACGACGGCTCGGACAAGGGCTGACCCCGGACCGACAGTGGCGGCTCCGCGTCCGGGCCGCCGCTGTCGGTCACTCGGCCGGTACCTTCTCGGTCGGGACGGCCACGTGCAGGCGCACCTGGGGCACCAGCATGTCGTCGACGTCCAGCGCCCGGGCCGCGCCGTCGGGCTCCCAGCCGGTGCTGGTGAGGAACTTCCGGGTCGCCTCGTCACCGTCGAACGCCCAGGCCACCGCCCGATTCAGCCCGTCTTCCCGCCACAGGTCGACAGCTGCGGCGAGCAGGCGACTGCCGTGCCCCCGCCGGCCCCAGCGCGGCTCCACCAGCAGGTCGGTCACGGCGGCCACGTCCGGCCCGAGCGCATCGGCCGGCTCACCCGGGGCGAGCGCCTCGCCGTCGGCCGGGCCGGAGGCGGCGAACCCCACCAGATACGATTGCTCGGCCTGTTCGACGGCGACCAGCACCCGGTGCGCGCCCGAGGGCGGCTCCAGCACCGCGGCGCTCCACCGCCGGGCGAGGAACCCCTCGTCCAGGTTGTCGAGCACGTGCCGAGGCAGAATGCGGCGGTACGCGACGCGCCAGGTCGCGAGCTGGATGCGTGCGATCTCGCCGGCGTCCTCGGGACGCGCCGGGCGGACGTACCCGAGAGCCATGGGACGGAAGCCTACGCAGGGCGAGGGAGGCGACGGTGGCGCAGGGTGCCAACAGGACGACCGCGCAGGTCGTCGGGGTGGTGGTGCTCGCCGCGGCGGTCACCGCGTTCCTCGCCGTCGCTGCCGTCCGGCACGGTTTCTTCGACCTGAAGGTCTACTACGGCGCGTTGACGTGGTGGGTGCACGACGGCGGGGAGATCTACGACTACCTCAAACCGGGCACCCAGTACGGCTTCACGTACCCGCCGTTCGCGGCGCTGGTCATGCTGCCAATGGCGTACCTGCCGTGGTCGGCCGCGATCGTGGTGAGTGTGCTCGCCAGCGTGTCCACCACCACGGTCTTGATCTGGTGGCTGGTCGACCCGATCGCCCGCCGGGCCGGCTGGACCCGCTGGTTCGCGCTCGCCGTCGCGCTCTGCCTGGCCGCCGCGTTCGAGCCGATGCGGGAGACGGTGAACTTCGGCCAGGTCAACATGCTGCTGCTCTTCCTGGTGGCGGTGGACCTGCTGCGGCTGCTGCCGGCCGGCAACCGATGGGCCGGGGTGGGCATCGGCCTGGCCACCGCGATCAAGCTGACCCCCGGCATCTTCATCGTCTATCTGCTGGTCACCGGGCGGTGGCGGGCGGCGCTCACCGCCAGCGGCGCGGCCGCCGGGGTGTCGCTGCTGGCCGGCGCGCTCTTCCCGGACGCCTCCCGGGAATTCTGGACCGAGGCCCTGTGGAACACCGGGCGGGTCGGCGAGCTGGCGTTCGTCTCCAACCAGTCGCTGCGCGGGGTGGTCGCCCGGCTCGACCCGCAGCACCCGAGCACCCTGCTCTGGCTGCTGCTCGTGCTCGGCACCCTGGCGCTCTGGGCCTGGCGGTCCCGGGCCGCCGTCGCGGCCGGCGACGAGGCCACCGGCCTGGCGCTCACCGGCGCGGTGATGTGCCTGGTCAGCCCGGTCACCTGGGTCCACCACCTGGTCTGGCTGCTGCCCGGGCTGATCCTGCTTGTCGACAACGCGATGGCCGCGCCGGCCGGTCGCCGCCGCCGCGTCCTGCTGGCCGCCGCGACCATCGGGTACGTGCTGCTGATCAGCCGGACCGTCTGGTTCTGGGAGAAGGACTTCACAGGCGTCGACGGCTTCGTCGGCAGCAACGCGTACGTCTGGATCAGCCTGGCCCTGCTGGCCTTCCTGCCGGTGCGCCGGTGGCTGGCACCGGGCGGGTCAGTCGTCGAGGCGGCCGGCGTACCGCAGCTCGACAAGCCCGACCGGCCCGCGCCCGCCGGCGAGCGGCACCTGGTAGGTCGACTGCTCACCGTCCGCTGACAGCCCGGCCCGCTCGTAGAACCGGCGGGCCCGCCCGTTGTCCGCCAGCACCCACAGCCGGTAGCCGGTCCAGCCCCGCTCGCTGAGCCCGGCGCGGGCGGCGGCGAGCAGCGCGGTGGCCGTCCCGTCGCCCCAGAACGCCGGCTCGACGTAGAGCGCCAGCACCTCGCCGACCGTCGCGTCCAGGTCGTCGCGGTCCTGGTTGCGGCGGTACGGCCCGAACGTGGTGAAGCCGACGACCAGCCCGTCCACCTCGCCGAGCAGGGTGCTGAACGGGTGCTCCGGGTCGGCGGTCCCCACGTCACGGCGGCGCTGCGCCCAGGCCCCCACGTTGAGTCGCCCGAGCACCTCGTCCGGCATGACACCGGCGTACCCCGACTGCCAGCCGTGCACGTGCACCCGGGCGACAGCCTCGGCGTCGTCCGGCTCCTCCCGGCGGATGGTCAGCATTGCACCGTTCTATGCCCCCGTGGCGGTCGGAGTCCAGCTTCCCGCACCGACGTCGTACCGATGATTTATCGTCGCCGACGATGGCCGCACCGGAATCACTCTCGCTCGCCCAGGCCCGTCGGGTGGCGCTCGCCGCCCAGGGCTTCGTCGACCCGCCGCCGGTCGGGGTGCCCACGCGTCGACATCTGCGCCGGGTCCTCGACCGGGTCGGGTTGATCCAGATGGACTCGGTAAACGTGCTGCAACGCGCGCACTACCTGCCGCTCTACAGCCGGCTCGGTCCGTACCCCACCACGCTGCTCGACCAGGCCGCCTACCGGCGTCCCCGCGAGCTGTTCGAGTACTGGGGCCACGAGGCGTCCCTGGTGCCGGTGGAGATGCACCCGCTGCTGCGCTGGCGGATGGCCCGCGCGCACAGTGAATCCTGGGGCGGCATGCGGCGCATCGCCCAGGAGCAGCCGGAGCTGGTCGCCTGGGTCCGGGACGAGGTGGCCGCGCGGGGCCCGTTGACCGCCGCCGAGATCGAGCACGACGCCCCCCGGGAGACCGGCAACTGGGGGTGGAACTGGTCGGCGGTGAAGCGGGCGCTGGAGTTCCTGTTCTGGGCCGGCGAGGTGACCGCCGCCGAGCGCAGCACCTCCTTCGCCCGCCGCTACGACCTGCCCGAGCGGGTGCTCCCGCCGGCCGTGCTGGCCGCGCCCACCCCGACCGACGCCGAGGCGTACCGCGCTCTGGTGGCCCTGGCGGCACGGTCGCTCGGGGTGGCCGCCGAGCCGGAGCTGCGCGACTACTTCCGGCTGCCACTGGCCGGCGCCCGGCAGGCCGTCGCGGAGCTGGCCGAGGCCGGCGAACTGGTGCCGGTCACCGTGGCGGGCTGGCGGCAGCCCGCCTGGCTGCACGCGTCCGCCCGGCTGCCCCGGTGGGTTCGCGGCAACACGCTGGTCAGCCCGTTCGACCCGCTGATCTGGGAACGTGCCCGCACCGAGCGACTGTTCGACTTCAGCTACCGGATCGAGATCTACGTCCCGGCGCCGCAGCGCGCGTACGGCTACTACGTGCTGCCGTTCCTGCAGGGCGACCGGTTCACCGCCCGCGTCGATCTGAAGGCCGACCGCAAGGCCGGAGTGCTGCTGGTGCCGGCCGCCTGGATCGAGCCCGGCGCCGACCCGGGGGAGACGGCGGTCGCCCTCGCCGCCGAGCTGTACCGGCTCGCCGGCTGGCTCGGGCTGGACGCGGTGGCGCCCCCCGCGGCCGGCGACCTGGCCGGTCCGCTCACCGCCGCGTTGGCCGGCGTGTCCGGTGTACCGTGAGCGCGTGACGAGCGTTCCCGGACCTGTCGACCAGCCGCAGCCCACCGCCGGCGCGGTCCACACGGTGCCCGACGACGCGGTCGGCACTGCGGTCCCCGCGAGCGTTGCGCCGACCGGTTGGCCGGCGAGTCCGGCGGGTGGTTACGGCTATCCGGCGCCCGAGCCCGACCGGCTCACCCGGGTCGTGCTGCGGCTCTACGAGCGTTCGCCGCGCTGGGCGGTGCCGCTCGCCGCGGTCGGCTGCGTGGGCCTCGGCATGGCCTACGCGCTGCTGAGCAACCCGACCGAGGCCGACCCGGATGCCGCGCCCACCTGTCTGCTCAAGCTGACCACCGGGCTGGACTGCCCAGGCTGCGGCGGCACCCGTGCGCTCTGGTACGTGCTGCACGCCGACCTCCCGGCCGCGGCCCGCCACCACTTCCTCTTCGTCTTCGCGCTGCCCTTCCTGGCGTACCTCTTCGTCGCCTGGGCGGCCAACCAGGCGTTCGGCTGGCGGCTGCCCGAGCTGCGGATCAGCTCCAGGGTCATCGTCGGGTTCCTGGGCGCGTGGCTGGCGTTCTCGGTGCTGCGCAACCTGCCCTGGGCGCCGTTCACCTCGCTCTACGTCTGATCGCGCCGCGGTCTGGGCCGGCAGATCGACTCGGTTTCCAGGAAACCGGGCCATCCACCCGACTCGAATACCCCGACTTTCAGGAACGCGAGTCGATCACCCAGTGCGTAGCCGCACCCCGGGCCGATGTCGTGAACGATCCAGCTTCGCCGCAGGCTGAGTGATCGACATTGCACGGGGCGCGCCTGAGTTGGGCCGGGCGGCACCCCACCACTACAGTCCCAGGAATGCCGGACATGGTGCAGCCCCAGGTCAAGTTGATCGCGTGGACCCAGTTCGCGGCCCCGGACGATGTGCCGTGGTCGACCGATGCCGAGGGTGGCCAGGCGCTCGCCGAGTTCGCCGGACGGGCCTGCTACCAGTCGTGGAAGAAGCCGAACCCGGCCACCGCCACCAACGCCGGCTACCTCGCGCACATCCTCGACGTCGGCCACCTGAGCGTGCTGGAGCACGGCTCGGTGACCTTCTACTTCACCGGGGTCTCCCGCTCCCTCACCCACGAGCTGATCCGGCATCGGCACTTCTCGTACTCCCAGCTCTCGCAGCGCTACGTCCCCGAGCGGGACGCGGCCATGGTCGAGCCGGCCGTCATCGCCGACGACCCCGAGCTGCACAAGAAGTTCGTCGAGGCCGCCGAGGCGAGCGTGCGGGCGTACACCGAGTTGTTGGAGGGCCTTGAGCAGCGCTTCTCCGACGAGCCGAACCCGACGCTGCGCCGCAAGCAGGCCCGACAGGCCGCCCGCGCGGTGCTGCCCAACGCCACCGAGACGCGGATCGTGGTCACCGGCAACTACCGGGCGTGGCGGCACTTCATCGCCATGCGAGCCACCGAGCACGCCGACGTGGAGATCCGTGAGCTGGCCGTGGAGTGCCTGCGCCAGCTCCAGACGGTGGCGCCGAACGTCTTCGCCGACTTCGTGATCTCCACGCTGCCGGACGGCACCGAGGTTGCGGCCAGCCCGCACGAGGCGTCCTGAGCCCTTCCCCGGCGGGCTCCGGCTGGTCGTCCGCTAGGTTGGAGGGTATGACGCACGACCACCCCGACACCGCGGCCCGACCGGTGTCCCGCCCGTTCGGCCGGGTGCTCACGGCCATGGTGAGCCCGTTCACGTCCGACGGCACGCTCGACCTCGACGGTGCCGCCCGGCTGGCGAGCCACCTGGTCGACGAGCAGGGCAACGACGCGCTGGTGGTCAACGGCACCACCGGCGAGTCGCCGACCACCACCGACGCGGAGAAGGAACGCCTGATCCGGGCAGTGGTGGAGGCCGTCGGTGACCGGGCCAGGGTCGTCGCCGGGGTCGGCACCAACGACACCCGGCACACCATCGAGCTTGCCGCCGCCGCCGAGAAGGCCGGCGCACACGGGCTGCTCGTGGTCACTCCGTACTACAACAAGCCGCCGCAGAGCGGGCTGCTGCGGCACTTCACCGCCGTGGCCGACGCCAGCGGACTGCCGGTGATGCTGTACGACATCCCGCACCGCTCCGGCGTGCCGATCGACACCGAGACGCTGGTCCGGCTCGCCGACCATGGCCGGATCGTCGCGGTCAAGGACGCCAAGGGCGACCTGACCGCCACCAGTTGGGTGACCAGCCGGACCGGCCTCGCCTTCTACAGCGGCGAGGACGCGCTCACCCTGCCGGCGCTGGCCGTCGGATGCGTGGGCGTGGTCGGCACCTCGACGCACTTCACCGGGGCGCTGACCGCAGAAATGATCGAGGCGTACGACGCGGGGGACATGCCGGCCGCGCTTGCCCTGCACCGGCGGCTGCTGCCGCTGTTCACCGGCATCTTCCGCACGCAGGGCACCATCCTGGTGAAGGCGGGCCTGGCGTCGCTTGGCCTGCCGGCCGGCCCGGTGCGACCCCCGCTCGTGGACGCCACCGACGACGAGATCGCCCAGCTGCGCGCGGACTTCGCGGCAGCGGGCCTGGAGCTGCCCGAATGATCGAACGACACGATGGGCGCCGAGTGACGGCGTCGCAGAATGAGGTGGACGCGTGACCGAGGCGCACATCGAGGCGGAACTACCCCCGCCGCTGCCGGAAGGTGGCCTGCGGATCATCCCGCTCGGCGGGCTCGGCGCCATCGGTCGGAACATGACCGTCTTCGAGTACGACGGCAAGTTGCTGATCGTCGACTGCGGTGTCCTGTTCCCCGACGTCGAGCAGCCGGGTGTGGACCTGATCCTGCCCGACTTCGGTCCGATCCTGGACCGGCTGGCCGACGTCCAGGCGATCGTGCTGACCCACGGTCACGAGGACCACATCGGCGCGGTGCCGTACCTGCTCGCCCACAAGCCCGACATCCCGCTGGTCGGTTCACAGTTCACCCTCGCTCTGGTCGAGGCGAAGCTGGCCGAGCGGCGGATCCAGCCGTACACGCTCACCGTGCGCGAGGGCGGCCGGGAACGCCTCGGCCCGTTCGAGTGCGAGTTCTTCGCGGTCAACCACTCCATCCCGGACGCGCTCGCGGTGGCCATCCGTACCCCGGCCGGCCTGGTGCTGCACACCGGCGACTTCAAGATGGACCAGCTCCCGCTGGACGGCCGGATCACCGACCTGGCCGGTTTCGCGCGGCTCGGCGCCGAGGGTGTCGACCTGCTGCTGTCCGACTCCACCAACGCGGAGATTCCCGGCTTCGTCACCCCGGAGCGGGAGATCGGGCCGGTGCTCGACTCGATCTTCGCGAAGGCAAAGGGCCGGATCATCGTGGCCTCGTTCGCCTCGCACGTGCACCGGGTGCAGCAGGTGTTCGACTCCGCAGCCGAGCACGGCCGCAAGGTCGCGCTGATCGGGCGGTCCATGGTGCGCAACATGGGCATCGCGCGGGACCTCGGCCTGCTCAACATCCCGGCCGGCCTGGTCGTCGGCATCGAGGAGGCGACCACGCTGCCGCCGGAGCAGATCGTGCTGATGTCCACGGGTTCGCAGGGCGAGCCGATGAGCGCTCTGGGCCGGATGGCCAGCGGCGACCACCGCCACATCACCATCGCCCCCGGTGACACAGTCGTCCTCGCGTCCTCGCTGGTGCCGGGCAACGAGACCTCGGTGTACCGGGTCATCAACCGGCTCGCCCGGGCCGGCGCGGTGGTCGTGCACAAGGACGTGGCGAAGGTGCACGTCTCCGGGCACGCCCCGGCCGGCGAACTGCTCTACCTGCTCAACGTGGTCCGGCCCAGCAACCTGATGCCCGTACACGGGGAGTGGCGGCACCTGCGCGCCCACGCCCGCCTCGGCATCGAGTCCGGGGTCGCCGCCGACCGCGTGGTGCTCTGCGAGGACGGCGACGTCGTCGACCTCGTCGAGGGCCGGGCCAGCCTCGTCGGGCACGTGAAGAGCCGGTACGTCTACGTCGACGGTCTCGCCGTCGGCGACGTCAGCGAGTCGCTGCTCACCGAACGGCGGATCCTCGGCGACGGCGGTTTCATCGCCACGACAGTGGTCGTCGACTCGGTCACCGGCAAGGTCGTTGCCGGCCCGACGCTGTCCGCGAAGGGCTTCTCCGAGGACCCGGAGGCGTTCAACCCGGTGGTTCCGCTGGTCACCGAGGCGCTCAACCGGGCCGCCGCGGACGGCATCACCGACCCGCACCAGCTCCAGCAGATCGTCCGGCGGACCGTGGGGCGGTGGGTCAACGACAAGTACCGGCGGCGGCCCATGATCGTGCCCACAGTCGTCGAGGTCTGAGCACGTCGCGCTGACGCCGGTCCACCCGCTCGGGTGGACCGGCGTCGCCGTGTCCACCGCCGGACGGTCAGGGCAGGTCAGCCACCGCTTCGGCGTACGCGACCCCGGTGGCGATCGCGGCGTCCACCAGCACCAGCAGTTGCGCCGGCGCCACCCCGTGGGTCAGGTCGGTCGCCATGTCCCCGGCGAGCACGATCTCCGTGTCGAGGTCGTGGGCGTACGCCTTGGGCAGCAGCCGGTCATGGTTCCAGGCGTTGCAGAAGGCGTACGCCTCGGCGCGGCGCGCTGTCGGCAGCCGACGGGCGGCCATCGCCCGGGTGTGCAGCACCTCGCCGCGTTCGCCGGCCCGACGGAACTGGATCACCGCAGCACCCCACCGGCCGACCACGGTGCCCCCGTCGTCGACCAGGTACCTGTCGCCGCGCCGGTCCAGCGTCGAGGTGATCATGTCGGTGGTGAGTGCCATCACCTCCCGCTCGGAGGCTGCGTCCGCCTCAGCGTCGGGCTCGGTGCCGGCGTCCGCAGCGCCCGGCTCGATGCCGGCCTCGTCCGCGCCGGGCCTGTCGTCGGAGTCGTTCTCGGCCGGCGCGGGCAGCGGTACGGTCGCCACCGATGGGCGCTCGGCCAGCCAGGCCGCCATCCGACCGGACTGGTGACCGGTGCCGTTGCGGGCGTCGAAGCTGCCCGCCAGGTCGGTGGCGATGCCGAGCAGCAGCGAACCGAGGGTGGTCACGTCCAGCTCGGCGGCCGGGCGCTCGCCGTACGCCGGGCGGTGCACCGTCCGGTCACCCAGGCCCGCCTCGTCGGCCAGCGCGCAGACCAGCGCCCCGGCGGCGGCGAACTCCATCGCGGCGAGGTCGTCGGTGGGCCGGTCCAGTCGGGGCAACTGCTCGGTCAGGATTGCCAGCCCGCGGTCCAGGTGCCCGCCGAGCGCGCAGAACCGCAGGTGCGTGGCGAGGTACGGGAAGGCGGAACGCTCCCGCCGGTGCCGTCGGTACGCCCGCACGTGCGCCGCCGCGGCCTGCTCGGGCTCGCCGACCCGCGACAGCGGCAGCAGCCCGGCGACAAGCGCCCGCTCGGGCTGGTCGGTGCACTCCTGAGCACCGGCGCTGGAAGCCTCCAGCTCGGTGTGGGCGGCCTGCCACTCACCCCAACCGGCGAGCAGCTCCGCCCGCCGGGCCGGGGCGCAGCCCGGGCACCCACCGGCCGGCCCGGAACGCGTGCCCGCCCACCCCTGGAAGAAGTGGCGGGCGGTGGGCTCGTCGCCGAGGTGGTCGGCGACCCGGCAGCGCAGCTCGGCGACCATCGGCGCGTCGGGTCCGTCGGCCCCCAGCCGGTGGGCCAGGTCGTCCAGCAGAAGTCGGGTCTGGTCCAGCCCGACCCGGGGAGTGCCGAGCAGCGCCTCCACCGCGTACCGCTGGTAGCGCGGCAGCAGCTCGGCCTCGGCGTCGGTGAGCAGCGCGGGCCACCTGTCGACGGCGGCCAGACAGCGTCGCAGCGGTTCGATCAGCCGCCACCGCTCGCCGTGCAGCAGGTACGCCTCGATCAGGGCGAACCGGGCGTCCAACCCGGACCGGACGTCCTCGGCGGCGTCGGCCCGCTCGGCGACGCGTTCGAGGGCGACCAGCCGACCGGGCCCGTCCGGCAGGTCCCGGGCGTCGGCGAGCGCGGCCACCAGCGCGGTGACCCGGTGACCTGCGGCCCGGGCGTCGGAGGGCGCCTCGACCCGGTCGGTGCGGCTGCCCGTCGTCTCCTCGCGGCCGGTCACGCCGACACCGCGCCGGGCAGCCGGCCGACGGCGACGGCGAGCTGGCAGCCGGTCGTGATGCCACAGTCGAGCAGTTGGTCGAGCTGGTGCGGTGTGACCCCGCGTTCCAGGTCGGTGATCACCTCACCGTAGATCCGGGCCTGACCGCCGTCGTCGACGTGCACGAACGCCTTCGGCCAGAGCCGGTCGTGGTTCCACGCGTTGCAGAAGGCGTGCAGGGCGGGCACCTGCTCGATCCCGAAGGCGGGCGCGACCATCGTGCGGACCTGGAGCACCTCGCCGGCAGCGCCGAGACACAGGAACCAGATCAGGTTGTCGTCGAAGCGGCCCACGAGGTCACCGTTCACGGCGCGACCGACCCGCCGGCCACGCGCGGCGAGCACCGCGGCGACCAGCTCGCCGGTCAGCGGGCGCAACCTGTCGGGGTGCCCGGCCAGCGGATCGTCCTCGAGTCTCGGCGACGCCATCGGGCATCCCTTCTGAGGCGGATATCACGACCGGCGGCGGGGTCCGTGTTGCGACGCGCGGACACGACCCGGAAAAGCGGGGATCTGCCCGCCCCCACCGTTACCGTGACTCTATGGCGGGCCGTACCTCTCAGGCGAGCCGGCGACGCGGCGCGTCGCCGCGCGGTGGCACCAACAGCCGTGCCCGTCAACCGGCGAAGAAGACCCGGGCACCCGTACGCCGGCGCACCACACCCGCCCGCCCGGGGCCGGCCGTCTACGTTGGCCGCGCGGTCGGCGCACTGTGGATGGGGCTGGCCCACGGGATGGGTTGGGCGGTGCGGGCCGCCGGCCGACAGGCAGCCTCCGCCCGCGACCTCGACCCCGAGCACCGTCGCGACGGCGGCGGGTTGCTGCTGTTCGGGCTGGCTCTGCTCAGCGCCGTCGCGCTCTGGTTCTCCGGCGCGGGCCCGGTGGGCGCGCGTCTGGCCGACACGATCCGGCTGTTCCTGGGCGCGATCTCCGTGGTGGTTCCGGTGCTGTTGATGATCGGCGCCTGGCGGCTGATGCGTCAGCCGGCCGATCCGGAGCACCGGGGTCGCGGGTTGATCGGGTGGGGCTCGCTGCTCGTGTCGACCGCCGCGTTGCTCCAGATCGGTCAGGACCCGACGGACACGGTGCAGCGTGACTACGCCGGTGGCCTGGTCGGCGCCGGCGTGGGCGGGTTGCTGGAGCGGGCGGTCACCGCCTGGGTGGCCGTACCGTTGCTGATCCTGCTGCTGCTCTTCGGCCTGCTCGTGGTGACCGCGACGCCGATCAACAAGATCCCCGAGCGGCTGGGCCTGCTCGCCGGCAGCCTGGTGGCGACACCGGAGGCGGTCGTCGGCGAAGAGACCGACGAGACGGTCCTCAACCGACCGGCCCGCAAGCGGCCGGCGAAGCGGATGCCCCCACCACTGGACCCGGACGACTTCGACGACCTGGAGGGCGCCGACCTCCAGGAGACGATGGTCCTGCCGCGCAAGGCCCCGGCGAAGGTGCCGGCCAGCCGCAAACCGGCCGAGCCGCCGGAGCACTCGCCCGCGCCCACCCGCGCCGAGCAGCTCGCGTTGACAGGCCTGTCCGGCGACTACACCCTGCCGCCGGCGAACATGCTCAGCGCCGGCGCGGCCGCGAAGACCCGCAGCAAGGCCAACGACGAGGTGATCGCCGCGCTGACCGGCGTCTTCGACCAGTTCGACGTGGACGCCGCCGTCACCGGCTTCACCCGCGGCCCGACGGTCACCCGCTACGAGGTGGAGCTGGGGCACGGGGTCAAGGTCGAACGGATCACCCAGCTCTCCCGCAACATCGCGTACGCCGTGAAGTCACCGGACGTGCGGATCCTCAGCCCGATCCCGGGCAAGAGCGCGGTCGGCGTGGAGATCCCGAACACCGACCCGGAGAACGTGGCGCTCGGCGACGTGCTGCGCTCGCGGGCGGCGACAAGCGACCACCACCCGATGGTGGTGGCGCTCGGCAAGGACATCGAGGGCGGCTACGTGGTGGCCAACCTCGCGAAGATGCCGCACATTCTGATCGCCGGGGCCACCGGCGCGGGCAAGAGTTCGTGCCTGAACACTCTTCTTGTCTCCATCCTCACCCGGGCCACCCCGGACGAGGTGCGGCTGCTGCTGATCGACCCGAAGCGGGTCGAGATGACCGGCTACGAGGGCATCCCGCACCTGGTCACCCCGATCGTCACGAACGCCAAGAAGGCGGCCGACTCGCTGGACTGGGTCGTGCGCGAGATGGACATGCGCTACGACGACCTCGCCGCCAACGGGGTCCGGCACATCGACGACTTCAACCGCAAGGTCCGCAACGGCGAGATCAAGGCCCCACCGGGCAGCGAACGGGAGATGCGCCCGTACCCGTACCTGCTGGTGATCGTGGACGAGTTGGCGGACCTCATGATGGTCGCGCCACGCGACGTGGAGGACTCGGTCGTCCGGATCACCCAGCTCGCCCGTGCCGCCGGCATCCACCTGGTACTGGCCACCCAGCGCCCCTCGGTCGACGTGGTGACCGGCCTGATCAAGGCGAACGTGCCGTCCCGGCTGGCGTTCGCCACCTCGTCCCTCGCGGACTCGCGGGTCATTCTGGACCAGCCCGGCGCGGAGAAGCTGCTCGGCCGCGGTGACGGCCTCTTCCTGCCGATGGGCGCCTCGAAGCCGGTCCGGATCCAGGGCGCCTGGGTGACCGAGCGCGAGATCGCCGACGTGGTGAAGTTCTGCAAGGACCAGCGGGAGCCGGAGTTCCGCAAGGACGTGCTGGCCCCCGCGCAGGACAACAAGAAGAAGATCGACGAGGACATCGGCGACGACCTCGACCTGCTGGTGCAGGCGGTGGAGCTGGTGGTCACCTCACAGTTCGGCTCCACCTCGATGCTCCAGCGCAAGCTGCGGGTCGGTTTCGCGAAGGCGGGCCGTCTCATGGACCTCATGGAGACCCGTGGTGTGGTCGGGCCGTCGGAGGGGTCGAAGGCGCGCGACGTGCTGGTCAAGCCGGACGAGTTGGCGGACGTCCTGTCCGGCCTGCGCGGCGACGTGGACTGACCGGGCGGGGCAAGACCGACCTGGAGTACGCGACGGGCCCGCCGGAAGCCGGCGGGCCCGTGGAAGAAGAGCGCTCAGTTGTTGATCAGCGCGCCGATGATCACCAGGCTGATGATCGCGGCGACGACGCTTGCCACGGCGGCGTACCAGCCCAGCGGCTTGTCGCCCAGGACGGCGCCGACGACGCCGGCGATCACGCCGAGCACACCGAAGATGATCGGGTTGAGCAGCAGCGCGAGCACCGCGAACACGAAACCCACGATGGTGAGGATCCGAGCGGCGCTGGTGCGCTGGCGGGCGGTGCCGGGGACGTCGGCCATGTCTTCCTCCGGTGTGAGAGCCTGTGGTGACGGATCGATCACTACCCACTGTGGGCGCTGGTCACGCGTCCCTCTTCAGTGGAAGATCTTCAGCCCGACCACGCCGGCGACCACCAGCGACAGGCAGAGGATCCGGGGCAGGCTTGTCGACTCGCCGAGCGCAAGCATCCCGACCAGCGCCGTGCCCACCGCGCCGATGCCGACCCAGACCGCGTAACCGGTGCCGACCGGGATGTCGCGCAGCGCGTACGCCAGCCCGGCCATGCTCAGCACCAGGGTCAGCGCGAACACCACCGACGGGATCGGCCGACTGAAGCCGGCGCTGCGGTCCAGGGCGATCGCCCAGGCCGTCTCCAACAGTCCAGAGATCACCAACACCAGCCAGGCCATCGGCCGACGCTAGCACCGGGCCGGCGGCCGGGGTGGTGACTCCCGCCACCACGCGTTGACCTCTACCTCACTTCAACTTGCAGTATGGCGAACATGGCCCTGCTCTATGCCGATCCCGAGGTCGCCGCCGTCCTGGACGCCACCACCACCGTCGCCGCCATGCGGGTCGCCCTGGTGGCCGCCCACGAGGGGCGGCTTGTGGCCCCACCCCGGGCCGCCGCCCCGCTCGGCGGGGGACGGATGGTCCTCACCGCCGGGCACCTGGTCGGCGAGTGGTACGGCTACCGCTCGTACGACACGTTCGGCCACCCGCGGGGCGAGCAGCTGGTGGTGCTGCACGACGCCCGCACCGGCGCGGTCCGGGCGGTCGCCGTCGGCGAGGAGCTGGGCTCCCGGCGTACCGGTGGGCTGGGTGGCGTGGCTGTCGACGTGCTGGCCCGTCCGGACGCGGCGACCCTCGGCGTGATCGGTTCCGGGCGGCAGGCGTGGACCCAGGTGTGGGCCGCGGCGGCCGTCCGCCCGCTGCGCGAGGTGGTGGTGCACAGCCGCTCGGCGGCGCGACGGGACGCCTTCGCCGCCCGGGTACGCGCCGAGCTGAGCGTGCCGGCCCGCGCCGTCGCCGACCCGGGTGCGGCGGTGACCGGGCGGGACATCGTGGTGCTCGCCACCACCAGCCCCACCCCGGTGCTGCACGCCTCCGATGTGAGCCCCGGCACACACGTCAACGCGGTGGGTTTCAAGCAGCACGACCGCAGCGAGTTCGGCACCGACCTGCTGGACGTCGCCGACCTGCTGGTCACCGACTCGCCGGCCCAGGCGGCCGACTACCAGCCGCCGATGCTCGCGGCCCTGCCCCCGTACGCCGGACGGTTGCGTGACCTGGGCGGCATCCTGGCGGGCGCGGTCCCCGGCCGGACCACGGCGGACCAGCTCTCCGTCTTCTGCTCCACGGGCCTGGCCGGCACGGAGGTCTTCCTGCTCGACGCGCTGACCCGGGTGGGCGCGGCACGGGGTTGACCGGAGGACCGTGCGGCCCGCGTGCGCGGGCTTCTCCGGGCGGCCCGGTACCCTCGGATGGTGTCTGCCACCTCTCCTTCTCCTTCCGACCACGCCGAGGGCCGCCGCGTCGCCCTGCTCACCCTGGGCTGCGCCCGCAACGAGGTCGACTCGGAGGAGCTGGCCGCCCGGCTGCACGCCGACGGCTGGCAGGTGACCACCGACGGCGAGGGCGCCGACGTGGTGGTCGTCAACACCTGCGGCTTCGTGGAGAAGGCCAAGCAGGACTCCATCCAGACCCTGCTCGCCGCCGCCGGCACCGGCGCCAAGGTCGTCGCCGCCGGCTGCATGGCCGAGCGGTACGGCCGGGAGCTGGCCGACAGCCTGCCCGAGGCGCAGGCGGTGCTGAGCTTCGACGACTACCCGGACATCGCCGCCCGGCTGAACGCCGTCGTCGCCGGGGAGCAGATCACCGCGCACACCCCCCGGGACCGCCGCGAGCTGCTGCCGCTCACCCCGGTGCAGCGCCAGTCGGCCACCGTGTCCCTGCCCGGGCACGGCACCGTGACCCGCACCGCCGTCGACACGGACGAGCACACCCCGGCGCACCTGCGCCAGGTGCTGCGCCGTCGGCTGGACACCGGCCCGGTCGCCTCGCTGAAGCTCGCCAGCGGCTGTGACCGGCGCTGCGCGTTCTGTGCCATTCCCGCGTTCCGTGGGGCGTTCGTCTCGCGTACGCCCGACGAGCTGCTCGCCGAGGCGGAGTGGCTGGCCAAGACCGGCGTACGGGAGCTGGTGCTGGTCAGCGAGAACTCCACCTCGTACGGCAAGGACCTCGGCGACCCGCGCGCGCTGGAGAAGCTGCTGCCGCAGCTCGCCGCCGTGTCCGGCATCGTGCGGGTGCGGGTGAGCTACCTCCAGCCGGCCGAGACCCGGCCCGGGCTGGTCGAGGCGATCGCCGGCACGCCGGGGGTCGCCCCGTACTTCGACCTGTCGTTCCAGCACTCCAGCGAGCCGGTGCTGCGCCGGATGCGGCGTTTCGGCTCCACCGACCGGTTCCTGGAGCTGCTGGCCAGTGCCCGCGCGCTGGCCCCGGAGGCGGGCGCGCGGAGCAACTTCATCGTGGGCTTCCCCGGTGAGACCCGCGCCGACATCGACGAGCTGACCCGGTTCCTGACCGAGGCCCGGCTGGACGCGATAGGCATGTTCGACTACAGCGACGAGGACGGCACCGAGGCGGCCGGCCTGCCCGGCAAGGTCTCCGCCGCGACAATCAAGCGGCGCTACGACCGGCTCAGCGCCCTCGCCGACGAGCTCTGCTCGCAGCGCGCCGAGGACCGGCTCGGCTCGACGGTCGAGGTGCTCGTCGACGCGATCGTCGACGGCGTGGTGGAGGGCCGGGCGGCCCACCAGGCGCCGGAGGTGGACGGTTCCACCACCCTTGTCGCACCTGCCGACGGCGGCGTCGACCTGGCCGCGTTGCGACCGGGTGACCTGGTGCGGGCCACCGTGACCGGCACCGAAGGGGTGGATCTGCTCGCGGTGCCGGATGAGATGATCTCGGCGGCGCCCGGCGCGGCACGGTGACGGCGGGCCCGGACGGAGCGGGGGAGCCAGGTGGTGCGGTGCCGGAAACGCCATGGCGACCCGAGCGGAGCGAGACGGTGACCGGGGCGACCGAGTCGACGCCGGCCCGGGTGGTCGCGCGGGTGCCCGTGCTCAACGCGGCCAACGCGCTGACCGCCCTGCGGCTGGTGCTGGTGCCGGTCTTCGCCGCGTCGGTGGTCGTGTCGGGGATGACCCACGCGGGCTGGCGGATGGCGGCCTGCCTGATCTTCGCGGTGGCCTCGGCGACCGACCTGGTGGACGGCTGGATCGCCCGCCGGTTCGGGCTGGTCACGTCGGTCGGCAAGGTCGCCGACCCGATCGCCGACAAGGCGCTCACCGGCGCGGCCCTGGTGCTGCTGTCCTGGTACGACCGGCTGCCCTGGTGGGTGACCGCGCTGATCCTCGCCCGTGAGCTGGGCATCACCGGCCTGCGGTTCTGGGTGATCCGACACGGAGTGATCGCGGCCAGCCGCGGCGGCAAGATCAAGACTGCGCTGCAGATCCTTGCCATCGCCTGGTACCTCTGGCCGATGCCGGCCGCCCTCGTCGCCGTCGGCCCCTGGATCATGGGCGCCGCCGTCCTGGTCACCGTGGCGACGGGCTTCGACTACATCACCCAGGCCCTCCGCCTCCGCCGCCCCCACCAACCCTGACCCACCCTCTCCGCGGCGATCATGACGTTGGTGCCGTCCGGGCCGACGTGTCGGGGCGACAACTTCATGATCGACGGTTTCGGCCGGGAGGGTTGGGCCTCCTTGGGCGGGGAAGGACGAGCTCATGGCGCGGGAAGAGCGGGAAGAGAACGCGGAGGGCAGCGCGGCGGCGGGCGCGGTGCACAGCCTGGTGCAGCGACACGAGACCCTGGCCACTGTCGAGTCGCTCACCGGTGGCCTGCTCTCGGCGTCGATCGTGGAGATCGCCGGGGTCAGTGGGATCTACCGGGGCGGGCTGGTCGTCTACGCCACCGAGCTGAAGGCCACGCTTGCCGGCGTACCGGCCGATCTGCTGGCCGAGCGCGGCCCGGTCGACCCGGACGTGGCGTTGGCGCTCGCCGAGGGCGGCCGGAAGCGCTGCGGCGCGGACTGGGGGCTCGCGACCACCGGGGTCGCCGGCCCGGAGCCGCAGGACGGCAAGCCCGTCGGTCTCGTCTACGTCGCGGTCGCCGGCCCGACGGGCGGCGAGGTCCGGCAGCTCGACCTGGACGGCGGGCGGGACCACGTGCGCTCGGCCGCCGTCATCGAGGCGTTACGGCTGCTCACCGAACGGATCCACGCCGCCGACGAGGCCGCCCGCGACGGCGTGGGAACCGCCGGCGCGGGGCGCCGATGAGCCGCCCCGGGCGAACCGACGGGCGGGGCGGGATGTCGCCGGGCCCCGCAGCGGGTACGGTTGCGGGAAGGCTCCGACGCTCGGGGCCGGCGCGATCCGCTGCGGCCGGCTGCCCGACGCCGGGCGAGAGGTATCCCTCAGGGGGAGGTGCGATGGTCCTGCTACGCCGGGTGATCGGTGACGCACTGCGGGCGCGCCGGCAGGGACAGCAGCGCACACTGCGTGAGGTGTCCACCGCCGCCAACGTCAGCCTCGGCTACCTCTCCGAGATCGAGCGGGGGCACAAGGAGCCGTCCAGCGAGCTGCTCGCCGCGATCTGCGACGCGCTCGGCGCCCGCCTGTCCGAGTTGCTGCGCGAGGTGAGCGACACCGTGGCGCTCGCCGAGCAGATGCCCGCCGGGGTGCTCGTCGGCATGCAGGACGAGCCGGCCGAGGCCGCGCCGGTCGGCGCGACGGCCGCCGTCCGCAAGGGCGCCAACCGGGGTGTCCGTCAGGTCACCTCCGACGGCAAGGTCGCCGTGTCGGTCCGACAGGACTCGCCGCTGCGCGCAACCCTGCGCAGCAGCCGCGTCCGCCCTACCGAGCGCGACCGGGACGTGGTCTGCGCCGCCTGAGCCGTCCTTCCGGTTGACCATGGGCGAGGTGGCCCCGGCCGCGTAGGGTGGCCCGCAGGAGCCGACGGCGCCCGTCGAGCACCCGGTACGGATGCCCCGTTGGCGTTCGGCTGGGACGATGGAGACCGGCCGGTTCGCGGTCGGTCGGTCAACCCGGTCCGATCGCGGTGGAGCGACGCTACTGAGGGGATACCGCGGAGATGGCGAACCCGTTCGTCAAGGGCTGGAACTACCTGATGGCGCTCTTCGGTGCCAAGATCGACGAGCATGCCGATCCCAAGGTGCAGATCCAGCAGGCCATCGAGGATGCCCAGCGGCAGCACCAGGCGCTGGTCCAGCAGGCTGCGGCGGTGATCGGCAACCAGCGTCAGCTGGAGATGAAGCTGTCCCGGCAGATGACCGAGGTCGAGCGGTTGCAGGGCAACGCCCGGCAGGCCCTGGTGCTGTCCGACCAGGCCCGCGCCAAGGGCGACGAGGCCGAGGCGGTGCGGTTCGAGCAGTCCGCCCAGGCCCTGGCCACTCAGCTCGTCTCGGCCGAGCAGGCCACCGAGGACCTGAAGACCCTGCACGACCAGGCGCTCGGCGCCGCCGCGCAGGCCCGCCGCGCCGTCGAGAACAACTCGATGATCCTTCAGCAAAAGCTCGCCGAGCGCACCAAGCTGCTCAGCCAGCTGGAGCAGGCCAAGATGCAGGAGACGGTGGCCCGCTCGCTGGAGTCGATGTCGTCGCTGACCGCGCCGACCAACACCCCGTCCCTGGACGAGGTGCGTGACCGCATCGAGCGCCGATAC
This sequence comes from Micromonospora sp. NPDC049274, assembly GCF_040678875.1. Lineage (NCBI taxonomy): Bacteria > Bacillati > Actinomycetota > Actinomycetes > Micromonosporales > Micromonosporaceae > Micromonospora > Micromonospora sp. NPDC049274. The sequence goes on from NZ_JBFAQS010000022.1 coordinate 75,493, forward strand.
GCCAACGCGATGGGCCGCGCCGAGCTGGCCGGCAACTCCGTCGAGGGCCGGATGCTGGAGATCCAGAAGGCGACCATCGACTCGGCGGGCTCGGCCCGACTCGAGCAGATCCGGTCCAGCATGGCGGGGGAGCAGCTCGGCGGCACAGCCCAGCGCCCGGCGGTGCCGCAGGGTGAGACGGCGGGTCCGGGCAGCGACCCGACCGCCGCAGCCCGGCTGGACGAGCTGCGCGCCAGCATGGCCCGCGAACGGGGCACCGGCGACCCGACCGCCGCCGGCTGAACGACCGGTCCGAGGAGGTCACGGTGGCAGACGAGCGGACGCGGTACTTCCGTCGGCTGGGTCGGTTGCGCCGGTCCGCCCGGCGGTGGAGCGTACTGGCCGGTGGGCTCGGCGGCGCCGCGGCGGTGCTGACTCCGTACGCCGGCCTCGGTCTGCCGGACGCGGCCTGGGCCGGCGCCGCGGGCAGCGCGGTGGCGTTGGCCGCCTGGCGCTGGATCGACCTGCGAGCGCTTGCCGCCCGCCCGGCCCCGCCCGCGTTGGATCCGGCCGAGGCCGCCGCCCGGTCCCGGGCCCGGCTGGTGGCGGCCGTCGAGCGACTGCCGGTCGGCTCGGGTGTGCTCGCCGAGGTACGCCGGGTCCGCAGCCGTGTCGCGCTGCGCGGCACCACCGCCGGGCAGCAGTGGGCCCGACTGGACCGGGCGTCGCTCACCCTGGCCGGGATGGCGCCCCGGCTCACCGGGTTGGCGGAGCCGGCCGTGCTCGAGGCCGCTGCCGCGGACCGGTCGTTGCGCGACCTCGCCGAGCGGGTGGCCAGCGTGGAACGGGCCCTGCGGCTCGCTCCGCCCGACGCCCGGACGCCGCTGGCCGACGCTCACCGCACGCTGACCGCCCAGCTGGAGGGCGGTGTGGCGGCCTACGAGCGGCTGGTGGTCGCCGCCGCCGGCTACCTCGCCGAGGACGCCCGCCCGGAACCCACCCACCCGGCCGCCGACCGGCTGACCGAGGCGACCGACCTGCTGCACGGGGTCGCCTCGGCCCTCGCCGAGCTGCGTGCCGGCAGCGCCGGCCTGCGCGCGCCCACCCGCTGACGACCCGCCCGTCACGGCGGAGTCGTGACCGGGATTGGGCTCGTGTACGGCGAGCTGCCCACGACGTTGAACGACCGGATCCGGTAGTGGTAGGTGACGCCCCGGGCCAGCCCCGTGTTGGTGAAGCCGCGACCGGTCACCGTGAACGTCGCCACCTCCTGACCGAACGCCGGGTCCAGCGCCCGTTGGACGATGAACCCGGACCCCGGACCGGCGGGCGTGTGCGCCGTCCAGCCCAGCACCACGGTGGCGGTGTCCGGCCCCGGCGTGCTCGCGGCGGCGGTCACCTCGCTCGGGGTGCCCGGCGCGGGAGGGGTGCTCGCCGCGGCCACCGTCGACCAGGCCGAGGCGGCCCCCAGGTACGTGGTGCGGACCCGGTAGTAGTACGTGGTGTCCGCTGCGGCAGTGGTGTCGAGGTGGTTGTCACCGACCCCGATCGCCGTGGTGCCCGGGCCGCTGGTGAAGGTCGGGTTGGTGGCCCGCTGCACGTCGAGGCCTGTGGCGAAGGAGCGGTTCGTCCAGCGCAGGGCCACCCGCAGCGGCGCGGCGGGCGGGATCGCCGCGATCAGCCCACCCGGCGCGGCGAGGTGCACCGAGGCGGGCACGCTGTTCGACCAGGACGAGTAGCTGACGTCGTTCTCCGCCCGGATCCGGTAGTGGTAGGTCAGACCGGGGGTGACAGTCGCGTCGGTGTAGCGGGTGGCGGCGGCCGCGACGGTGATCGTGGTGACGTCGCCCCCGAAGACCGCGTCGGTGGCCCGTTGCAGCAGGTGGCTGGTCGCGGGCGGGCGTCCACCGTTACCGGTCCAGGTCAGGGCGATCGCCGGCAGCGCGGTGGCCGAGCCGGGCACCGGCGTGGCGGTCAGCCCCGTGGGCGCCCGCGGCGTCACCCGCAGCACCAGCGGACGGCTCATGCCCAGGTCGCGGTGGCCGGCGAGCTGGCTGTGCCAGCGGTACTCCCAACCGAGGTTGATGATCTGGTTGACCACCACGGCGGGGCGCCCGTCGGTCGGGCTGACCGGTGTCGACCCGGTCCGCGCACCTGCGGGACGGGCGGGGTCGAGCAACCGGACGCTGTCGCCCAGCTTGAACGGCAGGGCCGGGGCGACCGGGCGGAGCGCCACCACCACGTCCTCGCGGGGGTTGACCCGGACGATCTGCTTCCAGCCCAGCTCCGTCGCGTGCGGGGGGCGCTGCGTCCCGTCCCAGCCGACCCGGTTGACGAGCTGCACGTCGCAGCCGCCGAAGTGCAGCGGCTCCGTCTGCCGGACGTTGCCGCTGATCCGCCAGAGCTGGGTGCCGTCGGTCGGCGCACCGACCGGCATGGCCGGGTCGGCGGCATACAGCACCTCGGTGACCGGGTCGGTCGGGCCGAGGGGCAGGGTCGCCGGGGTGAGCGGCCCGGCGTGCGGGTGGGCCACCCCGAGCCGCCCGGCCAGCCGCCCGTGACCGGGTTCGAAGACCTGCTGTGCGGCCTTGACCTCGAGCGGCAGGGTCACCGGGCCGGCGCCGCCCAGCGGCGTGAACGTCACCGTGTCCGCGTGCGCCGATACCGTCGTCTCGGCCGCCGTCCGGCTGCCGAACGCCACGTCGTACGCCGGCTGCGGCACGATCGGCGGGCGCTGGCTGGCCGCGTACGCCCCGGGTAGGCGCTCCCGCAGCCGGGCCAGGTCGTACGCCGGCTCGGGCGTGCCGCTCACCCGGAACTGGAGCAGGGTACGGGTGTTCGGGCCGTACCCGGGTTCGGTGGGCGGCGGGCCGCCCTCGGCCGTCCGGTCCGGTGCGTCGGTGTGCTGGTCGTAGCGCGGATCGAAGCCGGGCAGCGGGGCCGGGGCGTCGTTGTACAGGATCAACGTGCTGCCCGGAGCCACTGTGGAGAAGTCGACGAGCACGTCGGCGCGCTCACCCGGGGCGAGCAGCAGCGTGTGCCCGTCCACGTTCAGCACGGTCGGGTCGAGCCGGTCGTAGCGGTACCCGATCGGCCGGTTCGGCAGCACCACCGGGGCGGGCAGCAGCCCGGCCTCGTTGCCGACCTGGACGAACTGCGGCCCGGCGGCCCGTGGGTCCGGCACACCGCCGTCGCGCCCGTCGCTCGGCCAGAAGGCGGGCCGGTCCGGCGCCCGTACGGCGGGCACCATCGGCACCTCGCCGGCGTCCGCGTCGGCCAGAGCGCCGCCCGCGGTCCACATCGGGGCGTCCGAGCAGGCCCGGTAGAGCTGGAGGTTGAGGCTGCGATCCAGGCAGGCGTTGAGGATGCGGAACCGGTACACGCGCGGGCGCACCTCCAGGTACGGGTAGGCGACACCGTTGACCAGCGGGGTGTCGCCGTACGCCCCGGGCACCGCGGACGGGTGTGGCACCCCGGGGCGCAGCGGCGGCTCGGCGGGCGCGTCGACGGGGTCGTGGTGCGGGTTCGGCACCGGCCCCGGCCCGGTCGGCGGCGGCCCGCCGGCGATCCGCTCCGCCAACGGCCAGCCGTCCACGGTGGGCCCGCCGTCGCCCCGGCCGCCGTCCGGGGCGGGACTGCGCGACCAGGGGCCGTAGTCCCACCGCCCGGTCGGGTTGCGCCCGCCGGACCGGTAAGGGTTCTGCCGGGGCTGGTAGACGTGGGGGTGCCACAGGCTGCCCCGGGCGCCCCACCGCTCCCGGTCCCACGTCGGGTCCTCGGCGGCGAGCTGGGTGTCGTCCGGCACGAACGTCTTGTCCTCGATCACCAGGGGCAGCTGATCGGCCGGCAGCACCCCGTCGGCGACGAGCTGGTCCTCGACCGGGTCGGTGAGCAGGTAGGGCGCGAGCTGCCCGCCGTAGACGGTCAGCCGGGCCAGGCCGAGGGTGTTGTCGTGGAACCAGAGCAGCCGCCCGCTCTGCTCGTTCGGAAAGTAGAGGGTGGTGGCGCCGGCCCCGGGCGACGGCATGTCCGGCACGGGCGTCAGCCCCGTTCCGGTCGGGTACGGAGTGATCTCCCCGGCCGGGGTGATCCACTGCCCGGGGTTTCCCGCGCTGGTCCAGCCGGTCTGCGCCCCGGCCAGGTGCAGCACCGCCCGGTTCTGCGGGTACGGCGCGGGGCCGTCCAACGGGCCGATGCCGGCCCCCTCGACGGTCTCGTCGACAGGCAGGAACAGCTCGCCGGCGCGGCCGGTGGGGAGCTGGTTGATGAACTTCACCCGGACCGGCCGGCCCCGCCGGGCGTGGATCATCGGGCCGAGGTGCCAGGGCCGCTCCGGGGGCGCCACCGTGTTGTGGCCGGACGCGTCGGTGCCCAGGTTGAGCTGCCGGTAGCCGCGCAGCCGGGTGGCCGGCAGGTCCCGGTGCAGGCGTTGCGCGTACTCCTGGAGCCCGATCTCGTAGTAGTCGCAGCCCGGGTAGCTGATCGTGTCGGGCACCGCCACCGGCAACCGCCCGACGAGGCCGGCGCCGCCCGCCCGGCCCGGGGTCGGCAGCGCGTCGACGAATTTCCGCAGTCCGGTGCCCGGCACCGGTCGGCCGTCGGCGGCGCGCGTCGGGCGGGGACTGTACGCGACGTTCGGCACCGGCCCGAAACAGCGCGGCACGGCGGCCGGATCCAGGCTCGCCGTGGGGGCGGCCTCCTCGGCGGTACGCGCGGACGGGACGGACACCGTCGCGCCGAGGCTGTCGGGAGTGGGCCGGTAGAAGAAGGTGGAGCGGAGTCTGCGGAAGATCGCCATGACTCTCCCCGAGGTTGGGGCAGGAGGATCGCCACCCCGGCGTGGCGGCCCCCGGCACTCTGCTGACGGGCGGTGAGCACTCAACCGCAGCATGCGACGTCGGAGGCCGGATAGGAATTACCCAATCGTCCGTTTCTGGGCCGACAGGGGTAGACGAGGGCCTCGTCAGGCGGGCGGCGGGGTGCCCGGTTGCTCCGGCTGGCAGACCGGGCACCAGTAGGTGACCCGTTCGCCGAGCTCCTCCTTGCGGATGGCGGTGCCGCAGCGGCGGCACGGCTGGGCGCGGCGGCCGTACACGTAGCTGGTCTGACCCCGGTGCAGCGAACCGGTGGTGCTCTGCGTCCAGCGGCCCCGGTTGGCGGCCAGCAGCCGCTGCGCGAGCGCCACCGTGCCGGGCAGATCGGGCACCGCGCCGACGGGCGTCCACGGCGACACGCCCCGCAGGAACAGCACCTCGCACTTGTAGAGGTTGCCCACCCCGGCCAGGTTGCGCTGGTCGAGCAGGGCCTCACCGATGGTCTGCTCCGGGTGCGCGGCGAGCCGGTTGACCGCCTCGGCCGGGTCCCAGTCCGCGCCGAGCAGGTCCGGTCCGAGGTGACCCACCAGGGTGTCCTCCTCGGCGGTCGGCACCAGGACCAGCTCGTGCAGGTGGTAGCCGACCGCCACCGCGCCGGGGGTGCGCAGCACCACCCGGATCAGGTGCGCGGGCCTGCCGCTCCACCGTTCCCCCGGCGCGTACGCCCGCCAGGCGCCGTCCATCCGCAGGTGCGAGTGCAGCGTCCACCGCGCCTCGTCCGGGGCGGTGAGGCGGAGCAGCAGGTGCTTGCCCCGGCTGGCCGACTCGCGGATGGTCCACCCGGTCAGGTCGGTGGTGGCGAGCTGCGGCACCCGGAAGTCGCACCCGGTGAGCCGCGCGCCGGCGAGCGCGCGGTGCAGCACGCGGGCCGTGTTCCAGACGGTGTCACCTTCGGGCACCCTGCCATCCTCCCTCTTTCGAGCAAGATTCGCACTTGTCGCTATTTGTACTCAGGTTCCTGGTGATCTACAGACATGGAAGGGTCAGGGGGGTTCTGAGGAGAATGCACATGACGCGACCCCATTGTCGTATCCCATCCGCTACCCTCACCGCCACCCTCGCCCTCCTGCTCGCCGCGGCTGCGGTGCCCACGATCGGCGGTTCCCCGACCACCGCTTCCGCAATCGGCGGCTCGCTCGCCCTGACCGCCGCCGCGGCCGGCGGGGATCGGTGGAGCGCCGACCTCTCGATCGTCGACCGCGACGACGTCAACGTCCGGCGTACCCCCGCCGGGCTGCGGCTGCGCGACGCACGCGCGGCCGGGCGCAGCCCTCGCAGCCCGCACAGCGCGGTCGCCGAGGGCATGCTGCTGACCGCACCGCGCACCCTCACCCGACCGGCCACCCGGGTCCGCGCCGAGATCAGCGCCGACGTCCCGGCCGGCGCCGGCGTGGAGGCTCAGGTTCGCGGCTGGCGGGTCAGCGGCTGGACCGAATGGCGGGCCGCGACCGCCGGCGCGGTCTTCGACCGGCCGGTCAGCCAGGTGCAGACCCGGGTGGTGCTGACCGCGCGGGCCGGCGGCGCGACGGCGACGGTACGCGCCGTCCGGCTCACCGCCGACGCGACGGCAGCCGTCTCCGCCGCCACGCCCGGCCTCACCTACCGGGTGTACGCCACCCGCATCGGCCTGGTCGGCGAACTGACCGCCAACGGCCGCACCATCCAGCCGCGCGACCACTTCGCCGCGCTACCGTCGCGCCGTAGCCTCTCCCCGCTCAACACCGGCGACTACACCGTGCGGGTCTGCACCACCACGGGCGCCCGCTGCGAGTACGCCCCGGTCTGGGACGTGGGGCCGTGGAACACCCGCGACGACTACTGGAACCCGTCCGCCGTTCGGGAGAACTGGAAGAACCTGCCGCAGGGCCGGCCCGAGGCGCAGGCCGCGTACCAGTCCGGCTACAACGGGGGCCGGGACCAGTTCGGGCGTACGGTGCTCAACCCGGCCGGCATCGACCTCGCCGACGGCACCTTCATCGACGGTCTGCGCCTCACCACAAACGCCTGGGTGGACGTCGCCTACCTGTGGACCGGCGGCGGGCCGCGTGGCGTCGTCGGCGACGGGCCACTCAACATCCGCGGCGGGCCCAGCACGTCGTACGCGGTCCGTGGCCTCGCCGCGCGGTTCGCCAACGTGCCGATCCAGTGCTGGGTCACCGGTCAGTCGGTCGCCGGCCCGTACCGCACCACCACCAGGTGGAACCGCCTGGCCACCGGGCAGTACGTCAGCCACGCGTACATCTCGGCCGTCTACGGCGGCGTCGTGCCGGTCTGCTGAGCTACCTCGCCTCGGCGGGCGACCTCAGGGGCGCTCGTCGGGGCGGGCGGGCCGCACCATGTCCTGGTAACGCGGGTGGCTCGCCCCGTACACGGCGTAGTTGAGCCGGGCGTGCGACAGGCTCAGGTCGCCGTTGGCCCCACCGCGCACCGCGTCGGCGTCGACGTCGCTCTGACCGTCGTCGGTCCAGAAGCAGACCGGGCAGGTCCCGCCGCCGGTCCGAGAGGCGCAACAGGGACAGCCCACGGGAACTACGTGTTCACCCACCGGGGCAGCATTCCATAGTCTAATGTCACCCGGCCACCCGCAGGAGGTCGCCCGGACGCACCCCGAGGACGTCCACCGCTCGGCCGCCGTTGACCGCAACCGCCACCAGATCGGCCGAGTCGACGTACACCACCAGGCCGCCCTCCGGCGCGTCGCCGAACGTCCGCCCGCGCACCGCCGCGCGGGCCGGGGCGGGCCCCGGCGGGCCGACCCGGACGGTGGTCGGGAGCGGGCCGAGCGCCTCGGCCGGTGCGGCCAGTTGGACGTTTCCGAAGTGGTCGACGGTCAGCACCTCGGCGGTGAAACCCCCGCCGTCGCGGGCCACGACCGGCGACGGCAGCCGGACCAGCCCGTCCGGGTCGATCGCCGGGCCCGCCTCGGCCAGCGGTACGCCGAGGGCCAGGCGGGCCGCCGCCGGGGCGAAGACGTCGCGGCCGTGGAACGTGCCGGACACCCGGGCCGCCAGCCAGGTCGGCTCGGTCAGTTCCACAGCCGCGGTCACCCCGCCGAGCGCGTCGGCCGCGTCCGGCAACAGCCCGTTGTCCGGGCCGACCAGCAAGCCGCCCGGGGTGGCCAGCGCGACGCCTCGCCGGGCGGTGCCCACCCCGGGGTCGACCACCCCCACGTGAACCCCCAACGGCAGGTACGGCACGGTCTGCGCCAGCACGGCGGCACCGCGCCGGACATCCGCCGGCGGCACCAGATGGGTCACGTCGATGACCCGGGCGGCCGGCGCGATCCGGGCGATCACCCCGTGGCAGGCGGCCACGAAACCGTCGGTGAGGCCGTAGTCGGTGGTCAATGAGACCCAGGGCGTGACAGCCATGCCGGCAGGTTAACCGTCGACGCGCTCCGGTCGCCGCGCGGCCCGATCGGCGGGTGGCGGATATGGGACAGCGCGGTGACCGACCGGCCACTGCCGCCGTCCGGCGTCGCCGGGCAGACTGCCCTGGTGACACATCGGAGCCTGCCCGCCGTCGGGGTCCTCCTGGTCGCCGCCGCCCTCACCGCTGCCTGCGGCAGCGACGACAAGCCCAGCGCGGCGCCGTCCGCCTCGCCGGTCACCGCCCCGGCGGCGAGTGGCCTCGCGAGCGCGCCGACGCAGACCGGCCCCGCCGGTGCCGCTCAGTCGTCGGGCAGCCAGGCACCGTCGGTCCCGCCGTCCGCCCCGCCGCAGGGGCCGGTCGAGCGCCGACCGGCCAGCCCACCGCCGGTGGTGCTGCCGCCGCGTCCGGCCGGCGCTCCGGGCGCTCGGCAGGTGGTCGACGCGTTCCGGGCCGCCGGTCTGCGCGTGACACACCCGAAGGACCGCTCGGTGGACTGTGGACCGGACGGCCTGGGCCTGGGCTGTTCCGAGATCGTCGCCACCGACGGCGTCACGGTCTACGTGTTCCCGGACGAGACCAGTGCCGGCGACATCGCCGAGACGTGGGGTGGTCAGTCGTACCGGCGCGGCGCGGTGGTGCTCAACTACCTCGAGGCGAAGACCCCGGCAGCCGACCGCCCGCGCTACGAGAAGGCCCTCAACAGCCTCCACTGACGCGCAGCAGCCGATTGCCGGCTGCTGGCTGCGTGGCGTCGGTGGTCCGAGGCATGCGTGTCTCGTGACCGGTATACCTGTGAGTCATATTTATGACTCACAGGTATACCGCTCCACGGAACCAGGCCGGCCGACGGCGGTGGCTGCGTGGCGGTGTGGCCCGGGGTGGGTCGTCCAGGTGGCGGCGGCCAGGCGGGAAGCTCGCTCGGCAGGCGGCGGTCGTGGTGGTCTTGCGGTGGCCGGCGGCGGTCCGCCGGCTCGACGCCGCGCGGGTGGGTCAGCCGCGCAGGCGCAGGCCGCGCGGGGTGGCCCGGAAGCCGGCGGCGGTCAACGCCTCACTGAGCGGCGACGAGTGCACCGCCTCGCCGTCGGCACGCTCCACCGACATCGCGCCCAACGCTCCGGAGTGGACGGCGTCGGCGAGCGCCTTGCCGGCCGCCGCGAGGGTCTCGGTGTCGTCGGTGAAGGAGAGCAGGGTCCGGCCGCCGCGTTCCACGTACAGCACCAGGTCACCGCCGACCTGCACCACGAGGGCGCCCGCCTTGCGGCCGGCCCGGTGCCCCGTCGCGGGGGCGGCCCCGTCACCGGAGTCGACGACGCGTTCCGGCCAGGGCAGCGCCGCCCCGTACGGGTTGGCCGGGTCGGTGGCGGCCAGCACCGTGGCGGGGGCGCCCCGGCCACGACCACCGTCGGCCGGGTCGGCGAGCGCGCGGAGCCGGTCCACCGCGCCGGGCACCGCGAACTGCGCCGCGCCGAGACCCTCGACGAAGTAGCCCCGGCGGGCCGCGCCGCGTTCCTCGAGCGCCGACAGCACCGGGTAGACCGCCGCGAACCCGCCGACCACCTGCTCGGCCATGACGGCGCCCCGGGTGACCACCCCGTGCCGCTCCAGCAGCACGTCGGCGAGCGCTGCCGCCCGCCGGGTCGGGTCGAGGTCCCGCTCCGGCAGCCGGGACCAGCGGCCGGCGACGGTCGGTGGCCCGCCCCGGGTCGGCAGCGCCACCCGACCGGGCCGCCGGTAGCGGGTGCGCGGCGCGGAGGGCCGCGACCGGTGCGCGCCACCGGCGCCGAGCACCGCCCGCAGCGGGGCGAGGGTGTCGTTGGTGAGGTGCCCCGCCCAGACCAGATCCCAGATCACCCCGGTCAGGGCGGCGTCGTCGGTGGAGCCGACCCGGTCGGCCAGTGCCCGGAAGAACAGCGCCTGCCCGTCACCGAGCGCGTCGAGCACCGCGTCGTGCAGCGGGGTACGCGTCAGCGCCTCGTCGGGCGGCGGGAGGAGCAGCGGCGCGGCGTCCGCGTACGCCAGGGTGATCCAGCCGTCCCCGCCGGAGATCGCCCCCGACCCGGCCCAGAGCACCTCCCCGCTGGCGCACAGCTCGTCGAGCTGGGCGGGGGAGTAGTCGGCGACCCGACCGGGCAGCACCAGCCGCTCCAGCGCGGACGCCGGCACCGCCGCGCCCTGCAACTGCTCCACCGTGGCGGCGAGCGCCTCCACGCCTCGGGCGGACGAGCCGACCTGCTGCCAGCGGGGCAGGAACGTGGCCAGCGCCCGGGGCGGCACGGGCTCGATCTCCCTCCGCAGCGCGGCGAGCGAACGACGGCGCAGCATCCGCAGCACCTCGGCGTCGCACCACTGGGCGCCTGCCGTGTCCGGCGTGAACTCCCCGGAGACGACGCGGCCGGTGGCCGCGAGGCGGCGCAGCGCCTGCTCGACGACGAACACGCCGAGCCCGAAGCGGGCCGCGCAGCTCGCGGCGGCGAACGGCCCGCGGGTGCGGGCATAGCGGGCCACCAGGTCGCCCAGCGGGTCGGCCACCGGGGCGAGGTACGCCTCGGCCACCCCGACCGGCAGCGCCACGCCGAGCGCGTCCCGCAGCCGGGCCGCGTCCTCGATGCCCACCCAGCGCTGCTCGCCGGCGATCCGGACCCGCAGCACCCGGCGGGTGGCCTCCAACTCGGTCAGCCAGCCCTGCGGCACACCCCGCTCGGTCAACTCGGCGTCGTTCAGGTCGCCGAGCACCCGCAGCAGCTCGACCACGTCCTCCGCGTCACGCGGGCGGCGTTGGTCGGTCAGCCAGCGCAGTTGCCGATCGGTCTCGGCGAGCACCGCCGGATCCAGCAGTTCGCGCAGGTCGACCCGGCCGAGCAGTTCGCCGAGGAGCGTGGAGTCCAGCGCGAGGGCGGCGGCCCGGCGCTCGGCGAGCGGGGCGTCGCCCTCGTAGAGGAACGCGCCGACGTAGCCGAAGAGCAGCGACCGGGCGAACGGGGACGGCGCGCTGGTCTCCACCTCGACCAGCCGGACCTTGCGGGCCGCCAGGTCGCGCATCAGCCCGGCCAGCGCCGGCTGGTCGAAGACGTCCTGGAGGCACTCCCGGGCGGCCTCCAGGGTGACCGGGAAGTCGGCGTACTCGCGGGCGACGTCGAGCAGTTGCGCGGCGCGTTGCCGCTGCTGCCAGAGTGGCTGGCGGCGGCGCGGGTCGCGGCGGGGCAGCAGCAGCGAGCGGGCGGCGCACTCCCGGAAACGGGCGGCGAACAGCGCGCTCGTGCCGACCGACTCCTCCACCAGTTGGGCGATCTCGTCCGGCTCGAAGACCACCACGTCGGCGCCGGGCGGCTCGTCGGCGGTGTCGGGCAGGCGCACCACGATCCCGTCGTCGGAGGGCATCACCTGGGCGTCCACCCCGTACCGCTCGGCGAGTCGGCGGCCCACGGCGAGGGCCCACGGCCCGTTGACCCGCGCGCCGAGGACGCTGTGCACGGCCAGTCGCCAGTCGCCCAGCTCGTCGCGGAACCGCTCGACGACGATGGTGCGGTCGTCGGGCAGCGAGCGCGTGGCCTCCCGCTGGTCGTGCAAATACGCCATCAGGTTGGTGGCGGCCCAGTCGTCCAGCCCGCCGTCGCGCAGCGCGGTCAGCGCCGCCTCGTCGCTCAACCGCAGCAGGGTACGCACCCGCGCGCCGATGGCCCGGCCCAGCTCCACCGGGCGGCCCAGCTGGTCGCCCTTCCAGAACGGCATCCGGGCGGCCTGGCCGGGCGCGGGGGAGACCAGCACCCGGTCGGGAGTGATCTCCTCGATGCGCCAGGACGAGGAGCCGAGCAGGAAGACGTCGCCGACCCGCGACTCGTAGACCATCTCCTCGTCCAGCTCGCCGACCCGGGCGGCCCGCTCGGCGCCGGCCAGGAAGACCCCGAACAGGCCCCGGTCGGGGATGGTGCCGCCGCTGGTCACGGCCAGCCGCTGCGCGCCGGGGCGGCCGGTGAGCAGGTCACTGGCCCGGTCCCAGACCAACCGGGGCCGCAGCTCGGCGAACGCGGTGGACGGATAGCGGCCGGAGAGCATGTCCAGTACGGCGTGCAGCGCGGAGTCGGGCAGCTCGTTGAAGGGCGCGGCCCGGCGGACCAGCACGGCCAGGTCACCGACCCGCCACGGCTCCAGGGCCACCATCGCCACGATCTGCTGCGCCAGCACGTCCAGGGGATTGCGCGGGTAGTGCAGCTCCTCGATCGCGCCGTCGGTCATCCGCTCGGCGACGACCGCGCAGGACAGCAGGTCGCCACGGTGCTTGGGGAAGACCACCCCGCGGGAGACCGCGCCCACCTGGTGCCCGGCCCGGCCGACACGTTGCAGGCCGGCGGCGACGCTCGGTGGGGCCTCGATCTGCACCACCAGGTCGACCGCGCCCATGTCGATGCCCAGCTCCAGGCTGGAGGTGGCCACCACCGCCGGGAGCTGGCCGGACTTGAGCGCCTCCTCGATGTGCTTGCGCTCCTCCCGGGAGACGCTGCCGTGGTGCGCGCGGGCGATCACCGGCGCGGCGCCGGTGGCCGCGCCGGACTGGGCCATCACCTCGGCCGGCGGCCGGTTGCGCAGCGGGCCGGCAGGGCCACCCCACCGTTGCGCGCCGGACGCCGGGCCGCCGTCGGCCGCCGGCTCGTCGCCCCCCGACAACCCCTGCGGTACGCCGAGGGCGCCGTCGCCCGACGTGTCGGCGCCGCCGACTGTGGTGCCGTCGGCGACCGCGCTGGCGGCCGACGCGGCGGCCACCTCCTCGGCGGCCAGCTCGTTGAGGCGGGCGCACAGGCGCTCGGCACTGCGGCGGGAGTTGGTGAAGACGATTGTGGAGCGGTGCTGCCCGATGAGCGTGAAGACCCGCTCCTCGACGGCCGGCCAGATCGAGGCGCGGCGTGGCCCGGGACCGCCGAGGGAATCCTCCGGCGGCTGCTCCTGCTCGTCCAGGCGGGTCATGTCCTCCACGGGGACCTGCACGCTGACCTCGATGGTCTTCGCCGTGGCCGGCTGCACGACGTCGACCGGCCGGGCGCCGCCGAGGAACCGGGCGCAGGCGTCGATCGGCCGGACGGTGGCGGAGAGCCCGATCCGTTGTGCCGGCGCGGGCAGCAGCTCGTCGAGGCGCTCCAGCGAGAGGGCGAGGTGGGCGCCGCGCTTGCTGCCGGCCACCGCGTGCACCTCGTCGACGATCACCGTCTGGACGCCGCGCAGCGAGTCCCGAGCGGCGGAGGTGAGCAGCAGGAACAGGGACTCGGGCGTGGTGATGAGGATGTCCGGTGGGGTGCGGGCGAAGGCACGTCGCTCGTCCGCCGGCGTGTCTCCCGTACGCATGCCGACGGTGATGTCCGGCGGTGCGACACCGAGTCGGGTCGCCGCCTGCCGGATGCCGGCAAGTGGGGCGCGCAGGTTGCGTTCCACGTCGACGGCGAGGGCCTTGAGCGGGCTGACGTAGAGCACCCGGCACCGCTGCCGTGCCTCTGCCGGCGCCGGCTCGCGGGCCAGCCGGTCCAGCGACCAGAGGAAGGCCGCGAGCGTCTTGCCGGAGCCGGTGGGCGCCACGACGAGGGCGTTGCGGCCGGCGGCGACGGACCGCCAGGCGCCCGTCTGGGCGGCGGTGGGCGCGGCGAAGGCGGCGTCGAACCAGGCGCGGGTGGCCGGGCCGAACCCGTCGAGCACCCCGCCTTTGCCCCCCTCTGCCCTGGTCACCGATCCATCCTGCCCCGCCGGTACGACAACCACGAGCGCCGCGCAGCGGAACGTGCCGAGCTGGACGGAAAAAGCGATGGATGCGTCATTAATACGTTAAGTCTCACTTAACTGCTTGCTTGTACGGAGCAACATAAAGTAACTTCACCCGCAACGCGAACCGGGTGGAGGGGATCGGATGACCGGCGAGCCGCGACACGTCGAGCCCGGCACCGATGTGCTGATCCGCAAGGTCGACAGTCACCTCGCCACGCTCCGCGGCGGTCTGCACGGGCCCGAGCTGGAGCTCGCCGAACGCCTCGCTCGCTGCCTGCGGGAGTTGGTCGTCTCCACCGCTCAGGCCAGCGCCGCCGACCGGGGGCAGGTCCGCGTGGCCGTGCACTATTTCGTCCTTCGCCGGGAGAGCCGTGGCCGGCTGCTCTCGATGCGGTCGCTGGCCGTCGCGGAGCGGGTCGTCGCGAAGGTCGCCCGTCAGCTCGGCCGCGTCGATCTGCTGGCCGAACTGCACCTCGATGGCTCCGACCTGGACGACGCGCTGACCCCCGGCGACGCCCTGCTGCGCTGACCGTCGACCGCCCCCCGCCCACGCGCCCCGCACGCAGCCAGCGCAGACGGCACCTGGCACCTGCACACCGCACAGAACCCGCCACAGTGGGCGAATTCCGGCAAAACCGCCCGGTGGACGGGGATCTGGCGTCTGATCGCTGCTAGGCGCCACCGCTGTACGGGCGTCGGCCACCTCGATCGGGAGTGCGGGTGCTGGTACTGCTCATCCTCCACCTCGTGGCGGCCCTCGCCGCGCCGCTGCTCGTCCGGTGGTGGGGTCCGCGCGCGTGCTATCCGCTGGCGCTCGCGCCGGCCGCCACGTTCGGCTGGGCGCTGGCCCGCACCCCGGCCGTCGGCCACGGCGGCGCGGTGGTCGAGACGTACCCGTGGATCGGGCAGTTGGGCCTCGACATCGCGCTGCGCCTCACCACGCTCTCCTGGCTTCTTACCCTGCTGGTGGGCGGCGTCGGCGCGCTGGTGCTGGTCTACAGCGCCCGGTACTTCGAGCCGGGCGCTCCCGGGATGGCGCAACTCGCCGCCGTCCTGGTCGCCTTCGCCGGCGCGATGCTGGTGCTGATCTTCGCCGACGACCTGCTGCTGCTCTATGTCGGCTGGGAGCTGACGACGATCTTCTCGTACCTGCTGATCGGGCACAGCAGCGAACGCCGGTCCAGCCGATGGGCGGCCGCGCAGGCGCTTACCGTCACCACGCTGGGCGGGCTGGCCATGCTGGTCGGGTTCATCCTGCTGGGCGAGCACGCCGGCAGCTACCGCTGGTCGGAGATCGCCACCCATCCGCTGCCCGGCGGCGGCTACCTCATCACGGCGGTGCTGCTGATCCTGGCCGGGGCACTGTCCAAGTCGGCGGTGCTGCCGTTCAGCTCCTGGCTGCCGGTCGCGATGGCGGCGCCCACCCCGGTCAGCGCGTACCTGCACGCCGCCGCCATGGTCAAGGCGGGCGTCTACCTGGTCGGCCTGCTCGCGCCGGTGCTCGCCACTGTCGGCCCCTGGCGGCCCGTGGTGCTCATCGCCGGCGTGGCCACCATGCTCGTCGGCGGCTGGGCGGCGCTGCGGCAGAACGACCTGAAACTGCTGCTGGCGTACGGCACGGTCAGCCAGCTGGGCCTGCTGGTCGCGGTGACCGGCGCGGGCACCCCGGCCGCCGCGCTCGCCGGCACGGCGATGCTGCTGGCGCACGCCCTGTTCAAGGCGGCGCTGTTCCTGGTCGTCGGCGTCATCGACCACGGCGCCGGCACCCGCGACCTGCGCGAGCTGTCCGGGCTGCGGCGCTGGTCCCGACCGTTGTTCGGCGTCGCGGTGCTGGCGGCGGCGTCGATGGCCGGCGTACCGCCGCTGGTCGGGTTCGTCGCCAAGGAGGCGGTGTTCGCGGCGTTCACCGACGACCCGCTGGTCCTCACCGGACTGGTCGCCGGGACGGTGCTCACCGTCGCGTACAGCGCCCGCTTCCTCTGGGGCGCGTTCGCCGACCGGCCGGGCGTCGAACCGGTCCAGCCGACGCCGATCGCCGCGTCGATGCTGGTCCCCCCGGCCGTGCTCGCCGTCGTCGGGCTGCTCGCCGGCCCCGCCGCAGGCGTGCTGAACGGCCTGCTCCACCCGTACGCCGAGTTGCTCGGCTCGGTCGACGCGCACCTGACGCTCTGGCCCGGGCCGACTGCGGCGCTCGGCCTGTCCGGGCTGGCGCTGGTCGGCGGCGGCCTGCTCTTCGCGCTGCGCGGGCCGCTCGCACCGGTGCTGGCCCGGCTCCGCTCGCCGGTGGGCGGCAACCAGGGGTACGAGTGGGTCGTGGACCGGTTCGACCGGATCGCCATCGAGGTGACAGGCGCGACCCAGCGGGGCTCCCTGCCGCAGTACCTCGGCATCATCCTGGTCGCCGTCGTGCTGCTGCCCGGTGGGGCGATGCTCGCCGCCGGGCCGTGGCGGGCCCGGCTCCCGATGTGGGACAACCCGCTGCAACCGGTGGTCGTGGTGGTGATCGCGGTGGCCGCGCTGCTCGCGGTCCGCGCCCGCCGACGGTTGACCGCCATGCTGCTGGTGGGGATGACCGGCTACGGCACGGCCATGCTGTTCATCCTGCACGGCGCACCGGATCTCGCGCTCACCCAGTTCCTGGTGGAGACCGCGACGATCGCGGTGTTCGTGCTGGTGCTGCGCCGCCTGCCAGAGCGCTTCTCGGCCCGTCCGCTGCGGCGCAGTCGATGGGCCCGCCGGGCGATCGGCGTGGCGATGGGCGTGGTGGCGGGCGGGCTCGCGCTCGTCGCGGCCGGCGCCCGGCGCGCGCCGGACATCTCCGCTGCCTTCCCGGACCTGGCGGTGAGCGAGGGGTACGGCCGCAACGTCGTCAACGTGACCCTCGTCGACATCCGGGCCTGGGACACGATGGGGGAGGTGGCGGTGCTGGTGGTGGCCGCGACCGGGGTGGCCAGCCTGATCTTCGAGAGGTCCCGCACCGGGCCGCGACCGCGCCGCCCGGAGTCGGCCGACCGGGCGGTCCGCTCCGACCGGCCGGTCTGGTTGCGGGGCGGCCCGACGCTGTACGAGGAGCGGCGGTCGATAGTGCTGGAGGTGGTCACCCGGCTGATCTTCCATACCGTGGCGCTGTTCTCGCTGTTCCTGCTCTTCTCCGGACACAACGCGCCGGGCGGCGGTTTCGCCGGCGGCCTGGTGGCCGGCCTCGCGCTTGTGGTCCGCTACCTGGCCGGCGGCCGGTACGAGCTGACCGAGGCCGCCCCGGTGGGCGCCGGCCTGATCCTCGGCGCGGGACTGGCACTGGCGGTGGGCACCGGCGCGGTGGCGCTGCTTGTCGGTGGGTCGGTGCTGCAGAGCGCCAAGCTCGACCTGTCGCTGCCGCTGATCGGCGACGTCCACCTCGTCACGGCGCTCTTCTTCGACATCGGCGTGTACCTCATCGTGATCGGGCTGCTGCTGGACATCCTGCGCAGCCTCGGCGCAGAGGTGGACAGGCACATCGAGGCCACCGACACGGCCGACGGCGGTCTGGCCGTCGACAAGGGCGGCGGGCCGTGAGCGCCCCGCGAACGGAGGTCGTTCGGTGACGGCCAGTGACGCCGGCCCCACGATGGTGCTGGTGCTCGCCGTCGCGGTGCTGGTCGGGTGCGGGGTGATCCTGCTCCTGGAGCGCAGCCTCACCCGCATCCTGCTGGGCGTGATCCTGCTCGGCAACGGGGTCAACCTGCTGATCCTGCTGGGCGGCCGGTCCGGTGGCGCGCCGGTCGTGGGCACCGGGCCGGTGGACGAGATGAGTGATCCGCTGCCGCAGGCGATGGTGCTGACCGCCATCGTGATCACGTTCGGGTTGACCGCGTTCCTGCTCGCCGTGGCGTACCGGAGCTGGTATCTCACCGGCGACGACGAGGTGCCCGACGACCTGGAGGACCGGCAGATCATCCGCCGTGCCGGGCGCAACGAGGCGGGTGCCGTCGACCACGGCGGGGAGGGTCCCGACGGTGACCCGGAGCAGGTCGATCCCGAGCCGGCCCGCCGCCGGCTGCGACGCGGCAGAGGGGACGGGCCGCGGTGACCGGGGCGTCGCGGAGATCGTCGTGAGCAGGCTCCTGCCGCTGCCGGTGGTGGTGCCGCTGCTCGGCGCGGCGCTGACCCTGCTGCTGGCCACCCGCCCCCGGGTGCAGCGTGCGGTAAGCGTGCTCTGCCTGACGATCACGTTCACCGTCGCGGTGGTGCTGCTGGTCCAGGCGTACCGGCACGGGCCGGTGGTGCTGGCGATCGGCGGGTGGCCGCCGCCGGTCGGCATCGTGCTGGTGGCCGACCAGTTGGCCGCGCTGATGCTTGTGGTGTCCTCGGCTGTCACCCTCTGCGTGCTGCTCTACTCGATCGGCCAGGGTCGTAGCGAGACGAGCGAGAGCGCGCCGGTGGTCATCTTCCACCCGACGTACCTGGTGCTCACCGCGGGCGTCACCAACGCGTTCCTGGCGGGCGACCTGTTCAATCTGTTCGTCGGCTTCGAGATCCTGCTGGCGGCCAGCTTCGTGCTGATCACGCTGGGCGGCACCGAGACGCGGATCCGCACCGGGTCGACGTACGTGGTGGTCAGCATCCTCTCCTCGATGATCTTCCTGGCCGCGGTGGGGCTGGTGTACGCGGCCACCGGCACGCTCAACCTGGCGCAGCTCGCCCAGCGCCTCGACGACCTGCCGGACAACGTCCGGTTGACCCTGCAACTGACGTTGCTGCTCGCGTTCGCGATCAAGGCGGCGGTCTTCCCGCTGTCGGCCTGGCTGCCGGACAGCTATCCCACGGCCCCGGCCCCGGTCACCGCCGTCTTCGCGGGGCTGCTCACCAAGGTCGGCGTGTACGCGATCATCCGTACCGAGACGTTGCTGTTTCCCGGCGGCCAGGTCGACGGTCTGCTCATGGTCGTCGCCGGGTTGACAATGGTGGTCGGGATCCTCGGCGCGGTGGCGCAGTCGGACATGAAGCGGCTCTTCTCGTTCACGCTGGTCAGCCACATCGGCTACATGATCTTCGGGGTGGCGTTGAGCACCGCCGCCGGACTCGCCGGCGCGATCTTCTACGTGGTGCACCACATCACCATCCAGACCACGCTGTTCCTGGTGGCCGGCCTGGTCGAGGAGCGGGCCGGCAGCACCGACCTGCGCCGACTCGGCGGGCTGGCCCGGATGGCGCCCCTGCTCGGCGTCCTCTTCTTCGTACCGGCGATGAACCTCGCCGGCGTGCCGCCGTTCTCCGGGTTCCTCGGAAAGCTCGGCCTGCTCCAGGCCGGTGTGGCAGCCGGCGGGGCGCTGCCCGCGACGCTTGTGGCGGCCGGCACGCTGACCAGCCTGCTCACCCTGTACGTGGCCTCCCGGGTGTGGAACATCGCGTTCTGGCGGGCGCCCCGGATCGCCACCAGCGAGCCCGCCGTCCGGCTGCCGACCCTCATGGTCGGCGCCACCGCGGCCCTTGTCGCGTTCGGGTTGACGCTCACCGTGCTGGCCGGTCCGCTCTTCGACGTCACCGCCGACGCGGCCACCGACCTGCTCTCGCGAACCCCGTACGTGCGCGCGGTGCTGCCGGGCGGCACGCCGTGACCGAGGCCGGCGCCGCCCCGGGGCCGCCCACGCCACCCCGCGGCCGGTTCGGGCGCTGGCGTGACCAGGCGCTGGCGTTGGGCTGGCTGGTGGTGGTCTGGATCCTGCTCTGGGGCGACGTCAACGTGGCCAACCTGATCGGCGGCCTGCTGGTGGGCAGCGCGGTGCTGCTGTTCTTCCCGTTGCCCGCGGTCACCTTCGGCGGCCGGCTGCGACCCGGCGCGCTGCTGGCGTTCGCGGGCCGATTCGTCGTGGAGCTGGTCAGTGCGAGCCTGCACATCGCCCGGATCGCCGTGCGGCCCGGCTACCGGCCGCGTGGGGCGATCATCGCCGTCCAGTTGCGGGTGTCCACCGACCTGAACCTGGCGCTCACCGCCGAGGCGGTCTCGCTGGTGCCCGGCACGCTGATCCTCGAGGTGGATCGGGACACCGCGACGCTCTACCTGCACGTGCTGGACACCCACGGGCCGGCGGACCTGGACCTCTCCCGGGAACGCACCCTCGACGTCGAGCGACGGATCGTGCGCGCGGTGGGTAGCGCGGCCGAGCTGCGCCGCGTCGAGACCGATTCCGTCGAGAAGGGAAACTCTCAATGATCACGTTCCTGGCCGTCGTCCTCACCGCCCTGCTGTCGGTGACCGCGCTGCTCGCGCTGGCCCGGCTCTACCGGGGCCCGTCACTGCTGGACCGGGTGATCGCCGCGGACATGCTCCTCGCCACGACGGTCGGCGCGGTCGGCTCGGAGGCTGCGGTCAACCGGCATGCCACCACCCTGCCCGTGCTGGTGGTGCTCTCCCTGCTCGGCTTCGTCGGGTCGGTGTCGCTGGTCCGCTTCGCCGTCCGGGAGCAGGCGTGATCGGGGTGGTTGCCGACTGGCTCGGCGCGGTCTGTCTGGTGGCCGGCGCGCTGCTCGCCCTGGCCGCCGGCATAGGTGTGCTGCGCTTCCCGGACGCGCTCTCCCGGATGCACGCGGCCACCAAACCCCAGGTGCTCGGGGTGCTCCTGCTGCTGCTCGGCATCGCGCTGCGGCTGCGGTCCCCGGCCGACCTCGGCATGATCCTGCTGGTGGCGGTCTTCCAGCTGGCCACCGCGCCGGTCGCGGCACAGATGATCGGCCGGGCCGCGTACCGGTCCGGACGGCTCGACCGCGGCCTGCTCGACGCCGACGAGCTGGCCGACCGGTGACAGGGCCCGACCGCCCCCAACCCGGCCCGCGGTGTGGTCACCGGTGCGACCGCGCCCTGCGGTTAGCACACACTCCTGTTCGATCTCTAGATGTACGGGTATCTATCGCCTCGCCCGAACGTCTCTTGCTGCTGTGAATCGACCGCTGTGACGATGTGCGCATCACAACGGGGAGACACAAATGAAGAGACGTTCGCGGGCCCGGACCCGTGTCGCTGTCGCACTCGTCGGTGCGGTGACCCTCGGCCTGCTGGTCGGCGTCGCGCCCCGGCCCGCCGCCGCCGCCCTGCCCACGGGTGGGATGACGGCCGCCGCTCTCAACACCGAGTTCAACTCGTACGGCGACACCGGCGGCAAGTGGACGAGCGGAGACAGCACCGTCTCGATCCCGCTGCCCGACGGCCGCAACGCCTGGCTCTTCTCGGACAGCCTGATCGGCACCGTCAACGCGGACCACACTCTGCCGAAGAACACCCCGATGGTGAACAACTCAATCGTGGTGCAGGACGGATCCGATCTCGTCCAGACCCTGCACGGTGGCTCGGCCACCACGCCCACCTCGCTCGTGCGCCCGACCGATGGCAGCGCCGACAAGTACTGGGTCGGCGACGGCACTGTCGAAAGTGGCGTCCTGCGGGTGGTCTACCAGCGGATGAAGACGACGGGCACCGGGCCGCTGGACTTCGCCCAACTGGACAGCGCCGTGGTCACCTTCGACCTGCCGGCGCTCACGGTGCGCAGCATCGTGGACCGGGGGTACGGCGGCAGGGTCGCCTGGGGCTCGGCGGTGCTCGAGGACGGCGCGTACACCTACATCTACGGGGCGGAGTCCGTCGGCCAGATGCGCTTCGCCCACGTCGCCCGGGTACCGGCCGGCGGGCTCTCCGGTGCCTGGCAGTTCTGGACGGGCAGCGGCTGGTCCACGGTCCAGGGCGATTCCGCTCGGGTGCTGTCCGGCGTCGGCGCCGGTTTCGGCATGCAGAAGGTGGGCAGCACCTACGTGCTGGTCACCCAGGAGAACAACCTGACCTTCTCGGCCGACTTCGTGGCCTACACGGCCAGTTCGCCCACCGGGCCCTTCGCCGGTCCGGTGCCGCTGTTCACCGCCGGGGAACCGGCCGCCGTGCCGGGCAGCATCGTGTACGACTCCCGCGTGCACCCGGAGTTGGCACGCGACGGGAAGCTGTTGGTGTCGTACAACGTCAACAGTCTCGTCGCGGACGCCGTCTACGGCGACGTGAGCACCTACCGGCCCCGGTTCGTCGAGGTCGACTGGCCGCGGCCGACGCCCGATCCGGCGGCGGTGCCCGCCGCGCCCACCGCCCTGACGGCGCGGGCCGACGGCAGCGGCACTGTCAGCCTGGGCTGGCAGGCGCCCGCCGGCACCGGCCTGACCTACGACGTCCACCAGCGGGACGTGACAGCGGGGCAGACCCACTTCGCGCGGGTCTCCACCGGGGTCACCGGGAGTTCCACCGAGCTGAGTGTGTTCTACGAAACCGGCCACACCTACGAGTTCCGGGTCGCGGCCCGCAACAGCGCCGGGGCCGGACCGCTCTCCGCCCCCGTCACGGTGACCGTCACCATCGGAGCACCCGCGTCGCCGACCGGTCTGGTCGCGGCCGCCGCCGACGGGGGTGTCATCACGCTCAACTGGAACACCGTTCCGTACGTCTGGCGGTACGAGGTCTACCGGCGTGACGTCACCGCCGGCGAGTCCGAGGCTTCCCGGCAGTGGGACTCCTCCCCGCAGGACACCACCCTCTCCCTGACCGGCCTGGAGAACGGCCATCAGTACGTGTTCCAGGTGGTGGCCGTGCACGGCGGCGGCGAGTCGCCACGGTCGGCCGAGGCGAGCGCGACGGCGTTCTACAGCAGACCGCCGACGCCCACCGGGCTGACCGCCACCGCCCAGGCCACCGGCGACATCAAGCTCCAGTGGACGCACGCCAACGGCACCGACTGGTTCTACGTCTACCAGCGCGACGTGACCGCCGGCGAGACGGACTTCACCCGGCTGGAGTGGCCTGTCGACACCTGCTGCACGATGACCGCGGGCGGCCTGGCGGACGGGCACACCTACGAGTACAAGGTCACCGCCCTCGGCAAGGGCGGCGAGTCGGCGCAGTCGGCCGCGGCGACGGCGACGGTGCAGCGGCCCCTGCCCGCCGCCCCCACCGGCCTGGCCGCGACCGCACAGCCGGACGGCAGCATCACGCTCACCTGGCAGCAGTCGCAGCCGGACGTCTGGTTCCAGGTGTACCAGCGCGACGCGACGGCCGGTGAGTCGAGCTTCACCAGGCTGGAGTGGCCAGTGACCGCCTGCTGCACGATGACCGCCGGCGGTCTGGTCGACGGGCACACCTACGAGTACAAGGTCAGCACGCTCGGTGCCGCCGGTGAGTCACCGACGTCCGCCGTCGCCTCCGCGACCGCGGACGTTGCGGCGCCCGCCGCCCCGACCAACCTGCGGGCCACGGCCGGAGACGGTCAGGCGGTGTTGACCTGGGACGGTGCCGCCGACAACTGGCACCTGGTGTACCTGCGGGACGTGACCGCCGGCGAGACGGTGTTCAATCCGCTCGACTTTCCGGTCACCACCTGTTGCACGATGACGGCCGGTTATCTCACCAACGGCCACCGCTACGAGTTCAAGGTGGCCGCGAGCGGGTCGGGCGGGGAGAGCGCGGCGAGCAACGTCGTCGCGGTGACGCCGACGGCCCCGTTGCCCGCGGCCCCCAGCGGACTGACCGCGACGGCCCAGGTCGACGGCACCATCAAGCTGGCCTGGACGGCTTCCAGCCCGGACCTGTGGTACCAGGTCTACCAGCGGGACGTGACCGCGGGCGACGCCGCTTTCACCAAGCTCGCCACCCCGGTCACCACCTGCTGCACGATGACCGCCGGCTACCTCGCCAACGGCCACTCGTACGAATTCAAGATCGCCGCGATCAATTCCGGCGGTGAGGGTCCCACAGGCAACGTGGTGTCCGCGACGAGCAGCCAGCCCCGTCCGGCAGCCCCGACCAACCTGCGCGGTCAACCGGCCGGGTCCGGCACCATCGAACTGAACTGGGACGCGCCGGCGCCGGGTCTTCTGTACTGGGTCTACCAGCGCGACGTCACCGCCGGGCAGGCCACCTTCACCAAGTCCTCCCTGCCGAGCAGCACCACCTCGGCGACCCGGGGTTACCTGGCCGACGGCCATGTCTACGAGTTCAAGGTGACAGGTGAGAGTCAGGGCGGGGAGGGAACCGCCTCGGGGACCGTCCGGGTCACCGCCGTGGGCGGGGTGCCTCAGGCGCCGAGTGGGCTGACGGCCACCGCCGGCGACGGCAAGGTGACCCTCACCTGGACCGCCAGCCCGACCGGCGGTTCCTGGTACCAGGTCTATCTGCGCAACGCGAGCGCCGGCCAGTCGTGGCAGAAGCTGGCCACTCCGGTCACCACCTGCTGCACGATGACCGCCGGTTACCTCACCAACGGCGACGTCTACGAGTTCAAGGTCACCACCATCAACGGCGCCGGGGAGTCCACGCCGACATCGGTGGCCAGCGCCAAGCCCCTGCCGCCGGTACCGGCGGCTCCGTCCGGCCTCACCGCCACCTCGGGCGACGGGAAGGTCGTGTTGGGCTGGACGGCGAGCCCGACGGGCGGCGTCTACTACGACGTCTACCTCCGCGACGCGACAGCGGGGCAGTCCTGGCAGAAGGTCGCGCTGCCGGCGACCTGCTGTGGAATGACCGCGGGCTATCTCGCCAACGGCCACCGCTACGAGTTCAAGGTGGCGGCCAGCAACATGGCCGGGCAGTCGGGGACCAGCAACGTCGCGTCGGCGACCCCACTCCCGCCGTTCCCCCAGGCGCCGTCCGGCCTGACCGCCAGCGCCGGCGACGGCAAGGTGACGCTGAGGTGGACGGCCAGCGCCACGGCGAAGGTGTACTACCTCGTGGAGTACCGGGTCTCCGGCGCGGCGAACTGGACCCGCGTGAAGTTGCCTGTCACCCAGTGCTGCACCTTCGTCGCCGGTTACCTCGGCAACGGCACGACCTACGACTTCCGGGTACGCGCCACCAACCTGGCGGGGGACAGTGCCGCGAGCAACACCGCGTCGGCCCGGCCCATGCCGCCGTTCCCGCAGGCGCCGTCGGGGCTGAGTGCGTCGGCCGGGGACGGGAAGGTGACGTTGACGTGGAGCAGGAGCTCGACGCCGAACGTCTACTACCTGGTCGAGTACAAGACCAGCGCCTCGTCGACCTGGACCAGGGTCAAGCTGCCGATCACGTCGTGCTGCACCTTCGTCGCCGGCTACCTGGGCAACGGCACCACGTACAACTTCCGGGTGCGGGCGACGAACCTCTCCGGCGACAGCGCGCCGAGCATCGTCGCCTCGGCCAAACCCATGCCGCCTCTCCCCGCGGGCGTGTCGTACGTCTCAGCCAGCTCACCCGGGGCCAGCCAGATGAACCTGAGCTGGACCAGGAGCAGCACCGCCGGAGTGCTCTACTGGATGGAATACCGCGCTGCCGGGGATTCGCGCTGGATTCGTCTGCCACTGCCGGCCTCGGGCACCTCCGCCTCCCTGAAGTACGGATTCTTCGACGGCGAGCTGCACGAATTCCGGGTGATCGCCTTCAACATGTCCGGGGAGAGCACCAAGTCGCCGAATGCCGAGGCGATCGTCAATCGGTCCGAGTACGCGAGGACCCGCGGCGGAAACGACTTCAACGGCAGCAACTTCATCGCCACCCGGGTGTTGGGCGGCGGAAGCGGGTGTGACCCGGGTCTCGGCTCACGGGTGTGCTACGGCACCTCTCCCGCGGGAGATCAACCTTCGACCGTCGGAGACTACTTCTTCTACGGCGGAAGCGAGAGTGGTTACCGAGGCCGCCTGAGGTGCGAGGCGTACAAGCGGGCGAACATCCGTTATGACAACGGCCGGAGTTATGCCGACAGCAAGGGCCCGGATCTCCCCCGGCACGAGGTGATCCATTCCGACCAGTACGCGAGATATGTGTCCGCCGCCAATTTCCTGGCGGACTACGCGATCCAGTCGGGCTACTCGAAAGTCACGACCGGCAACCCCTGGCAGGCCAACGGCTTCGAGAAACACGCCAATCTCTACTGGGGCGGATACATCCACTTGGAGACGGGTCGTCACTACAGCGGCCCCTCCGGGTGCGACTGGTTGTACTGACCCGCGCGGGTCAGGTGGCCGGCCCCGGACGGAGTCCGGGGCCGGCTGTCCGCGCCACCACCAACTCCCAGCGGGTCTCCAGCCCGGGCGGATAAAATGGCGGCATGATCGACTCTTCTGCCCAGGAGGGCAGCAGTAGCCAGCCGGGTCGTGCCCGGCATATCCCCGCCCCGACGGCCACGGGAGCCCTGAGCGACAGGTGCTGATCGTCGTCGGCCTTCTCTTGATCATCGTGCTCACCGCCGCCACCGGTTACTTCGTGGCGCAGGAGTTCGGCTATGTCGCCGTGGACCGGGGCAAGCTGCGCCAGCTCGCCGACGACGGCGACCAGGCCGCCGCCCGCGCCCTCACCGTCACCAGCCGGCTCTCCTTCGTGCTCTCCGGCGCTCAACTCGGCATCACCGTCACCGCCCTGCTGGTCGGCTACGTCGCCGAGCCGTACCTCGGTGGCGGCCTCGCCGACCTGTTCGGCGTGGCCGGCCTCCGCGAGTCGGTAAGCCTGCCGCTGTCGGTGGCGCTGGCCCTGGTCATCGCCACCGTCGTGCAGATGGTCCTCGGCGAGCTGGCCCCGAAGAACCTCGCCATCGCCCGGGCCGTGCCACTCGCCCGGGCGTTGAGCCGGTCCACCCTTCTCTACCTGGCCGTGGCCGGGCCGGTGATCCGGCTCTTCGACCGCGCGTCGGTACGCCTGCTGCGCCGGGTCGGCATCGAGCCGATCGAGGAGCTGCCCAGCGGCGCCACCCCGGCCGACCTGGAACAGATCATCGCCGAGTCCCGCGAGGAGGGCAGCCTGGACGCCGAGATGTCCACGCTGCTCGACCGGGGGCTCGACTTCCGTGAGCTGACCGCCGGCGAGGCCATGGTGCCGCGCGTCGACGTGCACACCGTCCGGGCGCACGAGCCGGTCAGCCGCGTGGTCGAGCTGCTGGACACCGGCCACTCCCGCTTCCCGGTGCGCGGCGCGGAGGGCGTCGACGACCTGATCGGCATCGTCGGGATCGCCGACGTGCTCGGCGTAGCGCCGGGGGAGCGGGCCACCACCCCGGTGAGCGCGGTGGCGGGGCCGCCGCTGCTCGTACCGGAGACTCTGCCCCTGCCCACGGTGCTGGACCGCCTGCGGTCCGGGCACCGGCAGATGGCCTGCGTGGTGGACGAGTACGGCGGCTTCGCCGGCGTCATCACGCTGGAGGACATCGCGGAGGAGTTGGTCGGTCCGATCCGGGACGAGGACGACCCGCCGGAGCGCGCGCCCGCCCGGCAGGAGGACGGTTCCTGGGTGGTGCCGGCCCGCTGGCGGATCGACGAGGTGGCCGACAGCACCGGCATCGCGCTGCCCGAGGCCCCGGAGTACGACACGCTGTCCGGGTTGGTCATGCGCGAGTTGGGCCGCGTGCCGGAGGTCGGCGATCGGCTGGAGATCAGCCTGCTGCCCGAGGGTGTCGAGGTCGACGACGGCGCGGAGGAGCCGCGGGCCCTGGTCGAGGTGCTCGCAGTGGACCGGCACGTCGCCGACTCGGTACGGCTGCAACTGAGCACGCCGGGGGTGTCCCCGTGAGCCCCGGCATCGCGCTGTTCAGCTCGGGGATCCTGCTGGCGCTGAACGGGTTCTTCGTGGCCGCCGAGTTCGCCCTGGTGGCCAGCAAGCGGTACCGGCTGGAGCAGGCCGCGGCCAGCGGCGGCCGGGCGGCCCGCGCGGCGCTGGACGGTGTCCGTGAGCTGTCGCTGATGCTGGCCGGGGCGCAGTTGGGCATCACGCTGTGCACCCTGGGGCTCGGCGCGCTGGCCGAGCCGGCGATCGAGCATCTGATCAGCCCGTTGCTGCACGCGGTGGGGCTGCCCGACGCGGCCAGTCACGTGGTCGCCCTGGTGTTCGCCCTCGGCTTGGTGACCTTCCTGCACCTGGTGGTGGGGGAGATGGCGCCGAAGTCGTGGGCGATCACCGACGCCGAGCGCTCGGCGACGCTGCTCGCGCTGCCGTTCCGGGCCTTCGCCCGGGTGTCTCGGCCCGTGCTGTCGGCGTTGAACGCGCTTGCCAACGCGGTCCTGCGCCTCGTCGGGGTCAACCAGCAGGATCAGCTGGCCCAGGTGCACGGCCCGGACGAGCTGCGGATGCTGCTGGAGCAGTCCCGCGAGCACGGCCTGCTCGGCGCCGAGCAGCACCAACTGCTCACCAGCATGCTGGAGTTGCAGGGCACATCGGTGGCGCAGGTGATGGAGCCGTTCGCCACCATGGTCACCGTCCGGCGCGACGACCCGGCCGAGCGGATCGAGCAGGTCAGCCGGGACAGCGGCCGGTCGCGGATGGCGGTCCTGGACACCGGTGGTGACGTCTGCGGCCTGGTGCACGTCCGGGAAGCGGTGCGGGTGGTCACCACCGGCCGCGCCGCCACCGCCGGGGAGCTGATGACGCCGGCGTTCACCCTGCCGGCGACGTCCTCGGTCACCGAGGCGGTGGCCGCGATGCGCGCCCGGCAGTCCCAGCTCGCGCTGGTCCGCAACGGCGGTGGTCCGGCCCGCCCGATCGGCTTCGTTGCCCTGGAGGACCTGCTGGAGGAGGTCATCGGCGAGTTCGACGACGAGACCGACACGGTGCCGCGCGGGCGGCGACTGCGGTGAGGCGCACCTCGGCGGGTCGGCTTTCGGTCGGGACGGGGGGCGTGAGGTGACCTCGACGGGGTAGGCGCGGCTGGTCCGGGGCCGGCGGGGCCTCGTCCCGCGAGGGGGCGCGTGGTGCGGTTGACGGGGGTGTCTCGGGAGTCCGGTGGGACCGGACTGTCCGTGCGGACCACGCTGCCGAACCCGAGCACCCGTCCGGGTCTGCGTCTGCCGGGTCGGGTGATCCTCGCCGCCGGGCCGGACGACGTGCTCGTACGCCACATCCGGCTCGGCCTGGTCACCACTGTCGAGCCGGACGACCCGGCCGCCCCCCGGCGGCTCGTGCAGTTTCACCAGGTGCCCATCGCCGGGCGGTTCGTCGTGCCGGCGGGTCGTCGGCGGGCTGTCGATTTCGCGCTGCCACTGCCGTGGGAGACCCCGTTGACCACCTTCGGCGGGGTACCGCTGCTGAGTCTGCGGATGGGTCTGCGGACCGAGGTGTCCGTCGACCCTGACCTGGACCAGGGAGCCATGGTGCCGGTCCTCGTGCACCCGATCCCCACCCAGCAGCACGTGCTGGCGGCGCTGGCCACGCTGGGCTTCCTGATCCGTCAGGCCGGGTTGCAGGAGGGCGGGCTGCCGGGGGTGGAACACACCCTGCCGCTGCACCAGCGGTGGGGCTACTGGGTGGGCCCGCTCTACGCCGGCCCGATCACCGAGCTGGAGCTGATCTTCGTGACGAACTCGGCGGGCCTGGAGGTGATCATCTGGCTGGACCGCCGGTTGTCGCTGGCCGGGATCACCCACCAGAGCATCAGCCGGTTCCGGATCTGGCACGCGGACGCCGGGCAGCGGGACTGGGTCGCCACGGTGGACGGCTGGATACGTCAGGCGATCAACAGGCACGCCGCGGCCGCCGCGCACGCCGACTGGTCCGCGAACATCAGCGGGTCCGCCCATGTCAGCCGCCACCCCGACGAGCCGATCAAGCCCGGCTACGGACTGGGCGGCACCGCCGGAGGCGCCGGCGTCGGCGGCGGCGGCTCCGGCGGAGGCGACGGGACCTGACCGGCGTCAGCCGGCGCTGGCGGTGGCGAGCTTGAGGCTGAAGGCGAGGAAGAGGGCCGCCACGGCGGTGGTGCCGCCCACGGCGAGGCGGCGACGCCTGCGGAACTGGGTGGCCAGGAAC
Source organism: Micromonospora sp. NPDC049274 (assembly GCF_040678875.1). Classification (NCBI taxonomy): domain Bacteria; kingdom Bacillati; phylum Actinomycetota; class Actinomycetes; order Micromonosporales; family Micromonosporaceae; genus Micromonospora; species Micromonospora sp. NPDC049274. Next base: position 105,226 of record NZ_JBFAQS010000022.1, read on the forward strand.
GTGCCCGCGAAGATCAGCGCGGTCAGATAGAGCGCGCTGGTTACCTGGGCGATCAGGCCGAGCAGCAGGAACGACAGCGCCGGCCAGGCGTAGTCGGGGTCGACGAACTGGATGAAGAACGAGATGAAGAACAGGATCGCCTTCGGGTTCAGCAGGCTGATCACCAGCGCCTTGCGGAACGGGCTGCGCATCTGCGCCGGCTCCGCGGCGTCGATGAGCCGCGGCGTGCCCGGGTCGTTGCGGTCGCGCCAGCGCCGCGCGGCGCCGAGCAGCATGGTCACCCCGACATAACCGAGGTACGCGGCACCGGCGTACTTGATCACCAGGAACAGCGGGGGGTACGCCTTGAGCAGTGACGCCACCCCGGCGGCGGAGAGGATCATCAGGACCCCGTCGCCGACGAACACCCCGCCCGCGGCCCGATAGCCGACGCCCACACCGCGCTTGGCGGCGGTGGAGAGCACGAAGAGTGAGTTCGGCCCGGGCAGCAGGATGATGGCCACGGTGCCCAGCACGTACGTCCAGATGTCGGTGATCCCCAGCACGCCCGCCATCATCACGCCACCGGTGCCGTCCGCAGAAGTCGTTCTCGCAGCCGGGCCTGTGCGTTCGGCCACTCGTCGACGGTCATCGAGTACTGCACGGTGTCCCGCCACGAGCCGTCGGGGCGTTGCTTGTGCATCCGCAGCACTCCCTCCCGGGTCGCGCCGAGTCGCTCGATGGCGGCCTGGGAGCGAGCGTTGCGGATGTCGGTGTGCCAGACGACCCGCACCGCGCCCAGGTCGTCGAAGGCCCGGCCGAGCAGCAGCAGCTTGGCCTCGGTGTTGATCCCGGTACGCCACCAGGGCCGGCCGAGGAAGGTGTGCCCGATTCCCACTGACCGCCGCTCCGGATCGATCTCGTAGTAGGACGTGGTGCCGACGACGGCCCCGGTCACCGCGCAGCGCTGCACCCAGGGCACCCGCTCGCCGCGCTGCTGGGCGGCCAGCGTGGAGGCGATCACCGCGGCGGTCCCGGCCGGCTCGGTGGGCCGCGGAACGGTGAGGTGCCGCCAGACGTCGTCGTCAGCGGTGGCGGTGTGCAGGTCGTCGGCGTGCGCCAGGTCCAGCGGCTCCAGCAGGACGTGCTCGCCGCGCAGCGGGACCGGGTCGTGCCAGGGCGTGTGCGCCGACCGCAGGTACGCCGGCAGCGGCGCGGTGACCCCGGCGGCGGGTTGCGGCAGGCCGGCGGTCAGCCGCAGCGGCAGTACGCCGGCCCAGTGCGGCAGGTGCAGGTCAGCCTCGTCCTCGCGGACCCCGCCGGTGCGGGACCGGACGGACACCTCCCGCAGCGGCAGCGCCAGCACGGCGGTCTCGGCCAGTTCGCGGCGGTTCGGCGGGCGGCTGTCCGCGCTGCGCCCCGCGCCCACCTTCTCGACGAGCGCGGTGAGCATGGCGCTCTTCTCGCGCTCGTCGGTGACCAGGTGGGCGGTGCCGAGCGCGACCACCGAGCGGTAGTTGGCGCTGTGGTGGAACTGCGAGCGGGCGTAGACCAGCCCGTCGAGCAGTGTCACCGTGACGCAGACTCCCAGCCCGTCGCCCCGGGCGGCGAGCAGCGGCCGGCTGCCGGTGGACCCGTGCAGGTAGAGGGTGTCACCGATGCGGACGTGCAGGGTGGGGAGCACCCGGGGCTCGCCGTCGACGATGAAGCCGAGCGCGCAGTGGTACGCCTCGTCGAGCACGGCGTGTGCCGCCTCGCGGTCGTAACTCATCCGATCGCGCGAGCGGGTGGGGGTGGTCCGGGCGGTGGGTGGGTACATCGACGCCCCTTTGTTCTAGTACAATCTCTGATTTGTGTCAGCACGCTATCAGTTGAGTGGGACGACAGCCGCCACGATTTCGGCCAGCATCGAGTCGGGCATCCGTACCGGCGCGCTGTCGCCCGGCGCCGCCCTGCCGCCGGTGCGGGCCCTCGCCGCCGAGCTGGGCGTCAGCCCTGCCACTGTCGCCCGCGCCTACCAGGAGCTGCGCCAGCGTGGCGTGCTGGCCACCGCCGGCCGGCACGGCACCCGCGTCCGCCCGCGCCCACCGGTGGCCGCCCGCCGCTCCGCACTGCGCCCCGCGCCGCTGCCCGGTGCCCGTGACCTGTCCCGGGGTGAGCCCGACCCCCGGCTGCTGCCCCCGATCGGCAGGCACCTGGCCGCCATGGCCGCCGACACCGGTCCGCCGGTCGGCTACTCACAGGCCGGCGTGCTTCCGGAGCTGGCCGAGGCCGCCCGTGCCCGGTTGAGCGCCGACGGCGTGCCCGTCGGGGACCTCACCCTGACCGGCGGCGCGCTGGACGGCATCGAACGGCTGCTCGGCGCCCACCTGCGTCCCGGCGACGCGGTGGCGGTGGAGGATCCCGGTTGGGCCAACCTGCTCGACCTGGTCGCCACCCTCGGGCTGCGGCCGATCGGCGTTCCGCTGGACGACGACGGTCCCCTGGTGGCCGGCGTGGCGGCCGCGCTGACCGCTGGCGCGCGGGCACTGGTGGTCACCAGCCGGGCGCAGAACCCGACGGGCGCCGCCGTCTCCGCCGCCCGCGCCGAGGAGCTGCGCGCGCTGCTCGCCGGCCGGCGGGACCTGCTGCTCATCGAGGACGACCACGCCGCCGAGTTGGCCCGCGTACCCCTGCACCCGCTGGCCGGCCTGACCGGAAGCTGGGCCTTCGTGCGGTCGGTGAGCAAGCCCTTCGGTCCGGACCTGCGGCTGGCGGTGCTGGCCGGCGACGAGACCACGGTGGCCCGGGTGACCGGCCGGACGCGGGTCGGCGCCGGCTGGGTGTCCACGGTGCTGCAACGGCTGGTGCTCGCCCTCTGGCAGGACCCGGCCGTCGACGAGCTGGTGCGGCGGGCGGCGCAGAGCTACGAGCTGCGGCGCGAGGGCCTGCTCGAGGCCCTCGCCGCGCACGGCCTGACCGCGCACGGCCGCAGCGGCATCAACGTCTGGCTGCCGGTGCCGGACGAGACCAGCGCGGTCACCGCGTTGCGGGACGCCGGCTGGGCGGTGGCGCCCGGCGCCCTCTACCGGATCGCCGCCCCGCCCGCCCTGCGCATCACCGTCAGTTCGCTGGCCGTCGAGGAGTTGACCCCGCTGGCCGCCGCCTTGGCCAGCGCCATCCATCCCTCCCCTCCGTCGGGCTTCGCCACCTGACCTGCCGCGAACCTTCCGTCGGTAAAAGGGGGAATCGCGACGATTCGGAGCGAGTGGGGTGGGTATGCGGGCCGCCGGAGGTGCCTGACCATGGCTGCAAACGGAAACCGTAGGGGACTGTGGATCGCGATCGCGGTCGCCATCATCGTGATCATCATCGTGCTGATCGCCATCGCGTCCTGCGGCGGCGGCGGGGGCGGCAACGGCTACTGACGCGGCCTGCCCGCTTCGAAGTCAAGATCCGCGCAACATCAGCGATGGTGCTGTCTCCCGCGCGTCGGAGGCAGCAACATCCGGGATGCTGTGAAGATCTTGGACGCGGGACGCGGGACGCGGGCCGAGGACGTACCCGGCAGGCGATATCGAACGGGTATATAACAGTCGACATGGCCGAGCAGACCGACAACGCTCCCGGCGCGCAGCGCTTCATCCCGCCCGGTGCCGACACCATCGCCGAGCTACGCACGGCATCGGGCGGCTGTCGGGGCTGCGAGCTGTACCGGGACGCCACGCAGACCGTCTTCGGCCGGGGCGACGAGAGCGCCCGCGTGGTGCTCGTCGGGGAGCAGCCCGGCGACATGGAGGACCAGAAGGGTCTGCCGTTCGTCGGCCCCGCGGGTCGGCTGTTGCGCAAGGCCGTCGACGATGCCGGGCTCGACCCGACGCAGATCTATCTGACCAACGCGGTGAAGCACTTTCGTTTCGAGCTGCGCGGCAAGCGGCGCATCCACCAGACCCCGGACCGGGTGCACATCACCGCCTGCCGGCCCTGGCTGGTCGCCGAGTTCGCCCGGCTCGACCCGGAGATCGTCGTGGTGCTCGGCGCGACCGCCGCGAAGGCGTTGCTCGGCCCGTCCTTCCGGGTGACGAGACAGCGCGGCGAACTGCTGCCCTGGCCCGCGTCCGCCCAGCACCCGGAGGACTTCACCCAGGTGCCGGTGGACAGCGCCGGAGAGCGGGCCGACGCCCCGCCGGCCCGGCTGCTGGCGACCATCCACCCGTCCGCGGTGCTGCGCGCCGATGACCAGGACAAGGCGTACGAGGGCCTCGTCGCCGACCTCACCGTCGCGGCCCGCGCCCTCGCCGGCTGACCGTGCTCGGGGTGGGTGGTCTCACGTGACGGTGTCGGAGTAGACCTCGACGTCGTAGAGCAGTTGCACGTTGCGGCGGCCGTTCGTGATGCCCACGAAGATCGGCTCACCGGCCGGCGTACGCCCCTGACGCCACGCCTGTTCCCGGGCCGCCTCCCGGGACTCGTGATGGCCCTTGCCCTCCTGGTGCAGTTGCAGGACGCGGCGAGCGGTGCTCCGGTCGCTGTCGAGGTGGACTCGTAGCAGAGGCATGACCCGACCTCCCTGCCGAGCGAATGGATATGTGTTCAGCTAGCTTAACGTCGTTAAGCTAGCTGTCCACCGTACTAGAGTGGTGCCATGACCAGCGCGGAGCCCGACGGGCCGACGACATCGCCGGTGTGGCTGCGCACCGAGCAGCCGCGTACGCGGCGCAGGCCGCCGCTGACGGCGCAGCGGATCGTGGACGCGGCGGTGGCCGTGCTGGACGAGCACGGCATCGAGGGCCTCACCATGCGCGGCCTCGCCCAGCGGCTCACCGTGACGGCGACCGCCCTGTACTGGCACGTGCGGACGAAGGACGACGTCCTGGACCTGGCGCTGGACCAGATCTTCGGCGAGGTGCCGATCCCGGCCGTGACCGACGACTGGCCGCACGACGTCCGCGTCCTGGTCCGCGGCTGGCGGGCCGCCATGCTCGCGCACCCCTGGGCGCCCGGCCTGGTCGGGCGTCCGATGCTCGGCCCCAACGTGCTGGCCCGCACCGAGTTCCTGCAGTCGGCCCTGGTGCGCGGCGGCTGTCGCGGAGTTCACCTCGCGGTGGTCACGCGGACGCTCGCCAACTACGTCATCGGCGCGTCGCTCACCGAGGCCACATGGCACCGGACCGCGGACCCGCAGGCGCGGGCTGCCGCTCGTGACCATGTCGCCGCGAGTGCCGACATCTATCCGACCCTCACCGCCTCCGGCCATCTCGACGACTCCCGGTGGGACGACGATCTGCTGTTCGAGGCGGGTCTCGACGGCATTCTCCGATCGGCGGCACAGCACCCTGCCGACGAGGCGCCCCACTGAACCCTGCCGACGAGCGTCGTCCCCGTCGGAAACCGCCGGGAGCGGCGGGCCGGGAGGCGATACCTGCCGGAAACGGCGTTGCGTGATCCGCGTAACAGGTCCTCTGCAGACTCACGTGAGTCGATCTTGTAGGGGAGGCGTTCATGAGCGATCAGACGCAGTCGACGGTGAGCCGGCGCGGGTTCCTGCGCGCGGTCGGGGTCAGCGGCGGTGCCGGTGCGATGCTCGCCACGATGGGAGCAATGGGTCTCGCACCCAGCGCCGCCGCGTCGGTGACACCGGCGTTCCGGGCGCCCGAGCGGTCCGACTTCACCCTGACCGGGCGGCCGGGAGCCAGCGTCGTCGTGCTCGGCGGTGGCATCGCGGGACTCACCACCGCGTACGAGCTGGGCAAGGCGGGCTACCACTGCACGATCCTGGAGGCGCGGCACCGCGTCGGCGGGCGGAACCTGACCATCCGTGGCGGTGACGTCGAGACCGACCTCGACGGACACACCCAGCGGGCCGGCTTCTCCGACGGCGTCTACTTCAACGCCGGCCCGGGCCGGATCGCACAGTGGATGGTCACCATGGACTACTGCCGGGAACTCGGCGTACCCATCGAGGTCTTCACCAACCAGAACGCCGACGCCTGGATCTACAACGAGTCCGCCGGGATGACCGAGCCGATCCGCTACCGCACCGCCAAGGCCGACGTGTACGGCTACGTCTCGGAGCTGCTCGCGAAGGCCACCGACCAGGGCGCGCTGGACGCGCGGCTCACCACCGAGGACCGGGACCGGCTGCTGTCGTTCCTGCAGAGTTTCGGCGCGATCGGCGGGCGTACCAGCGACTGGGCGTACGCCGGGACCAACCGTCGGGGCTTCTCCGCGTACCCCGGCGCCGGCAACGAGGTGGGGACGCTGCTCGGCGCGCCGCCTGCGCTGTCCGACGTCTTCGCCAGCAACGTGGGCCGGTACTTCTCCTTCGAGTTCGGCTACGACCAGGCCATGCTGATGTTCCAGCCGGTCGGGGGGATGGATCAGATCCCTCGCGCCCTCGCCAAGGCCGTGGGCGGGCACCGGATCCGACTCGACGCCGAGGTGACAGGCGTGACCGACCGGGGCAGCCGCGTCGAGGTGACCTACCGGCAGGGCGGCCGGCAGTCGCAGATCACCGCCGACTACTGCGTGGCCGCGCTGCCGCCGCACCTGATGGCCCGGGTGCCGCACAACCTCGGCGCCGGGGTGACCGCCGCCCTGGCCGACTTCCCGGTCACCGCCGCCGGCAAGATCGGCCTGGAGTACCGCAGCCGCTGGTGGGAGACCGACCAGCGGATCTACGGCGGCATCACGGAGACCGATCTGGACCTGTCGCACATCTGGTACCCGTCCTACGGCTTCCACGGCAAGCGCGGCCTGGTCGTCGGCTACTACAACACCGGGGCGAACGCCAGGGCGTACAGCGGGCTCACCCCCGAGCAGCGCCGGGAGCGGGCGGTCAGCCAGGGGGCGAAGATCCACGGCGACAAGTACCGCAGCGAGCTGGTCACCTCGTACTCCCACGCCTGGGATCGCACCCCCTACATCGAGGGCGCCTGGACCTCGCCCCGCTACGGCACGGCCGGATACAACCTGCTGCTCCAGCCGGCCGGACGGGTCTACTTCGCCGGGGACTGGCTGAGCCACGAGGTGGCCTGGCAGCACGGCGCGTTCGTGGCGGCCCGTTCGGCGGTGTCGTCCCTGCACCAGCGGGTGATGGCGGGCTGACCGACCCACCCAGAACCAGATCTTGGACAGTTTCCGTCCTCCGGGCGGGCTCAACTGGTGGTTGCAACACTCAGGAGCTGGGTCATCTTCTCACCTGGGGTGGCCCAGCCCAGGGTCATACGGGGGCGGTCGTT
>NZ_JBFAQS010000023.1:0-112080 GCF_040678875.1 Micromonospora sp. NPDC049274
CGATGGTACTGCACTCGTGAGGGTGTGGGAGAGTAGGACACCGCCGGACAATCTTCCAGTCGAGGGCCGCCCCATCCGGGTCGGCCCTCGACTGCGTAGCGCCATTGGTGGCGCAATCAGGAAGGATGTACCTGTGAGTTCAGGACCGCAGGGCGGAGATCGTCCCCGTCGTTACGAAGACCGCACCGACGGCCCGGGTGGCCGCGACCGTGGTGCGCGCCGCGACGACCGGCCCCCGTACCGGGGAGATCGGGACAACGCCGGCGGCGCCCGAGGCGGATACGCCGGCGGTCGTGATGGTGGTTCCCGTGGCGGCGACCGCGATGGCTCCCGTTCCGGTGCGCCGCGTGAGGGCGGCTTCCGCGGTGGTGACCGTCGCGAGGGTGGCGGCTTCCGTGGTGGCGACCGCGACGGCTCCCGTTCCGGCGCGCCGCGTGAGGGTGGCTTCCGTGGCGGCGACCGTGAGGGCGGCTTCCGTGGTGGCGACCGCGACGGTTCCCGTTCTGGCGCTCCGCGTGAGGGTGGCTTCCGTGGTGGCGACCGCGAGGGCGGTTTCCGTGGTGGTGACCGTCGTGAGGGTGGTTACCAGGGTGGCGGTGACCGTGGTCGTTCCGGCCCGCCTCGCGAGGGTGGCTTCCGTGGCGGCGACCGCGAAGGTGGCTTCCGTGGCGGTGACCGTCGCGAGGGTGGCGGCTTCCGTGGCGGCGACCGTGATGGTTCGCGCTCTGGCGCTCCGCGTGAGGGTGGCTTCCGTGGCGGCGACCGCGAAGGTGGCTTCCGTGGCGGTGACCGTCGCGAGGGTGGCGGCTTCCGTGGCGGCGACCGTGATGGTTCGCGCTCTGGCGCTCCGCGTGAGGGTGGCTTCCGTGGCGGCGACCGCGAGGGTGGTTTCCGTGGTGGTGACCGTCGTGAGGGTGGTTACCAGGGTGGCGGTGACCGTGGTCGTTCCGGCCCGCCCCGCGAGGGTGGCTTCCGTGGCGGCGACCGCCGCGAGGGTGGCTTCCGCGGTGGCGACCGCGAGGGTGGCTTCCGTGGTGGCGACCGCGATGGCTCGCGCACTGGTGCGCCGCGTGAGGGTGGCTTCCGTGGCGGCGACCGCGAGGGCGGTTTCCGCGGTGGCGAACGCCGCGAGGGTGGCGGCTTCCGTGGCGGCGACCGTGATGGCTCGCGCTCTGGCGCTCCGCGTGAGGGTGGCTTCCGTGGCGGCGACCGCGAGGGCGGTTTCCGTGGTGGTGACCGTCGTGAGGGTGGTTACCAGGGTGGCGGTGACCGTGGTCGTTCCGGCCCGCCCCGTGAGGGCGGTTTCCGTGATGGCCCGCGCTCTGGCGCTCCGCGCGAGGGTGGCTTCCGTGGCGGCGACCGCGAGGGTGGCTTCCGTGGCGGCGACCGCCGTGAAGGCGGCTTCCGGGGCGGCGACCGTGACGGTTCGCGTTCCGGTGCTCCGCGTGAGGGTGGCTTCCGGGGCGGCGACCGCGACGGTTCGCGCTCTGGCGCGCCGCGTGAGGGTGGCTTCCGGGGCGGCGACCGCGACGGTTCGCGCTCTGGCGCGCCGCGCGAGGGTGGCTTCCGTGGCGGCGACCGCGAAGGTGGCTTCCGCGGCGGTGACCGCCGTGAGGGTGGTTACCAGGGTGGCGGTGACCGTGGTCGTTCCGGCCCGCCCCGCGAGGGTGGCTTCCGTGGCGGCGACCGCGAAGGTGGCTTCCGCGGTGGCGACCGCCGTGAAGGTGGCTTCCGGGGCGGCGAGCGGGACGGCTCCCGCGCACCGCGTGAGGGTGGTTTCCGTGGTGGTGACCGCCGTGAGGGTGGTTACCAGGGTGGCGGTGACCGTGGTCGTTCCGGCCCGCCCCGCGAGGGTGGCTTCCGTGGCGGCGACCGCGAGGGTGGCTTCCGGGGCGGTGACCGTCGCGAGGGCGGTGCGTCCCGTGAGGGCGGCTTCCGCAGCGGAGGGGACCGCGACGGTGGGTTCCGCGCCGACGAGCGGCCACGTCGTGAGGGGGACTTCCGGCGCGACGACCGTGGCCCGGGCTCCGAGTCGTCCGAGGGCGGACGCAGTCTGGCCCCCGTGTTGCCGGACGACATCGTCGCGACCGACCTCGACAAGGACGTCCGTGCCGAGCTGCTCTCGCTGAACAAGCCGGTCGCCGAGACGGTGGCGCGGCACCTGGTCGCCACCGGTCAGCTGATCGACGAGGACCCGGCCGAGGCGTTGGCGCACGCGCTGGCCGCCCGACGGCTCGCGTCGCGCATCTCCGCGGTCCGTGAGGCGGTAGGCCTGGCCGCGTACCACGCGGGGGAGTGGCAGACGGCGATCGCCGAGCTGCGGACGTACCACCGGATGACCGGCCTGCAGAGTCACCTGGCCGTGCTCGCCGACTGCGAGCGCGCCCTGGGCCGGCCGGAGCGGGCCATCGACCTGTTCCGCGGCGCCGACCAGGCGAAGCTGGACCAGGCCGTCGCGATCGAGTTGCTGATCGTCGCGGCCGGGGCACGGGGTGACCTCGGCCAGAAGGACGCCGCTGTCGCGATGCTCCAGGTGCCGGACCTCACCAGCGAGGCGACGGTGCCGTGGACGGCGCGACTGCGGTACGCGTACGCCGACGCGCTGCTCGCGGTGGGCCGACGCGAGGAGGCCCGCGAGTGGTTCTCCCGCGCCGCCGACGTGGACACCGAGGGCGAGACCGACGCCGCGGAGCGGCTGCTGGAACTCGACGGCGTCGTCATCGAGGGAGATGACGAGGACGAGGCCGAGGAGATCGCCGCGGGTCCGGGTGCGCCCGGCTCGGTGCCGGCCCAGCCCGACACCGATCTCACCGCAGGCGACGACGTCGACGACTCCGACACGTCCGACCGCGACGTCCACGCCGAGGCCGACGGTCTCGACGACGAGGACGAGGACTTCGACGACGACGAGGACGACGACGCGGAGGACGACGAGGGCGAGGACGACCGCGGCGACGACGACGAGGACGACGACGAGGACTTCGACGACGACGAGGAGGACGGCGTCGCCGGCCGCTCGGGCGACGGCGAGGACGTCGACGGCGAGGACGAGGACCGCCACGCTGACGAGAGCGGCACCTCCTCGGCAACCGCCACCGACCCGACCACGCCCGCCAGCGACGACAGCCGCGCGGACGACACGCTGAGCGGCGACACGCTGAGCGGCGGCACGGTCGACGGCGGCGGGACCGCCCCCACCCGGGGTGACGAGTCGGAGTCGACGCAGCGATGAGCGGGGGCGCCGGGAAGCGGCTGATCGACGGGTACACCCTGGTGGTCTTCGACCTGGACGGGGTGATCTACCTGATCGACCGGCCGATTCCCGGCGCGGTCGACGCGGTGGCCCGGCTGCATGCCGAGGGGCGGTCGGTGGCGTACGCCACCAACAACGCCTCACGCCGTTCCAGCGACGTCGCCGACCTGCTGACCGGGATGGGCGTGCCGGCGCGGCCGGAGGAGGTTCTCACCTCCGCCGCCGCGTCGGCGGAGCTGCTGCGGGACCGGCTGCCGGCCGGCGCGCCGGTGCTGGTGGTCGGCGCGGAGGCGCTGCGCGCCGAGCTGCGCGCGGTCGGGCTGACCCCGGTCAGCCGCGCCGACGAGAAGCCGGCCGCTGTGGTGCAGGGCTACGGTCCGCAGGTCGGCTGGGCCGAGCTGGCCGAGGCGTCCGTCGCGGTACGGGCGGGGGCGATCTGGGTCGCCACCAACACCGACCGGACGCTGCCCAGCCCCCGGGGCCCGCTGCCGGGCAACGGGTCACTGGTCGCGGTGCTGCGGACCGCGTTGGAACGGGACCCGGACCTGGTGGTCGGCAAGCCGGAGTCGGCGCTGTTCGAGACCGCCGCCCGGCGCGGCGACGGCGGCCAGGTCCTGGTCGTCGGGGACCGGCTGGACACCGACATCGAGGGCGCCCGCCGAGCGGGGCTGGACAGCCTGCTCGTGCTCACCGGCGTCAGCGACGTACCCGAGCTGCTCTCGGCCGAGCCACGACGGCGGCCCACGTACGTCGCGCGGGACCTGGCGGGGCTCTTCGACCCGGCGGCGGCCGTGCGGGTCCCCGGCTCGGCGGACGCCGGCGGCTGGTCCGTCACGGACCGTGCGGGGACGCTGGAACTGGCCGGCGCGGGTCGGCCGCTGGACGCTCTCGCGGCGCTCTGCGCGGCGGCCTGGGCGACTTCGGCGCCGCCCGTGATCCGCCCGGCGGGCCCGGACGCGGCTGCCGCGCTGGAGAGCTTCGGGCTGGCCGCCGACGGGTGACGCCGTCGGGCGCGCTCGTCAGAGCAGCTTGCGCAGCTTCATCAGGTCGAACGGGTTGGCCTTGATCGACACCCGACGGGACGTGACAGCCCTGGTGACGTCCAGGTCACCACGGACCAGGGCGAGCAGATCGTCGCTGGACGTGCTCAACGCGATCTTGGCCTTCGGGTCGTCACCGTCGGTCAGCTCGACCAGCCGTCCACCGCTGATCCGCCCGTGGAACGCCGTGTCCAGGTCGGTGATCCGGCAGGCCAACGTCCGTTCCAGGTCGATCCGTTCGCGGACCGTCTCGGCGTTGCGGTCCAACCGGGCGGCCAGCTCCTGCAACGCCTGCCGGCACTCGTCCACGCTGGCCACATCTCCCCCTCGCCGATCGCCACGCCGTCCCCGGCACCGTACCGCACAGGACAGTCGGCGGTGCCCGGTAGCGTGACACCTGCAGACCGGCGCCGGATGGAAGGACTCAGGCATGCAGGACGCGTGGCGCGCCTACCTCGAACTGGCCATGGGCCTGGCGGAGGCGCCCCGGAAGAAGGCCCAGGACGCGGTGCGTCGCCTCGTCGGCTCCGGCGGCGCGACAGCCGCCCAGCTCCAGGCCCTCGGCGAGGAGCTGGTCACCACCGGCGCCGCCAACCGGGAGTCGCTGACCAAGCTGGTCCGCTTCGAGGTCGACCGGGCCCTCGGCGCGGTCGGTCTCGCCACCGCCGACGAGGTGGCCGAGCTGACGCGACGCGTGCGCGACCTGGAACGGCAACTACGCGAGGCGCGCGCCGCCGAGCCGCGCACGGCGCCGACGGGCGAGCCGGCTGCCGAACGGCCCGGCGAGCCGACACCGCAGCCCGACCCGACCCGCGCCGCACAGCCCGGCACCGGCCTCGTGCCGTCGAACGCCCCGGTCTCCGCTCCGGTCGCGAAGAAGGCCGTCGCGAAGAAGGCCGTCGCGAAGAAGGCCATCGTGAAGAAGCCGCCGGCGACGATCAGCCGGACCGCTGACGACACCCCGGCGCCGGCCGCCGTGCCGGTCACGGCCGACACCCCGACGCCCGAGGCCGTGCCGGTCAGGGACGAGACCTCGACGTCGGCGGCTCCCTCGGCCCACGACGACATTCCGACACCGGCGGCGATGCCGGCCAAGAAGGCGGTCCGCAAGCGCCGCCCGGACGGTGACTCGTGAGCGACGCCGCCCGTCCGGGCCCGCCGCCCGGCATCCGCCCCGGTCCGCCCGGAGGCTTGCGGCCCGGGTCGCCGCAGGCCGGGTCGTTCGCCGCCCGACCGGACCCACCTGTGGGTGCCCGCCCCGGCCCGCCGCCCGAGGACGTCGGCGACGACACGGCCCGCCACCCCGCGGTGGACGCGGCCGTGCGGGCCATGGACAACGCGGCGACGCTCGCCCCGGCCGACCAGATCGCACAGTACGAGGCGGCCTACGAGACGCTGCGCGAGACGCTCGCCACCATCGACCAGACCTGAGCAGGACGACCAGGTCGGACAGATCCGGAGAACCACCCATGGCACGTCGCAACCGGCTGGACGCCGAACTCGTCCGCCGCGGGCTGGCCCGCTCCCGTGAGCAGGCCGCCGCGCTGGTCGAGGCCGGCCGGGTCCAGCTGCGCGGAGTGCCCGCGCGTAAGGCCGCCGCGATGGTCGACCCCGCCGATCCGCTGCTGGTCACCGGCGCGGACCCGACCGAGGAGTACGTCTCCCGGGGCGGGCACAAACTCGCCGGGGCGCTGGCCGCGTTCGGGCCCGGGGGGCTGCGCGTCGCCGGGCGGCGCTGCCTGGACGCCGGCGCGTCGACCGGGGGCTTCACCGACGTGCTGCTGCGCGCCGACGCCGCCGAGGTGGTGGCCGTGGACGTCGGCTACGGGCAGCTCGCCTGGTCGCTGCGCACCGACGAGCGCGTCCGCGTCCTGGAACGCACAAACGTCCGTACCCTCGTCGCGGACGCGATCGGCGGACCTGTCGATCTGACGGTGGCCGACCTGTCGTTCATCTCGTTGCGGTTGGTGCTGCCGGCCCTGGCCGGCTGCACCCGCGACGACGGTGACCTGGCGCTGATGGTGAAGCCGCAGTTCGAGGTGGGCAAGCAGCGGGTCGGCGCCGGCGGGGTGGTCCGCGACCCGGCGCTGCGCGCCGAGGCGGTGCTCGACGTGGCCGGCGCGGCGGCTCAGCTCGGCCTCGGGTTGGCCGACGTGGCCGCCAGCCCGCTGCCCGGGCCCAGCGGCAACGTCGAGTTCTTCGTATGGTTGCGCCGGGGCGCACCACCGGCCGACCCGCAGCGGGTGCGGGCCGTGGTGGAGGCCGGGCCGGACGGTCCGACGACGGCCGGCGACGTGCCGGGCGTGGCGGCGGAGGAGGTCGCAGGGTGAACGCGAACAGCGAGCGGCGCACGACGGCACACGGTCGTGCCGGTGCGGCGGCGATGACGGTGTGCCGTCCGATGGCGGACGGGCGGCCGGTCCGATGAGCCGCACGGCGCTGCTGGTGACCCACACGGGCCGTCGACGCAGCACCGAGCACGCCCGGTCGGTCGCCGCCGACCTCATCGCCGCGGACTTCGAGGTGCGGGTGGTCGCCGAGGAGGCCGACGACCTCGACCTGCCCGGGACGGTTCCGGTCGCCGGCCCGGAGGCCGCCGAGGGCGCCGAGATCGTCTTCGCGCTCGGCGGGGACGGCACCTTCCTGCGCGCGGCCGAGCTGGCCCGCCCGGCGAAGGCGCCGCTGCTCGGCATCAACCTCGGCAAGGTGGGCTTCCTCGCCGAGGCGGAGATCAACGACCTGGACACCGCGGTCCGGGACGTCGTCGAGCGCAACTACACGGTGCACGAGCGGCTCACGCTCGACGTCACGGCCGAGTTCGACGGCGGCCCGACCATCGAGTCCTGGGCGCTCAACGAGATCAGCGTCGAGAAGGGGGAGCGGGCGCAGATGCTCGAACTCCTCGTCGACGTGGACGGCCGCCCGCTGTCCCGCTACGGCTGCGACGGCGTGGTCTGCGCCACCCCCACCGGCTCCACCGCGTACGCGTTCTCCGGAGGCGGTCCGGTGGTCTGGCCGGAGGTGGAGGCCCTGCTGCTGGTGCCGATCAGCGCGCACGCGTTGTTCAGCCGCCCTCTGGTCACCGCGCCCACGTCGACGTTCGTCATCACCGTCGACCCGTTCACCACCCTCGCCGTGCTCGCCTGCGACGGCCGGCGGGTCTACGACCTGCCGCCGGGCGCCCGGGTGACGGTGCGTCGGGGCGCCCTGCCGGTGCGCATCGTCCGGCTGCGCGCCCGTCCGTTCACCGACCGGCTGGTCGCCAAGTTCGGTCTGCCGGTGCACGGCTGGCGGGGCAGCCGCCGGTGACCGTGGCGCACACCGTCGGTGTCCGGCGGTTGTCCACCTGACGACATGTCGCCGCTGCGGCGGCTGAACGCTAGTGACCTGGTTGTGTGCTGCGTCGCAGACTCCGATCGGTCCTCATCTACGGATGGCGGGCCCATCGGAGTAGAGGAGCGCAACGCATGCACTGGTCCCCCCGCTGGCTCAGCGCCGGCGCGGTCGGCGCGCTGGTGGTCGGCCTCGCCGCACCGGCGTCCGCCGAGCCGCCCGTCCGGCCCACCGGCCCGAGCCTGGGCGCGTCCGCCCCGGGCGCCGCGCCCGTCCGCATCACCCTCATCACCGGCGACCAGGTCGAGCTGGCGCCGGCCGCGCCGGGCCGGGTCGCTGCCACCGTACGTCCGGGACCCGGGCGGGAGCGGGTCATCTTCCAAACCCTGGAGGTCGACGGCGGGCTGCGGGTGCTGCCCAGCGACGCCCTGCCCTACGTCTCCAGCGGTGTCCTCGACGCCAACCTGTTCGACGTGCAGGAGTTGGCCGCGGACGGGTACGGCGACGCCGCCCAGGGCGCGCTGCCGCTGATCGTGCGCTACCAGGAGCCGGCCGCCGGCCGGGTCCGGCCGCTCGGCGGCGTCACCGACGCCCGCCCCCTGCCGAGCATCAACGGCGCCGCGCTGCGGGTCGGCAAGGCCGACGTGGGTGGCCTGTGGAGCACCCTCGCCGGCGCGCCGACGGCCCGCGCCACGGCCGCCGCGCCCCGCCTGGGCGGCGGTGTCGCCCACGTCTGGCTGGACGGGCGGGTGCGTCCGACGCTGGAGCACAGCGTCCCGCAGATCGGCGCCCCGACGGCCTGGGCGGCCGGCCGCGACGGCAGCGGCGTGAAGGTGGCCGTGCTCGACACCGGCGTCGACGCCACCCACCCGGACCTGGCCGGGCGGATCGCCGAGGCGCGGGACTTCTCCGGCAGCGGCAGCGCCCGGGACGGCCACGGCCACGGCACGCACGTCGCGGCCACCATCGCGGGCAGCGGCGCCGCGTCGGCGGGGCTGCGCAAGGGCGTCGCACCCGGCGCGCGACTGCTTGTCGGCAAGGTGCTCGACGACAACGGCTCCGGCTACGACTCGGCCATCATCGCCGGCATGGAGTGGGCCGCCCACTCCGGCGCGAAGGTGGTCAGCATGAGCCTCGGCGGCGACCCGACCGACGGCACCGACCCGATGAGCCAGGCCGTTAACGACCTGACCGCCGAGACCGGCGCGCTCTTCGTGGTCGCCGCCGGCAACGCGGGCGCGGCGCGTACCGTCGGCTCGCCAGGCGCGGCCGCCGCGGCGCTCACCGTGGGCGCGGTGGACCGCGACGACAACCTGGCGGAGTTCTCCAGCCGCGGGCCGCGCCTGGGCGACAACGGCCTGAAGCCCGAGATCACCGCGCCGGGCGTCGGCATCATCGCCGCGCGGGCCGCCGGCACCACAATGGGTACGCCGGTGGGCGACGCCTACACGGCCGCTTCCGGAACCTCGATGGCCACCCCGCACGTGGCGGGCGCGGCGGCGATCCTCGCGCAGGACCACCCGGACTGGTCCGCCGGGAGGCTGAAGGACGCGCTGGTCAGCACCACGAAGGCGAACCCGGCGCTTACCGTCTTCGAGCAGGGCGGCGGTCGGGTCGACGTGGCGCGGGCGCTCACCCAGCGGGTGTACGCGTCGGCCACCGCCGACTTCGGCCGGGTCACCACGGGCGGCGCGGCGGTGCAGCGGAGCGTGACGTACACCAACGACACGTCCGGCACGCAGACCCTGCGGCTGGCCCTGGAGCTGCGCAACCTGGACAGCGGCGCGGCCGAGACCGACGGCGTGACCGTCGGGTCCGGCGAGGTGACCGTGCCGGCGGGCGGCAGCGTGGCCGTGCCGCTGCGCGCCGACCCGGCGAAGCTGGCCCGGGGCCCGCACGGCGGCTGGCTGGTCGCGACCGGCGCGGACGGTGTCGCCGTCCGCACGCCGGTGGGGCTCACCGTCAGCGGCCCGCTGCACCAGGTCACCGTGAAGGTTCTGGACCGGCAGGGTCAACTGACCCTCTCGCCGGGGCTCACCCTCTACGGCGAGCAGCCCGAGTCGGACTTCTGGGGCTGGTGGCCGGGCGAGGGCACCCTGCAGGTCGAGGAGGGCACGTACCTGCTGACCGCGCTGATCGAGCACGGCGCCCCCCTCGACGAGCAGCTGACCGAGGCCGTCGAGCCGGAGCTGACAGTCGACCGGGATCTGACAGTGGTGCTCGACGCCCGCAAGGGCACGCCGGTGCGGATCGAGACGCCGAAGCCCAGCGAGCAGCGGGCCACGCTCAGCTACTACGTGCACCGGGTGCTCGGCAACGGCCGACAGATCGACCACGGCGTGATGGCGTACAGCACCGTCCAGCAGGTCAACGTCACGCCGACGCGCCCGGTGCGTCAGGGTGAGTTCGAGTTCGCCTCGCGTTGGCAGCTCGTCGCGCCGATGGTGGACGCGACGATCAGCGGGGTTTCCGGTCCGTCGGACATCAATCTGCTGGGCACGTCGCCGGCGCCGACCGGTCGGCGGAAGCTGCCGCTGGTCTGGGCCGGCGCCGGCACCCCGGCCGAGTTGGCGCGGGCGCGGGGCGCTGCCGCGCTGCTCGCCGCCGACCCGAACCGGAGCGAGGACGAGCAGGTGGCCGCCGCGGCGGCAGCCGGCGCCGCCGTGGTGCTGATCGTCCGGCCGCAGGACCAGAGCGCGTGGACGGTCTGGCGGCCGGCCGGGGAGCGGCTGCCGATCCCGGCGCTGGTCGTCGCGTACGACGACGGGCAGCGGCTGATCGCGGCGGCGCGCAGGGGCCGGGCGACGCTGGACCTGACGCTGACCGTGGACAGCCCCTACCTGTACGACGTGTGGCAGGTGTCGAAGGGCCGGGTGCCGGAGCGGATCGTGCACACGGTGACCGCCCGGAACACCGCCGAGGTGACCGCCAGCTACGGCGACACGGGCGCGGGCTGGGCCACCGAGGAGCGGTTCGGTTGGCGTCCATGGCAGGAGTACTCCTGGAACGACGACCAGCGCCTGGTCCGCAACGGGACCACCCGGCAGGAGTTCGTCAGCGCCGGGGACTCCTGGTGGCAGCACCGGGTGCTGCACAAGGAGATGTACATGCAGTGGGGGCAGTTGACAGGTGGGCTGACCCAGGCGCCCCGACGGTACGCCGCCGACGACCGGGAGGCCGAGACCTGGCACGCCCCGGTGGTCCGTCCGGCCGTGCCGGCCAGCGGGGCGCCGGTGCCCACGCGTACGGGCGACAGCCTGGACGTGCGGGTGCCCGAGTTCGTCGACGCCGACGGGCACTACAGCGTGGCGGGCAACAGCGAGGAGTCGGACACCGTCGAGGCTCGCCTCAGCCGCGACGGGCAGCTGATCGCCGACCTGTCCGACGGCTGGGCGCCGGTGCCGACCACCGCCGGAGCGGCCCGCTACCGCCTCGACGTGACGACCCGGCGGGCCTCGGACCAGTGGCGCTACGCCACCCGTACCGACACGGCGTGGCAGTTCACCTCGGCCCGGCCGGCGGGTGACGCGGCGGTGCCGCTGTCGCTGTTGCAGGTGGACTACCGGGTGCCGGCCGACCTGCTCGGCGCCGTCCCCGGCCACCGGCCGCACCAGCTGGGCCTGACCCTGCGCCAGCCGAGGGGAGTCGCCGCGCCGACGGGCACCAGCCTGCGGGTGGAGGTCTCCTTCGACGAGGGGATCACCTGGCGGGCCGCGCCGACCAGAGGGTCGGGAACCCGCTGGACCGCGACCGTCCCGGCCGGGCACGGCACCGTGTCGCTGCGGGTGCACGCCACCGACCGGGCCGGGAACTCCGTCGACCAGACGGTGCTGCGGGCGTACGGGCTGCGTTGACCGGGGCGTGACCAGTGGGGCCCGCCGTCGCGCCGACGGCGGGCCCCGCCACGTTTCAGAGCCAGCCGCGCCGGGCGACCTGGAACGCCAGCCCGGGTCGGGTGTCCACGCCAGCGGCGTCCATCAGATCGGCGAGGCGGCGCTGCACCGTCCGGCGGCTCACCCCGAGCTGGGAGGCGATGGACTTGTCCGGTACGCCCGCCACGAACAACGACAGCAGCCGGGCCTCGTCGGCGTCGGGCTGGTAGCCGTCGACCGGACGGTCCTCGGCCTCGTCGCGCCGGCTCTCCATCGTCGCGACGGCGAGCGGGTCGTCGAGCCGCAGCCGGGTGGCCACCCGCCAGTGGCTCTCGAAGAGGGCGAGCAGCGCGTCGAGCAGTTGGCTGCGGCCGATCACGGCGGCGCTCGGCTCGCCGCCGTCGCGGTCGGGCACCAGCGGGCAGATCGCGGTGCGGGCGTCCACGATGGCCAGTCGGACCGGCAGCCGGTCCAGCACACGGGCCTGCTCACCGGCGGCGACCCCCTTGGCCAGGTCCGCGAGGGCGCCCGGCTCCAGCAGCAGGTCCCGCTCGTAGATGGCCCGGTAGGTCACCCCGCGCGCCAGCGCGTCGAACTCCTCGACGTTCTCCGGGCCGGCCATGGCCAGCGGGTTGGCCCGGCAGAACCAGAGCACCTCGCTGCGGGCCGAGTTCTGCAGGTCACGCAGCCGGTCGCGCAGCACCCGGCCGCCCCGGATCACCTCGACCAGGTGGTCCACGTGGTGGCGGCGCAGCCCGGCGCGGTACTCCTCGGCCAGCTGGGTGACCCGGCGCCGGGCCGCCTCCAGATCCTCCTGGTGGCGCAGCAGCGTCGCGCCCAGGGCGACGTCCGGTGCTCGGGGGCGCAGCGGGGCGTCCGGGTCGCTGTCGGTGGGCTGCACCAGACCCTTGGCCCGCAACGCCTCGACCTGCTGGACGACCTGCGCCCGGGGCCGGTGCAGCCGGTGGACCAGCTCGTCCACCCGGGCCGTGGTGAGCTGGAGCAGGCAGCGGTAGAGCTCCTCCTCGGCGGGGGTCAGGCCGATCACGTCCAACACGGGGCAAGACTGTACGTCGGCGGGGTGCGGGCCGCATCGGGGCCCGGGTCGTGGGGCCCGTCGGCTGGTCAACTGTCGGCCCTCGCGTCTACTGTCGGGTGCTGTGCTGGAAGAGCTGCGCATCACCGGACTCGGCGTCATCGAGGACACCACGCTGCCGTTGACCGGCGGGATGAACGTCATCACCGGCGAGACCGGTGCCGGCAAGACGATGGTGGTGACCGGCCTCGGCCTGCTCTTCGGCGGCCGGGCCGACGCCGGGCGGGTCCGTGCCCAACCGGGCCGGGCCGTGGTCGAGGGGCGTCTGCGGCTCTCCGGCCGGGTCGCCGACGCGGTGCACGCCCGGATCAGCGACGCCGGTGGCGAGCCCGACGAGGACGGCTCGCTGCTGCTGAGCCGCACGGTGACGGTGGAGGGCCGCTCCCGGGCCCACGTCGGCGGCCGGAGCATGCCCGTGTCGATGCTGGGCGAGGTCGGCGAGCAGGCGGTGGCCGTGCACGGCCAGTCCGACCAGTTGCGGCTGCTGCGCCCGGCCGAGCAGCGGGCCGCTCTGGACCGGTTCGCCGGGCCGGCGCACGAGAAGCTGCTCGACGCGCTGCGTGAGGCGTACACCGGGTGGCGGCGGGTGGTCGACGACCTGGCCGACCGGCGGCGCAACGCCCGCGAGCGCAACCAGGAGGCAGACCTGCTGCGGCTGGGCCTCGACGAGATCACCCGCGTCGACCCGCAGCCCGGCGAGGACGACGAGCTGAAGACCGAGGCGCAGCGGCTGGAGCACGCCGAGGGTCTGCGGACGGCCGCTCAGGTGGCCCAGCAGTGCGTGGCCGGCGGCGCGGAGGCGGCCGACGAGACACCGGACGCGACGGCGCTGCTCGGCACGGCCCGACGCACCCTGGAGGCGCAGTCCGGCACCGACCCGGCGTTGGGCGAGCTGGCGGCCCGCCTGGAGGAGGCGGCCACGCTGGTGACCGACGTCTCCGCGGAGCTGTCGGCGTACCTGGCGACCCTCGACGCGGATCCGGCCCGGTTGCAGCACGTCTACGAGCGGCGGGCCGCGCTGCGGGCGTTGACCCGCAAGTACGCCGACGACGTCGACGGGGTGATCGCCTGGGCCGACCGGGCCCGCACCCGACTGTCCGACCTGGACACGTCCGACGACCTGCTCGACGAGCTGGACCGTGAGGGGCAGCGGCTGGCGGGTGAGGTGGCCGACCTGGCCTCCCGGGTGTCGGTGTCCCGGCAGGAGGCGGCGGTCCGCTTCGCCGACCAGGTCACCGTGGAGTTGGCCGGTCTGGCCATGCCGCACGCCCGGATCGAGGTGGCGGTGCTGCCCCGACCGGCCGGGCGGGCCGAGCCGACGCTGACGGTCAACGGCGTCGAGGCGGGTGTCGCGGCGGACGGCGGCGACGAGGTGGAGCTGCGGTTGCTGGCCCACCCGGGCGCGCCGTCGTTGCCGTTGCAGCGCGGCGCCTCCGGCGGTGAGCTGTCCCGGGTGATGCTCGCCATCGAGGTGGTCTTCGCCGGCTCGGGCGGTCCGCCCACGCTTGTCTTCGACGAGGTGGACGCGGGCGTCGGCGGTCAGGCCGCGGTGGAGATCGGCCGTCGGCTGGCCCGGCTGGCCCGCAGCCACCAGGTGTTGGTCGTCACCCACCTGCCGCAGGTGGCCGCGTTCGCCGACCGGCATCTGGTGGTGGCGAAGGACACCGGCGGCGCGGTGACCACCAGCGGGGTGCGGGTCGTGGAGGACACCGAGCGCGCCCGGGAACTGGCCCGGATGCTGGCCGGTTTGCCCGATTCGGATCTGGGTATCGCTCATGCCGAGGAGCTTCTGGCCGTCGCCGCCAAGGAAAGGCGGTTGTGACGCCGCGTATTGTGAGCGCAAGCACACCGGCTTGTGCCGGGGTGTGCTTCCCTGGATAGGCGGCCCTGCTCAGGCATGTCGCGACAGATTTGCCTGCCTCACATGCCAGGATGGTCACGATGCGTCTACCCACGTTGCGCCGGAACCGAAACGCGGAGCCGGGCAGAGTCCTCGGCACCGCGCGCCTTGATCGTCGGACAAAACGCCTGGTCGGTCGGCTACGCCCCGGTGACATCGCGGTCATCGACCACGTCGACCTGGACCGGGTGGCGGCCGACTCGTTGGTCGCTGTCGGTGTCGCGGCGGTCCTCAACGCCAAGCCGTCGGTCTCCGGCCGCTACCCCAACCTCGGGCCGGAGGTGCTGATCGCCGCCGGCATCCCGCTCCTGGACGATCTCGGGGAGGGCGTCTTCGAGCGGATCCGCGAGGGCGACCAGGTGCGGATCGATGGCAACACCGTGTTCGCCGGCGAGGAGCCGGTGGCGCACGGCATCCTGCAGGACGCCGAGTCGGTCGCCAAGGCGATGTCCGACGCCCGGGAGGGGCTGTCGGTGCAGTTGGAGGCGTTCGCCGCCAACACGATGGACTACCTGCGCCAGGAACGCGACCTGCTGCTCGACGGCGTGGGCGTCCCGGACATCCAGACCCAGATCCAGGGTCGGCACTGCCTGATCGTGGTGCGCGGCTACGACTACAAGGCCGACCTGGACGTGCTGCGCCCGTACATCCGGGAGTTCAAGCCGGTCCTGATCGGCGTGGACGGCGGCGCGGACGCGCTGGTCGAGGCCGGCTACACCCCCGACATGATCATCGGGGACATGGATTCGGTCACCGACGACGTGCTGCGCTGCGGCGCCGAGGTGATCGTGCACGCCTACCCGGACGGGCGGGCGCCCGGCCTGCCCCGCGTCAACGGCCTCGGCGTCCCGGCCATCACCTTCCCGGCCGCGGCGACAAGCGAGGACCTGGCGATGCTGCTGGCCGACGAGAAGGGCGCGTCCCTCCTCGTCGCGGTCGGCACCCACGCCACGCTCGTCGAATTCCTGGACAAGGGGCGCGGTGGGATGGCCTCGACGTTCCTGACCCGGTTGAAGGTCGGGGGCAAGCTGGTCGACGCCAAGGGTGTGAGCCGGCTCTACCGGCAGAGCATCTCCGGCTCGTCGTTGTTGTTGCTGCTGCTCTCGGCGATCGCGGCGATGGCCTCCGCGGTGGCGGTCTCCACCGTCGGGAAGGCGTACCTGGGCGTGGTCGCCGAGTGGTGGGACAATTTCGTGTTCCAGCTGTACCGGCTGTTCTAGTTCCCGACCGATCAAGAGGCTGCAAGCGTGATCAACTTTCGCTACCACGTGGTGTCCCTCACCGCGGTCTTCCTGGCTCTGGCGATCGGCCTGGTGGTCGGCACGGCCGCCCTCAACGGTCCGGTCGCCGACTCGCTCAAGGAGCAGGTCACCGGACTGCGCAAGGACAACCAGCAGTTGCGGCAGCAGGTCAACAGCATGGAGAAGCAGCTCGGGCTGGAGGAGGAGTTCGCCGAGCAGGTGTCCCAGGTCGTTCTCCCCGGCACCCTGACCGGTCGCCGGGTGGTGGTGCTCAGCCTGCCCAACGGGCGCGACCACACCGAGGGCGTGCTCAAGAAGATCCAGCAGGCCGGCGCCACCATCACCGGCCGGGTCGACCTGCAGGACAAGTTCATCAACCCGGACAACAACTCCAACCTGCTGGAGCTGGCCGTCACCGCCGCCCGCCCGACCGCGCAGACCACCGGCCTGCCCGGCAACGGGCACGGCGTCGAGACCTCCAGCGCGCTGCTGGCAAGCGTCCTGCTGGACCGGCCGCAGGGCGTCGCGCCGGTCAGCGACGCCGACCGACGGGCGGTGCTCGCCGCTTACAACAACGCGGGCTACCTCACCACCGACGACAACAAGGTCACCGGGTCGGCCGAGGCGGTCGTCGTCGTCAGCGGGCAGCCGTACGTCGACAAGGACTCCGAGAAGCGGGACGAGTCGGTCGTCAAGATCGCCGAACAGTTCGACCGGACCGGGTCGATCGTGGTGAGCGGCAACGGCTCCGTCGGCGGCAATGTGGTGTCGGTGGTCCGCGGCGACCCGGTGCTGTCCCAGACCATCTCCACGGTCGACAACGCCAACACCGTGCAGGGTCAGTTCGTCAGCAGCCTCGCCCTGGCACAGCAGCTCACCGAGAAGAAGGCCGGCCAGTACGGCGTCGGTGACAACGCCGCCTCCGGCCTGTTGCCTAGACTGCCCCAGTGAGCGAACGACGTACCCCCGTGTCCGGAACCGACGCGACCCTGCGCCCGAGCGAGGTGACGGCGTGAGGATGCTGGGCCGGCTGCTGATCGCCGGCGCCGGCGCGGCCGCCGCCCGCTACGCGCTGCGCGAGGTGCGGACCGCCCCGGTGGGGCCGGCGCTGGAGCGCACCAACTTCCGGGGCCGTACGGTGACGCTCGCCGCCGGGCCGGCGCTCGCCGCCGGCGCGACAGCCGCGGGCGTGTTCGGCGCCACCAGTGCCGCCTCCGGTGGCGCTGCCCTGGTCGCGGGCCTGGGCGCCGGCGGTGTCGGGCTCTACGACGACGTGGTCGGGGCCCGCCCGGAGCAGAAGACGGCCAAGGGCTTCGCCGGGCACCTCGCCGCGCTGCGAGAGGGTCGGGTCACCGCCGGGCTGGTCAAGGTCATCGGGGTGGGCGCGGCCGGGCTGGGCGCGGCCGCGCTGCTCGCCGCCGACCCCCGGGTCGCCGCGCACCCGCGCCGCCAGCGCCACGGCGCACTCGGTCGGGGTGTCGACGTGCTGCTCGGCGCCGGGGTGATCGCCGGCACCGCCAACCTGCTCAACCTGCTCGACCTGCGGCCCGGCCGGGCCATCAAGTCCGGGCTGCTGCTGGGCGCGCCGCTGGCCGGCGGCCCGCACGGCGGGATCGCCGCCGGCGCGGTCGGCGCCGCGGCGGGCCTGCTCCGCGACGACCTGTCCGAGGACGTGATGCTCGGCGACAGCGGCGCGAACGCGCTCGGCGCCCTGCTCGGCGTCGCCCTCGCTGCCCGCAGCGGCCCTCTCGGCCGGGCCGGTCTGCTCGCCGTGCTCACCGGGCTGACCGCCGCCAGCGAGAAGATCAGCTTCACGGCGGTGATCCAGCGGACCCCGGGCCTGCGGCAGCTCGACGCGCTGGGCCGACGCGCCGACTGACGTGACCAGACCGGCACCCCTCGCCGGCGCCGGCCGGCTGGCCGGGGCAGCCGCGCTCATCGCCGTCCTCACCGTGCTCAGCCGGCTCGCCGGCTTCGGCCGTACCGCCGTGTTCACCGTGGGCCTGGGCCACACCGACCTCGGCGGCACCTACGTGGTGGCCAACGCGGTGCCGAACTTCATCTTCGAGATCGTCGCCGGGGGAGCGCTGGCCAGCCTCGTCGTACCGCTGCTGGCCGGCGCGGTCGCGGCGGACGACCGGACGGCCGTCGCCCGGACCACCGGGGCGCTGCTGACCTGGACGCTGGCCCTGCTGGTCCCGCTCGCCCTGCTCGTGGTGTTCGCCGCCGGACCGGTGATCGGACTGCTCGGCGACGGGTTGACCGCCGCCCAGCAGCAGAGCGGAGTACGCATGCTGCGGGTCTTCGCGCCGCAACTGCCGCTGTACGGAATCGGCATCGTGCTCACCGGGGTGCTCCAGGCGCACCGGCGCTTCGCCTGGCCGGTGCTCGCGCCGTTGCTGTCCAGCCTCACCGTCATCGTCGTCTACCTCGTGTTCGGCGCGACCGAGGGCCGGTACGCCACCGTCGGCGAGGTGAGCCGAGGCGGCGAGTTGCTGCTCTCCGGCGGCACCACCCTCGGTGTGGTGGTGCTGTCGTTGTCGCTGCTGATTCCGGTCGGCCGGTTGCGCCTCGGGCTGCGCCCCGGATTCGGCTTCACCACCGACGCGCGGGCCCGCGTCGGCGGGTTGGCGGTGGCAGGCGCGGTCACCGTCACCACCCAGCAGATCGCCCTGATCGTCAGCCTGAGCCAGGTCACGTACGGTGCGGCGACCAACCCCAGCGTCTACAACCTGGCGCAGACCGTCTACCTGCTGCCGTGGGCGGTGCTGGCGGTGCCGCTGGCCGTCGCGGCCTATCCGACCCTCGCGGCGGCGCGGTCGGCCGGCGACGAGGACGGCTACCGGGCGACCCTGGCCCCGGCCGTGCGGGGAGTGCTGCTGTTCAGTTGTCTCGGCGCGGCCGCGCTGATCGGGACGGCCGGCCCGGTCGGGCACTTCTTCTTCCCGGCATCCACCGCGCCGACGGCCGCCGCCGCGATCATCGGGTACGCGCCGGGCCTGGTCGGCTACGGCCTCTTCGCGATCCTCACCCGGGCCCTCTACGCCCGGGGCGAGACCCGGGCGGCGACGGCCGCGACCGCCATCGGCTTCCTGGTGGTGCCGCCCGTCGTCCTGGTGCTCCGTGCGCTCCTGCCGCTGGGCGACCGCGTGCTCGCCGTGACGTCCGCCAACTCGGTGGGCATGGTGGTGCTCGGCGTGTTACTGGTCACGGCGGTGCTGCGCAGCGCCGGCCGACCGGCACTGGCCGGCGCGGCGCGCGCCGCTGCGGCCGGTGGCCTCGCCGGGCTGCTCGCCGCGCTCGCCGGGCTGGGCCTGAGTCGCTGGCTCGACAGGCTGGACGGCGGCACCCCGACGACGCTTGCGGCACTCGGTCAGGGCATGCTGTCCGGGGTTCTGGTCGGTGTCGTGTTCCTCGTCGTGGTCTGGTTCGTCGACCGGCGGGACGTACGGCCGCTACTGACCGGGGTGGTACGCCGCCTCGGCCGGCGAGGGCCGCGGGGCCGGTCCGGCACGTCGACGCCGGGCGCGGTCCCCCCGGAGCGGGGCGACGGGAAGGAGACGGCGGTTCGGTGAGCGTTGTCAACGGGAACCGGCGGTGGCCGGAATGACGGAAACCAGTGGTTGGCGAGGTTCCGTGGCGCTGCTGCTGGCGTCCAGCACCGGCGGGGTCGGCCAGCATGTCCGCTCGGTGGCGCGCGGGCTCGTCGCGTCCGGTGCCACGGTGCTGGTCTGCGGGCCGGCGTCCACGCAGGAGCAGTTCGATTTCACGGGTGTCGGCGCGCGTTTCCAGCCGGTGGAGATCCCGGCCAGCCCGACCCCGGCCGACGCGCGGGCGGTGCTCGCCCTGCGGCGGGCGCTCGCCGCCGCGCCTGTCGACGTGGTGCACGCGCACGGTCTGCGCGCCGGTCTCGTCGCCGTGCTGGCCCGTCCGTCCGCCCCGGTGGTCGTGACCTGGCACAACGCGGTCCTCGCGGGCGGCCTGCGCGGCGGCGTCTCGCGACTCGTCGAGCGAGTGGTCGCCCGGGGCGCCCGAGTGGCTCTCGGCGCGTCCACCGACCTGGTCGAGCGGGCCGCCGCGCTGGGCGCCGTCGACGCCCGACTCGCCCCGGTCGCCGCCCCGGCGCTGCCCGCGCCGCGTCGACGCCGCGCCGCCGTCCGCGCCGAGTTCGGTGTACGACCGGAGCAGCCGTTGCTCGTCTCGGTGGGGCGGCTGCACCCACAGAAGCGCTACGACGTGCTGATCGACGCGGCGGCCCGCTGGCGTACGCGTACCCCACCGCCGGTCGTGGTGATCGCCGGGAGTGGCCCGGCGTACCTGCCGTTGGCCGCGCGGACCTCCGCGGCCCGCGCACCGGTGACCCTGCTGGGGCACCGCACCGACGTGGCCGACCTGCTCGCCGGCGCCGACCTGGCGGTGGTCACCAGCGACTGGGAGGCACGGCAGTTGTTCGCCCAGGAGGCGATGCGGGCCGGCGTGCCGCTGGTGGCGACCGCGGTGGGTGGCCTGCCGGAGCTGGTCGGCGACGCCGCCGCGCTGATCCCCGCCGGCGACGTGGACGCGGTCGACGCGGTGGTGCGCGCGCTGCTGGACGACCCGGCGGCCCGGGCCGAGCTGGGTCGGCGCGGCGCCGAGCGGGCGGCGACGTGGCCCACCGAGACGGACACGGTGACAGTGCTGGCGGCCCTCTACGCCGAGCTGGCCGCCCGACCGATCGGTCCGGCGGCTCCCGGGTCCGACGCGCCGATGACGGGACACCGGTGATGCTGCGTCGACTCGCTCCCGCCCTGTTGACAGTGCTCGTGGTGGTATTGGGCGTCACCGCGCTGGCCGCCCGGCCACCCCAGGGCACCCCGCAGCGCACCGCCGACTTCGTGGTGCTGGTCGGGATCGCCGGGCTGCGCTGGGAGGACGTCGACCAGCAGAGCACCCCGACGTTGTGGCGGATGGCCCAGGACGGCTCGATCGGCTCCCTGTCGGTGCGGTCCGCGCACCGGCCCACCTGCCCGGTGGACGGGTGGTTGACCCTCGGCGCGGGCAGCTTCGCCGCGTGGAACGGCACCCGGCCTGCCGGTGGCTGCCCGCCGGCCGGCGTGGCCGTGGAGCAACCGGACGGGATCGGCGCGAACCTGCCCGACCAGGAGAGCGTGGTCCAGTACAACCAGCAGCGGCTGCCCTGGGGCACCATGCCCGGGTCGCTGTCGGAGTCGGTGCGCTGCTCGGTCGCCGTGGGTCCGGGCGCCGCCGTGGCCGCCGCCCGCCCGTTCGGCCGGGTCGACAGGTACGCCGCGGGTCTGCCCGCCGATCCGCGCCAGCTGCTCGGCTCGTGCGTGCTGAGCATCGTCGACCTCGGCACGGTCGAGGGGACCGACCCGGCGGAACGTGCCGTGCAGGCGCGGGCGGCCGACGCCCAGTTGGCCCGGGTGCTGGCCGCCCGGCCGCAGCGGTCGTTGGTGCTGGTCGCCGGGATCTCCGACACCGAGCAGCCGTCGCGGCTGCACGTGGCGGTCGCCGACGGGCCCGGCTGGGAGCGGGGTTGGCTCACCTCGGCCAGCACCGGCCGCGACGGTTACCTGCAACTTGTCGACCTCGCGCCGACGGCGCTGGCCGCGCTGGGCCGGCCGATGCCCGAGCGGCTGTTCCTCGGCCGGCCGGCGGTCAGCACCGGCGGCCGGCCGGCCGACCTGATGGAGGCGACTAAAGCGCCGGCGAATGCCGACCGGGAGGCGGCCGCCCAGCGGGCCGTCTCCGGCAGGTTCTTCGCCCTGCTCGCCGGGCTGCAGGTGCTGCTGGCCCTGGCGGTACTGCCGTTGCTACGCCGAGCCCGACCGCACGCAGGCCCGACCGGCCCGTCCCCGGTCTCCGCCCGCGTCGTGGCGGTGGCGGAGTTGCTGCTGGTGGCGGCCGCGTTGACGGTCCCGGCCGCGCTGCTCGCCGACGCCGTTCCCTGGTGGCGGGGCGAGCACCCCGGGTGGATCTTCGCCGGTGTCACCGTGCTGCTGGTCGCGGGGGGCACCGCGGCGGTCCGGTTCGCCCCCGGGTACGCGAGCACCCTCGGTCCGTTCGGCGCGGTGGCAGGCCTCACGACCCTGGCCGTCGGGCTGGACGTGCTCACCGGGTCGAGCCTCCAGCTCAACAGCGTCATCGGCTACTCGGCGTTGCAGGGTGGCCGGTACGCCGGGCTGAGCACTGTCGGGTTGGGGGTGTTCATCGCCGGCGCGCTGGTGACCGGCGGGTGGTTCGCCCAGCGGGTGCACCGCCGCTGGCGGCCCGCCGTGATGGTCGCCGTGGGTGGTCTGGCAGTGGTGGTGGTCGGCAGCCCGTACCTGGGCGCGGACCCGGTCGGCGCGATCGCGTTGACCGCCGGGCTGAGCGTGGCCGCTGCCATCAGCGCCGGTGGCTGGCTGACCATCACCCGACTGGCCTGGGCGACCATGGCCGCCCTGGCCGTCGGCATCGGCTTCGCAGTGGTGGACCTGCGCCGGCCGGCGGCCGAGCGGGGGAGCCTGGGCCGGTTCCTGTCCGCGGTGGGCGACGGCACCGGCGGGTTCACCGTGCACCGGTCCAGCACGGCGAACTTCGAGACGTTGGTGAACAGCCCGTTGACGGTGCTGGCGCTGGCCGGTGGGCTGCTGGTGTGGTTCGTCCTGCTGCAGTCGTGGGGCGGGCTGATGCGGCTGTTCGGCATCTACCCGGCGGTGCGGGCCGCGCTGGGCGGCACGGCGGTCGCGGCGGTGCTCGGTGGCGTGCTCGACGGCGCGGCACTGGACGTGGCGGGCGCGGCTGCCGCCCTGGTGGTGCCGATGGCCACGTTGGCGTCGCTGCGGGTCCTCGGGCACGCCGCCGACCGGACCCGGCCGGGCACGGGCCGTGTCCGGGAGAACGAGGCCGACGACGACTCGGGCTCCGGGGGCGACGGCCCGGCCGGCGGGGGTGACGGCCCGACCGGTGGTGGTGGGCCGCTGGGGGCGGGTCATCCCCGGCCGATCGGCGCTCCACCCACCGCGCCTCCACCAGCGGTAGTGCTTCCCCCGGCCCCCGACGACGCGCCCGCGGTCCCTGCGGTGGCCGACGGGCCCGCGCAGCCGCCTCCGGAGCGCCCGGCGGCGGGCGCGGCGGCCGGTACGCCTCCCGCGCCGGCGCAGCGCCGCCCGGCGGACACACCGGCCGCGCCGGTCACTCGACCATCGACCGAGGTTGCCGCCTCCTGACCGCCGGGCGTGGACCCGGTGGCCGGGCGCTGTCCCGCCCGGGGTGCGGCCTGCGAGTACCCGCCAGGGAGGTGTTACCGTGGAATCCCGTGGATCGCGTGATCACTTTGCTGATCGAGCACGGCGGTCTGCATGACCGCGACAGACGACACGGGAGCAGGCCTTGGCCCCATCAGCACGGACGACCAGGCACATTTTCGTCACCGGGGGCGTCGCCTCCTCGCTGGGTAAGGGCCTCACCGCCTCCAGCCTCGGCAATCTGTTGACCGCGCGCGGCCTGCGCGTGGTGATGCAGAAGCTCGACCCCTACCTCAACGTCGACCCCGGGACGATGAACCCGTTCCAGCACGGCGAGGTCTTCGTCACCGAGGACGGCGCCGAGACCGACCTCGACGTCGGGCACTACGAGCGTTTCCTGGACCGGGCGCTGTCCGGCAAGGCGAACGTCACCACCGGCCAGATCTACTCCGACGTGATCGCCAAGGAGCGCCGGGGGGAGTACTTGGGCGACACCGTCCAGGTCATCCCGCACATCACCAACGAGATCAAGTCGCGGATCCTGGCGATGGCCGATCCGGACGACGACGGCGTCCTGCCCGACGTGGTGATCACCGAGGTCGGTGGCACCGTCGGCGACATCGAGTCGCTGCCGTTCCTGGAGGCGATCCGCCAGGTCCGCCACGACCTGGGCCGGGACAACTGCTTCTACCTGCACGTGTCGCTGGTGCCGTACCTGGCGCCGTCGGGCGAGCTGAAGACCAAGCCGACCCAGCACTCCGTGGCGCAGCTGCGCAACATCGGCATCCAGCCGGACGCCATCGTGCTGCGCTGCGACCGGGAGATCCCGGTGAAGCTCAAGGAGAAGCTGTCGCTGTACTGCGACGTGGACACCGAGGCGGTCGTCGCAGCCCCGGACGCCCCGAGCATCTACGACATCCCGAAGGTGCTGCACCGCGAGGGGCTCGACGCGTACGTGGTGCGCCGGCTCAACCTCTCCTTCCGGGACGTGGACTGGGCGAGCTGGGACGACCTGTTGGAGCGGGTGCACCGCCCTCGGCACACGGTCACCGTCGCCGTGGTCGGCAAGTACGTCGACCTGCCGGACGCGTACCTGTCGGTGAGCGAGGCGATCCGGGCGGCTGGTTTCGGTCACCGGGCGCGGGTGCAGCTGCGCTGGGTGCCCAGCGACGAGTGCGTCACCCCGGCCGGCGCCGCGGCGGCCCTGGCCGGCGTGGACGGCATCCTCATCCCGGGCGGGTTCGGGGTCCGGGGCATCGAGGGCAAGATCGGCACGGCCCGGTACGCCCGGGAGAACGGCATCCCCCTGCTCGGCCTCTGCCTCGGTCTGCAGTGCATGACGATCGAGGTGGCCCGGCACCTGGCCGGCCTGGACGGCGCCAACTCGCTGGAGTTCGACGAGCAGGCCGCGCACCCGGTCATCGCCACGATGGCCGACCAGGAGGACATCGTCGCCGGCAAGGGCGACCTGGGCGGCACCATGCGGCTCGGGGCGTACCCGGCGACGTTGACCGAGGGCTCGATCGTCGCCGAGGCGTACGGCAGCACCGACATCAGCGAGCGGCACCGGCACCGCTACGAGGTCAACAACGCCTACCGGGACGCGCTGACCAAGGCGGGCCTGCACATCTCCGGCACCTCCCCGGACGGCCGGCTGGTCGAGTTCATCGAACTGGACCGGGATCTGCACCCGTTCTTCGTGGCCACCCAGGCGCATCCGGAGCTGAAGAGCCGCCCCACCCGCCCGCACCCGCTGTTCGCGTCGTTCGTCAAGGCCGCCGTGACGTACTCGCAGGCCGACCAGCTGCCTGTCGACCTGGAGGCCGCGTCGGAGGCCCCGTCGACGCGCAAGGCCGCCCGCAACGGCGCCGCCACGAAGGCGACGTCCGCGTCGTGAGCGACCCGAGCGAGCGAGCGAGCGGCCACACCAGCGCGGTCGAGCACCGCTACGAGGTGCGCTCCCGCGAGGAGCGCTACCGGGGTCGGATCTTCGACGTGGTCACCGAGGAGGTGACCATGCCGGGCGGTGGGACCGCGCAGCGTGACCTCGTCCGGCACGTCGGGGCGGTGGCCGTGGTGGCCCTCGACGACGCCGGCCAGGTGGTGCTGATCCGGCAGTACCGGCACCCGGTCGGCCGGCACCTGTGGGAGCTGCCGGCCGGGCTGATGGACGTCTCCGGTGAGGAGTTGCCCGCGGCCGCGTTGCGGGAGTTGGCCGAGGAGGCCGACCTCACGGCCGGGCGGATCGACGCGCTCGTCGACCTGCACAGCTCGCCGGGGTTCACCAACGAGCTGGTCCGGGTCTACCTGGCCCGGGACCTGGCCGACGTGCCGGCGGCGGAGCGCCACGAGCGCCGCGACGAGGAGGCCGACCTGCAGATCGTCCGGATGGCCCTGGACGAGGCGGTCGACATGGTCCTGGCCGGTGAGATCACCAACGCGTCCGCGGTGGCCGGTCTGCTCGCCGCCGCCCGCGCCCGGGACTCCGGTTTCACGCAGCTGCGCCGGGCGGACGCGCCGCTGCCGCGCTGAGCGCCGCAACCGGTCCAGCATCGGCAGGGTGTACGGACGAAAGGGGCCCCGCGGTCAACCGCGGGGCCCCTTCGCCGTGTCTGGTCTATCAGTCGCGCAGCGTCCGGCCCTGCGCGTCCGTGCCGCCGTTGACCAGGATCAGAATGCCGTCGATGACGCCCCAGAGCGCGCCAACACCGCAGGTCACGATGCTCACGACGAGTTGGAGAACGGCGATCTTGGTGTGTCCGGTGTAGAACCGACCGGCCCCGAAGGTGCCGAGCAGGATGCCGAGGATGCCCGCGACGACCTTGCTCTTGTCGGAGTAACCCGGGGCGTACCCGGGCTGCTGGTAAGGAGGAGTGGTCATGGGCGGACACACTAGTGATCCACTCGCCCGCTGTCCGTACCGCCACACGGCAGATGGGACGATAATGGGCGAACACTGTCCTGACGGCTGAGGTGACGTCGCACCGCCGGCCCGTTCGGCGCCCTGACACTCCGTCAGGTCACCCGGGCACCGGATGCCACTGTGCTGGCTCCCGACGGGGCCGGGCGCGCCTAGACTGCCGCCGGCGGGACCGGTGGACCGCGGCGGCAATGGGGCCGTCGTGGCACCGAGCAGTCGGGGGGAACCGGTGGACCGCGGCGGCAACGGAGCCGTCGTGGCACCGCGCAGTCGGGGGAACTCAGCCCCGAAGAGAGGTGTCTGCATCGTGAAGGTCGGAATCCCACGCGAGGTCAAGAACCACGAGTACCGCGTGGCGATCACGCCGGCGGGCGTCAACGAGTTCACCCGCAGCGGCCACCAGGTCTTCGTCGAGTCCGGCGCCGGCGTCGGCTCCAGCATCACCGACGAGGAGTTCGCCGCGGCGGGCGCCACGAT
The DNA here is from genome assembly GCF_040678875.1 of Micromonospora sp. NPDC049274. Classification (NCBI taxonomy): domain Bacteria; kingdom Bacillati; phylum Actinomycetota; class Actinomycetes; order Micromonosporales; family Micromonosporaceae; genus Micromonospora; species Micromonospora sp. NPDC049274. The sequence goes on from NZ_JBFAQS010000023.1 coordinate 26,362, forward strand.
CCTGGCCACCGCCGACGAGGTGTGGGACACCGCCGAGCTGGTGCTCAAGGTCAAGGAGCCGATCGCCGAGGAGTACCACCGGATGCGCGAGGGGCAGGTGCTCTTCACCTACCTGCACCTGGCCGCCTCGAAGGAGTGCACGGACGCGCTTGTCGACCGCAAGGTGACAGGCATCGCGTACGAGACCGTCGAGCTGCCCGACCGGTCGTTGCCGCTGCTCGCCCCGATGTCCGAGGTGGCCGGCCGGCTCGCCCCGCAGGTCGGCGCCTTCTACATGATGCGTACCGGCGGTGGGCGTGGCGTGCTGCCCGGCGGCGTCTCCGGCGTGTACGCGGCGAAGACAGTGGTCATCGGCGCCGGCGTCTCCGGCATGAACGCCGCCGCCATCGCGCTGGGCCTGCAGTCCGAGGTGCTGCTGCTGGACAAGAACGTCGCCCGGCTGCGCCAGGCCGACGCCATCTACCGGGGGCACCTGCAGACCATCGCCTCGAACGCGTACGAGGTCGAGCGGGCCGTGCTCGACGCCGACCTGGTCATCGGCGCGGTGCTGGTGCCCGGCGCGAAGGCCCCGACGCTCATCTCCAACGAGCTGGTCTCCCGGATGAAGCCGGGCAGCGTGCTCGTCGACATCGCCATCGACCAGGGCGGCTGCTTCGAGGACTCGCGCCCCACCACGCACGCCGACCCGGTCTACAAGGTGCACGAGTCGATCTTCTACTGCGTGGCGAACATGCCCGGCGCGGTGCCGAACACCAGCACCTACGCGCTGACCAACGTCACCCTGCCGTACGCCCTGGAGCTGGCCAACCACGGCTGGCGCGAGGCGCTGCGCCGCGACCCGGCCCTCGCCCTGGGCCTGAACACCCACGACGGCCAGGTCACCTACGGCCCGGTCGCCGAAGCGCACGGCATGAGCGTGCTCCCGCTGGCCGACGTCCTGGCCTGAAGCGGGGTGGCGGTCTGAGCGGGGTCGCGCAGCAGGCCGGCGTGGGCGCGGAGCCCGCGCCGGCCCTGCGCCGTGCCGTCCGCGGCTACCTCGACCACCTGACAGTCGAGCGCGGCCTGTCCGCGAACACCCTCGCCTCGTACCGCCGGGATCTGGATCGTTATCTCACGACCCTGGCCGACGCCGGCGTCGCCGACCTCGCGTCGGTCGGCGCCGGCGTCGTCGAATCGCACCTGGCCCGACTGCGCGCCGGCGACGACGACCATCCACCCCTCGCCGTGTCCTCCGCGGCCCGCGCGGCCAGCGCGGTCCGCGGCCTGCACCGCTTCGCGCTGCGCGAGGGGCTGGCCGGCGCCGACCCCAGCCGCGACGTCCGCCCGCCCACCCCGCCGCGCCGGCTGCCCCGCGCGCTGGGAGTCGACGACGTGGTCCGGCTCCTGGAGACCGCCGGCCCGATCACCGCGACCGGCGAGGACGCGCCACTCGCGCTGCGCGACCGGGCGCTGCTGGAGTTCCTGTACGGCACCGGCGCGCGGATCTCCGAGGCGATCGGCGCCGCGATCGACGACCTCGACACCGACGAGGGCACCGTCCTGCTGCGCGGCAAGGGCGGTCGGATGCGGCTGGTGCCGATCGGCGGGTACGCAGTCGACGCCGTCCGCGCCTACCTGGTCCGGGCCCGCCCCGGGCTGGCCGCCGGCGGCAGGGGCACCCCCGCGGTGTTCCTCAACGCGCGCGGCGGAGCGCTGTCCCGGCAGGGCGCCTGGGCCATCCTGCGCCGCGCCGCCGGGCGGGCCGGCCTGCCGATCGAGGGCGCCGCGGCGGTCTCCCCGCACACCCTGCGCCACTCGTACGCCACCCACCTGCTCGACGGCGGCGCCGACGTGCGGGTCGTGCAGGAACTGCTCGGCCACGCCTCGGTGACCACCACCCAGGTCTACACCCTCGTCACCGTGGAGCGGCTGCGCGAGGTGTACGCGACCGCCCACCCGCGCGCCCTCGGCTGAACCCCGGCGGCCGCCGACTCCGACACGCCGGGCCGGTGCCGAACGCCCTGCTGGTCGGTGGCGTACAGTCGGCATCGGCGCGGACCTCCTGGGGCGACATGACCGGGGTGCGCAGCGGCGCCGCGAAGGACGTCGGACGGCTCCGACGCCGGGTGGGTCGTCGGGAGGGGGCAACGAGGACATGGCTGGCAACGGTGACCGTGCCGAGACCTGGACGTCGGAGCTCCGCGAGCAGCAGGCCACGCTCGGCGCGGACCTGGGTCCGGCGGATCCGGCGGCCTACACCATGCGCAAGCCGATCCCCGAGCCGATGCCCACCGATCGGCACGGTCCGGCGCGCATCATCGCGATGGCCAACCAGAAGGGTGGCGTCGGCAAGACCACCACCACCATCAACCTGGGCGCGGCGCTCGCCGAGTACGGCCGCAAGGTGCTGCTCGTCGACTTCGACCCGCAGGGCGCGCTCTCGGTGGGCCTGGGGGTCAACCCGCACAACCTCGACCTGTCCATCTACAACCTGCTCATGCAGGACGACATCATCGCCGAGGACGTCGTCATCAAGACCGACGTGGCGGGGCTGCACCTGCTGCCGGCAAACATCGACCTCTCCGCCGCCGAGATCCAGCTCGTCAACGAGGTCGCCCGGGAGATGGCCCTGGCCCGGGTCCTGCGCACGGTCCGCAAGGAGTACGACTACATCCTGATCGACTGCCAGCCCTCACTGGGCCTGCTGGCGATCAACGCGTTGACCGTCGCGCACGGCGTGCTCATCCCGCTCGAATGCGAGTTCTTCAGCCTGCGCGGTGTCGCGCTGCTGCTGGACACCATCGACAAGGTCCGTGAGCGGCTCAACTTCGACCTGGAGCTCGAGGGCATCCTCGCCACCATGTACGACAGCCGCACCACGCACTGCCGCCAGGTCCTCCAGCGGGTGGTCGAGGCGTTCGGCGACAAGGTCTACCAGACGGTCATCACCAAGACGGTGAAGTTCCCCGAGTCCACCGTGGCCGGTGCGCCGATCACGACGATGGACCCGGCGTCCTCCGGGGCGCGCAACTACCGTCAGCTGGCCCGCGAGGTGATCGCCGCCCAGTCGGAGCGGTAGCCGGAACGCCAGGTGCCCGCCTCGTGGACTACGGTCGTCCGGTGACCGCGCCACCCCTCGACCCGCCGGCCGGCCCGCACGAGGTCGCCGCCCCGACGGTGGCCGCCGAGCTGGCCGCGGAGGTCGACGGCGTGCTGACGACCGACGCCGCGCTCACCGACGCCGCGCCCGCCGCCGAGACGTCCGGCTTCACGGTGCGGCTGGCCAACTTCACCGGCCCGTTCGACCTGCTGCTGCAACTGATCGGCAAGCACAAGCTCGACGTCACCGAGGTGGCCCTGCACACGGTCACCGACGAGTTCATCGCCTACATCCGCGCCATGGGCGACAACTGGGACCTCGACGAGGCCAGCGAATTCCTGCTCATCGCCGCGACCCTGCTCGACCTGAAGGCGGCCCGGCTGCTGCCCTCCGCCGAGGTGGAGGACGAGGCGGACCTGGCCCTGCTGGAGGCCCGGGACCTGCTCTTCGCCCGGCTGCTGCAGTACAAGGCGTACAAGGAGGCGGCGACGCACATCGCCGAGCTGGAGGCGGTCGGCGGTCGGCGGTATCCCCGGGCGGTCAGCCTGGAACCCCGCTACGCCGAGGCGCTGCCCGACCTCGTGCTCGGCATCGGCCCGCAACGGCTGCTGAAGCTGGCCGTGCGGGCGATGACGCCGAAGCCCGTGCCGGAGGTGTCCATCGCCCACGTGCACATGGTCCGGGTCAGCGTCCGCGAACACGCGGCGATCCTCGCCACCCGGCTGCGCCGGGCCGGCACGGCGACGTTCTCCCTGCTGTGCGCGGACTGCGAGGCCACCCTGGAGGTGGTGGCGCGGTTCCTGGCGCTGCTGGAGCTGTACCGGGAGGGTCTGGTGGCCTTCGTGCAGGAGCAGGCCCTGGAGGAGCTGACCGTGCGCTGGACCGGCCCGGTCGACGGCGAGACCGACCTGCACGTCGACGAGTACGCCGGCACCCCCGCCGACCCCGAGCAGGTGTCGGTCCCGGGGTCGGAGTCGGACGGCTCGGAGCCGGCGGTGGTCGGGCCGGAGCCGGTGTCGGACAGGCCGGAGCCGGTGTCGGACAGGCCGGAGCCGGTGTCGGACAGGCCGGAGTTGATGGTGGTCCGACCGGAATCGGCGGGGGAGGCCCGAGGGCCGGGCGGGACGGGAACGACGGAGGGTGAGCGGGATGAGTGATGAGGAACGCGAGGACTCCCTGGCCGACCAGGCTGCCGCCTGGGTCCCCCCGTGGAACCGCCCCCGCCCGCCAGCCCCCACCGCCACGACTCCCGAGGCTCCCGAGGTCGACGAGGCCGCCGAGGAACTGAAGACCGACCGGCCGACACTCTCGCCCGTCGCCGTCCCACCGTCAGCTCCCAGAGATCTTGGTAGCGAACTGCCCCTCCAGGGGCCGGAATCGTCCAAGATCTCTGAGGAGTCGGTCGAATCGCTTGAGTCCGGTGAGCTTGACGAGGCCGGTGAGGTGATCCCGTCTGCTGGGGCTGGGGCTGGGGCTGGGGCTGGGGCTGGGGCTGGGGCTGGGGTGGGGGAGTCGCGGGCTGGGGACGTACCTCGGCGGGAAGGTGTGGGGCGGCGGCGGGTGACGGTTGTGCCGGAGCCCGCGCCGGAGCTGCCCGACGCCGAGCTGCGCGGCGCGCTGGAGGCGATCCTGCTCGTCGTCGACGAGCCTGTCAGTGAGCTGGTCCTGGCCCAGGTGCTGGAGCAGCCGGCCGAGCGGATCGGGCCGATGCTCGACGAGATCGCCGCCGGCTACACGGCCGCCGGGCACGGGTTCGAGCTGCGCCGGGCCGCGGGCGGTTGGCGGTTGTACACCCGGCCGGAATACGCTACGTACGTCGAGCGGTTCGTCCTGGACGGGCAGTCCGTGCGGCTGACCCAGGCGGCGTTGGAGACTCTGGCCGTGGTCGCGTACAAGCAGCCGGTGACCCGGTCGCGGATCTCGGCCATCCGGGGTGTCAACTGCGACGGCGTCATCCGTACGCTTGTCACTCGCGGCCTCGTCGAGGAGTGCGGCGCCGAACCGGACAGCGGGGCGTTTCTCTACCGGACGACCACGCTGTTCCTGGAGAAGCTCGGGCTGAACACCGTCGACGAGCTGCCACCCCTCGCACCCTTCCTGCCCGACGACGTAGAAGAGCTTGCTGATGCGACCCGATAACCGTTCCCCGAAGTCCGACGCCCCCGTCTACGAGGGGGCGGAGCGCCTGCAGAAGGTGCTCGCCGCCGCCGGCGTGGGTTCCCGGCGTGCCTGCGAGGACCTGATCTTCCGGCGCCGTGTGACGGTGGACGGGCGTGTCGCCAAGCTCGGCGACAAGGTCGACCCTGCCACCTCCGTGATCCACGTGGACGGGGAGCGCCTGCAGGTCGACATCCGCCTGGTCTACGTGGCGATGAACAAGCCGCGCGGCGTGGTCACCTCCATGGCGGACGACAAGGGCCGCAACGAGCTGGCCGAGTTCATCGGCAACCGGGTGGAGCAGCGGGTCTACCACGTCGGGCGGCTCGACGCGGACAGCGAGGGCCTGCTGCTGCTCACCAACGACGGCACCCTCGCGCACAAGCTCATGCACCCCTCGTACGAGGTGCTCAAGACCTACCTCGCCGAGGTGGTCGGGCCGATCCCGCGCAACCTGAGCAAGCGCCTACTGGCCGGTGTCGAGCTGGAGGACGGGCCGGTCAAGGTCGACTCGTTCAAGGTGGTGGACACGCTGGGTAAATCCGCCCAGGTGGAGCTGAGCCTGCACGAGGGGCGCAAGCACATCGTCCGACGGCTGATGGAGGAGGTCGGGCACCCGGTAACCCGGCTGGTGCGTACCGCGATCGGGCCGATCCGGCTGGGTGAACTGCGCACCGGGCGGATCCGGCGGCTGACCAACGCGGAGGTCGCCGCCCTGTTCCACGCGGTGGGTGACTGACCCCCGAGTTCGGGGTACGGCTGCCGGTAGGCTCGCGACGGCCGGTTACGCGGCCGCCGGAGGTGGCGTGGGTCGCCTCGGGCGGCGTCGCGCGTGGGTCCGCCACGGACCCCGGGCATGATTGACGACGATTGACAAACCGCTTGCGGCGCCAGAGCACCGGGCGATCCGTGAGGTACGGGCTGAGGAGGACACGGTGGAGGAAAACGTACGGGCCGGGCGATGTGTGGTCGCTGTGGACGGGCCGTCCGGTTCGGGTAAGTCCACCGTGTCACGGCGGCTCGCCGTCGGCATCGGTGCGCGCTACCTGGACACCGGGGCGATGTACCGGGCGGTCACGTGGGCTGTGCTGCGCTCCGGCGTGGACCTCACCGACACCGCGTCGGTGGCGAAGGTCGCCGGCGAGGTCAAGCTGCACATCGGCACCCACCCGCAGGGGTACGCCGTGAGCGTCGACGGCGTGGGCGTGGACGCGGAGATCCGCGGCGCCGAGGTGACCGGGGCGGTCTCGGCCGTCGCCGCCGTGCCGGCGGTCCGTGAGCTGCTGGTCGCCCGGCAGCGCGAGATGATCGCCAACGCCGGTCGGATCGTGGTCGAGGGCCGCGACATCGGTTCGGTCGTGGCGCCGGACGCCGACCTGAAGGTCTTTCTCACCGCCTCCGAGGCGGCCCGTGCCGCCCGGCGCAGCGCCGAGGACGCCGCCGACGTGGCGGCCACCGCCGCCGACCTGGCCCGCCGGGACCGGCTCGACTCGACCCGCAAGGTCAACCCGCTGGCCCAGGCGCCGGACGCCGTCGTGCTGGACACCACCGAGCTGGGCATCGACGAGGTCGTCGCCCGGCTGCGTGACCTGCTCACCGAGCGGGGAGTGGCATGAGTAGCGCGGTCGTGTCTCATGACAGTCCGGAGCGAAGCGGAGGAGTGGCATGAGCGAGGGGGCGGGATGGGTCGAGCTGCGCGAGCCCGACGTCATCCTTGAGGAGCCGACCGGCCCGCAGCCGGTGGTGGCCGTGGTGGGCCGCCCCAACGTGGGCAAGTCCACACTTGTCAACCGCATCATCGGCCGCCGGCAGGCGGTCGTCGAGGACGTCCCCGGTGTGACCCGGGACCGGGTGCCGTACGACGCGCAGTGGAACGGCCGGTCGTTCACTGTCGTGGACACCGGCGGTTGGGAACCGGACGCGAAGGACCGGGCGGCGGCCATCGCGGCGCAGGCCGAGACGGCGGTGGTCACCGCCGACGTGGTCCTCTTCGTGGTCGACGCGATGGTGGGCTCCACCGACGTGGACGAGGCCGCGGTGAAGATGCTGCGGCGCAGCGCCAAGCCGGTGATCCTGGTGGCGAACAAGGCCGACAACACCGCCATCGAGATGGAGGCCACCTCGCTGTGGTCGCTCGGCCTCGGCGAGCCGTTCCCGTTGTCCGCGCTGCACGGTCGTGGCTCCGGTGACCTGCTGGACGCCATCCTCGCCGCGCTGCCGGAGGCCCCGGCGATCGTGGAGAACAGGCCGCGTGGTCCGCGCCGGGTGGCGCTTGTCGGTCGGCCGAACGTGGGCAAGTCCAGCCTCCTCAACCGGTTCTCCGGCGAGGAGCGGGCAGTCGTCGACTCGGTCGCCGGCACCACTGTGGACCCGGTGGACAGCCTCGTCGAGATCGGCGGCCAGACCTGGCAGCTTGTCGACACGGCCGGCCTGCGCAAGCGGGTCGGCAAGGCCAGCGGCACCGAGTACTACGCCAGCCTGCGGACCGCCGGCGCGATCGAGGCCGCCGAGGTGGCCGTGGTCCTGCTGGACGCCAGCGAGCCGATCAGCGAACAGGACCAGCGGATCCTGACGATGGTGACCGAGGCGGGCCGGGCGCTCGTCATCGCGTTCAACAAGTGGGACCTGGTCGACGCCGACCGCCGGTACTACCTGGACAAGGAGATCGACCGGGAGCTGCGCCGCATCCCCTGGGCGATCCGGCTGAACCTGTCGGCGATGACCGGCCGCGCGGTGGACAAGCTGGCCCCGGCCCTGAACAAGGCCCTCGCCAGCTGGGAGACCCGGGTGCCGACCGCGCACCTCAACCAGTGGCTGACCGCGCTGGTGCAGGCCACCCCGCACCCGGTGCGCGGCGGTCGCGCGCCGCGCATCCTGTTCGCCACGCAGGCCGGTGTGGCGCCGCCGCGGTTCGTGCTCTTCACCACCGGCCCGCTGGACGCCGGCTACCAGCGCTTCGTCGAGCGCAAGCTCCGCGAGGAATTCGGGTACGAGGGCAGCCCCATCGAGATCTCCGTACGCCCCCGCAAGAAGCTCGGCCCCGGCGGCCGCGGCAAGGCGCACGGCTGACCTGTTCTGATCGTCGAAATGCCGGATGGGCCATCGCGCCCGTCCGGCATTTTTCCACCCCACCCTCCTAGGACGCTGTAGGCGGTGTGCGGTGGTTCGCGGCTCCCACAACCCGGGTGGGGCCTGTGCGGATGACCGACAGGTGCTGCGCTAAGCTGTACCGGCTGCTGCGGGGGAAACCGCGCGGGGGCGGGACGTGGCGCAGCTTGGTAGCGCACTTGACTGGGGGTCAAGGGGTCGTCGGTTCGAATCCGGCCGTCCCGACAGAGGTAAGGGGCCATCTCGGAAGATCGAGACGGCCCCTTTGTCGTACCTGGGTGACTACTGAGTGACTACGCCAGACCACCACCCGACCCGCCAGCGTCTAAACGTGCGTCAAGGCCGCCTTGAGGTGGCGGATCGGGCGGCAGCCCGCTCCCCAGGAGGGCGGGCCGGCGGCAGACGGGATGGCAACAGCGCGCGATTTGTGGCCGTGCCCGGTCCGTGCCCGACGCAAGGGTCAAGAACGGTGCCAGCCTCGCACAAGACATCGAAAACGTCACGTAGGGTCACTGTAATTCCCCTCGTGACCGCCTACTGGTGACCTTGAACAACAATCAAGGCACCTTCCAAACTGACGGTGCTCACTGAGTCGGATTGCTCTGTTGTGCGTACCGGAAAGCAAGCCGTCTGATGGTGGTCTCGCCCTCGGCTGCTGGTAGCCAGCTGGCTTCCGTGCGCGATTCGGTCTCTTCCCACTCGGGGATGTCGGCGGGGTCGTGGCCTCCGATGCCCAGCGACACTTCGCTGTGGCGGGCGCGGAAGTAGAAGCGCTCACCGTTCGGCAGAGAGCCTTCCACCTGCACTGGAGCTGCCGCGCACGTCAGATGCGCCTCCCAGCCCTCACTCCGGAGAGTGGCGATGAGCTGGAGCCAGGATGCCACGTGCTCCTGGTGCCACCGCTGGCGCGCAGTCTCCTGATCCATGACGTCCATGGTGCTGCATTGGGACCTGGCTTTGTGCATGGGGAGCGCGGACTGAGTGACTAACTGGGTGACGACCGCGACGGACACACACGGACGTGCGGGGATGATGTCGGACGGTATTCACTGCTCAGCGTTCGTCCGATGCCAGCTCACGAGATCGTGTCGGTTGCCTGGGAGTCAAGGGGTCGTCGGTTCGAATCCGGCCGTCCCGACTGGTATTCACCAGCGGATATAGAAGATCATGAGTGAACTTGCGGTAACGCTGGCGGTAACGGAGATCGCTTAACGTGGGTTGCATCCCTCGATCCCGTTACTGCGGGAGTGCAGCCGCATGGCTGTCTACAACTACCGCCTCGCCAACGGCCAGACCCGCTGATTCTTCATCATCGACCTTCCGCCCGACGCGAACGGGCGGCGCCGCCAGCACAAGCGGCAGGGGTTCCCCAATCAGGCCGCCGCGCAGAAGGCGGAAGAGGACGCGCGCGGCCTTCGGCGGCGCCGACCTCAGGGCTGACGGCAGCGTCGCCGCCGAACTGGAGAGCTGGCTCAACGAGCGCGAGCTGGATGCCCAGGAGACGACGCTCAGCAACTACCGGGACATCATGCGCTGCTACGTGGTGCCGCACATCGGCACGCGGCAGCTCTACGCTCTCGACAATCGAGCGATCCACGAGCTGTACAAGAAGCTGCTGAAGAGTGGGGGCAAGAACGGCGGCCCGCTGTCGTCGACCACCGTCCGGATCGTGCACCGGGTCATGATGAAGGCGTTGAGCGACCTTGGGGTCAACGTCGATGGTGTGCGGCAACCTCGGCAGGTCGAGCGGGAGACGATGGGACGCAAGGGCGTCTGGACGCCCGCGCCGTCAGCGAAGTTCCTCAAGTACCACGCCGTCCACCGGCTCCGTGCCGCCTGGGTGCTGGCGATCGTCGTCGGCCCCCGCCGTGCAGAGTTGGCCGGTCCAAGTGGCCGCGTGTGGATCTCGACCGGGGTGTGTTGCTGCTGCACTGACAGCGCACCACGACCAGCAACGGCGTGGTCGAGAAGTCACCCAAGGGCAAGAGCAAGCGGGCGGTAGCGCTCGGGCCAGCCCTGGTAGCGGAGCTGGACGCTCACCGGACGCGCCAGACGGTCGAGAAGGGCGACGCCGGAGTTCTGTACCACGACGGCGGATACCTGTTCTGCCGGGAGGACGGGGAGCCGTACTACCCGAAGTACTTCACTGGCCAGTGGGCGAAGGCGTGCGCTGACGCCGACGTTCCGATGATCTCGCTCCACGATGCGCGGCACACCTCCGCTACCGCCGGTGCTGGCGCTGGCGTTCCCGAGCACGTGATGCAGCGGCGGCTTGGTCACGCCGACAGTCGTACGACGCGGGAGATCTACACCCATGTGTTGCCGGAGAGGGAACGGAAGGCTGCGGAGCTAATGGAGGCGGTGCTCGGCGACGCCGCAAGCTGGTCGCCCAGGCCGTAGCTGTGCTGGAAACGCCCGCTCACGCTTGGTCGTACTGCCTGCTTGCCCCGGTCTTTCCTCCCCGGTGGCAAACCGGCTTCCCTGCTGTCGGCAGGGCTTAGCCGCCACTGGATGCTGTGGCTGATGCCGATACCTGTCGCGGTGCTTTGCAGTGGCAACGCACCGCGCAACCGGCTGAGTGCATCGTGAGGTTGACGTCGATACCGGCGTCCGTACGACCTCAGGGGAGGGCGCCGACGATGCAACCACCACAAGCGACGAACACACGCCGGGCCGTGTGCAGGGGCATGCTTGGGCGATCGACGAGGTACGGGATCTCGGTGTCACCACCGATGTGGAGACCGCCGCGGCGATCTTGGGTATCGGACGTACCAAGGCCTATGAGCTGGCCTGTGAGCAAGTCCGAATGAGCGCTGTGGCCAGTTGGTGTCCCCGCGTCGACCGCTCCACCATCGAGCGCGCGGAACATCGCGAAGTTATCGCCCGCTTGAGCGGTAATCGGTTCGCCGTTCCAGACGGATGAGTAGCGCATTCCGCAGCAGCTGAACGATTGACCGCATGTGGGCGGGGCCAAGCCTGAGCTCGCTGCGGGGTTATCGGCGTTAAGTGCTGGATCAGGTCACCGCCCGGGACCCGGCGTTCACGGTGGCGCTGGAGGTGACGCTTCAGCAGGCGGCAGACTTGCCTTTGATGACAAGTCCTCAGGCACGTGTCGGCGTCCGGTTGGAGGTTTGCGGATGACGACCATGGTGGCCAGCGGCTCGCAAGATAGGTCCGGACGTTTCCGCCTGCGATCGTCCGGAAGTACTTTGCGGTCTCCCGGTGTGGCGGAGAGGCGCGAACGGTGGCGGTAGGGTTCGAACGCTGATGTCGTCCGGGTCTCTGGGAGTCGAAGCGTGAGCGAGGACGTGCAAGACCTGCTGGACGGGCTGATCCAGCAGCTTTGCCCCGACTGGTCGTGTGAGTTTCCCGGGCCGCTGGCACCCGACCACGAGCGATTCGAGTTGATCGCGGCGAAACGTATGCAGGTCGCGCGAGTGCTTAGGCGTCGGCCGGATCGGGCGGCCGCGCTCTCGGAGCAGGTGCTGGCGACGATCGTGGCCGACGAGGATTCGAGCTGCAACCGCCAACTCGTCGCACCGCTCGTGACCGCGATCGGGCGTAGCGCCGTGTTGGCCGGCCTGCTGTCGTACGCGCGCTCGGGCAGTCCGGCGCAGCAGGCCGGCGCGGCGCGCGGCTGGTACTGGGCGCAGCCCACCCTCGTCTACCCCACACGCGCGGACCTCGACAACCGACGGCCAACCGCAGCCAGCCAGGCGGAGTGGGACGAAATGGCCGACCTGTGCCGAGCCTTCCGCATCGCCTGCCTGACCGCCTTCCTCGCCACCGACGACGTGCGCGCGCGAGCGGATCTGGCGATGCGATTCACGCTCAACCCCGAGGACTACCCGCCTGAGCTGGCGGCGGAGGTCGACGAGGCCAGAAGTATCGCCGCCGGCGATCCGCAGCGATACCGGCGGCTGCTCACGGATACGACCGAGGCCGGGCTGTCCCAACTCGGTGCGCGACCACTGCGCCCGGTCCTGCCGGATCCGTGAGCGGCCGCCACAGAGCCAGCACGGGCACGCCAGCAGCGGGGATGCCCTAGGTGTACTGCCCAGGGAGGTTGGTTAAGCGCTGATGGGTGGGCGTTTGCCGATCGCGGTGTGGGACCTGTGGTGGTTGTACTCGTGTAGCCAGGCGGGCAGTGCGTTTCGGCGGGCTGACTCGCTGGAGTACATCCGTTTGAATGCCCAGCCCTGGGCCATGGTGCGGTGGAAGCGTTCGATTTTGCCGTTGGTTTGCGGGCGGTAGGGGCGGGTGCGTTTTGCGGTGATGTCGAGTTGGGTGCAGGCGTCTCGCCAGGCGTGGCTGCGGTAGCAGCTGCCGTTGTCGGAGAGCACTCGTTGGGTGACGACGCCGCGGTCGTGGAACCAGGTGACCGCTCTGCGTCGTCGTGGATTTCGGCGTAGGCGACGCGGCTGTGGTCGTCGATGACGGTATGCACGAATGCAGTGCCGATCATCGGGTTGTAGTGCTTGCTGCGCGGCTTGCCCGCGGTGGCGTTGCGGTTCTTCTTGCCTTCGGCTCGGCCGACGTAGCGCCAGCCGCCGCCGTCGGGGATGTTTCCGAGCTTCTTGACGTCTACGTGCAATATCGCCCCATAGCGACGCAGTGCAGACGGCCTGTGCAGGATGAGCCCTGTTGGCCGTCCGGCGCGACCGGCATCACGGCCGGACAACCCCGACGGCATCCACGACGAGACTGCCGCTGCGCACCATGATCTCCACGGTGTGCGTGCCGGCGCCGAGGTTGCGCAGGGCGTACGTCTGATAGAACTCGGGAGAGGCGAGCGTGCTCGCTGCGGAGTTGACCACCGTACCGTCCACCCTGACCTGCAGGACGGCCGAGCCGTTGTTCGGCCCGATGATGTCCAGTCCGGTGCCGGCGAACGTGTAGGTCAGCGTCGAGCCGCTTCCCTGGCTGGTTGACAGGCTCCGCTGAACGTTGTACATCCCCTTACCGTTTTCGTGCGCCCAGGACCCGCCGTACACCAGCTTCCTGGCGGGCGGGTTGGCCAGGTCGGACATCTCCAGGTTGTCCAGCACCTCGGAGTAGTACGGCGGGCTTCCGTCGACCGTCTCCACCCGGAGGTTGTCAAACCGGGTGAAGTAGTAGCCGCTGCCCAGCGTGATCCGGCCGGACAGCTTGGGATTTGGGTCGGTGTAGGTGGCCAGCGTGACGCCGTCGAGGTAGGCGGTCACCGTGCTTCCGGCGCCCCTCAGCGCGATGTTGTGCCACGCGTTGTGAGCGGTGTTGAACCCACCGATCCGCACGCCGCCGGCGCCGCTGACCACATTGCCGCTGGCGACCGCGCTGTTGTTGACCAGCAACTGCCAGCCCCCGTCGAAGGTGAACCGCACCGAGTACGGCGCACCGTTGTCACCGTGCTGCTCGCGGATGCCCAGCCGGGCGTAGTTGGCGCCGTTCTGGGTGCTGCTGTTCTCGAAGGAGACGTCGACACTGGCCTTGTAGTTGAGCCACCGGCTGTCACCGATCCTGGTGACCGCGTCCCCCCCGTTCCACGCACCGCCCAGGCCCTGGCTCGGGCCGTCCAACTGCTGGCGCAGCACGTAATTGGTCGATCCGTCCGGCTGGTACGCCTCGAAGGCGCCGTTGCGGTCGCTGGCGTAGCGCGGGATGACGCTCCTGGCGCCGCCACGCGACGTGATGAAGTCCTCCGTGCCCGTGATGGTGCCGCCACTGCCGATCACCGGGACCGTCTTGCCGGAGTAGTCGAAGCCGTCGGCGTAGAGGATGTTGTCGCTGGTGCTCTGCACGTCGCCGGAGATGTCGGTGTCCAGCACGGTGCGCTGGCCCTCCACCGGCAGGGGTTCCAGGTACTCGGGCTTGGTGTGGTTGGCCAGCGTCGTCACGGTGACGACCGAGTTCGGCCTGACCGTCACGGAGTACACCCCGCCGTCATCGGCCGTGACGCTGCCGAGGTGCTTCAGGTAGTTGGCGTTGAACGCCTGGCCGGGGTCGGCCGCGCGGGTTTCCCACAGTTGTAGGGCCGGAGCGCCGGAGTAGGCCATGTTCACCGGCTGGAGGCGGTACGACTGGGTGTACTCGCTGTCGTTCATGAAGACCGTGGAGAAGTTGCGCCTGTCGGGCGCGGCGAGCGTGAGATAGCTGGGCGTGCCGTTGCGTCCGACCACCGGGTTCGTCCCGGTCGCTCCGGTATAGCTGGATTCGGGGACGGCGCGCCAGATACCGGCCGTGTTGCTGGAGTTCTCCCAGCCGGTCTTGGCGAACCAGCTGAAGTGCCGCAGCACGTCGATGGCGGCGTCGTAGTGCAGCCAGCCCGACCAGGGATCACGGGCGCTGACGACCTCCTTGTAGGAGTACTGCCCACCCTCGTAGAAGGACCCGATGGCCGGTTGGTAAATGAAGTTGGTCCGGCGCGAGTTGACGAATCCCTTGATGATGGTGTTTCCCATCTCCAGCGCACTGTTGGTGCCGCCGATTCCGGTTCCGACCACCGACGGGGACCGCATGTTGTTGTTGGGGCGCAGGGCGGAATTGCCGAAGGTCGCCTGTGCTTCGCTGTTCCAGATCTCCTTGTCGTAGTCCATCGCCAGGCGCTTGAAGTTGCCGGCGCTGTCGTCGTCGGGGCTGTAGTGGTAGCCGGCCGCAGCCACCACGTCGCGCAGGCCGGCGTCGCTGATCATGCTGCCGCCGAACGACCCGACACCGACCTCGTCGGAGATGACGACCTTGAGCTGGTTGTACCGGGATTGCTCTGTCGAGTTGGCGAAGTCGGCACTGTCGGTCCTGACCCGGTTGGCATAGGTCTTGGTCCAGTTCAGGTCCGCCCCGCGCTCGTTGAGACCCGGATTGACGTAGTCGACCATGAAACCGTAGGTCCGGTACGCGCTCAGGATGGTCTTCTTGAACCAGGTGTAGACCTTGTCGTTGCTGTTCACCCAGCCGGGGGAGTTCCAGCGCAGCAGGGTCACCTTGACGTTCGGGTTGACCTTCTTCGCGTCGGCCGCGAGTTGGAAGCCCTGCGCACGCTTGACGTTGGGGGTCTCGGACTCCCAACGCATGGTCGAGGGGTCCGGTCCGGTGGAGTTGTTGCGGTCGTTGCCCATCTCGATCTTCACGTTGGTGAAGACCGGACTCTCCCCACCGAAAAGGACCCGCAGCAGCTGCGCGTACGCGGTCGGGCTCTGGGCCTTGTAATCCATCAGCAACTCGCTGGTGCTGTTGGCGCTGAGCGCACCGAAGCCCTTGAACGTCAGGCCGTTGACGTTGCCGGCGCGGATGTTGTTGCCGTCCACCGTGATCGTGCCCGATCCCGGAGTCGACACGTCGGTGACGATCCACTGCTGGTTGGTGCTGCCGCTGTTCGCGTACTGGACGAGGTTGGCGCCGTCGGACGTGCTGCCCCCGCCATCCAGGTACAGCCCGTTGGCCCGGTTCCTGAACTTGGTGTAGCCGCCGGAGTCCTCCCGGATCCACTGCTGGTTGGTGCTGCCGCTGCCACTCCACTGGCCGCAGATGGATCCGCCCGTCGTGCGGCCCATCCCGTCCAGGTACAGGCCGGTGGCCCGATTCTTGATCTGCACGTAGTCGCCGACGGCATCGATCGTCCACTGCTGGTTGTCGCTGGACGACGAGGAGTACTGGCCGACTGCGGCGCCGTTGGTGGTCCGGCCCATGCCGTCGATGAACTTGCCGGTGGTCCGGTTGCCCAGTTTGACGTAGGCGGCGGCCGCCTCCATGGTCAGGCCCACTGGCGTGGATGCGACCGGCATGGCCACCACGTACGTCAGGACAAGCGCTGCGATCGACAGCATGCTCAGCGTGGTGGGCCTGACGCGGGCACGGCGCGGGCAGGCTACTCCCGGAGTCTGCCGAGGCGGAGCGGATCGAGGGCTGGTCATGAGATCTCCAGTCAACCGGTCAAGGTGTGGCAGCCGACGCCTCGGGCTCGCCGGCCTGCGGTGTCCAGAGGTGGCACGCCATCGTCTGATCGCATCGAACCATATATATGCCATCCGGACTAGAGATGCCAGGAAACGGACCGAGACGTTCAAGAAAGTTCAGACTCGAACATCCGGCCGTCAGGCTGGAGGACCGCGACGGATCCACCCAGCGGTCGGGGGCCACGCTGGGGACAAGGTGGGGACGGCGAAGTGGACCGCGTCGAGGTGCAGGTTCGGCCAGCGCACTGCGGACAGGAGGGTTGCCACAGGTTCGGTTGGCACCCATGCCGTGAGGCGGGCGCGGCACGGTGGCAAGGAGAGCGGGGCGATCAGACCCGGCGGGGTTCGGTCTGGGTCCGACAGACGAAAAGCCCTGACCAGCCCTTCCGCTGGTCAGGGCTTCCTGATGAGGGGTGGCGACGGGCTTGCGAAAGGTGCGGGGGTGACCCAGGTGAGGTCGGTGTCGGCGCAGGCCTCACGCCACTGACGGCGGACGTTGTTGGGTGACAGCCAGGTGCCGCGTCGGGAGGCGAAAATCGGCGTCGTGGAGTTGTCGGCGGGTTCGAGCCTGCGGGCCAGCAGCGTGCCGACGGCGAACCGGGGCAGGACGACCGTCCGCCAGCCGGCGTCGCTCTTGGTTCAGGGTTGGCAGGTGAAGCCCTGGCCTTTGACGAAGACGAGCGTGCCGCAGATTGTCAGGATGGGGCATTCGGCGGCGAGGTCGAGGTCCTCCCCTCGCAGGGCGAGGATCTCACCGATGCGGGCGCCGGTGGCGAGCATGAGGTCGACGATGTCCGCCAGGTCGCCGCTGTGCCGTGGCCCAGGCTTGCCGGGATCGCAGCAGGTGATCTGCGTGAAGGGCTCTGGTGCTTTCCCACTACGCCGGAAAACACTGAGCGCACCGACAGCGTCCGCACATACCGCTGATGGGGCACCGCGTCCGTGACGGTGCTCCAAGCGACAAATGTGGCTCGTGGTCGCGCCAGTCCGAAGCGCGGGGATCCAGCCATCGACACTCGCCTCAACCTACTACCCTCAGGACTTGTGATAGCTGACCTGGCGGATGTCGTCGCGGCCTGCGGATCTGCGATCGCGGTTGTCGTGACGGTCGTATTCGCGCTACGCCAGCTGCGCTCGGCGCAGACCGCCAACCAGACCCTCGTCGCGATTGAGCTGCTGACCCGAGACCGATCCAGCGACGAGTTTCTACGCGCCGAGGACTTTGTCCTCAATGAGCTGACCGTCCGACACCCGCCACCCCATGTCAGCGTCAGTGACCTGCCGGCCGAGGCCCGTCACCATGTGGTCCGGCTATCTATGTACTACAACGGTCTGGGCCAGATGCTGGCTTTTGCGGCGGTCGATCCGAGGCTTCTCGTGGGTACGGTCAGCTACCGCTCCCGGCAGGCCTGGCGCGTCCTGGAGCCCTACATCCTCGCCGAGCGTGCCCAGCGCGGCGAGACGTACCTGTCACACTTCGAGCACCTCGTCTACATGGCCACGCACAACCCTTGGGCGGTGGCTGTACGCAAGTTCAACCTGAAGAGCTTCGGCAGCTATCCCGCCGAGCTCGGCATGAACGACGGTTCGGCGAAAGCGTCATCGGTGGTAGGGCAATAGGCCGTGTCGACCCACCGACGCGAACCCCTTGCCTGCGGTATGCGGGTCGCGGTGGGTAGGCGCAGGCTTTTTCTTGATGACGGGGCGTCCCCCGATGTGGGGGAGTGGGGCGCGGTGGAGTCCCGCGCTGCGCTGACGGCGCCCACTTCTGGCAATCAGGGACAAGGTCCGGGTGGCTTCGGATGCTAATAAGGGGTCGTCGGTTCGAATCCGGCCGTCCCGACGCAGGTGAGCAGGGCTTCTTGCCGGGTGACCTCTTCGGGCACCGGAAGAGCTGTCGGCGTACGGGTTGTACAGCCACGTACGCCACCGTTACCAGCAGCAGCCATCGATGTCCGCAAGTCAGCGGCGAGCCTACGCCAGCACACAGAAAGCACTGATTACACACGGGGCTGTCTGTCGCCCGCTCGGCGGCGTCCGGATCCGCCGATGTCGGTCCGCTCGCGTCGGCTTAGCAAGCCGGGGTCATCCATTGCTGGCATGTCCTCGATGGCCCGATGCTGTGCCACGTACTGCTTGGGGAGGAAGGCGAACCTCCGACGTGACAGGGGGTGGATCTGACCGTCACGTTCGCGCGGCAGCGGTTCCCGGAGCGCCGAAAATCTGATCCACGCCGTTGCTGTCGTCGTAGAGGTGAACGAAGCCAACTCGCTCGTAGAGCCAGCGCGCCGTGCTACCCCGGTCGATGGCAAGCCGGAAAGGCCTCACGTCACGGTGGGCGTCCATGACGTGCCGGAGTACCTGACCGCCTATGCCCTGACCCTGAATCGCAGGATCAAGATAGAAGTGCTCTATCCACTGCGCATCGACCTCGGGCCGCACGGCGATGACACCCACCGGCTTCTCGTCGACCTCAATGATGTCGGTGTTGGCAGGAACGTAGGTGTCCAGGAACCGGCGGCGAGCCCACTCCATATCCCACAGTCCCAGGCGTTCCAGGTCTGGGCGCATGGCGCGCGCCTTGAGGTCAGCAAGCCATTCCGCATCCGCGGACAGCGCCGGACGAAGCCTCCATGCTCTATCCATGGAGGAAGTATGTCGCGCCCGCGCCCGCGCCCAGCATCCGCATCTGCCGCCGACCGCGCGGTTGTGTCGATGAGCGTGCACCTGATCGCCTGCGCATGGACCAGATACGATCCCAACGGTGGCGTAGGGTCCGGCCGGAGGTGCCGATGAGTTTCCGGCTGGCGGCTTATGCCGTGTGCATCGAGGATGGGCGGGTACTGCTCGCCCGCTATGTATCACCGACCGGCGACACCAACTGGACCCTTCCGGGGGGCAAGGTGGAGCACGCGGAGGATCCGTTCGATGCGGTGATCCGCGAGGTCGCCGAAGAGACCGGCTGCGACGCGCTGGTTGAACGCTTGCTGGGCGTGGACTCGAGGGTGATTCCCGCCACCGAGGCGCGGCTGGGAATCAAGCACCAGAACATCGGCATCTTCTACCGAGTCCGCATTACTGGTGGCACACTGCGCCCCGAGCCGAACGGCGAAACCGTCGAGTCGGTCTGGACCTCAATACCGGATGTGGCCCGCCTGCGCCGATCGTCGCTGGTCGACGTCGGGCTGGCACTCGCGCAGACCCTTCCCCCGACCGGCCACGTCGTCCCCGTCCCGGTCGGTGGCCTGCTCCAGCACTGAGTCCGCCGCCGGTGCAGCTGCACGGTTTCGCTGGACGTGAGGCAAGACGCGGTACTGACGCCCAACGTAGACCCAGATGCCGCGGACCCGCCGACTGGCGAATTTCGGCGCTCGCATCTGCCGCGAAGGACGCACCAATAGGCGTGCAAGGCCGTCAACTGGACAGCTGGAGTAGCTTCTCCAGCCCGGCCCGCAGCTTACGCCGCGCCGCCGGCTTCACCGCGAGCCGGAACCGCAGCCAACCATCGACGTCGGGGAGCTCCAACTTGCTGGCAGCATCCTCGGTGAACTGCAAGGCCAGCTCGTCGTCGGACAGTTCCCACCCGCGGAGGCCAGCCTCCACCAAGCTGTGGGCGGGCTCAAAGCACACGGTGTCTGGCTCATCCTCATGGGGGCCGTGCTGGATGACGATCCCGCGCCCGGTGCCATCAGCGTGCTCGGCCACCCAGAGCGAGAAGATGCCGTCGACCGGCCCCGAACCAGCCAACCGGAGCTTGTGGGGCGGGCCGCCCGCGCACCACGGGCAGTCGATCGGCTCCGGCTCCTATCCGCTTCGCCACACGGGCTGTTGCCTCATGTGCCGCCAGCGGCTCGTCGGTACCGGTTGGCGAGCATGTTCAGGTGAGCGATGAGCTCCGGCGGCTCGATGACCTTGAAGTCGGCGCCGAGCAGTCCGAACCAGACAGCAAGCTGCTCGAGGTTGTCCGACCCCGTCCGCACCTGGCAGCGGTTGTCGTCTATCACCTCCACCGGTCCTACGGCGGGTGGAAGTCGCTCCAAGACGACATCGGCGGGTAGGTGAACGATGATCGTCGCCCGGTGTCGCCACGCCGCGCTGCCGATGCCCCGCATCACGTACGTTCCGATGTCCGCATCCGGCAGCGGGCGAGCGAGGAATCGAGGCCCGTGCGGTAGGCGCAGCGCCATGCGGTCGACCCGGTACGTGCGCCAGTCCTTACGCTGGATGTCCCAGCCGACGAGGTACCAGCGTCTACCCCAATTGACCAGGCGGTAGGGCTCGGCCTCGCGTCGGGACTCGACGGAGTCGTGGGAGCGGTAGTCGAAGCGCAGGCGTTGCTGGTCTCGGCACGCTGCGGCGATCTCACTGAGCGTAGAGGCCGCCACCTGGCTGTCATCGGCGCCGGAAGAGACAGCGACGCTGTAGTTCTGTAGAGCGTTGATCCGGTTACGCAGTCGTGTGGGCAGTACCTGTTCGAGTTTGGCCAGGGCGCGGGAGGAGGATTCCTCGATTCCGGCCACGGAAGGTGTGGCGGTGCGCAGTCTGATGGCGATCGCGACAGCTTCGTCATCCTCGAGCAGCAGCGGCGGCAGATTGGCCCCGGCGGCGAGGCGGTAGCCACCGTCAGTGCCGAAGGTGGCGTGCACTGGGTAGCCGAGAGCACGGAGGCGCTCCACGTCGTTACGAACGGTTCTCGTTGTCACACTCAGCCGCTCGGCCAGTTCCGTGCCGCTCCACCTGCGCGGGGTCTGCAGCAAGGACAGCAGGCGGAGCAACCGCGCCGACGTCTCCAACATGCCGGAAGTTTCCCACGCCAGTAGGAACCTAATGTTCCTAGTGGGCTGCCAGAGTCAGTGGCATGGGCAACACGAAGGCAGCACCGGGGCGCCGAACCGGACTATTTGCTGTCCTCGCGGCGAGGGTCATGAATCTGCTTGATGCCCAACCATGTGACAGCCGACTTTCGATCTTTCATCACGCCACACTGTTTCTGGAGCAACCAATGATTTTAGTAACTGCGGCAACTGCGCCGGTGGGCCGGTCCATTGTCGAGCGGTTGGTACTGATCGGCGTGCCGGTGCGGGCGCTGACCCGTCATCCCCAGCAGGTCGACCTCCCCGCAGGCGCCGAGGTCGTAGCGGGAGACATGAATGATCCCGCAAGTCTGGCGGTTGCGGTAAAGGACGTGGATGGGGTTTTCGTCCTTGCCATGGGGCCTGGGGTGCCAGAACTTATCGAGGCGGCGAAGAACGCCGGCGTCAAGCGGGTTGTGTTCCAGTCAACGGCGGAGATCGACGACAACGCCGAGCAGCAGCCTAACGACATCGCGGTGTTACACCACGGGATCGAGCAGGCGATCATCGACTCTGGCATGCAATGGACCTTCCTGCGGCTGGACCTCAACTCTGCCGACGCGCTGCATTGGGCCTTCGACGTCCCCGGCCAGCTCGCTGGCGGAGATGTCGTTCGCGGTCCCTTCGCGGACGCTGCCGGCTCGCCCATTCACCCCGCAGACCTCGCCGCGATTGCCGTGGTGGCGCTGACGCAGGACGGGCACAGCGGGCAGCGGTACCACGTCACTGGACCACAGTCGTTGACGCACCGAGAGCAGATTGAGCTGATCGGCAAAACCCACGGCCGGGAGCTGCGCTACAAGGAGATCGATCCCGCCGCCGCCCGCGCGGAGATCGCCCCACATGCGCCAGCGGATTTGCTCTTCGCCACCTGGGAGGCGCACGTCAACAAGGAGGCACCGGTCACGGACGCGATCGAGCGAATCACGGGCCGCGCGCCCCGGAGCATGCGCGAGTGGGCCGAGGCGCACCCGGCCTAAGGTGACCCCGATCGGGCGGCGGCGGTACATCGCCGCTGCCGGTTAGGGCGTCAGCAGGACCGACTGGGTTACGAAACCGGTCAGGGCCCGCCGCACGCCTTCCTCCACCGATCCCGGCTCCCGCTGAGTGCGGAAGCCCTAAGGATTCGGCAAGCCGGTGCGTACTGCGGATCGGGGGAGCGGATGGGGAGCACCGGGTGCCGTAAAGGGCCTGGAACTGCGTCCAACGGCAACGAGCGACGCTCAACAGCACCCACCCCTGCCTGCGGCTCCACGTTTCCACAGGTCAGATGCGGTGCAGCCTCCTGTTTCAGCGGAGTGCTCCGCGGTTCTGCCTGTTAGCCGACAACGCTCTATGTGTCCTGGCAGGGGAGTGTGCACAGGTCAAGGCGGTATGGAACCGTCTGTTGCCCGAGCCTTGCAACTGGCTGCCGGTTGGCGAAGTGGTCTCCGCGCCCGAAGTGCTCACCGACGAAGGTCAGGGACGAGGGCTTTGAGTGTCCTGCACCGCACCAAAGTCACCAAAGGGCACGGCTCGAAGGCCGCCGGCCTGGCCATGGCGTTCAAACTGATCGAGGCCGCCCAGACTCGCTGGCGCGCGGTCAACGCGCGCATCTCGTCGCGCTGGTCCGCGCGGGCGCCCGCTTCGAACACGGCATACCGTTCCGCCATGCCGACCGCTCATATCGCCGTTGCCAACACGGAGCCCTGGGACCCGGGCTGAGGTGTCGAGCTCAGTTCGGTGGGCGTCGTTCACCGGCCGTCGAGTTGCTCGCGTGCCAGAGCGGCGATGCGGGAGAGCGCGGCGCCGAGGTGGCGTTGCTGTGCAGCGCTGAGTGGGTCGAACACCAGTTGCCTGACCCGCTCGACGTGAGCTGGGGCGCTGTCCTCGACTTTATGCAGTCCGGCGTCAGTCAGGGTCGCGAGGGTGTACCGGCCGTTGTCTGGGTCAGGGTATCGGGTGACCCACCCCTGCTGCTCGAAACGGACCATCAGCTTGGACAGCCGTGGTTGCGTGCTGTCGCACTGCGCGGCCAGGTCGCTGAGCCGCATCGTGTGCGTCTCGGTCATGGACAGCCGAGCCATCACGCTGTACTCGAAGTTCGAGATGCCCTCGTCCCGCTGCAACTGGCGGTCCAGCAGCGTGGGCAGCGCGATGACCACGGTGCGCAAGTCCTGCCACAGCTTCTGCTGCTCGTCGTCGAGCCATCGGGGGGTGCCGGTCATAAGCGCAGCTTACTTGACTGGGCAACCCTGGCACCCAGATGCCTTTCGCTGCTCAGAGGCAGGCACTGACCCGGTCGGTCTCTGTGATGCCACGCACCTTGACTTGCCTAGGCAAGTCAAGCACACTCGTGCACAGTTGCCCAGGCAAGTGCGGCGGCGTCGCGGCGTCCGGAGATTCCCCCGTTCGCCACGGATCGACACCCCGAAACCATGAGGAGAGTGCAGTGAAGGCTATTCGCTACCACGAGTTCGGCAGCACCGAAGTCCTGCGCCAGGAGGAGGTGGAGCGTCCGGTCCCCGGCGCCGGCCAAGTGCTGGTGAAGGTGGTGGCCACCTCGTTCAACCCCGTCGACGACCACATCCGGCTGGGTGTCCTCGCTGAGATGATCCCCACCGCGCTGCCGATCACCCCCGGCCTCGACGTCGCGGGCACCGTTGCCGAGCTCGGCGACGGAGTCAGCGGACTGCAGGTCGGCGACCCGATCATCGCCATGTTCCCGCTGCATGAGCACGGCGGAGCCGCCGAGTACGCGGTCGTGGCGGCCGACCTGGTGACCGCCGCGCCCCGCAGCATCCCCCTGACCGACGCCGCCTCACTACCCCTGACCGGGCTGGCCGCTCGCCAAGCAGCCGTCGAGCTCGCCGGGATCAAGACCGGCCAGACCGTTCTCGTCAACGGGGCAGGCGGAGCGGTGGGAAGCATCGTGGTCCAGCTCGCCGTCGAAGCCGGCGCTAAGGTGACCGCCGTCGACGGCCCCCAGCATGCCGACCGCCTGAACGGCTACGGTGCGGAGAAGGTCGTCGGCCCGCTGGACCTCGACGCAGGCCCGGCCCCTGTCGGTGGTCCCTTCGACGTGGTGGTGAACCACGTACGCCTGGCTCCCGAGGACCTCGCGAAGCTGACCCCCTACGTGGCCGACGGCGGCGTCGTCGTCAGCTCCGCCGGCCCGGTGCCGGCCGACGACGCACGCTCGGTACGCACGGCCGGCGTGTGGGTCGGCCCCGACGCCTCCCACCTGGCCGACCTCGTCTCCCGCATCGACAACGGCGTACTCAAGCTGCACATCGCCGACCGCCGGCCGCTGGAGGAACTGCCGACCGTCCACCAGGATGCAAGCAACGGCAAGCTGCTCGGCAAAACAGTCATCGTCGTCTGACGCCACGCCGCGTCCACGTCCACCATCGAAGCCCCTCTTCGGTGGTGGATGGTGGACGCCGAGGTATACGGAGTAGCCCGGCCGGCCGGTCGGAGCTGCGGCCAACTCGGCGTCATTCGCAGCCGCCCGGCGACCGGCGCTCCGTCTTTCGCGTTCGGAGGGCTGCCATCGGTGACTGCGCGGACATCACGTCGCAGCTGACTTGTGCGCCAGCCGCCGTCGCGCTGCGCAGCCTTGTCGTCTACCCGACGGCCGGCAGGTGGGGCGTCGTGAGGGCGGCGCCATGCCTCGGTGAAGATCGAAGAATTGGGCGACGGGGCGTCTGTTGCCTCTGCTGTGATCGCGTTCGGTGCGGGTGTTCTGGCGTGGCTGGGGTGGAGGGCGGCTGCCGGTGCACGCTGCGACCAGGCCGCCGCCGAGGAACGGCGCAGGCACCGGGAGATACGGTCCATGCTGGAAGTGACGCCGGCGCGAGGGGAACGCCGGACACGGGGCTGCTGGTGGTCAAGCTGGTTGGCCCGCGTGAGGTGGAACGGTACGACTGGATTCAGTTGACCATCCGTGACGACGGCAAGAACCGCATCCCGCGCGGCGACGTCACCGCTGAGGCGATCCGCGAGCAGGTATGGAGGCCGTACCGGCAACGCCCCAGCGTGGACGGCGCGGACCGGGAAGGGCGTGCCGCCCGGTTGAGGGCGCCGCTCAGGCACACGCTGCGGATCAGGAGCGTCGCCACGGTGATGCCGGCCGTCAAGCCGAACTGCGCCCACGCCTCCCCGTTGGCCGACGAGGGCTTGTCGTCGTGGATCGTCACCGCGACCCGGTTCTCGCCTGGCCGCAGCTCGATCCTGAAGTCGTCCGGCGCGCCGTTCGACGTCGACACGTCGTACACCTTGCGCACCAGGCACTCGCTCAGTTCCTCCGCGCTGAGCTGCTTGACGTCGCCCTCGCACAGAACGCCCCGCTTGAACAGGTCGTCGTCGTGCTCAACAGGAAGCCCTGGACGCTGTCGTGGTACTGGGCGTCGTAGCTCTCGTTAAACCCCTCCTCGATCAGGGGTTCCTCGTTCGCGGAATAGCTGAACTCATACACCTGCGTGTACGCGTCCGCGGCCCGGGCGGACGTCGCGACCATCCCCACCGAGACCAGGACGGCGGCGAGGATCGCCGCGACCGCCGTGGTGCCACCACCGTCCGCCGACCTCGGGTGAAGGGCCGTCTTCGAAGGGCTCAAGGAAATGCCGGGAGACGCGGGATGCGCCAGATGGTGGTGGCAGGGTCACGCGGAATTTCGCCACTTGCGGCCGTGCCGACCGATGAGCCGGTCGGCGTCGGTCGGGCCCCAGGAGGCGGCCTCGTAGGTGGGGATCGGCGATTTGTCCTTCTCCCAGTTGTCGATGATCGGGTCGACGATCCGCCAGCACTGCTGCACCTCGTCACTGCGGATGAAAAGCGACGCGTCGCCGATCAGCGCGTCCAGGAGCAGACGCTCGTACGCCTCGGGGGACTCCTCGACGAACGTCTGGTCGTAGGAGAACTCCATGGTGGCGGTGCGGACCCGGAAGGAGTGGCCCGGCACTTTGGCACCGAAGCGCAGCGAGATGCCCTCGTTCGGCTGGATCCGCAGGATCAGCGCGTCAGCATCGAGGCCGGTGAGCTGGTCGGTCGGGATCGGCAGGTGCGGCGGCCGCTGGAACTGCAGTGCCACCTCGGTGAGCCGGGCCGGCAGACGCTTGCCGGTGCGTACGTAGAACGGCACGCCGGCCCAGCGCCAGTTGTCCACGTTGAGCCGCATAGCGGCGTAGGTCTCGGTCCGCGACAGGGGGTCGACGCCGGCCTCCTCGCGGTAGCCGGCCATCAGCTCCTCGCGGGTGCCGCCCCGGGTGTACTGCCCCCGGACCGCGGCCTCGGCGATGTCTCGGTCGGTGGGGAGTCGGATCGCCTGCAGCAACTTCACCTTCTCGTTGCGCAGGCCCTCAGCCTCGAATGTGGCCGGTGGCTCCATCAGTGCCAGTGCGAGGACCTGGAGCACGTGGTTCTGCACGATGTCCCGCATCGCGCCAGCGTCCTCGTAGAAGCCGCCGCGGCTGCCGACGCCGAGGGTCTCGGCGACGGTGATCTGCACGTGGTCGACCCAGGAGCGATCCCAGATGGGCTGGAAGATCGAGTTCGCGAAGCGCAGCGCCAGCACGTTCTGAACGGTGTCCTTGCCCAGATAGTGATCGATCCGAAAGACCTGGTGCTCGTCGAACGCGTTGTGCACGACGCCGTCGAGCTCGCGGGCCGTCACCAGGTCGCGCCCGTACGGCTTCTCGATGACCAGGCGGGAGAAGGAACCTTCGCGCGGCCGGTTGAGCCCGACAGCGGCCAGCCCGTTGATCACCGGCTCGAAGGCCCCGGCCGGCGTGGACAGGTAGAAGAGGCGGTTGCCGGACGTGCCCCGCTGTGCGTCCAGCTCGTCGAGGGTCTCCACGAGCCGCTTGTAGGTTTCCGGGTCGTCGTAGCCGCCGGCTACGTACCGCACGCCGCCCTGGAGCTGGCGCTTGCTCGCGAGGGTGCGTTCGCCGAGGGCGCTCTCGGCGAACTGCTCGTCGGTCATCGACGTGCGGGCGACGCCGACCAGCGCGAACTGGTCCGGGAGCCGCTCGTGCCGAGCCAGGCTCTCGACTGCGGGCAGCAGCTTACGCCGGGTCAGGTCACCGGAGGCACCGAAGATCACCAGCGTGGCCGCCGGGGCACTCCGCTCCTGGATGAGCTGAGATGCGTGGTCCATGGTCTGCGTTCCTCCGGGCAAGGGGTGTGGGGTTGGGGGATGCCGTCCTGTCATGCCAGGGATTCTGCGGCTATGGCGGTGGTGGCCGGGGCCACGCGGCGTGGCCCGTTGGTCGCGGAGCTTGAGCGTCGCATGCCGGGCTGAGGTTAGGCGACGCGGTGGCAACTCGGTGCGGTCTGCCGGCGGTTGTGTCGACGCCACCCTGAGCCACGTCGATTACCATGCGACTGTGTCCGGAGACACTAGACGGAGCTCCGCCCGAGAGCCGGCACGACAGCGGTTTGTTGTCTGTGGGGATGGTGCGGTCGCTCGCCGTCTGGTCACTGAACTGGCAGACCGCTACGGTGTCGCGGTCACCGTGATCCTACCGTCGTCGAGTGACCACGACGTACCCGACTTCGCCGACCTCGCTTCGGATTCCAGCGTGGCGGAGTGGCAACCGGAGGTTATCCTCGCCCGTCGCCTGACCGGGGAAGTGCTCGATCAGGCTGGGGTCCGGGAGGCTGCGGCCGTGGCCTTCGTCGGTGTCGACGACGTGACCAACGTGGATGCCGCCATGATCACCAGGGAACTGGCTCCCGACGTTCGGCTCGTGGTCAGACTGTTCAACCCGGTGCTCGGCGAGGGCGTGGCCACGATGCTCGGGGACTGCGCCGTACTCTCCGGATCCGAGATTGCCGCACCGGCGTTCGTTGCCGCCACGCTCGGGGACGCCACGCCGACGTACCTGCGGCTGCCCGACGGTGAGCTTCTGCGGACCGCGATGCGCAGCGCCGTCGACCCGGCCGGGGCGGACGTGGTTTGCGGCCTGGCCGACACGACCGGCGCGGAGCCGGTCGTCCTTCCAGCGGACCAGGATTCGGCAGACCTGGTACTTGTCCGCGCATACGGGCGGCCTCGAATGGACCCGCCGCGTCGAAGGCCGCGCCTGCTTCGGGCCCTCGGCTTGGTGTTCAGCCGCAATCTGCGACTGGCGTTGGTCGGCACGGCCGTGATACTCGCGGCGGCCAGCGTCCTGCTGGCGTACATCCGCGGCGTGAACCTCGCCCAGGCCGCCTACCTGACGCTGCTGACGGCGATGGGAGCCGCCGAGGTCGACCCCGCCGCACCGCTCAGCGAGAAGGTGACCGCACTGGTACTGGTGACCACCGGGGTGGCGCTCCTTCCCACAGTCACGGCCCTGGTGGTGGACTCGCTGGTGCGCGCCCGGCTGACGGTCGCCGCCGGCGGCATGATCGAGCCGATCGACAACCACGTCGTACTGGTGGGACTCGGCAACATCGGCACCAGGGTCCTGGAAGAACTGCACTCCGTCGGCATCTCCGTGGTCGCCGTCGACCGCTCCGAGTCGGCCCGAGGCATCGGTGTCGCCCGTGAGCTGGGTCTGCCGGTGATCGTCGGCGACGCGACCCGCCCCGAGACACTGCGAGCCGCATCCGTACACACCTGCCGAGCGCTCGCCGTGTTGACCGACGACGATGTCACAAACCTGGAGACCGCCCTGTCCGGGCGGTCCTCGCACGAGGCGGGCCGAGCACGGTCGGCAGCAACCAGGCCCCCATTGCGGGTGGTGTTACGGCTGTTCGACGACGGCTTCGCGCAGCGCACACAGCGCATCCTGAGAATTGACGAATCACGTAGCGTCTCATCCTTGGCAGCGCCCGCGTTCGCAGCCGCCATGATGGGCCAGCAGGTCATCGACACCATCTCGGTCGGCCGCCGGGTACTGCTGGTGGCTGAGTTGCCCGTCGGCGCCGGGTCCGAACTCGAGGGACGGTACTGCCACGACGTCAACCAGCCGGGCGCAGCGTTGGTGATCGCGGTGCGGACCGGTCGGACGGGACAGACCATCTGGTCGTTGCCGGAACGTCGGACACTGGTCCGCACCGACCGGCTGATCGTGCTGGCCACACGCGCCGGTCTGGCCGCGCTGCTGCCCCGCACCGCGCCCAGCCCCGACGCTGAACCACTCGCCGATGTCGCGCCGTTGCGGCTGATCGCGCCGGCACCGCGCGATGGTGAGTGAACCCTGCCCGTCGCCCCGACCGGCCGGCACCAGTTTCGCCGCCACCGAACGGGGACCGGATTCCTGTCCGGGCCAGACCGATGCGGTATGACGCGTACCGCAGTGTTTGCCTGACCGACGAATAGTCGTGACGTCTCGGCCAGATCCACCAACATGGATATGGCTATGACTGGACATCACCCGCACCACTGCCATCACGACCAGGGACCCGACGACGGCCTGCCGTACGGCCAGGTTGAGGTCCCCGCAGGCTTCGGCCGACGGGCGCTTCTGGCCGGTGCCGGCGGGACGCTGATGCTGGCCGCGCTGCCAAGCGCGGCCCGGGCGGCCAACACGACGATGGCCGGCGCCCCGACCGCGACGGTCGGCGCCGGCCGGTCATCACGGATCACCCAGGGCACGACGTTGGTCCATGCGGACATGCACAACCACACGGTCATGTCGGACGGCGACGGCAGCGCCGAGGCAGCGTTCGCCTCGATGCGTGAGGCCGGTCTGGACGTCGCCGCGCTCACCGATCACGCGACGCTCTTCGCGATCGACGGGCTCAGCTCGTCCGAGTGGCGGACCACCGGTGACCTGGCCAACGCGGCCAACGACCCGGGTCAGTTCACCGCGATCCGCGGGTTCGAGTGGTCGCACCCGTTGCAGGGGCACATAAACGTCTGGAACACGTCCGACTTCGCCGACCTGTTGCGGGCCGGCAGCCCCGGCAGCCTGTACAACTGGCTCACCGGTCGGCCCGGCGGCCTGGCGAGCTTCAATCACCCCGGTCGGGAGGCGGGCCGGTTCAACAACTTCTCCTTCAACGCTGCCGCCCGCGATCAGCTCGTGGGGCTGGAGATGTTCAACCGGACCGACGACTTCCTCTTCGAGGGCTGGTCGTCCGGCGTGACGTCACCGCTGGTGGCCTGCCTGAACGCCGGTTGGCGGCCGGCGCTGACCGGCGTCACCGACGAGCACGGCACCACCTGGGGCTTCCACGAGGGAAAGGGACGCAGCGGTCTGTGGGTCGCCGAGAACACCCGCGCCGCGGTGTTCGAGGCGATGGCCGCCCGCCGTTCCTTCGCCACACGCGTCTCGGGGCTGCGGGTCGACGCCACTGCCAATGGCGTACGCATGGGTGGGGTGCTGAACGTGACCTCCGGCGACGTCCGGTTCCTGCTGGACCTGGACCGCGGCTCGACCTGGGACGGCAAGCCCCTGCGCATCCAGGTCCTCCGCCCGGGCACCTCGGCACCGACAGTCGTCGACGTCATCGACACCGTCAACGGTCAGGTCAGCGACTTCACCGTGCCGCTCGACATCGACGACGGCGACTGGGTGGTGCTCCGGATCTCCGACCCGTCCCTGCCCAACGGCACCCCCGGCCCAGCCGGTCACCCGTGTAACGACTTCGCCGTGGCCTACACCAGCCCCTGGTGGCTCCGGCCCTGACCTTCGAGGTGCCGGTCCCGGCACTGCCGGCCAGCCGCAGACGGCTGAGTCGGTCTTCCGGGACCGGCATTCGCGATCGGGAGGCGATTCGCGTTCGGCTGGGTCAACGAGGCAGCGGGGGCAGCGTCGGGCTGTCGAGCCAGGCACCGAACAGATCGTCCAGGGGCTCGCGGGCGAAGCGCTGGGCGTGCAGCCGGAACTGCTCGGTCGTCACCGTCGCGTGCGGGTGCTCGGCGACCCAGGCTCGCAGCAGCGCGAAGAACGACTCGTCGCCGACCCCCTTGCGCAGGGCGTGCACCGCGAGCGCGCCCCGCTTGTAGACGAGCGGGTCGAACATCCGGTCGACACCGGGATCCGCGACGACGACGTCGCGCGGGCGAGCCGCGACCCACGCGTACCACCGCGCGGCCAGGGCGTCCGTCGGCAGGTCGCCGCAGACGCCGGACCACAACCACTCGGCGTACGTGGCGAAGCCCTCGTTGAGCCAGATGTGGCGCCAGTCGGCCACCGTGAGGCTGTTGCCGAACCACTGGTGGGCCAGCTCGTGCACGACAAGCCGCTCGTGCGTGCGCCGACCGTCGACGTGGTTCCGCCCGAAGACGGCCATGCCCTGCGCTTCGACCGGATCGTCGAGGTCGTCGTCGGCGACCACGACGACGTACTCCCGGAACGGGTACGGCCCGAAGAGCCGCTGCAACGCCGACATGATCTGACCATGCCGGCCGAAGTCGTGAGCGGCGTTGCGACGCAGCGCGGGCGGGACCGCCGCGCGCTGGACCACGTCACCGACAGCCAGGTCGACCAGGTCGTAGCGTCCGATCTGGACGCTCATCAGGTACGGCGAGGTGGGCTCGCGTCGTTCGTACACCCAGGTCGTGCCGCCCGCACCCCGCCGCTGGAGCACCGGATCACCGGTCACCAGCACGGTGTACGGGGAAGGGGTCGTGACCGCCACCCGGAAGGTGGCCTTGGCGCCGGGCTGGTCGTCGCACGGGAACCACGACGGTGACCCGTTGGGCTGGCTGGCCACGAGCACCCCGTCGGTGAGTTCCTCCCATCCGAGCTCGCCCCACCGGCCGGAGATGGGCACCGGCTTTCCCGCGTACCGGATCTCCACCCGGAAGGTGTCCCCGGCGTCGATCGGCCGCTCGGGCTTGATCTGCAGCTTGTTCGGCCGGTGCAGGTACTTCGCCGGGCGCCCGTCCACGCGGACGTCCTGAACGCGGAGCCGACCGAGATCGAGAGTGAACCGGGACAACGACTGGACGGCCACCGCGGTGATGTCCGCCCGGCCGCCGAGACGGTTCGTCGCGACCCGGTAGTCGAGGTCGAGGTCGTAGTGCCGCACCCGGTAGCCGCCGTTGCCGTGCTCGGGCAGGTACGAGTCGCCGGAGCGATCAGCGCCGGGTGTGGCACCGCGCGATGTCGACGCCTTCGGATTCATGCCGGCCGCGAAGCCGGCGCGGGCCAGGTGGTGATCGGGTTACCCCACCACCGGCTGTCGCAGGGCACGGCGTCGCCGCGGGTCACCAGCGAACCGGGCCCGACGGTGGTCCGCGCGCCGATACTCGCGCCCGGCAGAACGATGCCGTGCGGGCCCAGTGTGGCCCCCGCGCCCAGTGTCACCTCGTCCATGCTCATCACACGATCATGGAACAGGTGGGTCTGCACCACAGAACCGCGGTTCACCGTCGCGCCGTCGCCGAGGCGCACCAGGTCGTACTCGGGCAGCCAGTAGGTCTCCAGCCAGACGCCCCGACCGATCTTCGCACCGAGCGTGCGCAGCCACGCCGTCAGCAGGGGCGTGCCGGTCGCGAAACGGACCAGCCACGGCGCGGCGAGGACCTCGACGAACGTGTCCGCGAGCTCGTTGCGCCACACGAAGGAGGTCCACAACGCGCGCTCGGTGACCCGGAAGCGCCCGACCAGCAGCCACTTCGCGGCCGTCGCGACGGCGGCGGCGATGATCGCCGCGCCGAGCAGCACCGGCCCGGCGGCGAGCGCGGCCGCCCACCACCCGCCGGTCCGCCAGACGAGCGCGAGGACGGCCAGGACGCCGATCGCCAGGGCGCCGGCGCACATCACCGGAACGATCCGGCACAGCTCGATCGCCGCCCGGGCCAGCTTCAGCCGCAGAGGCGGGTCGAAGGTGCGGCTGGTGTCGGCCGCTTCCACGGTCCGGCGCAGCGGCATCGGCGGCGCGCCGAGCCAGGACGAGCCCTTCTTCGCCTTGAACGGCGCCGACGACAACACCCCGACCAGGCCCCGCTTCGGCACCGAACGTCCGGGCGCCGCCATTCCCGAGTTGCCCAGGAACGCCTGCTTACCGATGCGGGCCGGAGCGACGCGCAGCCACCCGTGGCTCAGCTCGTAGGTCGCGACCATGGTGTCGTCGGCCAGGAAGGCCCCGTCGGCGACCGTGGTCATCGCCGGCACCGCGAGCACTGTGGAAGCCTCCACCCCGCGCCCCACCTTGGCGCCCAGCAGCCGCAACCACACCGGCGTGAAGAGGCTGGCGTAGAGCGGGAACAGCCCCACCCGCGCCATCCCCATCAGCCGCTCGGTCGTCCACACCTGCCACGCCACCCGCCCCTGCACCGGGTGGTACCCGGCGCGCAGGCCGATGCTGAGCGCCCGGACGGCCCCGAGCACCAGCAGCGCGTAACCCACGACATAGGCGACGGTCGCCACCGCGACGGCGGCCAGCACAGCGCCGACCATGGGTCGGATGGCGAGCGTCCAGCCGAGCAGGGCGAGCGCCGGCAGGGCGGCCACGACCGGAACCAGTCCCAGTAGTTGGGAGGTCAGCGCGTACGCGAGCGGCCAGAGGCGTGCCCCTGTTCGCGATCGGGGGGGACGTTGCCCGGGCCACCCGTCGGAATCCTTGGCAACTGCGGCTGCGGCCGGTGAGCCGGCCCAGTACTGGGTGGCCGGCACGGCGCCGGCCACCGTCGAGCCCGCGGCGACGCGCGCGCCCTTGCCGATCCGAGCGCCGGGCATCAGGGTGCTGCGGGACCCGACCCGGGCGTCGGCACCGACGCGAACCCTGCCGATGCGGACGACATCGCCGTCGACCCAGTGGCCGGACAGATCGACCTCCGGCTCGATCGCCGCGCCGCGCCCGAGCTTCAGCAGGCCGGTCACCGGCGGCGCGCAGTGCAGGTCGACGTCGGCCCCGATCTGCGCGCCGAGAAGCCGGGCGTACGTGATCATCCAGGACGCCCCGGCGACGCTTGTGGCACCGGTCAGCTCGGCGAGGCGTTCGGCGGCCCACAACCGCAGGTGCACGCCGCCACCGCGTGGGTAGCTGCCGGGGCGTACCCCGCGCAGCAGCAGTCGCGCTCCTGCGGCGGCCACTGTGATCCGGCCGAGCGGGCTGAACATCAGGAGCCAGCCCAGTGCCACCCACCACCACGACACGACAGGCGCCCAGGGTGCCGGCGCGAGCAGGGCGAAGACGTTGCCGAGGACGGCCAGGACGGTCAGCCAGCGCAGTCCGACCAGCGCCAGCATCGGCACCATCGTCGCCGCCTGGATCAGCCCGGCACGCCTCGGCGTCGGCCGGACCTCCCGGCGCGTCGCCGCCGTGGTGTCGAGCGCGTCGAGCACGGCCGCGAGCCGCGACAGTTTCGGGTGGAGGTAAATGTCGGCCACCGACACCCGCGGGTGCCGGCGCCGGATCCACGCCACCAGTTGCGCCGCGTTCAGGCTCCCGCCGCCGTGATTGAAGAAGTCCGCGTCGGCCTCGGTGGGACGTACGCCAAGGATCTCCGCCCAACCACCGGCGAGCCATTCCTCCGTCGCGGTCAGCTCGCCCGCGGTGTCCTGCCCGGTGGCCAGCGGCCACGGCAGCGCGGCCCGATCCACCTTGCCGGATGTCCGGGTCGGCAGCGCATCCACCACGGCCAGCAGCGGCACGAGCGCTGCCGGCAACTGCTCACGGATCCGCAGCGCCGCCGCCGCGGCATCGAATGTGACGCCTTCGTGCGGGACCACGTACCCCACCAGCAGTTGGTTGCCCGCGGCGGTGCGCTGCACCGCCGCGGCGGCGCCGGCGACGTCGGGCAGCGCCTGCAGCGCGGCGTCGATCTCACCCAGCTCGATTCGGCGTCCGCCGAGCTTCACCTGTTCGTCACCGCGACCGACGAACAGGAGCCCTTCGGGCTCCGCCCGGACGATGTCACCGCTGCGGTACGCCCGCTGCCAGCCGAGCGCGGGCAGCGCCGCGAACTTCTCGGCGTCCTTGCCCGCGTCCAGGTAGCGGGCGAGCCCCACCCCGCCGATGACCAGTTCGCCGGTTTCACCCATTGCCACCGGAGCGCCGGACCCGTCGACCACGGCGAGTTCCCAGCCGGCCAGCGGCAACCCGATGCGGACCGGTCCCTCACCGGTCATCCGCGCGGCGCAGGCCACCACTGTCGCCTCGGTCGGTCCGTACGTGTTCCAGACCTCGCGACCCTCGACGGCCAGGCGCTGCGCCAGCTCCGGTGGGCAGGCCTCTCCACCGAAGATCAGCAGCCGGACCTCCTCCAACGCCTCGACCGGCCACAGCGCGGCGAGCGTCGGGACCGTAGACACCACCGAGATGCGCTGCTCGGCCAACCACGGACCGAGGTCGACGCCACTGCGGACCAGCGACCGCGCGGCCGGCACCAGACACGCGCCGTGCCGCCACGCCAACCACATCTCCTCGCAGGACGCGTCGAACGCCACCGACAACCCGGCCAGTACCCGATCCTGCGGGCCGATCGCCTCGCTCGCCTCGTCGACGAGGAACAACCGCGCCTCGGCGTCGACGAAAGCCGCCGCCGCGCCGTGGCTGACCGCCACCCCCTTCGGGGTGCCCGTGGAGCCGGAGGTGAAGATGATCCAGGCGTCGTCGGCCGGGCCGGGCCGACCGACCCGACCCACGGGGGTACGACGCAGCGACACCGCCAGGCCGTCACCGAGCACTGCGACGACCCCCGCCTCGGCGAAGACGAGTTCCGCGCGTTCCTCGGGATCGTCCGCGTCGACCGGCACGTAGGCGGCGCCCGCCGCGAGAACGCCGAGGATCGCCAGGTACAGCTCGGCCGTACCGGATGAGATGCGGATGCCCACGCGGTCGCCGACACCGATGCCGTGCCCGGCCAGCGACCTGCGGACGGCCTCGACCTCGTCGGCCAGATCGCGGTACGTCACGGTGGTGGCACCGCTGTCGAGCGCGCAGGCATCCGCGTGCGCGCGCACCGAGTCGTCGAGAATGTCGACAAGCGTGCGGCGGGCGGGGGCCGAGGCGGATCGGAACACCGCCGGGATCGTCGGTGCGACGGTTGTCGGCGTTAGCGCGACCACCTGGGGTTCACTCGTCACGGGCACCCGGCGTTCACCATTTTCGTCTCGCGGATCGGCGTCGACCAGGCATGCCGTATGCGGATCGGCCCTGGGCAGCCCTCAACGCTACGTCGCATCCGGCTGCGGGCGGCGGCTTCGTGTCCACCACCACAGGGACCCGTTGCGACAACGTCGATCGGCGCGACAGGCCAGCGGCCGATCACTCTCGTGTCTCTGCTCAGGCCGTGTTGTCGCTACGGATGTGAACGGTCCCACCGCCGCCGCGCAGTTCCTCCGTCACCTGCTTCTCGGTGAGGGCGACCAGGTGCGAGTCGATGCTCGCCCCGTCCTTGAGGCGCTTGTGCGTTTCGTGCACGAGGGCGGAGATCTCGCTTTCGTCAGCATCCGGGAATCGTTGTTTCAGCGTCTCGACCTGGCGTTGCAAGGCGATCTCAGGGTCCACGATACCGCCACTGGCTGCGGGTTCGGTCATCACACACCTCGCACGTCGTCGTGAGTGTCTGCACAGGTGGTGCCCCGGACATCCACTCGACATTCATTCGTTTGCCCAAAGTTCACCTGCCGGAGCAGCCCCTCCCGCGCTCAAGTCGGTCAGCCGCGACTCCTCCTCTGGTGCGCGACCACTACCCACCCCTGCGGCGTCGAGTTCACGGGCAGTTCATCGCAACCGTTGTGCAGCAGCGGTGTTCGGGCAGGCGGCGGCAACATTGGCCGGTGGGCCGTGGCGTTCACCAGGTGAACGCTCCACCGATCAAGGTCCTTCCGAGCGTCGGTCGGCGTTCATCCGCGAACCTCAGTCGATCCCTAGGGTCTTGCGCCGGCACGCCTTTCGCTGTCTGCGACACCCGGGAGCCCTTCATGAGTCAGGCCATCGACATCCGCACATCGCCCGTGGGGGAGGGTCCACTGTGGCAGCAGGTCGTCGCGCAGGCCCGGCGCCGGCCCGCGGCCGCAGCGGTGGTCGACGGCGCGGGTGACCTGACCTACGCGGAGCTGGTTGCCCGCGTCGAGGAGCGGGCGGCGGCGTTGACGGTCGCCGGGGTGTCCGGCGGCGACCTGGTGGCGCTGCGCCTTCCGCGTAGCCGGGACGCGGTCGTGGCGATGCTTGCGGTCCTGCGGGTGGGCGCGGGCTATGTGCCCATCGACCCGGCCTATCCGGCGGCCCGTCAGGAGCTCATCCTCGCCGACGCGAGACCCCGCGCGATCATCACCCCGGATGGCGTCGCCGCGACGAACACCCTGGTCGGCGACGAAGCGTACGCAGCGGCTGGCGCGGGAGCGGCGTACGCCGTGTACACGTCCGGATCGACCGGGCGGCCCAAGGGCGTGGTCGTGCCGATGTCCGCGCTCGCCGCGTTCTGCGCCGCCGCCCGGCAGCGCTACGAGCTCACCGCCGCCGACCGCGTCCTGCAGTTCGCGTCGCTGAGCTTCGACGCCAGCGTCGAGGAGATCTTCCCGGCACTGACCTGCGGGGCGGCCGTGGTGCTGCGTGACGATGACATGATCAGTCGCCCCGACCTGTTCCTGGACGGCTGCGCGAGGCTGGGCGTCACCGTGCTGGACCTGCCGACCGCGTACTGGCACGAGCTGGTCGCCGCCCTGGACCGTGCCGAGGCGACACTGCCCGCCACGGTCCGGCTGGCGATCATCGGGGGCGAGGCCGCGCGGCCCGACGCGGTGCGCCGGTGGCAGCGCGCCGCCAGTCCCGGGGTACGGCTGCTCAACACCTACGGGCCGACCGAGACCACTGTCGTCGCCACCGTCGCCGACCTGACCGGATGGGTCGGCGACGCCGTGCCGATCGGGCACCCACTGCCCGGCGTCACCTGCCGCGTACTGGGCGCGGACGGCGCCGAGGCCCCCGACGGCGAAGCCGGCGAGCTGGCGATCGGCGGAGTTCAGGTTGCCACCGGGTACCTGCGCCGGCCGGAGTTGACCACCGAGCGGTTCCGGCCGGGGCCCACCGGCCGCGAGTACCGCACCGGGGACCGGGTGCGCCGTGCCGCGGACGGGTCGCTGGAGTTCCTGGGGCGCCTCGACGAGCAGATGAAGATCCGTGGTTTCCGGGTGGAGCCAGGGGAGGTCGAGGCGGCGCTGCGGGCCGCGCCGGGCATCGAGGACGCCGTGGTGGTGCTCGGTGAGCGGGGCGACCAGGCGCGGCTGACCGGGCACGTGGTGGCCGATCGCGGGATCGACCTGACCGCGGTTCGCGCCGCCCTGGCCGAGGAGCTTCCCGCGTACCTGGTCCCGGCAGCTCTGGTGCGTCACGACCGCCTGCCGCTGACCGTGCAGGGCAAGGTCGATCGGCGGGCCTTGGCCGCGGTCGTCCCGGACGGCCCGGTCGTGGACACCGGTCTCACCCCGGCGCAGCGCGCGGTGGCCCGGATCTGGACTGCGGTGCTCGGTATCGCGCAGGTACGCCCGGACGACGACTTTCTCGCGCTCGGCGGCGACTCACTCGACGCCGTACGGATGATCAGCGCCCTGCGGCACGAGCACGGCGTGGCGCTGACGCTGAGCCGGCTGTACGCGGCGCCCACGCTGGCGGAGGTGGCCAACCTTGTCACGAGCGCCGACGCCGGCGGAATGGCCGAGACGGTCGCCGTGGCCGAGGGCGTTCCGGTGACGCTGAGCTCACTGCAGCGGGACTTCTGGGTCGCCGAGCAGGTCTGCGCCGACCTGCCCGCGCACACCCTGGGCATCCGTTACCGCTTCGCCGAGCCGGTCGAGCCCGCCGCGCTGGCTCGAGCCCTCACTGCGCTGGCTCGTCGACACCCACTGCTGCGCGCCCGGTTTCCCGACGACGGTGCCGAGCCGCGGATGGTGATCGGCTCCGACGCCAGGCTCGAGCTGGTGCGGGGGGAGCCGGTCGCGGCGAAGTTCGACCTCGCCGCCGGGCCGCTCGCGCGGGCGTACCTGGCCGCCGACGCCACGCAGCTGGTTCTGGTCGTGCACCATCTGGTGTTCGACGGCTGGTCCGCCACTGTCGTCGGGGAGGAGTTGGCCGCGCTGTACCGCGCTGCCCGTAGCGGTGCGGAGCCCGACCTGGCCCCTGCCGTCGCGCTGCCCGATCTGGCGGCGCGGAACACTGCCGCCCGCTCCGACGCGGAGCTGCGGGAGTACTGGCGGCAGCGGTTCGTCGACGCGGACCTCGACCTGGAACTGCCCGCCGACCGGCCGCGCCCGGTGGCCCGGTCCTTCGCTGCCGCGCGGCTGACCCGTCACGTCGACCCAGCGCTCCTGGAGCGGCTGCGCGTGTACGGCCGAGGCGAGCGCGCCAGTCTGTTCATGGTGGTGCTGGCCGGGCTGCAGACGGTCCTCGCCCGCTATACCGGCCGAACCGACGTGACCGTGCTGACTCCGGTCGCCGGGCGCACCGGGCCGGGCGAGGCCGCCCTGGTCGGGCCGCTGCTCAACATCCTGCCCATGCGCGGCGACGTGGCCGGCGCGCCGACGTTCGCCCAGTTGGTCGCACGGGTCCGCGACGCTGTCCTGGCCGACCTCGACCACCAGACGCTCGCGCTGCCCGACCTGGTCGACGCGTTGGCGCGGCCCGGCAGCGGCAACCGGAACCGGGTCAGCCCGGTGATGCTCACCGTGCACAACACCCCGGCGCCGCGCGACACGGCCGTCCGGTACGCCGGAGAAGTCGCGCCCGCCGCCACCATGGTGGACCTCGCCGTCGGCCTGGACTTCCCGGCCGACGGACCGCTGCTGACCATCGACTACGCCACCGAACTGTTCGACGAGCCACGGGTGGCGGCGCTGGCCGACCATCTGCTCACCCTGCTGGCCGCCGCCGCGAGCGACCCCGGCACCGAGGTCCTACGGCTGCCGCTGCTGACCGCCGAGGAGCGGCACCGGATCCTGCACGACTGGAACGACGTCACGGCGCCCGTCCCGGACGCGACGACGGTCCACGAGCTGTTCGAGCGGCACGCCGCAGCCACCCCCGACGCGCCGGCGCTGACGTTCCGCGGCGACACAATGAGCTACGGCGACGTCAACATGCGGGCTAACCGCATCGCCCGGCGGTTGCGGGCCGAGGGCGTCCAACCCGGCGACCGGGTGGCGATCTGCCTGGACCGGGGCCTCGACCTGTTCGTCGCGATGTGGGGGGTACTCAAGGCGGGAGCGGCCTACGTGCCGCTCGACCCCGCCTACCCGCGCGAACGGCTCGACTACATGCTCGCCGACAGCGGCGCCGCCGTGCTCGTCGACGCCGCGTACCTGCGGGGCCCGCTACCGGAGGACGGCAGCGACCTGCCGCCGGCCGCCGCGGCGGACGACCCGGCGTACGTCATCTACACCTCCGGCTCCACCGGCAAGGCCAAGGGCGTCGTCGTGACACACCGCAACCTGGTGCACGCCGCCGACATGTGGCAACGCGCCTACGACCTGCGCCCGGAATGGACGTACCAGCAGGCGGCGAGCTTCTCCTTCGACATGTTCGTCGGGGAGACGCTGCGGGCCCACACCACCGGCGGACGGCTGGTCGTCGTGCCCCGCGAGACGCTGCTCGACCCGGCCGACCTGTACGAGCTGATGCGCGCCGAACGGGTCGAGTGCACCGAACTGGTCCCGGCCGTGCTGCGCGGGCTGCTCGCACACGCCGAGCGCACCGGCGCTGGCCTTTCCTGGCTGCGGATGCTCATCGGCGGCGGCGAGAAGTGGCACGTGCACGAGTACGAGCTGGCCCGCCGCCTGGTCGGGCCGCACGGCCGGGTGGTCAACGCGTACGGCGTGACCGAGGTGACAGTCGACAACGTCTGGTTCGACGCCTCCGCGGCGCACCTGCCCGCCGAGGCGCCGCTGCCGATCGGGCGCCCGTTTCCCCGCAACCGCGTGTACGTGCTGGACGCCCACGGCGAGCCGGTACCCGCAGGTGTCGTCGGGGAGCTGTATCTGGGCGGCGCCGGTGTCGCCCCCGGATACCACGGGCGGCCCGAGCTGACCGCCGAACGCTTCGTCGACGACCCGCACGCCCCCGAATCCGGGGCCCGCATGTACCGCACCGGCGACGCCGCCCGCTTCCACGCCGACGGCACAGTCGACTTCCTCGGCCGCCTCGACGACCAGGTCAAGGTCAACGGTTACCGGATCGAGCTGGGTGAGGTGGAGGCCGCGCTGGGCGCCCTGCCGGGCGTCACGTCGTGCGCTGTCGCCGTGCACACTCCAACCTCGGGTATCGCCCGGCTGATCGGGTACGTGGTCACGACGACCGGTGCGGAGGCCGACGAGGCCGCGCTCCGCGACGCGCTGGGCCGCGCCCTGCCCGTGCACATGGTCCCCGCCCGCGTGCTGAGCCTCAGCGCGCTGCCGTTGACACCCAACGGCAAACTCGACAGGCGCCGTCTGCCCGCGCCGCCGCAGGCCGGTGCCACAGTGGCCGGCCCCGCGCCGGAGACACCACGGGAGAAGGCGATCGCCGAGGCGTGGTCCGCCGTGCTCGGTGTCGCCGACGTCGGTCTGGACGACAGCTTCTTCGCCCTCGGCGGGGACTCGTTCGCGGCGCTGAGGGTGGTCCGGCAGATCACGCCGGCGCCCACGCTGCTCGACCTCTACCAGCAACCGACCGTACGCCGGCTCGCGGCACTGCTGGACAGCCGTGTGGAGAACCCACCCGCCGAGCGGCGGATGCTGCACCGGCTCACCCCGCGCGACGCAAACCTCGCCGCCGGTGGCTTGACAGTCGTCGGCGTCCCGTACTCGGGTGGCAGCGCGGTCGCCTACCAGCCGCTTGCCGACGCGCTGCCCGCCACCTGGGCGCTGCTGGCCGTCGAGTTGCCCGGACACGACTACGCCCGACCCGACGAGCCGCTGCTGCCCTCGGCCGAGGTGGCCGAGCGGGTGCTCGCCGAGCTGCGGGAGGTCAGCGGACCGGTGCTGCTCTACGGCCACTGCCTCGGCGTCGCCGTCACCATGCGGATCGCACAGCGCGCCGAGGAGGCGGGCGTCGAACTCGCGGGTGTGGCGCTCGGTGCGGGCTTCCCGACGGCCCGGCTGCCGGGACGGATCTTCGACTGGTTCTACCGGTTCGTCCCGACCGACGCGCTCACCTCGGACCGCGAGTACCTGGCCTACCTGCGGGGCCGCGGCGGCTTCACCGACGTGGACGACCCGCAGCAGCAGGCGTTCGTGCTGCGCAACGTCCGGCATGACGCCCGCGACGCCGAGGAGTTCTTCACCACCGCCTACGGGGGGCAGACCACCAGACTGAAGGCTCCCGTGCTGGCCGTCGTGGGCTCCCGTGACCGGGTGACCGAGCACTACCAGGAGCGCTTCCGCGAGTGGGAGCACTTCGGCGAGGGCGGTGTGCACCTCGCGGTCCTGCCCAAGGCCGGGCACTTCTTCGTCAAGTCGCACGCGCAGCCGCTTGCCGCCGAGCTCGTGGCGTTCGCGGGCGGCGCGACGACCGAACCGGTGCATCAGAACCACCAGGCGGGGCCGGCGCCAAGTCTCGCGCGCTTCGCGACTGTCGCTGCCGGCCAGTTCCTCTCGATGATCGGCAGTGGGCTCAGCGCTCTCGTACTCAGCATCTGGGTCTTCCAACGCACCGGATCCCTCACCGACTTCGCCGTCGTCAACGCGATCGGCCTGCTGCCCGGCATTCTCGTCGGGCCGATCGCG
The DNA here is from genome assembly GCF_040678875.1 of Micromonospora sp. NPDC049274. NCBI lineage: Bacteria > Bacillati > Actinomycetota > Actinomycetes > Micromonosporales > Micromonosporaceae > Micromonospora > Micromonospora sp. NPDC049274. Next base: position 69,053 of record NZ_JBFAQS010000023.1, read on the forward strand.
GGCGCCGTCGCCGACCGCTGGGACCGGCGGCGGGTGATGCTGGCCAGCGACACCGTCGCGGGCCTGTCCATGGCGACGCTTGCGGTGACGGTGTTCGCCGGTGGCGGCCTACAGCTCTGGCAGATCTACCTGGCGGTGTCGGTCACCTCGATGGCTGGCGCGTTCCAGCGGCCCGCCTACCTCGCGGCCGTCGCCCAACTGGTGCCCAAGCGGTTCCTCGGACACGCCAACGGCATCAGCCAGCTCGGCGTCTCGGTCGGCACGGTGTTCGCCCCGCTGCTCGGCGCCGGCCTGATCGCCTCAATCGGCGTTTCCGGCGTGCTGCTCATCGACACCGCCACCTTCGTCGCCGGGGTGCTGTCCCTCCTGCTCGTGCGGTTCCCGAACCTGATGTTCCACCGGCGGGAGGAGACGTTCCGCACCGAGATCGCCAACGGCTGGCGCTACATCATCCGCCGCCCCGGCCTGCGGGCCGCGTTGCGGTTCTTCATCGTCGACCATGCCTTCTACACGCTCGGTTTCGCCGTCATCACCCCGATGCTGCTCATCGAGCAGAGCCCGGCGGTGCTCGGTCTGGCCCTGGGCGCCGGGGGCGTCGGAGGGCTCGCCGGCAGTGTCGTCATGGGCGTCTGGGGCGGGACCGCCCGCCGCGCCCACGGCCTCATCCTCTTCATGGGGCTGGCGAGCATCGCGATGACAGTCGTCGGGCTCGGCACCGGCCCGGTGTGGGTGATCGTGGGCATGTTCCTGCTGACCTTCGGCGAGTCGCTCGCCGAGGGGCACTGGATCGCCGCCGTGCAGACGAAGGTCGGCTTCGAGTTGCAGGGCCGCGTCCTGTCGATCTTCATCTCGCTGATGATGCTCACGATGCCGATCGGCTACCTGGTGGTCGGTCCTCTCGCCGAACGGTACGTCCAGCCGTTGCTTGAGCCCGGCGGCGCCCTCGCCGGCAGCGTCGGTGAGGTGCTCGGCACCGGACCCGGCCGCGGGCTCGCCCTGCTGGTGACCGTCAGCGGCCTGCTGCAACTCGCGTGGGCCGTTCGGGGCTGGCTCGACCGCCGCCTACGCCTGCTCGAGGACGACCTGCCCGACGCCCTCCCACCGGCCGAGATCGGCTCCCGCGACGACCTGCAGCGCGCGGCCGACGCCGCCCTGCCCACCCCCCGCTGACATCCACCCTCGCGAAAGGCCGCCACATGTCCGTCGACACCTACGTCGAGCACCCCATCGACGCGTACGGAACCCCCCTGATCGACGCGCAGGACCTCGTCCCCGGCGCCCGGATCCTCATCAAGGACGAGACCCGGTACGCGTCCGGAAGCCACAAGGAACCGGCCGCACGCCAGGTCGTCGCCCGGGCGATCGCTGAAGGTCGACGGCGCATCGTCATCGCCACCTGCGGCAACTACGGACGCGCGATGGCGATGGCCTGCGGCGCCATCGGCATGCCCTGCACCGTCGTGCTGCCCACCGGCTGGAGCGACGGCGGCGCCTTCATGCGTTCGGCCGGCGCGGACGTGCACCTGATCGACGGCAGCTACGAGGACGCGGTCGACGAGTCTCGGCGACTGGCCACCCTCGACGGCGCGATCGACGGCAACGTCGACGGCCCCTACGTCGAGGCGGTGTTCACCGGCCACGGCACCGTCGCCCACGCCCTGCACGCCGAGCTGGCCGAACCGCCTGCGGCGCTGTGGATCCCGGTCGGCAACGGCACCACAGTCATCGCCGTACACAAGGCTCTGGGCCGGCTCGGGTGGGACGTGCCGCTGCACGGAGTCGGCTCGGCCGGCAACAACCCGCTGGTCACGAGCTGGCCGGGACCGTACCGAATGCTCGACCCGGACGGCGTCACCACGACCGACCACAACCAGCCGCTCGTCAACTGGCACGCACTACAGGGCCCCGAGGCGCTCGACGCGATCAGGGCCAGCGGCGGGGCCGTGCACGCGGCCACCGACGACGAACTGCTCACCGCTCGGCACCTGCTCGCCGAGTACGGAGCCCAGCCCACCGCCGCCGGCTCGGTCGCCCTGGCCGGGCTGCTCGCGCACGCCCGCAGCACCGCGTTGACCGGAACCCACGTCGTCCTGCTCAGCGGCCGCTGATCCCACCCACACCCGCCCCCGAGGAAGAACCATGACGCTCACCGCCGTACCCGCGTCCACCCCTGCCCCCGCGCCCACCCTGCTGTTCGCCCGCGCCCGCACCACAGGCGTCGACGAGCGTGTCTTCCTCGGCAAGCTCGGCGTCCTGGCTCTGATCATCGCGGCCGGGGCCACCCTGGCCCTGCGCCCGGAGCCGGTCGCGGTCGTCGCGGGCGTGCTGCTGCTGGCCGCCATGTACACCCACGCGGTCGAGCTTCAACACCAGGCACTGCACCACTCCGCGTTCCGCAGGGCCTGGCCTCACCGCCTGGTCGGGGTGCCACTCGGCCTGCCCCTGTTCGTCGTCTACAGCCACTACCGGGTACGGCACCTGCAGCACCACCGCTTCCTGGGCACCCCACACGACACCGAATTCTTCGGGTTCGACACGCGCCAACCGCTGACGCTCGCCACGCTGCTGCGCGGTTCGCTCGACTACCACCGCATCCTGGTCGTGCTGCGGGACGTCGTCCGCAGCGCGGCCGGCCGGTGGAACTACGAGTTCGGTGACATCAGCCCGAAGATGCGGCGTCATGTCGTGCAGGAGCACCTGGTCCAGGGGATTGCGGTTCTCACCGCCATCGGTCTGGCTCTCGCCGGTCTCGGTGAGTACGTGTTGCTGCTCTGGGTGCTGCCGGTCGTCGCCGCCGTGCCGATGCACTTTCTCGTGGAACTGCCCGAGCACATTCTCTGCGACACCGAGACCACTGAGGTGCTCCACAACACCCGGTCGATCCGTGGCAGCTGGTTGAGTACCTGGTACACCAACGGCAACAACCTGCACATCGAGCACCACGCCGCGATGAGCGTACCCATCAACCAGCTCCCCGCCCGGCACGAGGAAACGAGGCGGTTCGCCACACACGTCGAGCGGACCTACACCGACTTCTACCGCACGCTGTGGCAAGCGCTGCGCGCCCCGAAGTAGCACCACGAGTAGCCGCTCTAGCTGCGTTTCAGTCGAAGTGCCGCACCAGTGCTCTGCGAGCGTGCCGGAGGAAGGAACAATCTGTGGTTCAGGAGGTCCGGCCACGGAGGCGGTGCAGATGCGGGCTCGGCTACGGCAGATACACATCGACGGGCACACCTACATGTGGCGCGCTGCGCTGCACCGCGTCCAGGTCAACGGTTTCTCCCACCGGGCCGTCTACGTTCGCGCCTGGGGTCCCGGCGGTAAGAACAGCCAGAAACTCGAAGCGGATCTGCTGTCGGCTCCCGGGCCGTACGTTGTCGACAACGGCTACCCCACACCCGCGGACGTGCGGGCGGTCATCATTTGCGGCCTGAAGAGTGGTTGGCAGCCAGAGCAGCGGGGCGGAACGTTCGTGCTGTCCGATCGCGAGCACGGGGCCAACCTCGCGGCGCCGGGGTTCCAGCTGACCAATCCCGTACGCCCGGGCGAGAGCGCGGACCCCACGACCCGCGAGGCTCAGCAGCGACGCTGACGGCCGGTGGGGCAACCGCGCCCGACCGGCCGCCGCGCCTGCTACAGGTACGGGCGGGTGATGATCTCGATGGCGTGTCCCGCCGGGTCGAAGAAGTAGAAACCGCGCCCACCGTGCTCGGTGTTGGTCTCCCCCTCCCGCTTCAGCTGCGGGTCGGCCCAGTACGTGATGCCACGCCCCTCGACGAACGCCAGGCAGCGCAGGAACAACTCGTCGTCGACGAGGAACGCGTAGTGCTGCATCTGGATGTCCACCGGCGGCTCGGCGAACTGGAGCAGCTGTCCCTCGTCCAACTGCACGTTGGCGAACGGCCCCCACGACGGCGCCTCCGGCAGCTCGAACAGCTCCCGGTAGAACGCGGCCGAGGCGCTCTTGTCCTTGCTGGCGATGATGGTGTGGTTGAACGTGACCGTCATGCGTACCGTCTTCTTCCCGGTCGATCCGAAGACCCGACCGGAGGCCCACAGCGTTCACCCAGCCACGCAGATGACAAAGCCCCGAGGGCGCCGACGCCCCGGATCCCGCACGAGAGACGCGTATATCGCGTCGATCTCGGCGTGGTGGCTGAAGTAGCCAGAACCTCCGGGGGTAGGCCCATCTGGGGCGCGCACCGAGGCTAACACAGCGGCGCGGGGCGGATCATCACCGCTTCTGCAACATGCGGCCCCGTTTCGGCTTCGGACATGCGGCTTCCCCATGGGTCGATTGATCTCGATGGAAGTTATCGATCTCAGCCAATGGGAGGGGACCGTCGTGCAGGCCTGTTCGGGACTGTCCCGAACGCGCTGGAGCCATTGCCCACGGTGGCCGCGTACGCCCAATGTCCTAGTCGGACGGGCGGCCCGGCGCGACAGGGCCGCCGGTTGGTTGGTCGGTCCTCGTCCACGTCGCCACCACAGCACCCGGGGAGAACAGGATGCCTCTACCAGGTACCCGTCGGATCGGCCGGATACGCCTCGGCCGTGGTTCACTGGCCGGCGCTCTCGTCCTGGCGCTGGTTCTCAGCCTGGTGGGGGTGGCCCCCGCGCAGGCCGGGCCCGCCAGCAGCCCACGGCCGCCCGCCCCGAAGAACCCGGTCGTGCCGGTCAAGGGCACCTCGGCGCCGGCCCGCCCCCGCGCCGTCGACCTGGAGGAGCCCACCGCGCTGCGGGTCGCGGCCCGCCCCGAGTGGCCGTCCGCCGCTGCGGTGGACGTGCCCGTCGCTGCCGCCGTCCGGCCGACGTCGAGCGAGCCGGAGATCTCCCTCGCCCGGGCCGGCGCCCTACCTCTGTGGGTCGGATCGCCCACCGGGGCCGGCACGGTGCGCGTCGAGCTCCTCGGCCAGGACGCCGTACGAGCGGCCGGGCTGACCGGCCTGCTCGTCCGGCTCTCCCGCCGGAACGACGCGGCCCGGACGCAGGTGAGCATCGACTACTCCGGCTTCCGTACCGCCTACGGCGGCGACTACGGCTCCCGGCTGCAGTTGGTCCGGATGCCCGACTGCGCGGCCACCACGCCGGCCGCCCCCGGTTGCCGTGCCGGCACGCCGGTGCCCAGTCGCAATCGGTCGGCCACCGGCCGGGTCGAGGCCCGGGTTCCCGACGGCCTGTACGCGCTCACCGCGGGTCCGTCCGGCGGCGCCGGCAGCTACCAGGCCACCTCGCTGTCACCCACGGCCACCTGGCAGGTGGGGCTCCAGTCCGGTGACTTCACCTGGTCGTACCCGATCGACACGCCGGAGGTTCCCGGCGTCGAGCCCGACCTGGCGCTGACCTACTCGTCCGGGTCGATCGACGGGCGGGTGGCCGCCAACAACAACCAGCCGTCCTGGGTGGGCGAGGGTTTCGAACTCCAGTCCGGCTTCATCGAACGCTCCTACAAGCCCTGCTCGACCGAACCCGCCTCTCGCCTAGGGGACCTGTGCTGGGGCACCGACAACGCGATCGTGTCGCTGCCCGGCGCGGCCGGCGAACTGGTCCTCGACGACGCCAGCCACACCTGGCGGATGGCCGACGACGACGGCTGGCGGGTGGAGCGGTTCACCGGCGCAGCCAACGGCGACGACGGTGACGACGGCGACAAGGGTGAACACTGGCGACTCACCGCACCCGACGGCACCCAGTACTACTTCGGCCTCAACCGGCTACCGGGCTGGGTAACCGGCCGGGCCGAGACGAACTCGACCTGGACGGTGCCGGTCTTCGGCAAGGAACCCGGGGCCCGGTGCTACCGCGGCACTCCCGCTGACGCCTGGTGCCAACAGGCGTACCGCTGGAACCTCGACTACGTCGTCGACCCGCACGGCGACGCCATGTCCTACTACTACCGCCCCGAGACCAACCACTACGGCCGCAACGCCACTGCCACCGCGCCGACCCCCTACGTCCGGGGCGGCCAACTCGACCGCGTCGAGTACGGCCAGCGCGCGGACACCCTGTTCACCGTGCCGGCCGCTGCCCGCGTCACGTTCGCCACGGCCGACCGGTGCATCTCGGGGAGCAGCTGCGTCACCTCCCAGCCGCAGAACTGGCCGGACACTCCGCTCGACCAGGCCTGCACGTCCAGCGGGACGTGCCAGGTGTTCGCCCCCACGTTCTGGTCGACCAAACGCCTCGACCGGGTCACCACGCAGGTGTACACCGCCGGCGCCTACCGCGACATCAACTCCTGGCAGCTCACCCAGTCCTACCCCCGGCCGGAGGACCAGACCAGCCCGCCGCTGTGGCTGGACGAGATCCGGCAGTCCGGTCACGTCGGCGGCACCACCACGCTGCCGCCGGTCACCTTCGACGGGCAGACCTGGCCGAACCGGGTGGACACCGCCGACACCGTGCAGGCGCTGTACAAACGCCGGATCAGCGCCGTACACACCGAGACCGGCGGCCGGATCGCGGTGGCGTACGCGCCGGTGCAGTGCCGGCCCGGGGGCCTGCCGGCCGAGGACGACAACGACCGGCGCTGTTTCCCGGTGTACTGGGGTATCGGGTCCACCTCCCGGCTGGAGTGGTTCCACAAGTACGCCGTCAGCCAGGTGACCGAGGAGGACCTGGTGGGCGGCAACCCGCCCGAGATCACCTCTTACGAGTACGACATCGGCGGGCACGCCTGGCACCATGACGACGCCGAACTGGTCCCGACCGACCACAAGACCTGGGGCCAGTGGCACGGCTACCGCACCGTACGGGTGCGGACCGGGGCCGCCGGTGGCCAACGTTCCCTGACCGAGTACGTCTTCATGCGCGGCATGAACGGCGACGTCAACAAGTCCGGCCCGCCGGACCGGGACGTCCGGGTGGACGGTGTGTCCGACGATCCGCAGTGGAGCGGCCTGAACCGGGTGGTCACCACGTACGACGGTGACGGTGGTCCGTGGCTGCAGCGTAGGGTCTCCGCGCTGACCGGCGTACGGGCCACGGCCGCCCGGCAGCGCGCGGGTTTGCAACCGCTCACCGCGTACCTGGTGACCGGCACCACCGAACGGATCCTCACCGCGCTCAGCGACGGCTCGACCCGTACCACCGAGACCAACTACGGCTACGACCCGGACTACGCCGGGATGACCCGGGTCGAGGACAGGGGTGACCTGGCCGATCCGGACGACGACACCTGCACCCGCACCTGGTACACCCGCAACCTCGACAGGTGGATCACGGACACGGTGTCCCGAACCGAGACGGTGGCCGTGGGTTGCGCCGCCACCCCCGCGTACCCCGACGACCTCATCTCCGACGAACGCGGCTACTACGACGGCCAGTTGGCCTGGGGTGCGCCGCCGATTGCCGGCGACGAGACCCGCAGCGAGCAGGCCGGCTCCTGGTCCGGCGGTCCGGTCTACGTCACCGCCGGCTCGACCGAGGTCGACAGGCACGGCCGCCCCACCGCCGAGGTCGACGCGTTGGGCAGCCGCAGCACCATCGCGTACACCCCGGCGCTGGGCGGACCGACCACCCAGGTCAGCACCACCAACGCCCTCGGCCACACCACCACCAGCACCCTGGACCCGCTGCTGGGCAGCCCGGTCAGCGCCGTGGATGCCAACGGGCGACGGACCGATCTGACGTACGACGCGCTGGGCCGGTTGCGTCAGGTGTGGCTGCCCGGCCGGGCCAAGGACACCCAGAGCCCCAACAGTCGCTTCGAGTACGTGGTCCGCGCCGACGGGACCAGCGCCACCCGCGCCGAGACCCTGACCGGGGACGCCGGCGGTGGTTACCGGTCCGCGTACACCCTCTACGACGGGTTCCTGCGTCCCCGGCAGACCCAGACGGCCTCCCCGGCCGGCGGCCGGATCATCACCGACACGTTCCACGACGGCCACGGCCGCGTCGAGCGGACCTACGACGACTACTGGGAGGCCAGCCGCGACCCGGTCCCGGAGCTGTTCCGGCCGACCGGCAGCGTGCCCAGCGAGACCCGGTACGGCTACGACGGAGCGGACCGGGAGACGGTGGAGATCTTCCTTTCCCACGGCGTCGAGCAGTGGCGTACCGGCACCGCGTACGGCGGCGACCGGACGTCGGTGGACCCGCCCGACGGTGGCACCGCCACGACGACGGTCGTCGACGCCGACGACCGGGTCACCGCGCTGCGGCAGTACACCGGCGGGTCACCCACCGGCGCCTACGACGAGACCCGGTACACGTACACCAAGGGTGGTGAGCTGGCCACCGTCACCGACCCGGCCGGCAACGTCTGGCGCTACTCCTACGACCTGCGCGGTCGCCGGATCCACACCGAGGACCCGGACAGCGGCACCTCGACCTCCCGCTACGACGACGAGGACCAGCTGATCAGCGTCACCGACGCGCGTGGGCACACCGTCGCCAACACCTACGACCCGCTCGGCCGCCCCACCGGTCGGTACGACGGTTCCCCGGACGGTACGAAGCTGGCCGACTGGACCTACGACACGCTTCCTGGCGGCACGGGGATGCCCACCGCCGCCACCCGGTACGCGGGCGGCGACACGTACCGGACGGAGACCCTGGGTTACGACCCGGCGGGCCGGCCGACCGGCACCGCCGCGACGGTCCCGGCCGCCACGGCCGGGCAGACCGAGCGGTACGCCAGCACGTTCGGCTACAACGCCGCCGGGGCGGTGACCTCCGCCAGCCTGCCGGCCGTCGGCAGCCTCGGCGCGGAGACGGTCACCTACACCTACAACTCGCTCGGCCTGCCGGCCAGGATGACCTCCCGGACCGGCTCCGGCGGCAGCGTCACCTACGTCAACGACACCGCGTACGACCCGCTGGGTGACGTCGAGTCGTACCAGCTCGGCGGCCCGGACGCGGTGCTGCTGCGGGCCTTCGGCTACGAGACCGGCAGCCGCCGGCTCAGCACCGCCCAGGCCGTCGGCGTGAGCACCGAGGACGTCACAATGGTGAGCGACGTCAACTACCGCTACGACGACGCAGGCAACATCACCTCCATCGCCGACGCCGCGGTCGGTGACACCCAGTGCTTCCGAACCGACCACCTGCGCCGGCTCACCGAAGCCTGGACCGCCACCGACGACTGCGCCGGCGAACCCAGCCCGTCCGTTCTCGGCGGCCCGGCCGCCTACTGGCAGTCGTACCGGTTCGACAAGGTCGGCAACCGCACCGAGGAGGTGCGGCACGCCGCCGGCGGCGACACCCGCCGCACCTACGGCTATCCGGATGCCGGCGCCGCCCAGCCGCACACGCTGCGCTCGGTGACCACCGCCGGCCCGGCCGGCAACCGGACCGACACGTTCGGCTACGACTCGGACGGCAACACCACCACCCGCGCGGTGGCCGGCAAGGACCAGACCCTGACCTGGGACACCGAGGGCAATCTGACGGCAGTCACCGAGGACGGCCGGACCACCTCCTTCGGGTACGACGCCGACGGCAACCGGGTGCTGCGCCGCGACGCCACCGGCACCACGTACTTCCTCGGCGACGCGGAGTTGTTCCGCCCGGCGGGCGGGGGCGGCGCACTCGGCACCCGCTACTACGGCCAGGACGGCGACGTGGTCGCCGTACGGGCCGCGGACAACCGGCTCAGCTGGCTGGTGGACGACCACAACGGCACCGCCGCGGTGGCGGTGGACGCGGCCACCCTTACCGCGACCCGTCGCTACAGCCTGCCGTACGGCGGAAGCCGCGGCCCCGCGACGAGCAACTGGCCCGGTCAACGGGGCTTCGTCGGCGGCACCCTGGACACCGGGATCGGCCTGGTGCGGGTCGGCGCCCGCGAGTACGACCCGGACACCGGCCGTTTCCTGTCCGTCGACCCGGTCATCGACGAGTCCGACCCGCAGCAGATGCACGGCTACGCGTACGCGAACAACAGCCCGGTCACCTACTCCGACCCGGACGGGCTGCGGCCGGACTGCGGCACCGGAAAGGGCTGCACCCAGTTCAACAAGACGCACCGCTACAACGGCAAGAAGTACGTCAAGAAGCCCAAGCCGAAGCCGAAGGTGAAGGCCGTGCGTCGTCCGGCGGCCGGACCGAAGTCGGCGCGGGACCGGCTGCTGGCCAAGGACAAGCAACTCGACAATCGCGACAAGCGCGGCAAGGTCAAGCCGAAGAAGGCGAAGGCACCGAAGTCCGCCCGCGACCGCCTGTTGGACAAGGACGCCCAACTGGATGCTCGGGACAAGCGGGCGACATCGAAGAGCAAGCCAATCGGCGCCATCAACGATGCGGTGTCCCGGGCGGACAAGGCCGAGGGCGGTTTCGGGGCCGCGGCCGATAGCAAGGGGCCATCCAAGAAAGAATTGAAAAAGCAGGCCCGTAGCGGAAATCCCAGCGTGCGCGAGCCGGCCAAGACGGCTCTCAAAAGCGGCCAGGGCAGTCGCGGATTCCTTGCCGCGTACGGGGACAATCCGCTGGTACGACACGGCGGCGACCTGCTGGGACCGGCATCGGATGTGCTCGGCGTCGCGAGCGACATCGAGAGTGGCATGCCGGCGGGAAAGGCACTGCAGAAATTCGGCTTCAAAAAGTCTGTGGAATTCGTCGGAACTCTTTTGGGAGTCGGCCTGGGCTCACTGTGCGGCCCTGCCGCACCCGCGTGTATGCCCGTCTTCGGGTTTCTCGGAGAGGTTGCCGGCGACAAGGTCGGCGACATGATATGGCGCGATTGATGATTAGTCCCAGTAGCACCTCGTCACCTTCGGAGGCTTCAATGCGGCCACGGCAAGGACAACGCATCGGATCGGCCCTGTGCGGGATCCTGATCACCGTTGCCGGATTGTCGGCACCGGCGGCGGCCCGGCCGCCAGCACATTCAGAGGGTTGGTCGGGGCAGCCGGCGCAGCGGCTGGCAGCCCAGCCGCGCGGGGCGGACCCGGAGGCGAAGGTCGCGTTGCGCACGGCGCCCGAGGTGGCCTGGCCCGCGGCCGGCATCGCCGAGGTGCCGGTGCCGCGCAAGGTCGACGGGCGGGCGCCCGACGACGTGCCGGCGTTGGTGCGGGCCGGCAATCTGCCGGTCAAGGTGGGCGCCCCGACTGCGGCCACCGGGGCGGCCACCGGCCCGGGTACGGCGCGGGTCGAGGTCTTCGACCGCGCCACCACCGCCCGAGTCGGCGCGCGGGGGATGGTGCTGCGGATCGGCCACACCGACAGGGCGGCCCGGGAGACCACGGTGGAGGTCGACTACTCGGGCTTCCGGCAGGCGTACGGCGGTGACTACGCCAGCCGGCTCGGGCTGGTCCGGCTGCCCGACTGCGCGTTGACGACCCCTGCCGCAAAGGGGTGCCGGACCGGCACGGCGGTGCCGAGCCGCAACGCGGTGGACAGCGGTCTGCTGCGCGCCGAGGTCGGCGACGGACTCTACGCCGTGACGGCAGGCCCCGAAGGCAGCGCCGGCAGCTTCCGGCCCACCTCGCTGGCCCCGTCCGCGACCTGGCAGGTGGGCCTGCAGAGCGGCGACTTCACCTGGTCCTACCCGGTGAGCACGCCGAGCGTGCCCGGCCCGACGCCGGAGATCGCGTTGCGCTACTCGTCGGGTTCGGTCGACGGGCGGGTCGCGTCCACCAACAACCAGCCGTCCTGGCTCGGCGAGGGATTCGACTACCAACCCGGCTTCATCGAGCGGTCGTACGTCCGGTGCGGCGACGACGGCGGACCGGCGACCAGCGGCGACCTGTGCTGGGCGACGGACAACGCCACGGTGGTGCTGCCGGGTCTGACCAGTGAGCTGGTCTACGACGCGGGCAGGCAGCTGTGGCGGGCCGAGCAGGACGACGGCTGGCGGGTCGACCATCTCACCGGAGCGCCGAACGGCGCCCGCGACGGCGAGTACTGGCGGTTGACCTCACCCGAGGGCACCCAGTACTTTTTCGGCCGGGAGCGGCTCCCGGAGGGCACCGGAAGCAGCCCGACCACCGGGTCCACCTGGACCGTGCCGATCTTCGGCAACGGCACCGGCGAGCCCTGTCACGGCACCACCTTCGAGGCGTCCTGGTGTCAACAGGCGTACCGGTGGAACCTGGACTTCGTCGTGGACCGGCACAACGACGTGATGTCGTACTGGTACGCCCCGGAGTCCAATCACTACGGCCGCGCGGGCCGGACGGACCTGCCCACCCCGTACGTGCGGGGCGGGCAACCGACCCGGATCGACTACGGGCAGCGGATCGGTTCCGTCTACACCGCGCAGCCCGCGGCCCGGGTGGTGTTCACCCCGGCCGACCGGTGCGTGCCGGGCACCAGCTGCGTCCGCTCGCAGCCGCAGAACTGGCCGGACACGCCGTGGGACCAGTGGTGCGACGCGACCGGGTGTCAGGTGTTGTCACCGACCTTCTGGTCGACCAGACGGCTCTCGAAGATCACCACTCAGGTGGTCAGCGGTGGCGCCGCCCGGGACGTGGACTCCTGGACCTTCGGCCAGTCGTACCCGGTGCCGGCCGACCGGCAGCCGGCGGCGCTGTGGCTCGACTCGATCACCCGGGCCGGTCTGGTCGGCGGGACCGCGACCCTGCCGGCGGTGACCTTCGACGGGCAGCCGGCGGAGAACCGGGTGGACCGCGCCGACACTCGACCGGCCATGTACAAGCGGCGGATCAGTTCCATCTACACCGAGACCGGCGGGCTGGTCCAGGTCGCGTACCAACCGACCGAGTGTCGGGCGGGGACGGTGCCCGCCGTCGACAGCAACGAGAAGCGTTGCTTTCCGGCGATCTGGGGGACCACCCCTACCGAGGACTGGTTCCACAAGTATGTGGTCAGTCAGGTGACAGAGTCTGACCTGGTCGGTGGCAACCCACCGAAGACCACCTCCTACGAGTACGTGTTCGGCGGGAGCGGCTGGCATCACGACGACGCCGAACTGGTGCCGGCCGGGCGCAAGAGTTGGGGACAGTGGCGCGGCTACCAACGGGTGAAGGTCCGTACCGGCGCGGCGGGCGGTCGGCGCACGCTGACCGAGCACCTGTTCATGCGGGGCATGAACGGCGACGTCAACCGCAGCGGCCAGGCCGATCAGGTCAGTGTCGACGGTGAGTCGGACCTGCCGATGTGGCGGGGCTTCAACCGGTCCGTCACGGTCTTCGACGGCGACGGTGGTGCGCTCGTCAGCCGCACCGTCGCCAAGCCGCGCGACCTCGGGCTCACCGCCCAGCGCCCCCGCGTCGGCGGGACCGGCGGCGCCCTGGAGGCCCACCTGACCGACCTGGAGTGGGAACGCGTCGAGACCGCACTTGCCGGCGGTGGCACCCGGACCACTGAGCGGGCCTACACGTACGACGCCAGGGGCCGCCTGATCGAGACGCACGACCGGGGTGACGTGGCGGAACCGGGTGACGACACCTGCTCCCGGGTCGAGTACGCCGAGAACACCACCGACTGGGTCGTCAGCGCCGTCAAGCGGGAGATGACCCTCGGCGTGGCCTGCGACGCCGCCGGGGCCTACCCGGCCGAGCTGGTCGCCGAGAAGCGTTACTACCACGACGACAACACGCCGTGGGGCGCCCCGCCGAGCGCGGGTGACGTCACCCGGGTCGAGGAGGCGCAGACCGGGACCGGCGGTCCGACGTACGTCACCATCAGCCGGCGCACCCTCGACCAGCACGGCCGGCCGACTGTGGTGTACGACGCGCTGGACAACGCCACCCGCACCGCCTACACCCCGTCCGTGGGTGGACCGTTGACCCGTACGGTGGTCACCGACGCCCTCGGCTTCGCCACCTCCACGGACTACGAGCCGCTGCGCGGTGTCGAGACCAGCACGACCGACGCCAACGGGGGCACCACCACCAGGGCGTACGACCCCCTGGGCCGGATCACGCGGGTGTGGCGGCCGGGACGGCCCGCGAGCGCATCGGCGAACGTCGAGTTCAGCTACACGGTGCGCAGCGACGGGCCGAGCGCCGTGCTAGCCCGTACCCTGCTCGCCGGGTCGAGCTACCAGAACAGCTACGAGCTCTTCGACGGACTCCTGCGGCAACGCCAGACGCAGCGGGACTCGCCCCGGGGCGGGCGGATCGTCACCGACACCCAGTACGACGCGCACGGCCGGGTCGCCGTCGTCGTCGGACCCCGGCACGATCCCGGCCTCGTCAACGGGGCGCTGGCACCTGATCCGCAACTAGTGACGGCGCAGACGGTGTACGGCTACGACGGCGCGGACCGCCAGATCTCCAGGGCGCTCCAGGTCCTTGGCGAGGACCCGGAACGGTGGCGCACCACGACGACGTACGGCGGGGACCGGATCTCCGTCACACCGCCTGCCGGTAGCACCCCCACCACCGAAATCCTCGACGCCCACGGCCGGCGGGCGGCGCTGCGGCAGTACGCCGGACCGGCCCCGACCGGCGGTTTCGACGAGACCCTTTACACGTACGCCAAGGGCGGCCAACTGGCGACGGTCACCGACCCGGTCGGCAACGTGTGGCGCTACGGCTACGACCTGAGCGGCCGGCAGGTGCGGGAGGAGGTCCCGGACACCGGCACGACGCTCACCGGTTACGACGCGCGGGGTCAGGTGACAAGCGTCCGCGACGGCCGGGGCCAGACGGTGGCGTACAGCTACGACCCGTTGGGCCGCCGCATCGGCGCGTACGCCGGTTCGACAGACGGCCCGCGGCTGGCCGAGTGGACGTACGACACCGCGACGCTCGGCAAGGGACTACCGGCCTCGGCGGTCCGCTACGAGGCCGGCCAGCGGTACGAGAACCGGGTCGTCGAGTACGACCTGCGGGGCCGACGGACCGCGACCGCGGTGGTGGTTCCCGCCACGGAGACCGGGCTGGCCGGCACCTACCCCACCACCTACACCTACAACGAGGGCGACCAGGTCACCTCCACCGGGTTGCCGGCCGCGGGGGACCTGCCGGCGGAGACCCTGCGACACGGCTACGACAACCTGGGCTTCCCGACGAGCCTGACCTCGCCCCTGGACAGCTACGTGGCCGGTACCAGCTACACAAGCCTCGGCGAGCCCGAGGAGTCGGCGCTCGGCCCGGCGGGTCAGCAGGTGGTGCGCGGCTTCGGCTACCAGGACGGCACCCGGGCCCTCACCCAGTCGACTGTGGTGCTGGGCGAGGAGCTGCTGACCGCCACGGTGCACGAGTACGACCCGGCGGGTGACCTGACCCGGGCAGCGGACCTGGCCACCGGCGATGACCAGTGCTTCCGCTACGACCGGTTGCGCCGGTTGACCGAGGCGTGGGCGGGTTCCGGCGACTGCGCCGCCGGCCCGTCAACCGGTGACCTGGCGGGTCCGGCACCCTACTGGCAGTCCTACGCCTACGACCCGACCGGCAACCGGACCAGGGACGTGCGGCACGCGGCGGGCGGCGACGTCACTCGCACCTACACCTACCCCGCGCCGGGTGGGGCTCAGCCGCACACCGTGCGGACCGTCGACACGACCGGCCCGGCGGGCAACCGCTCCGACGAGTACGGCCACGACGCCGCCGGCAACGCCACCGGCCGGCCCGGTCAGTCGCTGACCTGGGACGTGGAGGGCCGCGTCTCGTCGGTCACCACGAACGGGCAGACCACCTCGTACGTCTACGACGCCGACGGCAACCGGCTGATCCGCCGGGACCCGGGCGGCAGCACCCTCTATCTCGGCGACACCGAGGTGCGCCGGTCCGGCGCGGCGACGACCGGGAACCGGTACTACCGGCACGCCGGGGAGACCATCGCGCTGCGGGTCAAGGGCGGCGTCACGCGGCTGGTGCCGGACCGGCGCGGCACCGCCGTACTCGCCGTCGACGCGGCGACGCACCAGGTGACCCGCCGCCACGCGCTGCCGTTCGGCGACCCGCGCGGTGGTTCGGTCGACTGGCCGGGCGACCGGGGCTTCCTCGACGGCACCGTCGACCCGCTCACCGGCCTGACCCACCTCGGCGCACGCGACTACGACCCGGGCACCGGTCGGTTCGGCTCCGCCGACCCGGTGGTCGACCACCAGGACCGACAGCAGGTCAACGGGTACGCGTACGCGAACAACAACCCGACCACCTTCAGCGACCCGGACGGCCGCCGGGTCCGGATCCCGGAACCGTACGACAGCCTGTTCAAGCGGCTGGGCGTCGGCGACCCGGTCCGGGTGGCATCGCAGTCGAGCACCGGCAAGCCCGTACCGAGACCACAGTGCCATGCCGGCACCTGCTCCGTCACGGGGGAGATCAACGGACCTTCCCCGGTCCGGGAGTCCGACTCGTGGGTGATCGACCTGCCGATCTACGAGGTCTACCCACGCAACTACGGCCGGGACATCCGGGAGAACGGGTGGAACGCCTGCGACAACGGTGATCCGGCACCGGCGATCGCCTGCGGTAACCGGCCGGACCCGGCGCCCCGGGTGGTCTACGAGTGGTTGGAGCGCGACTGCGTGGGTTGGAACGACTGCCTCAGCCCGCGGCCCCACGAGAACGTACGGACCGAGGTCTACGACGACGAACCGGACGGCAGCACTGGCGCGCCGCGCAGCAGCATCGACATACAGCGGTTCCTGCACGGCGGCACGGGCGGCGGCACGGGCCGCTCCACCGGTGGCTGGCCGTCGAGCGGCGGCGTCTACTACCTCGGCTGACCACCCCGCACGCTTCGACCGGGAACCGCAGGAGAGGACAACACGATGGGACGACTGGCGTACGCCGCGGCTGCGGCCCTGGTGGGGGCGGCGCTGCTGGTCGTCCCGTCGGGTTCGACCACGACGCAGTTCCGGCCACCGAAGCCGCCCGGGGCCGGGCAGGACGGCTCGGCCATGGCCCGGGCCCGGCAGACCGGGCGGCCCACCGAGGACGCGGCGTCGGGCTCGGCGAACCGGGAGGTCTTCGCCCACCCCGACGGCACCTACTCGGCCCGCATCCACGCCCGCCCGGTGCGCGCCCGTTCCGGGGCGGGGTGGGTGCCGATCGACACCACCCTGCACCGGCGGCCCGACGGGCGGATCTCGCCCCGGGCCACCACCGTCGACCTGACCCTGTCCGGCGGGGGAACCGGCGACCTCGCCGTGCTGCGCACCGCCGCCGGGGCGGAGTTGGCGCTGAGCTGGTCCCAGCCGTTGCCCCGTCCGGTGCTCACTGCCGGCACCGCGCGCTACCCGGACGTCATCCCCGGGGTGGACCTGCTGATGCACGCCACCGACGTCGGCTTCTCCGAGGTACTCGTGGTCCGTACGGCGGAGGCGGCCCGGCGACCGGAGTTGGCGCGGATCCGGTTCGGATTGCGGACCGCCGGCCTCACCGTGCGCACCGATCCGGCCGGCACGGCCGTGGCGGTGGCCGCCGACGGTACGCCCGCGGTCACCTTCGGAACCGCCTGGATGTGGGACTCTTCCGGTGCCCGGCGGCGAGCCGCCACGACCGGGGTGTCTGGGCGGGCCGAACCGGTGGTGTCCCGCGAGCGGGAGCCGGCGCCCGGTGACCGGCGGGCCCGGATGGGTCTGCGCGTCGAGCGGGACTCGCTCACAGTCGTGCCCGACCGGCGCCTGCTGACCGACCCACGGACCACCTTCCCGGTGTATCTCGACCCGCCGCAGTCGGCCGACCGGCAGCACTGGCTCATGGTGGAGCAGGACCTCTCGTACTACGGCTGGTGGGACTCCGCCTACGACGCCCGGGTCGGACGTGATCCGGAGGACTCGACGACGGACCGGTTCCGGTCGTACTTCCAACTGGACACCGGCTACCTGGCCGACAAGCAGATCAAGAAGGCGATCTTCACACTCAAGGAGAAGTGGCGCTACTCGTGCAACCCGGAGCCGGTGTTCCTGTGGACCAGCGCATCAATCGCGGCGACCGGGAGCTGGGACGCCAAGCCGGCGTTGCTACGCAACCTCGGTTCCGTCACCACACCTACCTCGGACTGCGAGACGCTGGAGACGGTTGAGTTCGATCTCCAACCGTTGATCACCGAGGCGGCTGCCGGACACCTGCCACAGGTGACCCTCGCCGTCGCGTCGGACGAGTCGGGCGGTGGGAACGGCGGCAAGGTGTTCGACAACGACCCGTTCGTCGACGTCTGGTACAACAGTCTGCCCGCGGCGCCCACCCAGGTCAGCACCGCGCGCGTCGCCGGATGCTCGGCCACGACCCCGGTCTTCGTGGACACCGCCCGTCCGGAGTTCCGGGTCCGGCTCTTCGACGCCGACGACGGTCAGGCGATCTTCACCCGGTTCGAGTGGCGCGAGGCCGGCTCGTCCTCGATCTTCTCCACCGACTCCGACGCCCACGCCTCGGGACAGGAGGTGGCCGTACCCGTGCCGACCGCCCTCGAACAGGATCGCGTCTACGAATGGCGGGCGTCGGCCTACAACAACGAGTTCGAAGGGGTGGTGGACATCGGTCCGGCCAGCCCGTGGTGCGGGTTCGTCGTGGACACCACCTCACCGACCGGTAAGCCAGCCGTGACCCGGGTATGCGTCGGGGCCTGCCCCACGACGTTCAAGGTCGACCAGCCCGCACAGTTCCGCCTCGACGCCCGGGCCATGCCGGACGTCGTCGCCCTCGCCTACCACCTCAAGGACAGTTCGGCCACCACCGTGCCCGCCGTCGACGGTCAGGCGACGATCACCGTCACCCCGATCAAGACCCTGGACACCCTGCGGGTCTACGGAGTGGACCGGGCCGGCAACCGGAGCCAGTCCACCGACTACTCGCTGCTCGCTACCGGCCTGCCCGCCGAGGCGGCGGGCTGGCCGGTCGACCGCACCGACAGCGGCGTCCTGGCCGACACCCGTACCGCCAACCCCGTCACCCTGCGCGGCGGCTACTCCTGGCGGGAGGGCCAGTCCGGCGGCGACGCCATCGGGCTGGACGGCGCCGACGGCACCGGCGGAGAGACCCCGGGCCCGGTCGTGCACACCAACAGGAGCTTCACCGTCACCGCCTGGGTGCGGCTCGACGCCTCCGGCGACTGGCGGGTCGCGGTCAGCCAGTCCGGGGTGAATTTCGCCGGCATGGAACTGCGGTACGACGTGACCAACCGGTGGGCCTTCGTCATGCGCACCAGCGACACCGAGGCCGGCACCGAGGACATCGCGCTGTCCGACACGTTGGCACAGGTCGCGGTCTGGACCCACCTCGCCGGCGTCTACGACCACGAGGCCGGTGAACTGCGAATCTACGTCGACGGACGGCTCGCGGGGCGGGCGCCCCACCGCAGCACCTGGGACGCCGCCGGTCCGTTCGCCGTCGGCTACCGCAACTGGTACGGATTCACGCCGTCGCGTTGGCAGGGCCTCCTTGATGAGGTGCACGCCTATCCGTACGCCGCCTCCAGTCGCCGGGTCGCCGAGATCACTGGCGCCTTCGGCCGCTGGGGTCCGACCGCCTGGTGGCCGCTGGACGGCACCGACGTCGACGCGACCAGCGGCCAGCACACCCTCGCCCGGATCGGCGCCACCGGCTGGACCACCCGGAGGCAGGGCACCGACGCGCTGACCCTCGACGGCGCCGCCGCGCAGGCATACACGGCGAACCCGGTCGTGCACACCGACGCCAGCTTCAGCGTCGCCGCCTGGGTGCGCCTGGACCGGGACGCCACCGCCGTGGCGGTCAGCCAGGACGGTCAGGCCGACAGCGGATTCGTCCTCGGCTACCGGGCCGGCGTGGGTTGGGTCTTCGGCAGGAAACGCGCCGACAGCACGGCTGACACGGTCCCGTCCGACGTCGCCGCGTACCGCGCGCCCCCGCAACTCGGCGTGTGGCTCCACCTCGCCGGAGTGTACGACCACGACCGGCGCCAACTGTCCCTCTACATCAACGGCCGACTGGCCGCCACGGCCGGCCACGAGGCCACGTGGGACGCCCGTGGATCCTTCGTCCTGGGCCGGGGTCGACTCGGCGGTCGGGACGTGTACTGGCCCGGCGCCCTCGACGAGGTGCACGCCGTCGGCGTCGCCGCCGGCGCCGACCAGATTCGGGAGTGGATGGCCAGCGACGTCTCGTACGGGCCACGGGCCACCTGGGATCTGGACGACATCGCCGTTGGCGCCACCCGCAGGGACGCCACCGGCAACGGGCATACTCTCTTCGTCGCATCCGGCGTGAGCAGCAAGGCCGGGAAACGGGGCAGCGCCCTGGCGTTCCCCGGTACCGCCGGCGCGGCCGCCTGGACCGCCGGGCCGGTCGCCCGGACCAACAGTGGCTTCACGATCGCGGCCTGGGTCAAGCTCGACCGGCTGGATCGCCCAGCCACCGCCGTCAGCCAGGACGGCGAGACCGCCAGCGGGTTCAGCCTGGGCTATGACGCCACGTCGCAACGGTGGGAATTCGCCATGAGCAAGGAGGACGGCCCGACCCGGCCCGGCGGCAGCACAGTCGTCCGGTCGGTCCAGTCGCCGGTGGCGGGAACCTGGACCCACCTGGCAGCCACCTACGACGGCCTCAAACGCGAGATCAAGCTGTACGTCAACGGCGAACTCGTCGGCACCGTCGCACACACCAACTCCTGGACCGCCACCGGACCGGCCGTCCTCGGCCGCGCCATGGCCGCCGGCGGACCTGTCAACTGGTTGCCGGGCGCGGTCGACGAGGTCCACATCATCGACCGGACCTCGGCTCCCGAGGAGATTCGGGACCTGTTGGACGTGACCATTCTGGGGCCCGGCGCCTGGTGGTCGCTGAATGCCGGCACCGGCGTCAACGCCTCAGACGACTCCGGCAACGGTTTCCCACTCGCTCTGGTTGGCGGTGCGAGCTGGACCACCGGGCGCTGCGCCAACGCGCTTCAGTTGGACGGGCACACCGGTGGGGCCACCGCGCCCGGTCCGGTCCTGCGCACCGACCAGAGCTTCACCGTGGCGGCCTGGGTCCGCCTCGACCGCCTCGGCGGTGACTTCGCCGCCATGAGTCAGGACGGCTTGCTCGCCAGCAGCTTCTACCTCGGTTACAACGTGAAGCTCAACAAGTGGTGGTTCATCCTGCCCACCGCCGACTCGGCGAACCCCGATGACGTCGTCGCGTTCTCGACCAGTCCGGCCCGGTCGGGAGTCTGGACCCACCTGGCCGGCGTCTACGACGCGACCGCACACGAGATGCGGCTCTACGTCAACGGCGTGCCGTCGACGGCGACGGCAGTCAGCGCCACCTGGGACGCCGTCGGCATGACCAGGATCGGCGCGGCCCAGTGGAACGGGAACCTGGTGGACCGCTGGCCGGGGCTGATCGACGACGCACGGGCTCTCGGGCGCGCTTCCAGCCAGGCAGACGTCCAGGCCATGATGGCGGGCTGCCCGGGCGGCTGATCCACGCCGCGGCGGATCCCAGCATCCCTGGTCACCGTTTGACGTCCTCAGTATGTTCGGCAGCCAGGCGGACCAACCGGCGAAACTGGGCCGCTGCATACCGTTGAACGGCAAGATCCATTCCGGCCGAGCAGAGGAAAGACCTGCGCTGTGTCTTGTTCGGCGCCTGGCAGCGGGGACGGACGATGGGTCGCGCGGCGGCCCTGAGCCGGTGTTGGCGGTGGTCGTCCGGGTGACTTCGCGGCGAAAATCAGGCGTCGTGGGCGACCTGTGGCAGGTGGTCAGCAAGTTCGGTACGCAGGACGCCCGTCGCGGGCCGAAGTAGTCCGACGTTGACCGTGTAGACAGGCTGACCGGCTTGGATCCGTGGACGAAGCGTCGTGCCCGACGGCACGACCACTCCTGGGAGCATAGTGACCTGGAGGACGGCGAACGGGCCAGGCCGGCGGACCGTCGCCGACTGGATCGCCTGCCATGGGAGGATCGCGGTGCGTCCCTTCTCGACGAGCCCGAGTGCCCGGTCGGTGACTTCGACCGATGGCCAGTTCTTGCGGTGCAGCACGATCGAGAGAGCGCTGAAAACGACGGCGTAGAGGACGCCCGAAGCGGCGATGCTCGTCAAGTCGGCAGGCGGCCGTCCGGCGAGGAGTGCAAGCACAGCTTGGACGACAACCCAAGCCAGCAAGCCCATCAGCAGCATGAACACGAAGATGAGACGGGCGGACGTACGGAACACCGTTTCGTTCTCGTCCATGAGGCTCCTCCCGTCGAGCGTGCCGTCGACTGTAGGGCAGTTCTCCCGTCCAGCAGAGGACCCCCGGCGGTGCCTGCACATGTCGGATGAGGGCCTGCCTGCGATACCGCTTCAGAGATCCCGCCCCACCGGCACCTGCGCGCAGATGCCGTTCGCCACAGTCCAGGGTCGGTCTGGGTGCGGGTGCGGCTGCGTGACCGTCCACTTTGCTGTGGGCTACGCCGCAGCGCCGGCCACGCTGTCATCCAGTGCACGAGTGTCGGCTGACATCAGCGACGACGAGTTCTACGCCGGCATTGTGCTACTCGTCGATGGTGCGGATATCTGTGCTGCCTGGAGGCCTACTCCATCGGTGACGAAGCGGGTCGGCTGACGCAGGTTGGTGAGGTCAGGTCAACAGGCGCTGAGAGTCATCGTCACCGTCTCCGCAGGAAGGCGTAGACGATCTTGTTGGAGGCGAATTCCGAGATGTTGACGAGGTCCCAGCCGAACTGGCCCAGGACCTCGGCGGCAGCAACCGCCTCGCTGACCTTGTCGCCGCCGAGGCCGTGATGGGAGACCACCGCCAGCAGACGATGGGGGTACGTCCGAAGATCGGCTTGGCCCTGCAGGATCGCCCGGGCGGTGACCATGCGGGTCCGGGTGATGTGCTCCGGGGTCTCTGCGGCGGTCATATCCGGCACCATAGTGGCTCGTCGCTCGGGCAGTCGGCGAGCTCAGCAGCCGGTATGTTCGAGGCGTGTCCGCGTCCGCCGGTGTCGTTCGCCTTGTCGTGGCGCTTGTTGCGGTGTTCGCCACTGCCGCCTGTGACGGTGCCTCGGCTCCTGCGGGTGCGCCGATCGCCGGGCCGGCCACGAGCAGCGTTGCCTCCACCGCGCCCACCGCCTCGGCCGGCCCCCTCTACCGCGCTCAGGACCTGGAGCTGTGCAAGCGTACTGATCTTCGGCCGTTGGCGGAGTTGTCCCTGACGGTGGCCCGTACCGATCCGAAGCCACCTCTCGGGCAGCCGGGTGCGGCGTGTCTGTTCGAGATGCGGACGAAGGACGGGCATGAGGCGACCCTGCGGGTGGAGGCTTCCACGCCTGCCAGCGAGCAGGAGGCTCGGCTGCTCTACCGAGCTAAGGCGCAGGTGACGGTCATGACTCCGGCCGGCGCCGTCACCGGTGTGGGCGACGAGGCCGAAGCCTTCACCAGGCGCTCCGAGCCCGGCTTCAAGTACGCCGAGTACATGGTCCACGCCCGCACGGGCAACCTGGTGGTGAAGGTCTGGTTGGCCGTCGGCGGTGTTTCGTACGCCGCCACGGAAACGCTCGCGTCGAAGGCGCTGACGTTCCTCAAGGCGACCCAGGCGGTCGTACCCACTGTGTGATGCGCCCGTCGGTCACCCTCGGACGGCCTCCGGCCACCGCCCACCAGGTAGCTTCGAGTGGTCGCCGACCTGCGTGGCGATGTCCCGGATGTTGCCCAGCGCGTCGGCGAAGCGTTGGCCGATCGTGAGCAGAGTGTCCAGGCCGGCCGTCACCAACTCACCGACCGACTCGGCGAGGGTGGAGATGGCCCACGGTAGGTCGATCACAGTTCCGCCTTCACTCGCTGCCTGCACGAGTTTGCCGACCAGCCCCGTCACGATCTTTGCGAGTTCGACGGCATAGTCGACGTTCGCCTTGGCGATCGTGAACAGCCACTGGCTGATGAACTCCGACTTGACGACGGCCTCGTCGACCGCGGCCTTCTGCTTGAGGGCCTTGGTGTTGTAGGCACTCGCCGCGTCACCGGTCCACTTGGGCAGGTTCTCGTTGACCGGATCGGTGGTGGCCGACGAAAGCTCGGAGATCGGTGTCTTCACGTCGTTGACCCAGCGGAAGCTGACCTCGATCAGCGAGAGCACCGGCAGTTGACGCTCCAAGGACTGCTCGACGCGGTCGAGGACGGCGTTCAGTGCCGCTTGGGTGGTTTCCAGACTCTGCTTGATCCACAAGAGTGCCGCCGGCCCGAGGAGCCACTTCCACTCCCGCACCTTCTCGACGATCTCGTTGAAATTGGCGATCGCCGTGTCGATGCCGGAGCGGATGTAGTCGAACGCCTTGTTGAACGGTTCGCCGTACTCGAGATCAGTCGTACCTGGCACGGGGTGCTCCCCCTTTCTCCGAACGCCGCCCGACGAGTCGCTAGGCTTTGTAGATCTTGTTGAGGTCCAGTGAGACGACCTCGTCGGCTCGGTCGTACTCGTCGGCGATGCGCCGTAGGGCCGTGCCGACCTGCTCGAATTCGGTCACCGCGCCATCCAGGACGGCGACCATGAAGGCGTGGAAGTCGTTGTACGCCAGCGAGTGGATGAGGACGTTCGCCTCACCGATGAAGAAGGCCGAGGGGTCGAGATGTAGCTGCTCCGTAGCGACCTTGATGGCGGCGACCCGGTCCGACAACGTCAGCCACTTGCCTCCCTCATCGCGCAGCGAGTCGGTGATGACATTGAGGGCAATCATCTCACTACCTCACGATCCAGTCCGTCCGGCGCTGGCCAGCTCGAACGCGCGGAAGAGGGAACGGGCTTCGAATTGCAGCTGACCCGCATCCACCCGTGCGATCCGCCTGACATCTCCGGCGATGCCGGTGATGCCGCCTCTGCGGACGCGCAACGTCAGACAGCCGTTGGGGCTCGACATGCTCGACTCGTCGTCCAATCTGCCCAGGCGAGCTGCAGCCTCCAACTTCACGTCCAGGTCGTGCAGCGTCCGCCAGGTGTCGCGCAGCCAGGCGTGCTCGTCGACGTCGCGCTCGGAGCCCCTGTCCGGCGGTCTCTTTTGCAGCCTTGCAGGACCACTCTCCCTCTCCTCCGCCTGCAGACGGAGAAGCGCCGCCAATTCGAGGGCAGCCTGCACGCCGGCGACGTACGCCTCGAAGAGCGCACCGGCGAACTCGCTGGGGCCGAGCCGGCTGCGCCAGTCGCGAGCGACCGCGACAGCTGAGACCTCTCGCCGGGCGTCGACCATCACGCGGACGGAGCCCGTGTGGTCCGTCCCGGAGCACTGCCCGGCTCGCAGTTCTCGTCCCGCTTCGTGCAGCGCACGATCGGCCTGCTCCCGCAGGGCGGAGTCGTCGCCCAGGAAGTCCAGACTCGCCAGTTTGTGGCGTTCATGTCCGTCGCCCTGCTGCATTCGCCCCGGCTTCCTGCTCGGTCAACGCCTTCCGTGATGCGCCCGTCACGGCGAGGTAGGACCACGGTACGTGAATGACCGAGATCCGGGTGACCCCGGCGCTGGGCTGGTTGTCTCGGCCCGGCGAGCACATGGCCGGGGCGGACATGCCCGGAGGGTTGCTGACACAGGACATCGATCCGCTCAGGTTCTCGACCCCCTCGGGCGGTGGGACCGCTGGAGGCACCGATCTCCGCCAAAGAGCCGGCCGCACCCGTTGGCGATGCTCCTAAGGCCAAGCGCTCAGTGCAGGAGTTCGGCGAAGCAGTGACAATCCAGGCGATCGTCCGTGCTTCCAGTTGCTACGTTGGCGACATGGCGCGCTCTTTGCACGTCGCTTAGCAGTTCGCGTGGCGGATACCGCGAGGTGATGATGGGTCTTTCAGGCAGGGAGTGCCCTGACTGCGGTCGCAGTGTCCGCGAGCCGTTCGAGACGACCATCACTGGCCGGGAGGTCTGCCCGGACTGCGCGAACGCCCTGTTCATGGGCTCCGCCGCAGGCGCCATCACCGGGAGTGTCGGGTCCGGGTACGGAGTCTGGGCGATGCTCATGCGCAAGATCCGACGCTCCGGCTGAACGCACAGGGGTCTGCCCGGCGGCCGTCAGGACCCCGAAGATCTCGCTAGCGCGGTAGCGCTTGCTGCAGCGGATGATCTCCCGTTTGGTCCTGCCTTCGGCGGTGCGCCGGACCACGTATCCGCGGTGCGTTCGTCGTAGCTGAGCCGGCCCAACGCCAGGACGTAGAGGGCGCGGTTGGCGTGCAGGTTACCGCCGCGGTTGAGCCGGTGTTGGTTGGTCATGCCCGAGAAGAACGGAATCGGCGCGACGCCACACAGGTGCGCGAACGCTGATTCGTGGTGCAGCCGCTCGGGGTTGTCGCCGGCCGCGACCAGCAGCCGGCCGCCGGTGTCTGCTCCAACGTTCTTGATCGCCATGAGCTGCGGCACCGCTTGGTGGCAGCGACAGGGTGCGCAGCCGGTCGCGCAGGGCCTGCGGAACACCGTCGACGTTCTTGGCATGCCCAGCGCAGTGCCCGCCAGTACCGCCGCGCCTGGTCATCGGCTTCATCGCAGCCAACTTCGCGACGCTGCTGTGGAAGGAGCCATGATCGGTTGGATCCTGCGCCTCAACCTGCTGTTGATCTTGTCGGCATCGCACCGTGGCGTTGGTCTGTCACGCCACACCATGGACGGAACCATGAGGGTTCGTGACCAGGCGGCGCAGGGCGGCGACGGCCGCACAGATGCGGTCGGTCAGCAGTTCGTCGGCCCAGACGATGTCGTCGGCGAAGCTGGTGGCACCGAGGCGGCTGTCACGTGCGGCGAGTTCCTCAAGACCGGGGATCGTCTCGACCGCCTGTAGCTCCAGGATCGTTGCCAGGCCGTACCGGCCGGCGTAGTCGGTGACGCCGTGGACCAGCGGCTCGGTCAGGTCCACGGACGGCACGCCAAGCCGAGCAAGGGCACGCGACGCCGCCACTCGGCTCCACCGATCGCCCAGCCGGTTGCGCAGCAGCGGATCGAGATCGGTCAGAGCGTCGCGGTGGGCAGGGGCCAGGTCTGCAACGAGCTCCGCGGCGGCGCGAGCCGGGGTGTGCCCACCGGCGAGCACCGCGCGCACGGTTGTCAGGATGGGCTGCACACCGTCGATGGTGGCGACCATCCGAGCGGCGAGGATCTGTGCCTCCCGCTGCGGGTGCGTCCTGGCCGCCGTGCCGGTGAGCTGACCGCGAGCTGCGGGCAGTACCGGGCGCAGCTCGTCGCCCAACTCGTCGACAAACGTCTGCGGGCCGGGCCGCAGACGCCGCTTTCCGGACAGGGCAGCGTCGAGGATGTCGAGGAGCGGCTGCACGTCGCCGGAGATTCGTCGAATGGCCAGGGCTGCCACCTGATCGTCGGTCTGTGTCGCCCGTGCGAGTAGGTGCGGCACAGCGGCGACGTCATCGTGTCCGATCTCCAGGAGCGCCCACGCCACCTGCGGCCCCTCGTACGGCAGGGCGGCAAGCAGCTCCGGCACCGCCTCCGCGGCGCGCCACGTGCCGAGCACCCCGGCCAGCACATCGGCACGGGCCGGTTCGTCGGCTAGGCGCTGGCGGACCGCAGCCAGCACCGCAGGCTCGAAGCGGGCGCCGTCGAGCAACCGCTGCGCAGGGTGCCCTGCGGCTGCCGCCGCACACACCGGTTCGATCCAGCGAGGATCACCGAGCCGGGCGAGGGCACTGACCGCTCGGTACTCGGCGGTGAACCCGGGCGCCCCGGCCTCCCGCGCGAAGCCGGCGGCGACACTCGCCAACAGGTCCGCGAACCGCCCTGCAGCCTTTCCCGCCCGGCTGAGCGTGTCGAGAGCATGATTCCGCACACCGGAATCCGGGTCGTGCAACGCAGTAGCGACCAACGGAGCGATCTGCGGCGGTGCCGAACGGCTGGCGTCGCACCGTGCCGATGCTGCCCACAGTCCAAGCTCCCGGGTCTTCGGCTTGCGGGCCCGCAAGAGGCGGTTGAGCAGATCCCGCGCGATCGGCGCCGGCGGCGCCACCATCAGCTCGTCGGACCAGTCACCGCCGTGCGCCCAGCAGTAGGTAACCGAAGCGCCATCGTCGATCGCTGCGACCACCGCGGCGATCGCACCGTCCGGCCACGGTAACCCGGCCCGGAGCAGCGCCACCGCTGCGGCCACCCGTACCAGCGGCGCTGCACGTAGGACCAGGTCGGCCAGCACCGGCTCGGCGGCGGCCGGATCGATGAGACCCAGCGCCAGAGCGAGTGACGCCTGAACCGGCTCACTGGTCTCCACCCACCATGTCTGCCAGAGCGGTTCGGGGATTGTCCGGGCCTGAGCCGCCGCGTAAGCCGCAGCCTCGCGTACCTCCTGATCGCCGTCCTCAAGCAGCGCCAGGAGCGCCGGCAGTTGCCCGACGACTGCTGCACGCACATCGGGGAAGTCGTCGCCGTACGCATGCTGTGGGTCGGCCAGTTGTCCGAGCATCCAGGCAAGGTCGGCCCGGCCGTGAGGCGCGGCCAGCGCCAGCTCGGCCAGGAAAGGTACGGCCGCCACTGTCGCGAGGTAGACGGTGCCCTGGTGGAAGATGCTGCCGTTCAGCTCCGAGACTGCCTCCTGAGCAGCTTCTTCGTCCGGCGAGGCCGCCTGCCGTAACAGGTTCGGCGTGTCGAGAGCCTCCCCGTACGCGTGGCTCAACTCATTCCAGCTGACCTCGTCCAGTCCCTGCAGCACGGCCGCAGCTTACGTCCCCGATCGACGCTAGCGAGAGACCCGTCGTCACCCGCTCGGCTCGGCATCTGGTGCACTCGAGTCGACGAAAACGGTGCCGGCCGTCAGGGCGCGACGCGTCCGCTGAGAGACGCGGACGATGGGCAGACGCGTCCTCGATCAGTGTGACGGTGGTCAGCCTGGCGACGGGCGTATGACGGCGGCCTGGGTGAGCAGGGCCCGCCCTTCCGCAGTTGGCCAAGGACCGCGCAACCCGGACCGCGGACCTGGTCCCGTTCAGGATCCCGAGGAGCTGGCAAGGTCCGCATCGCGTTCGTGCTTGCGATGCACGTGCTGTGACGCCTCACAGCGCTGCCGCATCACGTTGAGGTATTCGGTCATCCGGACGCTGTCGCTATGCAGCGGATAAGCGTCACGGTGGGCCGAAATTGTCGCGCTGAGTTGCCGGCGGGCCGCAATGCAGTGGCCGGTCTCGTAGAGCATCAACGCGTGACTCGCCCTGGCGGCAAGCGTACTGAGAGCCTGATCGCCATGCACTGCGACGGACGTGTCCGCGAGCTCGCGATAGAGCGGGCAGGCGAGGTGGTACTGGCCGGCGTACCGATAGCTGGAAGCGAGTACGCGAAGGGCTGCCAACGTTGGTGCGGAGTGGATGCCGTGCATCGACTGGCATGCCCGTAGACCGAACTCCGCCCAGCGTGTCGCGGCACGGGGACGGCCGCACCGCACCGCGAGTTCGGCGAGCAGGACGGCTCCTTCCGCTTCGCTCGGACGAATCTGGACGGAATCGGGGTCTACCGTGGCGAGCGCGTTTCCGAGCACGTGGAGAGCCTTCCCGAGGCTGCCACTGGCCACCAGCTCCCGAGCATGCCGCACTTGCGAAGAGACTTCGACCCCCGGCTGTCTGCGGATGGCCGGATGCTGGCGCCACTGCACCCACAGGTCCGACATGTTCAGCCCGATGCGGATCGACGCGACCACCTCGGGCAGCAACAGCGCCGCGGTGGCCACGTGCCGCGTCGGCAGGAGCTTCGGCGCTCGAGCTCGGATTGCCTGTACGACGGTGAGGGTGGTCGCGACGGCGACGAGGTGAGACGAGCGGCAGGATTCCCGACAGCTGTAGAGCGCTTTCGTCTGCGACCAGAACAGCACCATCGAAGTCCCGCAGAGACCGCAGACGAGCAATCTCGTGGGTAACAGTTGTAGTGGCACACCTGGGCCCGAGCCGACAGCCTCGGCGGCCATTGCGTCCCTTCTCCCGTCCGGCAATGGTTTCCTCTCTGGGCGCAGCTGGGACGCCCACGGCCGGCGTGGCCGTCCTCGGACGTTCGTACCCCGGCGCCCTGTCGAGGGGTCGGGGGCGACCAGTTCAACGCGTTGCGGACGGTGTTGGTTCAGACGGGATGCCCCTCTGTCGGCGCAGCGAACACCGGGGCCCGGCTCAAGGCTGTCTGAACCTCGCGGCGTCGCCGGCCGTTGAGTCGCAGCAGGTCGAACCCCTTGGTCCCCCGAAGCCAAGCCTGCTCGAACACTTCGGCACGCGAGTGGTGGCCAAACAGGCACCACTGTGAACTGTGAGGACGTGAATGGCTACCGTAAGTAATGAAGGAGGTCGTCTCCCCAGGGACCTGAACAGCCGCGGACCGTTCGATCGAGAACAGGTTGTCCAAGTGTCACCCCAGTCCGCCTCGGCAGACAGGATGCCGCCAGGCGGCAGCGAGGCGGGGGACGGACGACAGCAGAATGACCACGCGAACCGAGCCGGGGAAAACGCGGAACCGCGAAGTCACAGGCGTCGTAGCCGTCGTCGGGGCAAATTGGCGGCCCTTCTCGCTGTCGTGTTGGTCGGCGTCACCGCTGCCGTGTCGGCGAACCACGCGGGGATCATTGGCGTCCTTCCTCACGGTCTGTCGTGCACAGCGAAGCCGGAGTTCTTGCGGGTTGTCGTAGCGCCAGACATCGCGCCAGTCGTTGCTGCCGCGATCGAGGACGTCAACACCGGCGGCTCAGCGTGCGACCGGGTCCAGCTGGTGGTGGAGGAGTCCGCCGTCACCGCGCAGAAGGGCCTGCCTCAGGGCCTCCAGGTCTGGATACCGTCTTCGAGCCGCTGGTTGGACGGTGCCGACCCAGATCGACGCACGTACCCGATCCACGACGAATCCCTGGCGCACTCACCGGTGATCCTGGGCGTGCCCGGCAAGGTGGAAGCCACCCCCTGGGCCCACTCCGGGTTCTCCTGGGAGACGCTGCTGGCCAATGTCACGGGAAAACCGGTCAAGGTCAGCATGCCCGACCCGAGTCAGGACACCGTCGGCCTGCTGTCATTCCTGGCGGTACAGGCCGCAGTTGCCACCGCCGGGACCGACGCCGGTGTGGCGCAGCTCAAGGCCCTCGCGCTGAGGGGCAGACTGTACGACGCAAGCACATCTGCCGACACGTTGCTGAGCAGAGTTGCGGCCCTGCCCTCGGGTTCGCAAGCGCTGGCCGATCTCGGTGTGTTCCCCGTCCTTGAGCAGCAGCTCTGGCGATACCAACACGACGTCGGACGTGCCGAGGTGCAGGGCCTCTATCCCACCGGCATCACAGTCGAGGCCAACTACCCGGTGGCCGTAGCGGCACAATCTTCCGCCACGGTGGCGCAACGTCGGCTGCTGACCAGGTTCATTGGCGAGCTTCGCTCGGTTGAGACCAGCAACGCTCTTCTCGCCGCCGGCTTCCGTCCCAATGGTTATGGGGGGCCGTCATCGCTTCGGTCCGTTCCGCCGGGTCTGCCGGTGAGGATCGCGGAGCCGACAGCTATCAACCTGCCGGACCTTGACCTGCGGCAAGCAGTGACCGAGTGGGCCCGCTATCAGCCGGAACTGTTTCAAGTCCTCGTGATCATCGACCGCTCCGGCTCGATGGCGGCTCCGGTCGATGTGGGGCGGGGCCGGACCGAGACGAAGGCATCCCTCCTCCGGTCATTCGGTGCCGTGGCTGCGCAAACGTTCACCGATGACACCGACCTGGGCCTGTGGTTCTTCGGCATGCCGACTCCCGGAAGCCCACCCACGGAGGCTGCGGTCCCGGTAGGACCCCTCACGGCTGCCGTCGGCGGCGAGACGCGTCGTGCGCTTTTCGCGCGAAAGATTGCGACATACACGCCGGCCGCGAAGAGTGGAACCCCGCTGTACAAGGCGTTGCTCGACGCCACCAACTACATGCGACCGAAGGCAAGGCCGGATCGCCGAACCATCCTCGTCGTCCTGACCGACGGCCGAAATGACGACTCCACGTATGCCATCGACAAGAAAACCTTGATCGCGCAACTGAAGCAGAGCAAGCCGCAGGTGCCGGTCTTCTCCATCGGTGTCGGCGCGAGCGCAGATATGGAAACATTGCGCTCGGTGGCGGCAGCCACCGGTGGTCAAGCCGAATCCGCCCAGGACCCGAAGGATCTCGCCTCTGCCATGGCGCGCATCTTCCTGGCCGTGGCGCTACCTGCGAAATAGCGGGAGTGGGTCACCAGAGGATCCCGTACCTCGGCCTACCTCCACGTTCTGTGGCGGTGGCGTCACTTCGATGAGAGCTGCACACCGCTCGTCGATGTGCAGCCTCGACCCGTGACGGTGAGCCAGGCAGGCGGCACGACGTCCGCTTGGGCCCGTCGCCGGTCGGGTGCCCTCGTGGCGCGGTGGATGCGGCCGAGTGCTGGACGCTGCTGCGAGCCCTCGGCTGCAACTCGACGCGCTCCACGGGGGCAGAGCATCTCACCGTCGTCTGCTGATCTTGGGCAGTGCCAGCTTCCGGAAACATCTTGAAACAACCACTGAACTTTTTGTTTCCGGATCCGTTGTGACAGGCATGACTGTTGCTGCGGGGCGTTCTGCATCGTCCCGTGGCGTTCCCGCCGACGTGGCCGTCCGTGGTGTCGTGCCTGTTGATCGTCTCACCGCCAGTCTGCGCCGCGGTGATGCTCGCACCCCAGGGGCGGCTGCGGTGTCGGTGGCGATGGCGAGGGGCGCGGTAGGCGCGTCAAACGAGTGTGCGGCAAGGCTCTTAGGCTCAGGAGAGGGGCTCCGTGACCATCATCGGTGTTGACGCGCGGTTCAATCCGGACGGTCTGCGGCCGGTGATGGCGTTGCTGACCGACGCGTCGAAGGACGCCAAGTCGGCGGTTGAGGAGTTCCTGGACCAGGCGCATCCCCGTTGCGAGGCGGACAAGCAGATCATGGAGCTGGTGGGCACGGTCAGTACCGCTACCGCGAATCTCGCAATCCTCACGGCGGGGCTCACGAACCCGACCCATGAGGGGGTACAGAGTGCCGCCGAATTTTTCGCGCGAGCGGAAGCGGATGCCCAAATGATGGCCGGGCGCAACAGAAGTCATCCCTGACGTTCGTACGTTCTCGCCTCTTCGGAGTGGCGTGCGGGTTCGTTATTGCAGTGGGAGCGTGGCAGCGTGGCCATCGAGGTTTCCGATGATGTGGCGAGTTTCTTCCTTTTCTTGACCGGTGAGCAGTTCCCGGGTTTGAGTGAGGATGCGTTGCGTCTGTTGGCCGCGCGGTTGGCGGAGGTGGGTGCGAGTCTGGGTGATGTTTCTCCGCAGTTGGCGACGGTGTTGGCGGGGATCGCTGGTGGTGTGCAGGGGAACACGCAGCGGGCTTTTGTGGATCATGCTCGGCGGTATGTGGAGGATCCGGGTTATCTGCCGTTGGCGTCGAAGTATGTGCATCGGGTGTCGCAGGGTTTTGATGATGCGGCGTTGCAGGTGGAGTACACGAAGCTGATTATCGTCGCGACGATTGTCGAGTTGATGATCGAGTTGGCGACGGCGTTGGCGATCGCGTGGTTTTTTCCTGAGGTGCTCAGCGAGATGCTGGTGCGTCTGTTGACGGGGAAGTTGACGATCGCGAAGTGGTTGGCGGAGTTGGTGGTCGCGGTGGCCACGATGCAGGCCGTGGGTGTGGGCATGCAGGTGTTGATGGACCTGTTCGTGCAGGCGGTGCAGGTCGCCGATGGAGACCGGCGGGGGCTCAACGGTAAGAGTTTGGCGACGTCGGCGTGGATCGGGTCGTTGGGTGGTGTGGTCGGGTTGGGTGTGCACTCGGCGGGCTCGGCGGTGGCGAAGCGGTTCGCGCACACGCAGCTCA
This sequence comes from Micromonospora sp. NPDC049274, assembly GCF_040678875.1. NCBI lineage: Bacteria > Bacillati > Actinomycetota > Actinomycetes > Micromonosporales > Micromonosporaceae > Micromonospora > Micromonospora sp. NPDC049274. The sequence goes on from NZ_JBFAQS010000023.1 coordinate 102,609, forward strand.
AGACGGTGGGTGAGGCGTTCACGCACAGCGTGGGGGAGAAGAACGCTCGGACGCTGGGTGAGATGCAGGTCGAGGCGTTCACGGAGGTGTTGACCGAGGGCGCCGCGAACGGTATTCAGGGGCAGGGGTTCTCGGTGCAGAGCCCGTTGATGACCGGCGCGTCGGGAGCCCTGTCGGGTTTGGCGGGTAGTTCCGGCACCCGGGCGGGTGAATGGCTACGGGCACATCACCCACCGTCGTGGGCGGGCCGCGCCGCAATCCCACCGAGTGACATCGACACCAGCGTGGTGCCCACGACACCACCACCCACACCACCCGAGACCGACGACGACGCGAGCATCCGCGACGACGCGGGCGCCCCCCCGGCCTACTCACCCCCGGACTACTCGCCTGTCCGGGAGGACGCTGCGAACCCGGGGCACGCGTACGGCGCGGGTTACTCGCCGTACCCGGAGTCCGCTGCGAACCCGGAGCATGCGAACGGCCCGCAGCATGCGGCCAACCCGGGGTATGCGACGGGTACGCGCGCGGGCGTCGACCCGACGACGGCCGATCCGTCCGGCGTCGGCCTGTCGGGGGCCGATCCGTCGGGAGTTGGCGACGCCGCGGGTCGGGCAGCTCTTGTCGCGGCGGGCGGGCAGTCACCGCCGACCGTGGGCAGCTGGGCGGTGGGGTCACCGTCGCCGTCGGCGGCTCCCGGTCAGTGGGCTACCCCGGTCGTGGGCAATGCCCAGACAGCGGGCGCCGGCGCCGGTTTGGGTGGCGGTGGGTGGGTGGTGGGTGCTTCGGTGTCGACGCCGGGCGCGGTGCCGCAGGTCGTGCATCTGGTGCCCGCCGACACCGGTGCGTGGAGTCAGGACACGGTGGCGCAGGTGCAGCAGTGGGTCACGCACGCCACCGGCAACGGCTGGCACGTGCAGGTGTGGATCGACACGACAAGCCCGACGATCCCACAGGACCTTGCCGCGCAGGTGCCCGGGGCGAGCGTCACGAACTGGCGCACCCTCATTCCCCAGCAGCCGCCGACCCTCGATGGGCCGGTACCGGTCGACGCCGTACGTGCCGCAGTCGTGGCGCACCACGGCGGACTGTCGGTCCCGCTGGACATCCCACCCGCCGCGATCCGACTGCCCAGCGCCCACACCTCACTACCCGCCGGACACGAACTCAGCGCCTTCACCCACCCCCACACATCAACAACACCGAGCCTCGACCAGACCAACCCCACCCGAGCCGTCATCCTCGGCCCCGCCCCGGCCGTCCCCACCCCCCTGACTCCTGCTCCCGTCTCCCCGCCTCCAGCTCCCGATCCTGTCCCGGCGCCCCCGGCGTCCGCTCCAGTCCCGGCTTCCGGAGCGCCCCCGGTTTCTGGGCCGGCGTCGGTCGAGGGTTCCGCTGTTGCCGTGGGGCCGTCAGATTCTGTGGGTGTGTCACCGGAGTCGGCGCAGGCTACAGATGTCGGGCCACAGAGGGCGGGTCGGGGGCAGGTCGATGTGGAGGGCAGCGGAGCCCTCGATGGTGGCGCTGCGCCCAGAAGTTCGTTGTCCGGTGTGCGCGGCAGCGGCGGTGACCTGAACCCCACGCCGACACGAGTCGATTCGCGAGCCCTCACCGGGACAGAACAAGCGATTCTCGACACGACGCCGCAGCTCGGCCCTCGACCGTCAGCTCCGCCCTTGTCTGGGCCCGCCGCGAACCAGCCAGGACCCGCTGGCCGACCCGTAGAGCTGGCATCGATGACCGATGGTGAGCGTCCGGCCACCGACAACCTTTTTGTCGCACCGGAACCGATCCCCGACAGCGTCGATGTGTCTGAGCCGCCAGGGCAGTTGTCCGTTGCCGTCGACCAGGCCGTGAAGAAGTCGAATGGGGAGGAGGCGCGTCTCTCGCCTGACCCGAAGCTCATTGCCGCGCTAGTGGGTCTGCCGGCTTGGGATGGGCGGACGCCGGACTGCGTGTCGCGTGTGCGGAAGGTGATGCGGGCGTTGTCGATTCCGGTGGGCGTCCGGGATGACGGCTCCGGCGTGACCGACGCCGATGCGGTGGCTCGGTCGTTCGGTGGGTCGTTCGCTGCCCAGAGCATTACGTCATTGGCTGAGCTACGCCGTGGCGCCTACACGGCCGTTTTGAGCAGGAAGCCGGGGATCCCGACGCACATCGTCCTCGTGCACCGGTTGGACACCGGCGGGTTGGTCCTCGTCGAGACGCAGGTTGCCGAAGGAGAAGGCGCTGCTCAGAAACAGGGCGCCGCCCGCCATCTGACCCTGTTCTCGCTGCCCAAGCGGGGGACTTGGGAGGCTCTGCCTCTGGCTCTGCAGGGGCCGCTGTCGATGCCGGTGACCGCGCAGGGCGTCCTCGCACAGCACGGTGGCGACCCAACAGTCGACGGGCGAGAGCAGCCGGGCTCAATCGAGGGAGCCCGAAACTCTGATGCCCTCGTCGATTCACCGACGCGGATGATGCCGGGCGCACGCGTTCTCAGGGGCGACAACCCGTCACCCGATTCCGAAACTGAGGACACTTCTTCCTCGGAGGAAACCACCCAGAGCGAGTTCGACGCGGATTCGCCCCGCGATCACGAGAACATGCCGGACGGCTCGTCCGAGCAGAGCACCGACTCCGCCTCGGATGCGGAAGCCTCCTTCACCCAAAATCTCGAGGCGATCTCGGAAACGCTGAACAAGGCGACCGCCGAGGTCGTGACGTCTGCCGTGATGGAGTCGGCGATCCACCGCTTGCGCGACGTGTTCCTGGTCATCAACCCGAGCCTCGGCGGCGCCGGCTTGTTGCTGGATGAGGCGGGTGGTCCAGGTGGTCTGCCGGCTGTGGCGGCAGGCCTGATCCAGACCTACCAATGGCTTACGCGCCGACACGCGGAGACGTTGGAGGGCGCCGACCCGGAGAGTTTCCGCCAGGACTTCGTCGAGCGGCTGCGACGGGCCATCGACGTTCTGCAAGAAAACGAAAAGGATCTGCTTTCGACCCGTTCCCGGCGCCGGACCGAACCATATCTGGAACATTCAAACTTCTTCTATGAAGATTCGGTCCTCTTCCCGTACCGTCGGCGCGTCTCACCAAATTGGCCGCGCGCCCCGTTCGCCGCGGCCGTTCCCGGAGTCAAGGTATCGGAAACGGATCTGCTGAGGCTGCAGCGGAGCGAACACTCTGACGGACGTGACGTCTTGATTTGGCGGGTCGATGATGAGCCGTTGTATCGCGTGGACACCCGACACTGGTCAGAGATCGTGCGGAGCGGGTTCGCGCCACGTGACCCGACGCTGCCGTCGGATCTGCACGCCTACCAAGAGTTCTTCCAGGGCGCGCAGGGCTTCGTCTCCACCTCGCGGGTAAAGCCGTCAACCGACAGCAGTGTGGTGGCTTTCCAGAAGGGATACCTGTACGAAGTCAGGCCACCGGGTGGCGTGGATATCCCGGCGACGATGCGGCGTTCGCACTTCCCTATGCAAGCGGAGGTTGTTTTTCCGGGCGGTATCCGGATCGAGCATGTTGTGCGGGCTTGGCGGCGCGCCGGCAAAGAATGGGTACCTGAGTGGCGGAATCCGCTTTTCCAGAAGCCGGATCGTGTCTCGGCCAGGCCCGTCATGTCTCGGCAGGGGGGTGGCCGGCCGTCGTCGGCAGAGGTCGTGCTTTCGGGTTCGTTGATTGACGGGGTTGGTTATCCGGTATCCACGAGGCCCGGGTATACGGGTCCGTGGGACGGCGCGGCCTCGTTGTCGGGGGTGGTGGCACGGGCGCCGTTTGAGGTGGAGCGGCGTGGTGGGCGGCAGTTCGTGCGGGTGTATGTCGTCGCGTCGCAGCGGCAGGATCTCAGCGGTGGCCGCGATGCGGAGGTGGCGGTGGCTGATGCTGCGGATGTGCAGCAGGAGCCGGGGCCGGGTGGTCGGGTGGTGTTGGCGTTGCCGGTGGACGGGGCGTTGACGTTGATCGGTGGTCGGCCGTTGGCGGCTTTGAAGATCGCGGCATCGATGGTGCGGTTCCGGGCCGAGTTGAATCTTCCGCAGGGGCATCACGCTACGCCGTTGGTGCGCTCGTTCCTGATGGCCGTGCCCGACTACGTCGAGGTGAGTCGAACCGCGTCGGCGCTGGTCGATCCGGCGTTGGCGGGGCAACGGGTGTTCGGCATTCGGGGGGAGTTGGAGCCGAATGTGTTCTCGGTGCCGGCTGACGTGGTTCGGAATATGGTGGCGCCGTCGGTGTTGCGCGGCTCGTTGGTGACGTTTACCGATCATCCGGAGACATTGCCGGTGCGGGGGCCGATGGCGGATTGGGCGGGTGAGGTTCGGGGGTTGGATGAGTTGCGTAGCCGGTTGTATGTGCCGGTTGAGCGGCTGCGTCCCGATTTCGATCCGTGGCCGTCCATTCATGAATTGCAGGAGGGCTCAATTGATGAGTCCAGCCTGGCGCGTAAGGGTGCGTTGCTACGTAATATGGTGGTGACGTGGTGGCAGGCGCGCGAGCCCTACGTTGAGCGCCGCGCCTATCCGCTGGCGCCAGAGGACGAGCTGCTGCCGTTCGCCGCCCGCCGGGAGATGTGGGAGGAATTTCTTGCCGCCCATGGGGTGGAGCCTGCTGACGTCGCCGCCACTGACACTTTCATGGAGCGGGTGGTGGTGCCCTGGGCTGATCAGGCGGCGATCGCTCTCGCGTTGGCGGAGAACCACCGTCAGTTGAGTGTCGATCTCAGCGTCACCGACAAGCACCAGGCGCAGAATTTCGTCGAGTTGAGAGCGACAGCGGCGCAGCGGGCCCAGGAATTGGCGACGCTACGCACGCGACTTGTCGAGTTGTGGGCCGGTGACGACCCGCGCGCGGTGGTTCAGATGGTGGACCTGCTGCGCCAGGAGGTACCTGAACTCGACCGGCGATTCGACGAAATCGCGGCATTGGATGAAGACTACACCTATGACGCGCACGTGCAGATGGTGCTGGGTCAGTATCGACGGCTGACTTACGCCGACCGCGGGAGCGGCGAGACCGCTGTTGTGGCGCTGGGGATCCTGTTCCACGACATGGACAAAGTCAACTCGAGGCGGCAGTACGGCGAGGATCAGCACACGCACGACGCGGTGCCGGAGCACCGGCTGGCGGTGCAGCTGATCCGACGGTATCGGGATCTGCTGGTGCGCGGGTCCGGGCACCGCGATGAGCAGCGGCAGCTGCGGTTCGTCCTGGGACTGGTCGATTCCGATCCGTTTGGTTTCTACCTGACCGGAAAGCATGGCGCGGACGAGGCGTTCTCGTTCGTGGTGCGGCTGGCGTTGGGCGACACGACCGCGCCCGGCCCGTTGCGCGACGCGGACGTCTTCGCCGTCCGGCAAACCTATTACCGCGTCCATCAGTATTTTCAGGCGGACTTCTCGTCGTATACTCGGCACGGTCGATACGAGCCGTATCCGCGGGATGGGGAAATCCGAACCGGTGAGGTCACGTTCGATGAGCACTTCGCCACGGACGCGGCCGGCGATCTGATCGAGCGTGACGGGCTGTTCGTCTACCGCGGGACGTACGCCGACAAGATCGCCGAACTCGACACGATGTTCACCGAACCCGCTACGCTGCGGTATCACTACGAACGCGTGGCCGGCCGGCAACGACTCGAACAACAGTTGATCGACACCTGGAGTCGGCTCCGACTCAACGATAAACTTCCCAAGCTCGGCCGTTCTCGCGACCTCACCGGAGCACTGCGATTTGGCGACGTGGCCGAAAGTGCCGGCTATTTCGTCGACTCAAAAGGGCGAGATTGGTATGTGGAGGCGGTCGCGTCACCGCTGCAAGCCCAGAATGCGGTCGTGGTCGCAAGGTTCTACCAGCTCGCTAAAGTGAACGTGCCCCTAGTGCGGATGGCGATCAACGCCCCCGAGTTGCCGGCAGGCCCACTGCAAGCGACTGGACTTGTACCATCGGCTAAGCGCGATCTAGAAGATCGACTCGGCGACGCCGGCTATCTGGCCGTGCTGGGCGACGGCATCGCCGTGGATGCCTGGCTGGGCAACGACGACGTCGTTGGTTCCGGGTACGACCGGGTGGTCACCGCCAAGGGTGTGCCCTGGCGTACAGGGTTTGCTGCCGCGCTGCTCTTCGACCGCCACGGCCTACCCAAGCGGCTGGGCGAGCGGGTCGACGAACTGGACACCCTGCGAGATCCAGAGCACAGCCGGAACGGCACCGTCTTCCGTGGCGTCACCGACGATCATGTCCGGCGTTCCGCCCGCCGCCTCCGAGACATCACCGACGACGAGATCTACCGCACCATCGCCGAAGTGGGCCTCGACTTCTCCGTCGCACGTACCCTGGTGCGGCGGCGCGACGACATCCTCGCCCGTTACCCGGAGCGCGCACCCGAGCCGTTCGCGCTGGCGGCAAGTTACTTTCCGCAGGAGCAGTTGACCGAGCGGGTCGAGCGTCTGCGGGGTCCCGGCGAGGTGCCCGATCCTGAGCAGGAGTACCGCATCGCGCTGGCCGATGCCTACTTGAGCATAGAGATGTCGGAACTGGTCGGCGTGTGGGCCGACGGGAACAACCCCCGACATGATGCTCTTGTCGCTCTCGCGGAGTTGGTGCAGGAAGTTTTCGGCGCCGAGGCCACCACCGCCTATCGGGCGAGGGTCCACGTGGTGCTGCCCCGCGAACAACTTCGTCGGCTCGGTGGGGCGGATCCCGGTCTGTTCCTGCCATTTCCGCTATTGGCCTCGGTTGAGCCGATGGAGGTCCCCCCGCAGTACGTGCATGTGGTCATCGACACCGACCATGCCGTCGACATCAAAGAACTTCGGCCCGGCAAGATGCTCATTCATCCCGGAACGGCCCTGTGGCGACGCGGGCCCGAGGTGGGTGGCAGGGTTGTTTACCAAGATCTGCCGGGCCCGAACGAAGTGAACCAGCTGAGAAAGCGTCATGTTGCGCGGATGTATCTCAACACTGTTAGGGCCGCCCAGCAGGCCCACGGATCGGAAGCGCAGCCGCCCGGGTGGGGCCCCGGCCGAGAGTCGCCGGCCGCGGCGGAGGAGTGGCTCCTCACCCAAGCCTTTCTGGGCACCGATATGGCCGCCTATCTGCGGCACCTGGTGGGCGGCACCGGGTCGGAAAGTCTCCGCGCCGGGGCCCAGGCGCTCGCTGACATCGCTCAGTTTGTGATCGGCCTGGCCGATGTGCCGCGCTACGCCCGCCCTGTTCAACTCGCCCTCCCGCAGGCGCAGCGGCTGGGACTAATTGGTAACGGCGCTGGGGAGTTCGTCCTCGCTCATCCGGTGGTGGCGCGCACAACGTCCAGGCCGATCCCTCCCGGGTACCTGAGAATCTCTTTCCCATACGGCCTCGACGTGTCGCGAGTTCGACGTGCAACGGTGCTCGTGCCCACTGGGACACCGCTCGTGCTGCTGGCTGCGAAGGTGACGGATTCATCCGGTCGTACCGGAGGGCCAGTGCCTCCGCGGGGACGCGACGCCGAGGAGGTGATGCGCGACTTCCCCTGGTTGCCGGGAGTGAACCCGGACCGCGACCGCGGCGAACCGCTCGACACCAACTCTCTGATGGCTGCGATCGCCACGGACGTCTCGCTCGAAAGGTCGTTGGGCCACGAGGCGCCGCCCGCGAGCGATCAGCCGGGAGCGGACCTGCTGAACTATCAGCGTCGGGCCCTCGGACTGCGGGACGACCAGGTCCACCCGATCTTCCGGGTGCCGCACCTGGACGCCGTCTCCTGGGCGCTGTGGGCATCGCCGCTGGGTTCGCGAGGCCTGATTCTGGTTGAAGGCCGTGGTGGCGCAACCCGTGCCTTCAATGTCATCGCCGACTCGGTCGGGGTCACCTTCCTCGATGGCCAGCGCGGCACATTGATGCGGCCGACGCCACCTGATGCCGAGCTGATCTTCCTTCCGCTGACCGCCGCGGTGTCAGTACCGCCAGGAGCGGTCGCATTGGATCCCAGTGACATACTCGGTACGTTCGGTAGTACGGCTGAACTCCGTCGACAACTCGACCTGCGGTTCGGCGAAATCGTGGGTCCAAGCGAAATACGGGTCCAGGAGCGCGGCAAGCTCAATGCGTTGTGGCGTCCGCTCGGTGACCTGCCGCCGGGGCTTGTCACCGATAATCGCCAGCTCGCCTGGACCTTTACTGTCACCGAGTCGGGCCAGTTGAACCTTGGCGCGGAACTTCTTGGCCAAGGGCTTGACGAAGGGGAATTGGAGAAGCTGGCTGCAAACATCTCCTCGGCGGGTGAAAGTATCAGCGCCGAAGATCTCGCCGTTGCTTTGGATACCGGGCATGCCTCCGTCGCTGTGGCCTTCGACGAGAGCGGCCGAGTTGTTGTCCAGGCGGCTCGGATCAGTGGTGAGCTGCGTTGGCGCGAGGACCGCCGCCGCTGGGAGGTGAACGACTCATCGGGCCGCTATATGGTCGGGACCCGCGGGGAGGTGTACAACCGGGACCGACTGTGGTGGCTCGGCAACGTCGCCGCGATGCTGTCGGAGCAACTCGGGGAGACCGTGTTCGTGGCACCTGAGAGTGACCTGCGCACCTTGGATCCCCCGATGAGCACGCCGAGGCTGACGAATCTGCGGATGCGTGTGCAGGCTGAGGCCATCGCCGACGCGTACCTGGTCCCCGGCGGCGATGGCGCCCAGTTGTTCAGAACGTTCCTGAGTGAGATCGACAGGGACCTGCGGCAATCGCCCTCGTACCCCGTAGCTGAGGTCATCGAGCGGGCGGCGGTCCACGCCAACCGGTATGGGTTGCGCCGTCGGACCCCGCTACCAGCCGTTGCGGGGCATCTCATGCGGGCATCGAGGTGGGGCCAGGGCGACCTGACCCAGCAGGAATTCGCGATGGCTTCTGCGTACTTCGGTGCTGAGTACATGGATTCGGAGGAGGTGTTCACGGCGAGCCGCCGAGAGATGCTGCTCCGGGCATTCCGCGTCGCCGGCATGACGCAATTTGTCGAGATCCTGCATGATCTCGATCACGAAGAGCATGACCTAGCCAAGATTACCGCGCAGTACGTCAGCAGGATCTTGGACGTAACCCCCACGAGCACTTACACAGGTCAGGCTGTCGTGAAGCTGTCTGATGTCGCCATGACCGCGCTCGGCGTCGATAACGACGTCCTGACCCTGAGTCACCCGCTCGTCGTGAGACCGCTGCGAGGACGCCGGCCACCACCCATCGTCACCTTCACCCTGAGGACTGGGCTGACTCACGGCGACTGGATCCAGATTTTCATCCCCGCCGGTACCCGCTTCACTGTCACCGAACGATTTGACGACGGATCGGTGCATCTCGTCGAGATCACGCAGGACGACCCGTCTGGCGACGAGGCGACCACGGTGTCTCCTGGTGCGAGTTCCGCTGTCGGTGCGTTGCTTGATCCGCCGACCAGGGTGACGCCGGGGTTGGGGGCTGGCCCGGATGCGGGGCGCGCGGATGGCTCGGCTGCGGTGGTGGTTCCACG
>NZ_JBFAQS010000024.1:0-57493 GCF_040678875.1 Micromonospora sp. NPDC049274
GGTCACCGTCGAGCACCTCGCCGACTGGATCGCCACCCGCGGCTACGCCACCAGCTGACCCCGCGAGCACACCACCGAAGGGCCGGACCCCACCACCGGGGTCCGGCCCTTTCGGCATGACCTCAGTCGGTGGCGAGGACGGCCAGGATCTGCTCGCCGACCGTGTCGTGGGTCCTTTGGAGCTGATGTCGTAAACGAATCAGGGGACGGCCGACCGAGGCGACCGAGGCGAGCGGGTCGAGCGGGCCGAGCGGGCCGAGCGGGCCGACCGGGCCGAGCGGGTGATTCGTTCACGACATCAGCTCGATAGGACGCCGAACTCATCTGCCCAGCCCCGCCGAGGCAGCGTTCGGAAGGAAGGTTCGCGGGGCGTCTTGCTCAGCCGGCCGGAGGTTCAGCCGCCGGAGTCGTCCATTTCGGCGCCCTCGGGAACGGTGTCGTCGTCCCGGCTGGCCAGCCAGCCGTCCGGGAGGGAGACCTTGCCGGGCGAGTTGGTGCGCCCACGCGGCTGGCCGAGGGCGGCCACCGGGAAGGGCTCCGCCGGATCGAGCTTGCCGAGCAGGTCGTCGAGCTGGGCCAGGCTCTCGATCATCGCCAGCGAGCGACGCAGTTCGCCACCGACCGGGAAGCCCTTCAGGTACCAGGCGACGTGCTTGCGGAAGTCGGTGCAGCCGTCCCGCTCACCCCGGGCGGGGTTGCGGGCACCCGCCACGAACTGGTCGACGAGCAGTTCGGCGTGCCGGCGCATGGTCACCGCCACCTCGCCGAGGGCGGGCAGGCGCCGTTCGGGCCGCCCGTTGAAGGCGGCCTCCAGGTCGGCGAAGAGCCACGGCCGGCCGAGGCAGCCACGACCGACGACCACACCGTCGACACCGGTGTGGGCGACCATCCGCAGCGCGTCGTCGGCCTCCCAGATGTCGCCGTTGCCGAGCACCGGCACGTCGAGAGCCTGCTTCAGGGTGGCAATCGCGTCCCAGTCGGCGGTGCCCGAGTAGCGCTGCGCGGCCGTCCGCCCGTGCAGGGCCACGGCGGCCACGCCGGCGTCCTGGGCGGCGAGCCCCGCTTCGACGTACGTCAGGTGGTCGTCGTCGATGCCCTTGCGCATCTTGACGGTGACCGGCACCCCGGAGGGTGCGGCGGCGTCCACCGCGGCCCGGACCAGGCGGGCGAAGAGCCGGCGTCGCCACGGGAGCGCCGCGCCACCGCCCCGTCGGGTGACCTTGGGGACCGGGCAGCCGAAGTTGAGGTCGATGTGGTCGGCCAGGTTGCGCTCGACGATCATCCGCACGGCCGCGGCGGTGACCTCCGGGTCGGTGCCGTAGAGCTGGAGGCTGCGCGGCTGCTCGTCGTCGCCGAACGCGATCATGTGCAGCGTCTTCGGGTTGCGCTCGACCAGCGCACGCGTGGTGATCATCTCGCAGACGTAGATGCCGCCGCCCTGCTCGCGGCAGAGCCGGCGGAACCCGACGTTGGTGATACCGGCCATCGGCGCAAGCACCACCGGCGGCCACACCTGGTAGCCGCCCAGGGTCAACGGGCGTCCGGTCGCCACCGCAACATCACTCACTCTCCGAGTATAAGGAGAGGTTCCTCCACCTATGCCTGGCGCTCGGGGCCGACCCGACCCGGCCTAGCGAGCCATCCGTCGGGCGGTGCTGAAGCCCGTTCCGCTCCGCCCCGTGCACGTCTGGAGCACGAGGTCGTAGTGGCCCATCCAGGAAGGCAGCGAGCCGCCCTTGCGCGGCTGCCACCGGTGCCCGACCACCTGATAGGTGCCCGCGCACGGCCCCGACCTGACCCGGACCACAGTCCCTGTGGCGAGGTCGTCCAGCCACGCCCACCCCATCGTGTCGTGCCCCGCCAGGAGGCAGGTCGGCGACGTCGTCCAGGTGACCAGCGCCCCGCGGTCGACCGCGGTCTGCGAGTGGATCGCCGTGACGGGGGAGAGACGTGTCGTGCGTGCCCCGGGAGACCCAACCGGCTCGCGAGCGCGGCGGGACGCGACAGGCGGCTCGGGCCTCTCCTGGGCGGCCTCGATGATCCCCTCGACGGACGACGGGACCATGGCGACGGGACCGGTCGACAGGCGGGGCGCGGATGACGCGTTCGGCAGCGGGGTGGCGTGGGCGGCAGCCTCGGCAGGGGGAGGCTGGGCGGCACTGTGTTGGGCCGAGGAGCCCGCGAGCGCCGGCAGTCCCACGACAATCGACGCCGCAGCGGTCAAGCGGAGGACAGAAAATCGCTTCGCCAACGTGGTCTCACTTTCCTTCCGGCTGAGATCACGATATCGAAGGATGGCATTGAATTGATTTCATCGGCCGCGACCCGCCGCTGGTCGACAATTTGCACGGCTATTTTCCGGGCTGCCACGAGAACCGAAAGTGCCTCCTCTCCACGGCGGTGGAGAGGAGGCACTTTCGCTATCAGGTCAGCAGCCGGGAAGGCGCTCGATCAGGTAACGCTCGACCTGGTCCAGCGAGACCCGCTCCTGCCCCATGGTGTCGCGATTCCGCACCGTCACGGCGTTGTCGTCCAGCGTGTCGAAGTCGACGGTGACGCAGAACGGGGTGCCGATCTCGTCCTGCCGGCGGTAGCGGCGGCCGATCGCCTGCGAGTCGTCGAACTCCACCACCCAGCGCTTACGCAGCAGCGTCGCGAGGTCCTTCGCCTTTGGCGAGAGCGCCTCGTTGCGGGACAGCGGCAGCACCGCCACCTTCACCGGGGCCAGCCGCGGGTCGAACCGCATCACGGTGCGCTTGTCCACGCCGCCCTTGGTGTTGGGCGCCTCGTCCTCGTCGTACGCCTCCAGCAGGAAGGCGAGCACGGCGCGGGTCAGACCGGCGGCGGGCTCGATGACGTACGGCATCCAGCGCTCACTCTTGGTCTGGTCGAAGTACGACAGGTCGACGCCCGAATGCTTGCTGTGCGTGGACAGGTCGAAGTCGGTGCGGTTGGCGACACCCTCCAGCTCGGCGAACTCGGTGCCGCCGAACTGGAAGCGGTACTCGATGTCGACAGTGCGCTTCGAGTAGTGCGAGAGCTTCTCCGCGGGGTGCTCGTAGAGGCGCAGATTGTCCGCCGAAAGGCCGAGGTCGAGATACCAGTTCCAGCGCTCCTGGAGCCAGTACTCGTGCCACTCTTCGTCGGTGCCCGGCTCGACGAAGAACTCCATCTCCATCTGCTCGAACTCGCGGGTCCGGAAGATGAAGTTGCCCGGGGTGATCTCGTTGCGGAACGACTTACCGGTCTGCGCGATGCCGAACGGCGGCTTCTTGCGGGCGACCGTCTCGACGTTCTTGTAGTTGACGAAGATGCCCTGCGCGGTCTCCGGGCGCAGGTAGTGCAGCCCCTCGTCGCTCTCCACCGGGCCGAGGTAGGTCTTCATCAGGCCGTTGAACATCTTCGGCTCGGTGAAGGTGCCCTTGTTGCCGCAGTTGGGGCAGTTGAGCTCGGCGAGCGAGGTCGGCGGGTGGCCGTGCTTGGCCTCGTACGCCTCCTCGAGGTGGTCGGCCCGGAACCGCTTGTGGCAGAACTGGCACTCGGTGAGCGGGTCGACGAACTCGGCGATGTGGCCGGACGCCTCCCACACCTTGCGGGCCAGGATCACCGCGGAGTCGAGGCCGACGACGTCGTCACGCTGCTGGACCATTGTCTTCCACCACTGCCGGCGGACGTTCTCCTTGAGCTCCACGCCGAGCGGACCGTAGTCCCACGCCGATCGGGTGCCTCCGTAGATCTCGCTGGAGGGGAAGACGAAGCCTCGGCGCTTGGCGAGGCTGACGACGGCGTCGATACGGTCGGCTGGCATGTTTCCTCCTACGCCGGCTGGCGGTCGGCGGGGGCGAGATGTGGATGGATCGGTCGGTTCGGGACAACGGTACGACCACCGGCGCCCCGAGCCCAGCAGAATACCGGGGGCGGGGGTCAGCTCACCCCGCAGACCTCCATGCCGCCGGTCTGACCGTCCTGGCCCAGGCTGACCTGCTGCCGCTCCCGGTCGCCGCCGTCGAGGGTCACGTCGACCGGAACGGTCAGGCTGGTGGTGTCCACCTCACCCACCCGGAACGCGGTGACCTGCGGCTCGGCGGCCGCCCGCCGCTCGAACTCGGGGCGGGACTCGCGCCGCTGCGCGTCGTCGCAGAGCTGGTCGTACGCCCGGCCGTAATTTCGCTCGACGAGCGCCTGGTAGTAGTCGCCGGTGACCGTGCGGCCCTGCTCGCGAACCGCCTGCACGCCGCTCACGGCCAGGCCGACGACGGCCGTGCCTCCCCCGCCGCAGCAGAGCGCCACGGCGAGGGCGCCGACGCCGAGGCCGATCCAGAGCCGGGTCCGGCGACCCTCGGTGGGCGGCGCGGCGAACGGCGGAGCCACACCGGGACCGGGCGGCGGGGCGGGTGCGGTCATAGGAGCAGCGTAGTGTCCTGCCGCTCAGCGGTAAGGACCCGCAGCCCGATCACTCTCGGCGACCACCACGGCTCCGCCGGGCGCGGCGCTGGCCAGCGCCTCGTACGCGGACGGCTCGTCGACCGACTCGGCGAGCAACGGCACCGCGCTCACCTTGACCTCGAACGCGCCCAGCGCCCGCCGGTAGGTGCCTACCGACTCCCACTCGGTGACGAGCGACCAGTACCGGGGGTCGTCCAGGGCTCGGACCAGTTGGCCGCGCAGGTAGCCGGGGCAGGCGGCCAGGGCCGTGAGGGCGGCGTGCGCCCGTTCGGTGAAGCCGTCGGCGACATCGACGTCGACCACGAACCGGTTGGTCACCAGCACCGGGGGTTCCTCCTCGTAGAGTCTGTGGGATGCAGCGTACGCAGCGCCCTCTGCTGGCCCGGTTGGCCGGGGCGAACCCGACGTCGGTGTTCCTGCTCACCCTGGTGGTGGTGCTGGTGGCGTTCTTCACGCCGGGGGTGGTCGGCGGGCTGCTGACGCTGACCCTCGCCGCCGCCCTGATCGCCCTGTTGGCGACCACCTGGCCGGTTCAGGCGCCGCAGACCCGGCTGATCCGGCTGCTGATGCTGACCCTGCTGGTCACTGTGGGTCTGGCGAAGCTGCTCTGACATGCAAGCATGCGTTTTTGACAATCATTGTCGTTACCACGGACAGTTGGGGACATGACCAACCGCACCACGTCCCGTGTCCTGGCCGCCGCGACCGCCCTGCTCGCCCTGAGCGCCGGCGCCGGCTGCTCCACCGGCGGCGCCGCCGGCGCCGATCCCCAACGGGTCGACGTGGTTGCCGCGTTCTATCCCCTCCAGTTCCTCGCCGAGCGCGTAGGCGGTGACGCCGTCCGCGTGACCAACCTGGCCAAGCCCGGCGCCGAGCCGCACGACCTGGAGCTCAGCCCGAGCCAGGTCGGTCAGGTCACCGAGGCCGAGATGATCGTCTACCTCAAGGGCTTCCAGCCGGCGGTGGACGAGGCGGTCGCGCAGGACGACGACGACCGGGTGTTCGACGTGGCCAGCGTGCAGCCGCTGCTGGACGCGAGCGCCGGTGGCCACAACCACGAGGGCGAGGAGGAGCAGGGCGAGGAGCAGCACCGGCACGCCAAGGACCCGCACGTCTGGCTCGACCCGACCCGCCTCGCCGGCATCGGCGACCAACTCGCCAAGCGTCTCGGCACCGTCGACCCGGACCACGCCGCCGACTACACCGCCCGCGCCACGGCGCTGCGCGCCGACCTCACGGCCCTCGACAGCGAGTTCACCCAGGGCCTGGCAACCTGCCAGCGGCGGGAGATCGTCACCAGCCACGCCGCGTTCGGCTACCTGGCCGACCGCTACCGGCTCGACCAGGTAGGCATCACCGGGCTCACCCCCGACGTCGAGCCCTCGCCGCAGCGGCTCGCCCAGGTCATCGAAAAGGCCAAGGAGCACCGGGCCACCACGATCTTCTTCGAGTCGCTGGTCAGCCCGAAGGTCGCCGAGACCATCGCCGGTCAGGTCGGCGCGAAGACCGCGGTGCTCGACCCGATCGAAGGACTCGCCGCGGGCAGCGACTCGGACTACCTTTCGGTGATGCGTACCAACCTGCAGACCCTGCGGACGGCGTTGAGCTGCTCGTGAGCACCCCCGTCATCACCGTCGAGCACGGCGCGGTCGGTTACGACGGCCGCCCGGTGCTCCGGGACGTCTCGCTCAGCGTGACCGCCGGGGATGTGGTCGCGGTGCTCGGGGCCAACGGTTCCGGCAAGTCCACGCTGATCCGCGCGATCCTCGGCCTCGTGCCGCTCGGCGCCGGCTCGATCACCCTCTTCGACAGGCCGTTGCGCCAGTTCCGACAGTGGCAGCGCATCGGGTACGTGCCGCAGCGCCTCGGCGCCGGCGGAGGCGTGCCCGCCACGGTCCGCGAGGTGGTGGCCTCCGGCCGGCTTGCCCGCCGGGGCGTACTGCGTCCACCCGGCGCCGCCGACCGGGCCGCCGTCGACGCGGCCCTGCGCTCGGTCGGGCTCGCCGACCGGGCCGGCGACCCGGTGGCCACCCTCTCCGGCGGTCAGCAGCAGCGCACCCTGATCGCCCGCGCGCTTGCCGGCCAACCGGAGCTGCTGATCCTCGACGAGCCCACCGCCGGGGTGGACGCGGCCAGCCAGGAGGCGTTCGCGGGCGCGCTGCGCGACTTCGTCGCCGACGGCGGGACGGTGCTGCTGGTGGCACACGAGCTGGGCCCACTGCGACCGGTGATCACCCGGGCGGTCGTCGTCCACCAGGGCGGCATCTGTCACGACGGCGCGGTTCCGGACCCGGCCGGCCACCACGCGGAGCCCGACCACGACCACGTGCACCCGCACGGTCCCGACGAGCCCGCCGGGCTGTGGAGCAACTGAGAAATGGAACTCTTCCAGTACCCCTACATGCAGCGCGCCCTCATCGGCGCGTTGGTGATCGGCCTGGCCGCGCCGGCGCTCGGCATCTACCTGGTGCAGCGCCGGCTGACACTGATCGGCGACGGCATCGGGCACGTGGCGTTGACAGGCGTCGGCGCCGGCCTGCTCCTCAACCGCTCGCCGGTGCTGGTGGCGGTGATCGTCGCCACGGTCGGCGCGATCGCCATCGAGGTGGTCCGCGCTCGCGGGCGGACCTCCGGCGACCTGGCCCTGGCGCTGCTCTTCTACGGCGGCATCGCCGGTGGCGTCCTGCTGGTCGGCCTGTCCGACGCGACAAGCGCCAACCTCAACGCCTACCTGTTCGGGTCGCTGCTCTCCACCTCGACCACCGACCTGATCACCGTCGGAGTGCTCGGCGCGGCGATCCTGATCACCATGATCGTGCTGCGGCCGGCGCTCTTCGCGATCAGCCACGACGAGGAGTACGCCCGCGTCTCCGGCCTGCCGGTGCGAACCCTCAACCTGCTGATCGCGGTCACCACCGCGGTCACGGTGACCATCGCGATGCGGGCCGTCGGGGTGCTGCTGATCAGCGCGCTGATGGTCGTTCCGGTGGCCACCGCCCAGCAGATCACCAGGGGCTTCCGCAGCACGATGACCGCGGCCATGGCGCTCGGGCTCTTCGCCGCCGGCGCCGGCGTCTGGGTGGCGGCCACCGCCGACACCCCGCCCGGCGCCTCGGTGGTGCTACTGGCCATCGCCTCCTTCCTGGTGGTGGCCGTGGCGGGCGCTGCCTGGCGGGCCGTGCGCCGCCGCACCGCGCCGGCTACCGTGCCGGTGCCGGAACCGCACGAGGTCGTGCTCGACCGAGGCTGATCGGCGGATGTCGGTGGTATTGGTTACCGTTGCAAGATGACCAGCGCAACGGGCTACGAGGGTTTCGACGGAGCCAGCGAGCTGCTCCGGGCCCTGTCGGCGCCGATCCGGCTGGCCATCGTCAGCGAGCTCGCCGGCGGCGAGCGGTGCGTGCACGAGCTGGTGGAGAAGCTGGGCGCCGCACAACCGTTGGTGTCCCAGCACCTGCGGGTGCTGCGCGGAGCAGGCGTGGTGCGCGGTTCCCGCCGGGGTCGGGAGATCGCCTACAGCCTCGTCGACGAGCACGTCGCGCACATCGTGGCGGACGCGGTCAGCCACGCCGGGGAGGGATCATGAGTGAGAGTGGCGCCGCGGTGCGCAACACGCGACAGCGCTCGGCGGTGAGCGCGCTGCTGGGCGAGATGGAGGGCTTCCACAGCGCCCAGGACCTGCACGCGATGCTCCGACAGCGCGGTGAGCGGGTGGGCCTGACGACTGTCTACCGCACGCTGCAGGGGCTGGCCGACGCGGGCGAGATCGACGTGATGCGCCCGCCGGGCGGTGAGCACCTCTACCGCCGGTGCAGCGAGGGACACCACCACCACCTGGTCTGCCGGGCCTGCGGGCGTACGGTCGAGGTCGCCGGCCCCGCGGTGGAGAGCTGGGCCGACCGGATCGCCGCGCAGCACGGCTACGCCGACGTCAGCCACACCCTGGAGATCTTCGGCACCTGCCCGGCCTGCGTCCACTGAACCGCCGCCGGCCTTTTTCGACCCCCGATCGACGGGTGCCGGGCCGGAGTCGTTCGTGGCACGCTGTCCGGCGTGAAGATCTACGCCGATCGGTTGCCGACCGCCGTCCGTCAGTTGCTCACCGACCTGCTCGTCGTCGCCTGGGTGTACGTAGCGATCCGCGCCGCGCTCTGGCTGCACGATCTGGTGCAGAAGCTCGCCGTACCCGGACAGAAGCTGGAGGGCGCCGGCAGTGGCCTCGCCGACAACCTCGCCGACGCCGGCGGCAAGGTCCGGCGAGTGCCGCTGGTCGGTGACGAGCTGACCGCGCCCTTCCAGCGGGCCGCCGACGCCGCCCGAGGTCTCGCCGACGCCGGCCGCGACCAGCAGCACCTGGTCGACCAACTCGCCCTCGCCCTCACCATCGCGGTGCTGATCTTCCCGCTCGGCCTGGTGCTGTTCGGGTGGCTGCCGCTGCGGGTGCGCTGGATGCGCCGGGCCGGATCGGCCGCGAAGCTGGCCGCCGGACCGGCCGGGCGGGACCTGCTCGCGCTGCGCGCGCTTGCCACCCAGCCGCTGGGCCGGCTGACCCGGATCGCACCGGACGTGGCCGAGGCGTGGCGACGCGGCGACGACGCGACAGTCGACGCGCTGGCCGCGTTGGAGCTGCGCCAACTCGGCCTGCGCAGCCGGGGCCGCTAGGGTCTTCGGGTGTTCTACTTCCTGATCGTCATCGCCGTGCTGCTGCTCGGCTACGCCGCCGTCCTGGTCTCCTTCGTACGCCGGGGCAAGAAGATCCCGCCCGCGGCGTACCTGGCCCTCGCCGGGCTCAACGGCCTGATCCTGGCGGGCGTGCTGGCCTGGGCGGTCTCCCGCTGACCGTGTCTCGGTCAGCCGGCGACGCCCCGGCAGCCGCCCGCGGGGAGCCGGGCGGCCCGACACTACCGACGGGCGGCCTGCGTTACGGCTTCGGCGGGATGCGGCGGCGGACGTCCTCGGCGGTCGACGGGCCGGGCGACCAGCGGGCCACCCAGGGCAACTCGTCGGACGGGGTGACGACGCCCTCCTCCAGGCCCGCGTAGCGGCCGGCGAGGATCCGCTTGGCGGCGGCCGTGTCTACGGAGTCGGTGTTGTCCCACAGGGCGGTGAACAGCGCGTCCACCCGGACTCGGGCCTGCCGGCAGAACAGGTCGGCCAGCTCGACGTTCTCCGGCCGCGTGTCGCGCTCGGCGGACGCCCGGACACAGACGGCGGACATCGCGAACAACTCCGCGCCGATGTCCACCACACGCCCGAGGAACGCCTGCTTGCGCTCCATCTTTCCCTGCCAGCGGGACATCGCGTAGAACGTCGACCGGGCCAGCTTGCGCGACGACCGCTCCACCTGGCGCAGGTGCGCGGCCAGGGGGCCGAACTCGGCGTACGCCGACGGGCTCTGGCCCCTGCCGACCGCGAGGGTGGGCAGCCACCTCGCGTAGAACGCGCCCGCTCTTGCGCCGGCGCGGGCCTTGCGGCCGAGCCCCGCCTCCGGGTCGATGATGTCGCCGGCCACCGACAGGTGGGCATCGACCGCCTCTCGGGCGATCAGCAGATGCATGATCTCGGTCGAGCCCTCGAAGATCCGGTTGATCCGCAGGTCCCGGAGCACCTGCTCGACGTTGGCCGGACGTTCGCCACGAGCGGCCAGCGAGTCGGCAGTCTCGTAGCCACGCCCGCCCCGGATCTGGATGAGCTCGTCGGCGATCTTCCAGGCCATCTCGCTGGCGTACAGCTTGACCAGCGCCGCCTCGATCCGGATGTCGTTGCGGTCGTCGTCGGCGAGCAGGCAGCAGAGGTCGAGCATGGTCTCCATGCCGTACGTGGTGGCGGCGATGAAGGAGAGCTTCTGGGCGACCGCCTCGTGCTCGCCCACCGGCCGACCCCACTGGACCCGGTCGGCGGCCCATCCGCGTGCCACGTTCAACGACCACTTGCCGGCGCCCACGCACATTGCCGGCAGCGAGAGCCGGCCGGTGTTCAGCGTGGTCAGGGCGATCTTGAGCCCCTTGCCCTCACCACCTATGACGTTCTCCGCCGGCACGAACACGTCGTGGAACCGGGTCAGGCTGTTTTCCAAGCCGCGGAGGCCGACGAACTCGTTGCGCCGTTCCACTGTGATGCCCGCGCTGTCGCCGTCCACCACGAACGCGGTGATCCCGCCGCGCCGCCCCTCGGCGGCCGGCACCCGGGCCATCACGACCAGCAGGGTGGCGACGATGCCGTTGGTGGCCCAGAGCTTCACACCGTTGAGCCGGTAGCCGGTGCCGTCCTCGGTCGGCTCTGCGGTGGTGGCGAGCCGGGCCGGGTCGGAGCCGACGTCGGGCTCGGTGAGCAGGAACGCGGAGACCTCCCCGGCGGCGAGCCGGGGCAGGAAGCGCTGCTTCTGCTCGGCGGTGCCGAACATCTTCAGCGGCTGCGGCACACCTATCGACTGGTGCGCCGAGAGCAGCGCGCCGATCGCCGGACTGACCGAGCCGGCCAGCATCAGCGCTCGGCAGTAGTGCAGGTTGCTCAGCCCGAGGCCGCCGTACTTCCGATCGATCTTCATGCCGAACGCGCCGAGGTCGGCCAGCCCGTGGAACACGGAGTCCGGAATGGAGGCGTCCCGCTCGATGGCCGCGCCGTCCACCTCGGAGGTGAGGAAGTCGCGGAACCGGCCGAGGAACTCCTCGGCGCGGGCCACGTCGTCCGGGTCGGAGGTGGGCCACGGGTCGATCAGGTCGAGCCGGAACCGCCCGAGGAACAGTTCCTTGCCGAAGCTGGGCCGGTCCCAGGCGGACTCCCGGGCAGCCTCGGCGACCTGCCGGGCCTCCTTCTCCGAGACCTGCCCCGCCTCGGTGGGCAACGGGGCGGCGGCGCCGGCGGTGTCGGCCGCGGGCTCGGGGCCGTCCGGTGCCGGTCGGCCGTTCTGCGTCGTGGTCACGGCTGCCCCCTCGAAGCTCGGTGCGGCTGCGGCTGTTACGCGTCCCCCGGCCGCCCGGCCGGACCGGCGCGGACCGCGTCGACGTACGTGACTACCGTCACGCTACCCCCGGTTGTTACCCAGGGGTAGCGGTGCGGGCGGATCGACGTGCTCAGCGACCGCCGGCCGCATCCGGGTCGTCGTCCTCGTCGTCGATGTCGTCGTCGCCCCAGTTGCGTCGGGCGAACGGCAGGATCACCCAGAACGCGAGGAACCAGAGCCCAGCCACCGCGCTGAGCACGAAGGCGATCGGCCGGTCCAGCACGAAGTCGGTGATCAGCAGCACCGCGCTGACCATCGCGATCAGCATGAAGGCGAGGCCGCCGGTGGCCATCCGGTGCGCGAACCGCACCAGCTCCGGCTTGCGCCCCTGGCGGAACAACGCCCGGTGGAACGCCACCGGCGAGATGATCAACGCGGTGGCGGCGGCCGCGGCGAGCAGGGCGACGATGTAGACGTCCCGCTGGAACTCGCTGGTCCGGGTGAAGCCGTTGCTGAACGGGAGGGTGAGCAGGAAGGCAAAGAGGATCTGCACGCCGGTCTGGGCGACCCGCAGCTCCTGCAACAGGTCGGCGAAGTTGCGTTGCCAACGCTGCTTCTCGGTCTCCTTGGACACGCGCTACCTCCGGTCAGACGTTACTGCCGGCGGTCCCGGCCGCCGGCAGCAACGCCAATGCCCTCCACGACCGAGCGCGAAACAGGTTCACGACACGTCCCGGCCATCTGCCGGTCACCCGCCGGCCATCGCCCGGTCGCCGCGACGCCGCTGGCCGCGCCACGCCGCCGCCACGCCGCTGGCCACGCCGCCCGCGCGTGCCGCCGGGTGTCAGGAGCCGCGGCGGATCCGGCCGGCGTACCGGGCCTCCAGCGCCGTGTTGTGCGCGTCGCCGTCCGGGATGTTCGCCGACAGGTAGACCGGAGGCCGCTCCCCCGCCGCCAGTAAACGGGCTACCACCTCCACGGTGATCTGCTGCGCCAGCAGCGCCGCCGTGATCGACGAGACCGCGCCGACCGCGCCACCACCGGGCAGCGGCAGCGTCGCATCGCCGTACGGCGCGCCGTTGTCGAGCACCACGTCGGCGAGATCGGCCAACTTGTGCCCGGACGGGTGACGGGACGCCATCCGCCCGGAGTGCTGCGCCGAGGTGATCGCCACCAGCGGGTGACCATGCTCCTTGATCAGCGTGGCAAACTCGACCATCGCGCCGTTGACCCCTGAGTTCGACGCGAGCACGAAGACGTCGGCCGGCCGTACGGGGGCCAACTCCCAGAGCCGGTGCGCCACCTCCGGATCCCGCTCCAGCAGCGGCCCGAGACGCTCGGCCGGTTCGCCGCCCAGCAGCACCAGGTCACGCAGCGCGATCCGGTTGGTGGGCACCAGGCCACCCGCCCGCCCGGCGATCTCCATGGCCAGGGCCTCGGAGTGCCCGGTGCCGAAGGCGTGCACCACCCCGTCGGCGCGGACCGCTTCCGCGATCAGGTCGGCGGCCCGCCCCACCGCCTCCCGCTGGCTGGTGGACACCCGGCCGATCGTCTCGGTCACCACTGCCAGGTAGTCCTCGGCGCTCACACTCATAGATCCTCCGTCGTCCGGTTGCGGGCCATCCACTGCACCGCGAAGTCGACAGCCGCCCGCTGGCGTACCAACCTCCCCGTCCCGGCGCCGACCGGGCCGGAGCGCACCGCCCCGGTGGCCTCCAGGTCCCCGCCCAACGCGCCGAAGTCGCTCGCGTCGAGCCGGACGTCCTGCCACCACACCCACTCGCGGCCGCCGTCGGCCGTACGCACCGCCGCGCCCAGTCGCTCGCGAACCAGCGCCGGGAGGCGATATTCGGCCAGGTGCAGCGAGGTGTTGACGGTGTGGTCCACCCCGAGCAGCAGCACGTCGGCGTCCAGGTCGTAGAGCCGGGCCAGCGGCGAGCCCGCGCCGAGCATGTCGGCCAGGCCGTGCCCGGCGACCACCTGCTCGGCCGTCGGCCCGAGCGCGGCGAACGACACGTGGGGATGCGCGCTGCGCAGCGCCGCGGGCCAGCAGCGGACCGTCTCGGCGAACACACCCATGTGCCGGCTCGGCGTGACCGCCGGGTCGAAGCCCGGCATCTCGGCGCGGATCAGCGGCCACCAGTCCACCGGCACCGGCGGATTGCGCCACTGCGCCGGGTCACTGTTGTCGGGGGTGTGGGTGGGCACCACGATCGTGCCGTCCGGGCCGAGCGCGTCGCGCAGGGCGAGCACCAGCGCCTGCGGCCCACCGCAGACGAAGCCCAGCGGGCGCATCCCGGCGTGCACCAGCACCGTTGAGCCGGGGCGTACACCCAGTAGGCGCAACTGCGCGGCGAGCGAGCGGCGGGTGCCCAGCCCGTCGGCGGGGGTCGTCACGGCGCGCCTCCCCCCGGCGCTCGTCGGCCCGGCACGGCTCAGGCCGTCCCGGCGACCCGGGCCAGGACCGCCTCGGCCAGCGCGGCGGGCGCGGCGTCCGGGATCCAGTGGGTCACCCCGGGCAGCGGTACGAAGCGGTAGTCACCTGTGACGTTTGCGGCGCACGCCTCGGCGGCGGTACGCCCGATGGCGATGTCCCGGTCGCTCCAGACGTAGGTGGTGGGCACGGCGACCGGACCGACGCCGGCCAGGTCGGCGCGGGACAGGGCCCGGTACCAGTTCAGGGCGGCGGTGAGCGCGCCCGGCTCCCGCATCGGATCGGCGTAACGGTTCACCCGGGAGGCGTCGCCCACCCCGCCGAGCATCCTGCGCAGCGCCGTCGCGTGCCACGCCAGCAGCACCTTTTCGGCCTTGCCCGGCTTGCGGAACAGCGCGATGTACGACGAGCGGGCCTTCTGCTCGGTGTCGCTGCCGAGGGCGTGCGCCATGGCCGCCGGGTGCGGCACGGACACCGCCGTCAACGTACGGACCCGATCCGGGTGCGCGGCGGCCACCGCCCAGGCCACGATCGCGCCCCAGTCGTGGCCGACGAGGTGGACGGCGTCCACACCGAGCGCGTCGAGCACGGCCACCGCGTCGGCGACCAGTTCGGGAATCCGGTACGCGGCCACCGCCTCCGGCCGGGCGTTCGGCGAGTAACCCCGCTGGTCCAGCGCGTACGTGCGCAGCCCGGCCGCGTGCAGTGCCGGCACGACCTCGTCCCACTCGCCGCTGTGCTGCGGGAAGCCGTGCAGCAGCAGGACGGGAACGCCGTCGGACGGGCCGCCGGTGCGTACCTCGAATGTGAGACCTCGCGCGTCGACCTGCATGATCGTCAGCCTACCCAGCCGCCGCCGCGCCGGTCCGGACGCGCAGGTGACTGGCTGCCCTGCTGGGCCGTTACCCCTGGTCGGTGCTAGCGTCAGCGAGACAACTTCACATCCGACAGGGGAGCGCACAGCGCTGAGAGTGCGGGCACGCCCGCAGACCCTCGAACCTGATCTGGGTAATGCCAGCGCAGGGAGTTCGGTCGACCTCCAGCCGCGCCGTGAGTCCGGTGCCACCGGACGCGCGGCGTGCGTCTTCTCCTGGTTCGTTCCACTGAACTGGGAGCACAGCATGGACAACACCACAAGCCGTTGGCGCACCATCGACATCGTGGTCGCCTCGGTGATCGCGGTCGCCTTCGGCGTCATCTTCTGGGCCTGGGGCCTGGTCTGGAGCGCCACCGAGGGGGCTTTCGCCTTCTTCCCGCCGGCGCAGACGCTGATCTACGGCGTCTGGCTGCTGCCGGCCGTGGTCGGCGGCCTGGTCATCCGCAAGCCCGGCGCCGCGCTCTACTGCGAGACGGTCGCCGCGGTCGTCTCCGCGCTGCTGGGCAGCCAGTGGGCCGGCACGGTGATCCCTCAGGGCATCGTGCAGGGCCTCGGGGCCGAGCTGGCGTTCGCCGCCTTCCGGTACCGGTCGTACCGGCTGCCGACCGCCGTGCTCGCCGGTGCGCTGACGGGTCTCAGCGCGGCGCTGTTCGACTTCTTCATCTGGAACGTCGACTACGCGCTGGGCGACTACCGCATCCCGTACGCCCTGCTCACCATCGTCAGCTCCACCGTGATCGCCGGTGCGGGCGGTTGGCTGCTCACCCGCGCCCTGGCCAACACCGGCGCCCTGGACCGCTTCCCCGCAGGCCAGAACCGAGCCCTGATCTAACCTCCCACCCCACCCCCACCCCCACTCCGCGCTGATCATGAGGTTGACGGGCGGATGGATCTTCATAACCACCGTCAACCTCATGATCGACCGTGCAGGGTGGAGCCGAGGCCCGGGAGGGGGTGGGTGTGGTGGGGGGCGGGGTTCTGTTGCGAGGGTTCGGGTGGCGGCATGCCGGGCGGCGGACCTGGGCTCTGCGCGGGGTGGATCTGCGGGTGGAGGCCGGGGAACGGATTTTGCTGCTCGGGCCATCGGGGGCCGGCAAGAGCACCCTGCTCAGCGCGCTGGCCGGGCTGCTGCCCGAGGATTCCGGCGAGCAGGAGGGCACCGTCGAAATCGACGGGCTCGACCCCCGCAAGGCGCGAGAACGGGTCGGCATCGTCTTCCAGGACCCGCAGAGCCAACTGGTGATGGCGCGCAGCGGCGACGACGTCGCGTTCGGGCTGGAGAACCGGGGCGTGCCGACAGACGAGATCTGGCCCCGGGTCGACGAGGCGCTGCGGCGGGTCGGCTTCCCGTACCCCCGGGACCGGCCGACGGCCGCGCTCTCCGGCGGCGAGCAGCAACGCCTCGCCCTGGCCGGCGCGCTGGCCCTGCGGCCCGGCCTCCTGCTGCTCGACGAGCCGACCGCCAACCTCGACCCGGACGGGGCCGCCCTGGTCCGACGCGCGGTGGCGGGCGCACTGGACGCCGACACCACACTGATCCTTGTCGAACACCGGGTCGCCGAGGCGCTCCCACTTGTCGACCGGGTGGTCGTCCTGGAGCCCGGCGGCGGCGTCCGCGCGGACGGAACGCCCGACGCGGTCTTCGCCGCGCACGGCGACACCCTCGCCGCCGAGGGCGTCTGGGTGCCCGGTCACCCCATCGCGCCCCGCACGGCCACCGCCGCCCCCGGCGACGTCCTGCTCACCGCCGACCGGCTCGGCCTGCCGCCGCGGCTGGGCCACACCGACCTGGCGGTACGCGCCGGAGAGGCCCTCGCGGTACGCGGACCCAACGGCGCCGGGAAGTCCACACTGGCGCTGCTGCTCGGCGGTCTGCTCAAACCGGGCGTCGGCCGGGTCACCGCCTCGGTCGAGTTGGCCGGAGCCGACCACCGCGCTCCCCCGCACCGCTGGCGGGCACCCGCGCTGACCCGGCGGATCGGGTCGGTGTTCCAGGACCCGGAACACCAGTTCGTCACCGGAACAGTCTTCGACGAGTTGGCGCTCGGTCCCCGCCGGACGGGTCAACCCGAGGCGGCCGTCCGGGAGACCGTCGCGGGTCTGCTGGAACGGCTGCGGCTGACCCGACTCGCGGCGGCCAACCCGTACACCCTGTCGGGTGGGGAGGCGCGGCGGCTGAGCGTGGCGACGGCCCTGGCCACCGCGCCCCGCCTGCTGATCTGCGACGAACCGACCTTCGGTCAGGACCGGCGGACCTGGCGGGAGCTTGTCGATCTCCTCGCCGACCTGCGCGACGCCGGCCACGGCGTGGTCGCGGTCACCCACGACCTGGACTTCGTCGCCGCGCTCGCCGACCGGACCGTGACCCTGGAGCGCGGATGATCAGCATCGAACCGGTCGCCGCGCCCGGCGCCCCGCTGGCCCGACGCAACCCGGTGGCGAAGGTGGCCGCCGCCCTGGTCTTCTCGTTCGCCCTGCTGGCGACGCTCGACCCGGTGGCGCCGGCGATCGCCATCGCCGTCGAACTCGCCGTCCTGCCGCTGTTCGGCGTCCGCTACCGCGTGCTGGCCCGGCGGGCCCTGCCCCTGCTGCTCAGCGCCACCGGCATCCTGGTCACGCTTGTGCTCTTCGCCGCCGACCAGTCCGGCCGGGTCCTGCTCGACGTCGGACCGGTGCTGGTGAGCACCGGCGTGCTGGGCACCGCTCTCGGTCTGGTGCTGCGGATCTTCGCGGTGGCCCTGCCCGGCGTGATCGTCTTCGCCACCACCGACCCGACCGACCTGGCGGACGCGCTGATCCAGAACGCGAAGGCGCCGGCGCGGTTCGCCATCGGCGCGCTTGCCGCGTTCCGGCTGGTGCCGCTGCTCGGCCAGGAGTGGCAAATGATCAGCATGGCCCGGCGGGCGCGCGGCGTCGACGCCGGACGCAACCCGGTGGCGAAGCTGCGGCTGTTCGCGTCCACGGCGTTCGCGCTGCTGGTCGGGGCGATCCGCCGGGGCACCCGGCTGGCCGTCGCGATGGACGCGCGCGGGTTCGACGGCGACACACCCCGTACCGTCGCCCGCCACCAGCGCTTCGGCCTCGCCGACGGGCTGCTGATCGCCGGGGCGGCCGCGCTGGCCGGAGCGGCCCTGACGACGAGCGTCCTCCTCGGCGCCTTCCGCCCCCTGACCGGCTGATCCTCTCCCCACCTCCGCTCCTCTCCCCACCTCCGGGACACAGGCGCCCTGGTCACTCCACATCGCCGACATGGGGGCATCCAGATGCCCGGATACCCCCACGTCGCCGACCTTGAGTGCATCAACCCCCCGGCCGCCCCGGCGGTGCGGGGGTCGGTCAGCTCCGTCGGAAGGCGTAGCGGCGCGGTTGACCGGCCCGCTGGCTGCGGCCGCCACCCGCGCGGTCACCGCCGGCCTGCGGTGGCCCGGCCGTCGGCGCCGTCGGCCGCCCGGCGGTCTCCGGCAGGTCTTCCACCGCCGGCGCGTCGACCGCCGCCGGCACGTCCACGGCCAGCGCCGGCCCGGTCAGCGCCGCCGGCAGCGCCGGCCCGGTCAGCGCCGCCGGCAGCGCCGGCCCGGTCAGCGCCGCCGGCAGCGCCGGCCCGGTGAACGTCGGCTCGGTCAACGTCGCCGGCCCGGTCAGCGCCGCCGGGAGCGCCGGCGCGATCGCTTCGACCGGGAGGTCCGGGTGGGTGGGTGCGAGCGGGCCGTGGTCGGCCGCCAGGTCGGTGCCCAGTGGGGTCGACGCGGCGGTACGGGTCTTTCTCGGATTGCGTTTGGCAGGCATCCGGGCCTCCTTCGGTGCCGACCGTCCCGGCGGTCCTGCGCTCCGGCGGTCGGTCGGGTCGGCTGGTGACCGTGGCAACGCGACGGTCGAATGGGAAGGGACTGCTCACCGGGGATCGGGCCGGGTCGACACCGCCGAACGGTGGACGGAGACGCGCGACGCCCGGGAGCGCACGGACCGCGGTCGCGGGACGGCGGGCCGGCTCGGGAAGTGGGGCGTCAGTTGCGCATGTCCGAACCCTAACCACTGCCCGACCGCACGCGCACCCGGTTTTCCTGACACGATCGGCGCATGCTTGTCGCGTTCTCGATCACCCCGCTCGGTGGCGGCGACTCCGTGGGTGACCTGGTCGCCGATGCGGTACGGGTGGTCCGCGAGTCCGGGTTGCCCAACCGGACCGATGCCATGTTCACCACCGTCGAGGGCGAGTGGGACGAGGTGATGGCGGTGGTGAAGCGGGCGGTCGACGTGGTGGCCGCGCAGGCGCCCCGGGTGAGCGTCGTCCTGAAGGCCGACGTCCGGCCCGGGGTCACCGACGCGCTGACCGCGAAGGTGGCGCGTGTGGAGGATCGACTGGCCCAGGGGTGAGCGTTACTGCCGTTCGGGATGTCGACGCGCAGCGCGGACGGGCCGCGACCAGGCAGTGACCCGCCGTGGGACGACCCGCCCACGATGCCGTCCGCCGCGATACGGTCGCAGCAGGATAGTTCGACGGCGAGAGGTGGCGGCACGAATGGCTGAGCAGGCGACGGCGCAGATCGGCGTGACCGGGCTGGCGGTGATGGGCCGGAACGTGGCCCGCAACCTGGCCCGCAACGGCTTTACCGTGGCGGTGCACAACCGGTCACCGGAGCGCACCCGCAGTCTCGTCGCCGAGCACGGTGACGAGGGCACCTTCGTGCCCGGTGAGTCGATGGCCGATTTCGTGGCGGCGCTGGAACGGCCCCGCGCGGTGATCGTGATGGTCAAGGCCGGTGCGCCCACCGACGCGGTGATCGACGAGTTGGTGCCGCTGCTGGACGAGGGCGACATCATCGTCGACTGCGGCAACGCCCACTTCGCCGACACCCGCCGCCGGGAGGAGGCGCTGCGCGCGCAGGGGCTGCACTTCAGCGGCACAGGCGTCTCCGGTGGTGAGGAGGGCGCGCTGCTCGGGCCGAGCATCATGCCTGGCGGTTCCGCCGAGTCGTACGCGAAGCTCGGGCCGATGTTCGAGAAGATCGCGGCTCAGGTGGACGGCGTGCCGTGCTGCACGCACGTCGGGCCGGACGGCGCCGGGCACTTCGTCAAGATGGTGCACAACGGCATCGAGTACGCCGACATGCAGCTCATCGCCGAGGCGTACGACCTGCTCCGGGCCGGTCTGGGCGCGAAGCCGGCGGAGATCGCGGAGATCTTCCGCGACTGGAACAGCGGCGAGTTGGAGTCGTTCCTCATCGAGATCACCGCCGACGTGCTCGCGCACACCGACGCGGCGACCGGTCGCGCGTTCGTCGACGTCGTGCAGGACCGGGCCGAGCAGAAGGGCACCGGCCGGTGGACGGTGCAGAGCGCCCTCGACCTGGGCATTCCGATCACCGGGATCGCCGAGGCGACGTTCGCCCGCTCGCTGTCCGGGCACGTCGACCAGCGCGAGGCCGCCCGTCGGGCATTCCCGGACGCGGGTGAGCAATGGCAGGTCGCCGACCGGGACGCGTTCGTGGAGGACGTCCGCCGGGCGCTGCTCGCTTCCAAGATCGTCGCGTACGCGCAGGGCTTCGACCACATCCGGGCCGGCAGCCAGGAGTTCAACTGGGACATCGACCTCGGTGGCACGGCGACCATCTGGCGGGGCGGCTGCATCATCCGCGCCCGCTTCCTGAACCGCATCCGCGAGGCGTACGACGAGCAGCCCGACCTGCCCACGCTGCTGGTGGCACCGTACTTCGCCGAGGCGGTCGCGGCCGGTGTGCCGAGCTGGCGGCGGGTCGTGGCCGACGCCGCTCGGGCGGGTGTGCCGACGCCGGCGTTCTCGTCGTCGCTGGCGTACTTCGACGCGCTGCGCGCCGAGCGGCTGCCCGCAGCGCTGATCCAGGGCCTGCGGGACAACTTCGGCGCGCACACCTACCAGCGCGTCGACCGGGAGGGCTCGTTCCACACCACCTGGGCCGGTGACAAGACCGAGTCCCCGGCGTAGCGGGGAGCGCTCCGCGCCCGCAAGATCGCGCTGAATCCATGATGGAGGGGTCTCCCGACAACGGGAGGCCCCTACATCTGTGTTCGAGCGTGATCATGGGCCCGACGGGAGGCGTCGGGGGCACCGGTCAGGCGACGGTGGCGTGCATCTCCCAGACGAGGATCTCGGCCGGCTCGTCGGCGGTCACCCGCCGGCCGCCGGTCATGGTGAGCCGGGCGGCGTCGCCGGTGCCGAGGGGGCCGCTGTCCTCCAGGGTCACCGTGCCGTCCGGGACGTACAGGTGCACGAAGGGCGCGTCCGGGAGGGTGACCTCGTCGCCGGGGCCGAGTCGGGCGGCGTGCAGGGTCGCGTACCGGTTGCGGATCCGGATCGCGGACGCGCCGTCGTAGCGGTCCATCCCGGAGGCGATCGGCACCAGGCCGCCGCGCAGCAACTCGTCCTCGATCTCCAACTGCTCGTAGCCGGGGTCGACGCCCTGCTCGTCGGGGAGCACCCACATCTGCACGAAGTGCACCGGATCACTGTGCGGCTCCTGGTTGTTGAGCCGCCAGGCATCGTTCTTCTCCGAGTGCAGGATGCCGGTGCCGGCGCTCATCCGCTGCGCCAGGCCCGGGTAGATCACTCCGGAGTGGCCTGTGGAGTCCTGGTGCACGAGCGAGCCGCGCAGCACCCAGGTGACGATCTCCATGTCCTCGTGCGGGTGGGTCTCGAAGCCGGCGCCCGGCCGGACCACGTCGTCGTTGTTGACAAGCAGCAGCCCGTGATGGGTGTTGGCCGGGTCGTAGTGCCGGGAGAACGAGAAGGAGTGCTTGGAGTCCAACCAGGAGATGCGGGTGGCGAACCGGTCGTCGGCGCGACGCAGGTCGACCGACGGCGCGGGTGCGGTCACCAGGCACGCTGCCCGGCGTCGGGGGTCGTCGGCGCCCAGGCCAGGGCCGGCTCGCCGGTGGCCAGCTCGGCGATCTCACCGGTACGCAGCTGTGGAGTGTGACCGAACTCCGCACAGTGCTGCTCGGCTATCTCGGCGCAGATCTCGGCCACCTGCTCGCAGATCGGGTCACCCAGATCGGCCGCGTTCAACGCCATGATCATCTTGTATCGGAGATCCCGCATATCCACCCCAAACCGCCATCATCCCGCCACCTCCGGACCCTACCCGCCCCCATCCCGCACCACCTGCGAACAGTCGCACATCCCGGGCCAACCGCCCGAGCGGCACCGCCACGCCCACCGACGCGCCCCACGGGGGTGTGCGGGAACGAGAAGGCGCCGCCCGCGTTCGTGCGGGCGGCGCCGAAGAGTCGGGACCTACCAGAACCGGCGGCGCTTGGCCTTCTGCGGGCGGATCAGATCCGCGCCCCTGGTCAGCAGCCGGGTCGCCCCGGAGGGACCACGCCGGGCCTCCAGGGTGTGGCTGAGCCGGCGGGCGCCGGCCGCGGCCAGCGGCACCGCGACGGCCATCACCGCCCACTGGGCAATGCGCTTCTGGATCATGTGGGTTCACCTCCGTCAGTGGCTGTCTGACGTTCCTGATACCCAGCGTGACGTGTCGGTAAGCCTCGCTCAGGCCGTCGGGGCCACCGGGTTGGGCAGCGCGCCGCCGAAGCGCCGGTCCCGCTGGGCGTACAGCTCGCACGCGTACCACAGGTGGCGGCGGTCGAAGTCCGGCCAGAGCGTGTCCAGGAAGACCAGCTCGGCGTACGCGGTCTGCCAGAGCAGGAAGTTGGAGATCCGCTCCTCGCCGGAGGGCCGCAGGAACAGGTCCACCTCCGGGATCTCCGGGTGGTAGAGGTACTTCGCGACGGTCTTCTCGGTCACCTTCGACGGGTCCAGTCGACCGGCCGCCACGTCCCGGGCGATCGCCGCGGCCGCGTCGCCGATCTCGGCCTGCCCGCCGTAGTTCACGCAGAACTGCAGGGTCAGCGTCGAGTTGCCCCGGGACATCTCCTCGGCGGTCTGCAACTCGGAGATGACGCTCTTCCACAGCCGCCCCGGCCGCCCGGACCAGACCACCCGGACCCCGAGGTCGACCAACTGGTCGCGGCGTCGACGGATCACGTCCCTGTTGAACCCCATCAGGAACCGGACCTCGTCCGGCGAGCGCCGCCAGTTCTCGGTGGAGAACGCGTACGCCGACAGGTAGGGGATGCCCATCTCGATGGCGCCCTCGATGGTGTCGAAGAGACTGTGCTCCCCCGCCTCGTGGCCCTTGGTGCGGGGCAGCCCGCGGTCCTTGGCCCACCGGCCGTTGCCGTCCATCACGACCGCCACGTGCTTCGGCACCGCCTCGCTCGGCAGCGCCGGCGGCCGGGCACCGGACGGGTGCGGCGTCGGTGGCGTCGGCTCGCGCCGGCCGGGCCTCATCGATCGGATCACTCGGGTCTCTCCCTGCTCGTGCCGTCCGCACCGGCCTCGACGTCACCGCGTGGCCGGAGCATCGCAGCCCCACCGCCGCCCGGCGGCGAGACCGTGCCGGCGACCGAGGGACCCCGGTCGACCAGCGGCAGCGAGCGTAGCGCGCGTTCCAGATGCCACTGGAGGTGCGCCGCGACCAGGCCACTGCACTCCCGGCGTACACCGGCCTCGGTCGCGTCGGCGACCACCCAGTCACCGGTGGTCAACGCGGACATCAGGTCGATGGTCGCCGGCGCGGGGTGGGCCGCGCCGGGTGGCCGGCAGTCCGGGCAGACCGCGCCGCCGGCCGGCACGGAGAACGCACGGTGCCGCCCGGGGGTGCCGCAGACCGCGCAGGCGACAAGCGCCGGCGCCCAGCCCGCGAGGGCCATCCCGCGCAGCAGGTACGCGTCGAGCACCAGCGTCGTCGCGTGCTCGCCCCGGGACAGCGCCTTCAGCGCCCCCACGGTGAGCTGGAACAGCCGCAGCGACGGCTCCCGCTCGACAGGCGTCAGCCGCTCGGCCGTCTCGGCGATCGCGCTGGCCGCCGTGTAGCGGGGATAGTCCCCGAGGAACCGCTTGCCGTACAGCTCGATGCCCTCGACCTGGCTGACGGTGTGCAGCGAGCTGCCGAGGTTGCCCTTCGGGTCACCGGCGAGCTGGAGGTCCACGTGACCGAACGGCTCCAGCCGGGCGCCGAACTTGCTCATGGTGCGCCGGACCCCCCGGGCGACCGCCCGCAGCCGGCCGTGCCGGCGGGTGAGCAGCGTGATGATCCGGTCGGACTCGCCGAGCTTCTGCACACGCAGCACCACCGCGTCGTCGCGGTAGAGCTGTCGGCGGTACCCGGCCATCGGACCATTCTCCCTCGGGGTGTGAAATCAGGGTCGGCTCGGGGTGGATGCGCGGACGAACCCCGATGCGCACCGCTCGTCACCGGCCGTAGCGTGCTCGCCATGGCACTGCACCAGACCACCGCCGTCCGTCGTCGCCGCGCCGCCGCGCCCGTCGCGTTGGGGCTGACCACCGCCCTCATCCTGCTCGCCGGGTGCGACAACCTGTCCTTCCGCCGGCTCGACTACGACAACACCGAGGCGGTGAAGATCACCACCATCCGTGTGCAGGGGGGCTCCGGGGACGTGATCGTCCGCGGTACCGGCACGGCAGGCGAGGCACGGATCAAGCGGGTGGTGCGCTACCAGGGCGGCGAACCCAAGACCCGGTACGAGATCAAGGACAGCGAGCTGGTGCTGGACACCGACTGCGGCAACCGGTGCAGCGTCTCGTACGAGGTGACAGTTGGAGAGGGCGTGACCGTGCAGGGCGAGAGCGGCTCGGGTAACGTCGAGCTGACCAAGACCGGCGCGGTGAAGCTGCGGCTGGGCTCGGGCGACGTGCGGATCAGCGACGTCGCCGGGGCGATCGACGTGGAGACCGGCTCGGGCAACATCGAGCTGAACGAGGCCCGTTCGGCAGTGCGACTGCGCGCCGGCTCCGGCGACATCACCGCTCGGCGGGTGGGCGGCACGACGGACGCGGAGGCCGGTTCCGGCAACGTCACAGTCGAGCTGGAGACGGCCGCCTCGGCACGTCTGCACGCCTCCAGTGGGGACGTCTCGTTGGTGGTGCCGGCCGGCAGCTACCGGGTCCGCTCCAGCACCGGCTCCGGCGACGCCCGGATCACCGTCGCCGACGACCCGGCCGCGTCCCTGGTGCTCGACGGCTCGGCCGGCAGCGGCGACGTGTCGATCAGCCAACGTTGATGTCGATCAGCCTGCGGTGATCTCAACGGTCGTTGCCGCACCGGACACCCGCTGCGCCGGTACGGTCGCCCGTCCTCGTCCCGCCAGCGCCTGACCGTCCCGCCGGGCTCCCGTCGGGACGGCTCGGTGGGCCGGACCGGCCGACCGGGCACCCGTCGGGACGGCTCGGTGGGCCGGACCGGCCGACCAGGCACCCGTCGGGACGGCTCGCCGGGCCGGACCATCCCGCAGGGCTCGGGTCGGGGCCCAGCGGCGGACCGGACCATCCCGCAGGGCTCGGGTCGGGGCCCAGCGGCGGACCGGACCATCCCGCAGGGCTCGGGTCGGGGCCCAGCGGGCGGCTGGTCGGGGTCGCCGAGCCGGCGGGGATCAGCTCCGGGCGGCGACGGGCGGCGACGTCCTCGACCCAGCCGACGACAAGGGTGACCAGACCGACCAGCGCGAAGACCAGCAGCACCCGGACGGCCAGCCCCACCGGGTCCTGGCGCGACCATCCGACCACGTCGACGAGCGGAGTCAGCGCCACCACGAACGGCATGTGCCAGAGATAGATGGTGAGCGCCCGCCGGTTGACCACTGTCACCACCCGGTCGGCCAGCCGGCTGCGCTCCAGCCAGGCCACCCCCGCCGGCGCCCGACCCAGCACGACCAGGATGAACGCGGCCGACCACAGCGCGTTGCCGAGGTGGTTCTCGTTGAGGTCGTACCCGCGCGGGCCGGGATGGGTGACGATCCAGGCCCCGCCGGCGACCGCGAGGGCCAGCGACAGCGGGTACAGCACCCGACCGGCGAGTCGGCGCAGCATCCCGGCGTGGTGGGCGAAACCGAGCAACCACGCGCCGAAGTACAGCCCGAACTCGCGCACCACCGGCGGCGCAGGGTAGATCCCCACCTCGATCGTCACCAGCACCACGTACGGGGCGAGCAGGGTGGGCAGCGGCGCCCGCCGGAACAGCCAGAGCGCGACCGGCGAGGCGAGCACGAACCACAGGTAGTCGCGCAGGTACCAGATGGTGCTCAGTCCCACCGCACCCCAGTTGTTCGCCGGCGGATCGGCGATCGGAAACAGCCACAGCAGCACCCGGGGCGACAGCGACAGCCCGGTGAGCAGCATGGCCGGCACGAAGACGGCCGTCAGCACCCACAGTGACGGCAGCAGGCGGCGCAACCGGCGGCCGACCGCCACCGGGCCGGAGCGGGCGAGCGAGGCGGCCATCAACGAGCCGGCCAGCGCGAACATCACCGACATGGCCGGGAAGACGAGCGTGAGGGTCGCCCAGCCGGTGACGTGATAGACGACCACCCGGACGATGGCCAGGAAACGGAGCAGATCGAGGTATCTGTTGCGCATCAGCCTGCATCTGGATCGGGGACGCGGGGGTGTTCTTTCCCCTACCCTCCGCGGCCCGCGCGCCAAACGACGCCGACCCCGGCCGATCGTGAAGCTGCCCACGCTCGCCGACGATCGGACCGACCGGCGACCCGGGCCGGCCGGCGACGTTTCAGAAGCCCAGCTTGCGCAACTGCCTCGGGTCGCGCTGCCAGTCCTTTGCGACCCGTACGTGCAGGTCGAGATAGACCCGGCTGCCCAACAGCTCCTCGATCTGCCGGCGGGCGTTCGTGCCGACCTCCTTGAGCCGGCTCGCCTTGTGACCGAGAACGATGGCCTTCTGGCTGGGCCGCTCCACGTACAGGTCGGCGTAGATCTTGATGACCTGACCCTCGGGGATCATCTCCTCCACCACCACGGCGATGGAG
The DNA here is from genome assembly GCF_040678875.1 of Micromonospora sp. NPDC049274. Lineage (NCBI taxonomy): Bacteria > Bacillati > Actinomycetota > Actinomycetes > Micromonosporales > Micromonosporaceae > Micromonospora > Micromonospora sp. NPDC049274. Next base: position 26,578 of record NZ_JBFAQS010000024.1, read on the forward strand.
TGCGGCAGCTCGTCGCGGACACCCTCCAGGGCCGCCTCCCGGATCAGCTCCGCGACCATCACCTGCTCCGGGTCGTCGGTGAGCATGTCGTCCGGGTAGAGCTGCGGCGACGGCGGCAGGTACTTGGTCATCACGTCGACGAGCGTGTCCACCTGGTGCCCGGAGACCGCGCTCACCGGCACGATCTCGGCGAACTCCCCCAGCTGGCTCACCGCGAGCAACTGCTCGGCCAGCCGGCGCTTGTCCACCAGGTCGGTCTTGGTGACCACCGCCAGCACTGTCGCCTTCAGCTCGGCCAGCTCGCCGGTGATGAACCGGTCGCCGCGCCCCACCGGCTCGTCCGCCGGGATGCACAGGCCGATCACGTCGACCTCGGTCCAGGTGGAGCGGACCAGGTCGTTGAGGCGCTCACCGAGCAGCGTACGGGGACGATGCAGACCCGGCGTGTCCACCAGGACCAGCTGCGACTCCGGACGGTGCAGCACCGCCCGGATGACGTGCCGGGTTGTCTGCGGCTTGTTCGAGGTGATCGCGATCTTGGTGCCGACGATGGCGTTGGTAAGCGTGGACTTGCCGGCGTTGGGACGGCCCACGAAACAGCCGAACCCGGCCCGGTACGGACGCGGCTCCGGATCCCGGACGGGGCTCACTGGGTCACCGTGCCGAGCACGGTGCCGTCCGGCGCGGCCAGGTGGATCGGCGCGTCCACGGCGAGGTCGCGTACGGCGGCGTGCCCGGCGCCGTCAAGCGTCGACGCCTCGGTCACCACCGCCGCCGCCTCCAGCCGGCCCGCCCCGGCGGCCACGGCCGAGGCCACCGCCAACTGCAGAGCCGTGAGGGTCAGCGAGGGCAGCGCGACGCTGGCCGCCGCGTACGTCCGGCCGTCCGAGTCCCGAACCGCGGCGCCCTCCACGGCACCGACCCGCCCGCGGGCGCCCCGGGCCAGGACGACGAGCTTGCCGTCCTCGGCGCTCAGCGGTGCCGGCGCGGTGGGGGTGGGCTGGGCGGCGGGCGCGGCGGGTGTCTCAGGCATCGGCGGCTTGCCTCTCCTCGTCTCGATAATGATCCGGGTCGTCCCCGGGGCCGGCATGGTCGCCGCGCCCGGTGCTGTCCTGCTCGTCGCCCGACTCCACCCTGCTGACCAGGACGGTGTCTATCCGGTTGCGCCGGCCCGTGGTGCCCTCGGCGACCAGCCGGAGGCCGGCCACCTCGGCCTGCGCTCCGGGGATCGGCACCCGCCCCAGCGACTGGGCGAGCAGGCCACCGACCGTCTCCACCTCGTCGGTGGGCAGGTCGGCGCCGAACATCTCGCCCAGGTTCTCCACCGGCAGGCGGGCGGTCACCCGCACCGAGGAGTCCGCGAGGCGTTCGACAGGCGGGCGTTCGACATCGTACTCGTCGGTGATCTCACCGACGATCTCCTCCAGGATGTCCTCGATGGTGACCAGACCGCCGGTGCCGCCGTACTCGTCGACAACGATGACCAGGTGGTTGCGGGCCGCCTGCATCTCCGACAGCAGATCGTCGACAGGCTTGGACTCCGGCACGAAGGTGGCCGGGCGCATCAGCTCGGCCACCGGCAACTGCTCGGCGTCCGGGTCGCCGCCCCGCGACCGGCGGATCAGGTCCTTCAGGTAGAGCACACCGAGCACGTCGTCGACGCTCTCCCCGATCACCGGGATGCGCGAGAAACCCGACCGCAGGAACAGCACCAACGCCTGCGCGAGGGTCTTGCCCTCCTCGATCCACACCATCTCGGTACGCGGGACCATCACCTCACGGGCGATGGTGTCGCCGAGCGCGAAGACCGAGTGGATCATCTGACGCTCGCCGTGCTCCACGACGCCGCGCTGCTCGGCCAGGTCCACCAGCTCGCGCAGCTCCACCTGACTGGCGAACGGCCCCTCCCGGAAGCCGCGCCCCGGGGTGACCGCGTTGCCGATCAGGATGAGCAGCGACGCGAGGGGGTTGAGCGCGCGGCCCAGCCAGCGGACCAGCGGCGCGACCGCCCGGCCCACCGCGTACGCGTGCTGCCGGCCGATGGTGCGCGGCGCGACACCGACCACCACGAAGCTGACCACTGTCATCGCGCCTGCGGTGACAAGCGCGGCACGCCAGCCGGCGCCGAAGCTGTCCACCGCGACCAACGCCACGAGCGTGGTGGCGGTCAGCTCGGCGAGCAGCCGCAGCAACAGCAGCAGATTGAGGTGCCGGACGACGTCCGAGGCCACGACCTGGAGGGTCCGCGCGCCGCGTACGCCGTCACGGGCCAGCTCGGCGGCCCGGGCCGGCGAGACCGCGGCGAGCGCCGCCTCGGTCATGGCGATCACACCGGCCAGCACCACCAGGCCCGCCGCGAAGACGATCAGTTGCAGGTCGGGAAGGCCGGCCGTGGGGCCGACCGCGAGTAACGGAGGAGTGGACATCACTGGGTGCGGGTCGACCGCCAGCTCGCCAGCAGTCGAGCCTGCAGAGCGAACATCTCGCGCTCCTCCTCCGGCTCGGCGTGGTCGTAGCCGAGCAGGTGCAGCACCCCGTGCACGGTGAGCAGGTGCAGCTCGTCGGCCGAGGCGTGCCCCGCGGTCGCCGCCTGCTTGGCCGCGACCTCGGGGCAGAGCACGATGTCACCGAGCAGGGCTGGCTCGCCGCCGGCGGGGGCACTCTCGCCCGGGCCGTGGTCGACGCTTCCCTCGTCCATCGGGAAGGCGAGCACGTCGGTCGGGCCGTCCCCGCCCATCCAGCGGTGGTTCAGCTCGGTCATGTAGTCGATGTCGACAAGCAGCACGGACAGCTCGGCGAGGGGGTTGACCCCCATCTCGTCGAGGGCGTGCCGGGCGACGGCGAGCACGGCGTCGGTGTCGACCTCGACACCGGACTCGTTGGCGATCTCGATGGACAACTTGCTTTCCTCTGCTTTAGCGGCGGCGGCCGGCCCGGCCGCCCTGGGCGGGTCGCCCGGGCACGGCATGGACGCCCTGCGCCTGCTGGTTCTCCCGCTCGGCGTCCCAGCGGGCGTACGCGTCGACGATCTCCCCGACCAGCCGGTGGCGCACCACGTCGGAGCTGGACAACTGGGAGAAGTGCACGTCGTCGACGTTCTCCAGGATCTCCCGGACCACCCGCAGGCCGCTGCTCGTCCCGCCGGGAAGGTCCACCTGGGTGATGTCACCCGTCACCACGATCTTGGAATTGAAGCCGAGCCGGGTGAGGAACATCTTCATCTGCTCGGGCGTCGTGTTCTGCGCCTCGTCCAGGATGATGAACGCGTCGTTCAGGGTGCGACCCCGCATGTACGCCAGTGGCGCGACCTCGATCGTCCCGGCGGCCATCAGCTTCGGGATGGACTCCGGGTCGAGCATGTCGTGCAGCGCGTCGTAGAGCGGGCGCAGGTACGGGTCGATCTTCTCGTTGAGGGTGCCGGGCAGGAAGCCCAGCCGCTCCCCCGCCTCGACCGCCGGCCGGGTCAGGATGATGCGGTTGACCTGCTTGGCCTGCAACGCCTGGACGGCCTTCGCCATCGCCAGGTAGGTCTTGCCGGTGCCGGCCGGGCCGATGCCGAAGACGATGGTGTGTGAGTCGATCGCGTCGACGTACCGCTTCTGCCCGAGTGTCTTGGGGCGGATGGTGCGTCCGCGACGGGAGAGGATGTCGAGGGTCAGGACCTCGGCGGGCCGCTCGGCGCTGCCCTGCTCGAGCATGCCGACGGTACGCCGGACGGCGTCACTGGTCAGGGTCTCGCCTTTCTCGATGAGTTCGAGCAGCTCACTGAAGACCCGCTCGGCGAGGGCGTTGTCGGCGGGGGCGCCGGTGATCGTGATCTCGTTGCCCCGGACGTGCACGTCACTGGCGACCGAGCGTTCGACGAGTCGGAGGATCTCGTCGCCCGCGCCGAGCAGATTGACCATGATCTTGGGGTCGGGCACGGTGATCCTGGTCTGCACCCGGGGCGGGCCGGGAGGTGGGGTGCCGGTCATAGGTCGGGCCGAAGGGCCCTGCGCACCTGCTCTCGATCTCGGCGCCGGCCCTGCTGGCACGGCGTGCGGACGTTACACCCATCGTATCGGGTCAACGCGGGCCGCATCGCGCCCATTTCCGCTGGCCGCGATCAACTCCCGGCCCGGAAGTCGTACCTGTCGAAGGTCTCCTGGTGGCGGGTGAACCGGTAGGTCGCCCAGTGCATCCGGACCACCGTCCGAGACTCGTCCCGGGTCAACCGCAGCAGCTCGCCGACCTCCCGGCCGGAGACCGTCCGGAACACGTCCGGCCGGTCCGGCAGCGGCGCGAAGACCGCCGGCGGGCGGCCCGCCGGGTCCCCGACCCCGCGCGCCTGAAGAGCACCCTCGTGCCAGGAGAAGACGTATTCGGAACCCTCGCCCCACCAGCGGCCGAGCATCCCCCGCAGGGCCGCCGGGGCGGGCGCGCCGGGCGCCCACGGCTCGATGTCGGCGGGGTCGTGTTCGACCGCCTCGGTGAGCAGCCGGTGCGGCAGCTCGAACAGCTCGGCCGCCGTACCGGACGAGCCGAGCACCGCGGCGCCCATCGCGCCGGCCGTGCCGTCGCCGCCCCGGCGGCCGTACACGCCGGCCAGGAAACCCGGCATCGCGCCGTCGTGCCCCACGTGCACCACCCGTTCGCCCTGCGGGACGAGGATCAGGCCGAGCCCGAAGCCGGCGCCCCAGAGCGTCTCGTCTGTCGTGGTCAGCGGCCAGCGCATCTCGTCCAGGGTGCCCGGGGCGAGGACCGCGCCGGCCGGGTCGAGAGCCGCCGGGTCGGCGAGGAACGCCGCCCAGCGGGCCATGTCGGTAGCGGTGCTCCAGAGCTGGGCGGCCGGGCCGACCGCGCCGAAGTCGGTGGGCGGCTCCGGGTGCGCCTCGTCGGAGTACGCGTCGACCAGGTAGCCGGTGGCCGCCGAGGGCCGGGGCGTCACAGTGGTGTCGGTAAGCCCCAGAGGCGTCAGCACCCGCTCGGCGAGCACCTCCGCCCAGCTCCCGCCGCGCAGCCGGCCGACCAGCAGGCCGAGCACTGCCAGGCCCAGGTTGGAGTAGTGGAAACGCCGGCCCGACGGCAGCACCCGCTCGGCACGGTCCAGCTCGCCCACCAACCGCTCGGTGTCCGGTGCGCGCAGGGTGTCCCAGACGTCACCGTACGGCTCGCGTTGCAGGCCACCGGTGTGCGACAGCAGCCGGCGCACGGTCAGCTCGCCGTGCGCGGGAAGGTCCAGGTGCCGGCCCACCGGGTCGTCCAGGTCCAGCAACCCGTCGTCGCGGCACTGCAGGGTGAGCACCGCCGTGAAGGTCTTGGTGACCGAGCCGATCCGGAACTGGGTGCCCGGCCCCAACGGGCTGTCGGTGCCGCTGCCCCCGACGGTGCAGGTCCACAGCGGCCGGTCGGCGCGATGCAGCGCCGCCGACACCCCCGGCACGCGCGCGTCGGCCTGCACCCGGCGGACCAGCCGACCCAACCGGTCGTACGCGTCCGTACCGGTCGTCACGCCAGGTCCCGGGCGAGCATCGGGCCGAGCGGCGCGCCACCGAGCAGGTGCGCGTGGGCGTGGAACACCTCCTGCCCGCCGTACGCCCCGGTGTTGAACATCAGCCGGAACCCGTCGCCGAGCAGCCCCTCGTCCTCGGCCACGGCGGCGGCCGTGGCGAGCACCGCACCGGCCAGCGCCGGGTCGCCCTCGGCGAGCGTGGCGACGTCGGCGTAGTGCTCCTTCGGAATGACCAGGACGTGCACCGGGGCCTTCGGGTCGATGTCGCGGAAGGCGAGCGTGGTGGCGGTCTCCCGGACCACGGTGGCCGGGATCTCCCCGGCGACGATGCGGCAGAACAGGCAGTCGGATCCCATCGGGGCAGTGTAGGTAAGCGCGACCGGCTCGGGCAGGATGGCCGGCATGACGGATCGGGCGGTACTGGTGACCGGTTCCTCGCGCGGCATCGGCCGCGCCGTGGTGGAGGCGTTCGCCGCCGGCGGCGACCGGGTGGCCATCCACCACCGCGACTCCGCCGACGCGGCCGAGGAGCTACGGGCGCGGCTGCCCGGCTCGGGGCACGTGGTGGTCCGCGCCGACCTCACCGACCCGGACGCCGTCCGGGCCATGGTCGACCGGGCCGCCGAACTGCTCGGCGGGTTGGACGTGCTTGTCAACAACGCCGGGGTGTACGGCGACCGGGACGACCCGCACCCGGTGTTCGGCACCTCGTACGAGCAGTGGCAGCGGCGCTGGCGTCAGGTGGTGGAGACCAACCTGACCGGGGCCGGCAACGTCATCTGGTGCGCTGCCCAGCACCTGCGCGAGCGTGGCGGCCGGATCGTCAACGTGTCGTCCCGGGGCGCGTTCCGGGGTGAGCCGGACCAGCCGGCGTACGGGGCCAGCAAGGCGGGGCTGAACGCGCTGGGCCAGTCCCTCGCCGTGGCGCTCGCGCCGTACGGCATCACAGTGGCCACCGTCGCGCCGGGCTTCGTGGCTACCGACATGACGACCGAGCACCTGAGCGGCGAGCGCGGCGCGGCCATCCGGGCGCAGAGCCCGTTCGACCGGGTGGCCCGGCCGGAGGAGATCGCGGCCGCCGTGCACTGGTTGGCGTCGCCGCAGGCGGAGTGGGCCTCCGGCACCATCGTCGACCTCAACGGCGCCTCCTACCTGCGCAGCTGACCGACCGCTCCGACAGGATCGACTACCAGCGGCCCAGACGGGTGGCGAGCACGGCGAGCGCCGCGACGCCGGCCGTCGAGGTACGCAGCACGGCCGGCCCGAGTCGCACCGGCCGGCCTCCGGCCTCCTGGAACGCGGTCAGCTCGGCCGGGGCGATGCCGCCCTCCGGGCCGACGACCAGGACGATCTCACCGGTGGACGGCAGCTCGGCGGTGGTCAGCCGCTCCTCGGCCTCCTCGTGCAGGACGAACGCGGCGGCGGCGCCGGCGATGCGGCGGGCGACCGTGGCGGTGGACTCGTCCGGCGCACCGGCCACCACCGGCAGCCAGGGCCGGCGGGCCTGCTTGGCGGCCTCCCGGGCGGTGGCGACCCACTTCTCCCGGGCCCGTACGCCCCGGTCGCCGCGCCACTGGGCCACCGAGCGCGACGCCGCCCAGGGCACGATCTCGTCCACTCCGACCTCGGTCATCGCCTGCACGGCCAGCTCGCCCCGATCACCCTTGGCGATGCCCTGCACGGCGACGATCCGGGGTACGGGCGCGTCCGCGTACCCCCGGGAGGTGACGGTGACCTCCAGGCTGCCCTTGCCGACGGCGGTGACCACGGCGGCGGCCGTGCCACCCCGCCCGTCGGCGAGCAGCAGCTCCTCGCCGACGCGCAGTCGCTGCACGGTGGCGGCGTGGTGCCCCTCGGGGCCGTCGAGGGTCAGCGCGTCGCCGGTGGGCAGCGCGTCGACCAGGAAGAGCGGCGCGGACACGTCAGGCGTGGCCGTTGAACGCGTCGCGCATCCGGGAGAAGAAGCCGCCCTGCTTGGTCAACTCGGCGACCTCCTCACCACGGGTCTTGGCGAAGTCGCGCAGCATCTTCTCCTGGTCGGGGTCGAGCTTGGTGGGGGTCCGGACGTCGAGGTGCACGTAGAGGTCGCCTCGGCCGGTGCCGCGCAGGTGCGGCACACCACGGGCGCGCAGACGCAGCGTGCTGGCCGGCTGGGTGCCGGCCTTGACGTCGACGGTCTCCTCGCTGTCCAGCGTCTTGATGGTGAGTCGGGTGCCCAGCGCGGCGGCAGTCATCGGCACGGTGACGCGGCAGTGCAGGTCGTCGCCCTTGCGGGAGTAGACGTCGTGCGGCCGCTCGTGGATCTCCACGTAGAGGTCGCCGGCGGTGCCGCCGCCCGGGCCGACCTCGCCCTGCTGGGCCAGCCGGATCCGCATGCCGTCCTCGACACCGGCCGGGATCTTGACGGTGAGCGAGCGGCGGGTGCGCACCCGGCCATCGCCCGCGCAGGTGGGGCAGGGGTGCGGGATGGTGGTGCCGTAGCCCTGGCAGACGGTGCACGGCCGGGCGGAGACCACCTGACCGAGGAAGGTGCGCTGCACCGACTGCACCTCGCCCCGCCCGCCGCACGCCTCGCAGGTGGCGAGGTGCGTGCCGGCGGCCGTGCCGGCGCCGGAGCAGGTGGTGCAGAGCACCGCGGTGTCGACGGTGATCGGTGCCTCGACCCCGAACGCGGTCTCGTGCAGGTCGAGTTCGAGTCGCAGGATCGCGTCGGCGCCCGGGCGGGTACGCGGACGCGGCCCACGGGCGCCGCCCGCCGCGCCGCCGAAGAACGCGTCCATGATGTCCTGGAAACCGACGAACGGGCCGGCCCCGCCCGGGCCACCCGGACCGCCCGCGCCGCCGCCACCCGGAGCGAGCGGGTCGCCACCCAGGTCGACGATCTGCCGCTTCCGGTCGTCCGAGAGAACCTCGTACGCGGCGTTGATGTCCTTGAACTTCTCCTGGGCCTCCGGATCCGGATTGACATCCGGGTGGAACTGGCGTGCCAGCTTGCGGTAGGCGCGCTTGATCTCGTCATCGGAGGCTTCCCGGCTGACACCGAGGATGCCGTAGTAGTCCCTGGCCACTGCGTTCCGTGTCCTCATGTTCGTCTCGCGTTACGCCGACCGGCGGCCGCAGCCGGCCGTCGGCCCTGACTGGTCAGTTCTGGGCCAGCAGCTCGCCCACGTAGCGTGCCACGGCGCGCACCGTGGCGATATTGCCGGGGTAGTCCATGCGGGTGGGCCCCAACACGCCGAGGCCGCCCACGATGGTGGCCCCCGGGCCGTACCCGGTGCTGACCACCGAGGCGGCGCGCAGGTTGTCGAACTCGTTCTCGTCGCCGATCAGCACCCGGGTCGTGCTGGGCTCGGTCTCGCCGATGAGCTTGAGCAGCACGACCTCCTCCTCCAGAGCCTCCAGGATGGGCCGCAGCGAGCCCTGGAAGTCGAGCAGGCCACCCCGGGTGAGGTTGGCGGTGCCGGCCAGGGCGATGCGCTCCTCGTGCCGTTCGACGAGCGTCTCCAGCAGGACCGTGGCGAGGGTGGTCATCGTCGGACGCAGCTTGGGCGGCACCTCCTCGACAAGCGCCTGCACCAGCGGCGGAGTGTCGGACAGTCGGGCGCCGGCGAGCTTCTCGTTGATCAGTCGGCGCAGGTCGGTGACGTCGTCGGCGGGCACCGGCCCGGGCAGCTCGACCAGCCGCTGCTCGACCCGCCCGGTGTCGGCGATCATGACGAGCATCAGCCGGGTGGTGGAGATCGGCACCAGCTCCAGGTGCCGCACCGAGGAGCGGGCCAGCGACGGGTACTGCACGACTGCCACCTGCCGGGTGAGCTGGGCGAGCAGGCGTACGGTGCGGTGCACCACGTCGTCGAGGTCGACCGCGCCGACGAGGAAGCGCTCGATGGCCCGGCGTTCGGCAGGGCTGAGCGGCTTGACCCGGGACAACCGGTCGACGAAGAGCCGATAGCCACGGTCGGTGGGCACCCGGCCGGCACTTGTGTGCGGCTGCCGGATGTAGCCCTCCTCCTCCAGCACGGCCATGTCGTTGCGGACCGTCGCCGGGGAGACACCGAGCTGGTGCCGCTCGACCAGCGCCTTGCTGCCGACCGGCTCCTGGGTGGAGACGTAGTCCTCGACGATGGCGCGGAGCACGGCGAGCTTGCGGTCGTCCAGACCCATCCTCCGCACCTCCTGTCGCACGTCGGCCGACGGCCCATCGGGGCCGACGGCCGCCCTGGCACTCGACTGTAGCGAGTGCCAGTCTACGTCGGCGCCCCCGCCGACGCGATGATCAACGACAGGCCGCAGCTGCGGCCCGCGCCACCTCATCCGGCCGATCGGCCCGCGTGGCCGGCCGGTGTCGCTCTGGTGCGACCTTGCCGCGGGCACCTACCGTGACAGTCATGACTGAACCACCTCGCCCTCCCGGCGCGGGAGACCCCGGCAGTTACCCGCCGGAGCCGACTCCCCCGGGCTCGTCCTCCGCGGCCGAGCCGCCCACCGCACCACTGTCCGGGGCACCCGGCCCGGGCGGCTATCCCCCGGCTGGTGGCTATCCGCCGCCCACCGGTGACCAACCGCCGTCGGGCGGCTACCCTCCGCCGGGTGGCTATCCCCCGCCGGGCGGTTACCCCCCGGGCGGCCCGGGTGGCGGCTATCCGACCGGCGGCGCCTTCGGCGGCCCCGGCGGCGGCTACGCCAACAACGAGGACAAGACCTGGGCGCTCGTCGCGCACTTCGGCGGCGCGGCCGGGATGATCATCAGTGGGGGCGTGCTCGGCTGGATCGCTCCGCTGGTGGCGCTGCTGGCCCGGGGCAACCAGTCCCCGACGGTTCGGTCGCACGCCGTCGCCGCGCTGAACTTCCAGCTCATCTGGTCGATCGTCGGCCTGGTCGGCTGGGTGCTCTCGTGCATCCTGATCGGCTTCATCGGCGTCGGGGCGGCCATCATCCTCGGTGCCGTGTTCGGCATCATCGCCGGCATCAAGGCCAACGAGGGCAGCCTCTACCGCTACCCGCTCTCGGCCAACCTCGTCAAGTGATCCGGGCCGGCCGCTCCCCCGGCCGGTCCGGCACACCGCCACCTCCGGCCGTAGCGGCGCGCGGGGTCAGGGCAGCAGGTCGCGGACGACCGCATCGGCGAGCAGCCGGCCGCGCAGGGTGAGCACCGCCCGACCGGCGGCGTAGTCCCCGGGCGTCAGCAGGCCGTCGGCGAGTGCCCGTTCGGCGCCGGCCCGGCCGGCCGCGTCGAGCACCGCCAGCGGCAGCCCGCTGGCGAGCCGCAGCCGGAGCATCACGTCCTCCATGTGCGCCTCGTCGACGCTGAGCACCTCGCGGGCCAGGCCGGGTGACGCGCCGGCGGCCAGCCGCTGGGCGTACGTCGTGGGGTGCTTCACGTTCCACCAGCGCACCCCGCCGACGTGGCTGTGCGCCCCCGGGCCGAGCCCCCACCAGTCCGCGCCGGTCCAGTAGAGCAGGTTGTGTCGGCACCGGGCCGCGTCGGTGCGCGCCCAGTTGGACACCTCGTACCAGGACAGGCCGGCCGCGTCGAGGGCGGCCTCCGCGGCCAGGTAGCGGTCCGCGGCGACGTCGTCACTGGGGTACGCCAGCTCGCCGCGCCGCATCCGGGCGGCGAGCCGCGTGCCGTCCTCGACGATCAGGGCGTACGCGCTGACGTGGTCCACCCCGGCGGCGACGACCTGCTCCAGCGTGGCGGCGAAGTCCTCGGCCCGCTCCCCCGGCGTGCCGTAGATCAGGTCCAGGTTGACGTGCTCGAACCCGGCGTCGCGTGCCTCCAGGGCTGCGGCGGTGGCCCGACCGGCGCTGTGTTTGCGGTCCAGGATCGCCAGCACCCCCGGGGAGGCGGACTGCATGCCCAGCGAGATCCGGGTGTAGCCGGCGGCCCGCAGCCGCGTCAACGATTCCGGGGTGACCGACTCCGGGTTGGCCTCGGTGGTCACCTCGGCGTCGGCGGCCAGCCCCCAGGTGCGGTCGATGCCGTCGAGGATGCGGGCCAGATCGTCGGCGGGGAGCAGGGTGGGGGTGCCGCCGCCGACGAAGACCGTGTCGACCCGGGGCGGCGGGTTGTCGCCGAGCACCTGGGCGGCGAGCGCCAGCTCGGCCAGCACGGTGTCGGCGTACGCCTCGCGGCTGGCGCCCCCACCCAGCTCGGCGGCCGTGTACGTGTTGAAGTCGCAGTAGCCGCAGCGGCTGGCGCAGAACGGCACGTGGACGTACACGCCGAAGCCGCGCGCGCCGACCGCCGAGGTGGCGGTGGCGGGCAGCGAACCGTCGACGGGGACGGTCTCACCATCTGGAAGGACGCCGGGCATGGCCACTAGTGTGCCCGGCATGACCTCTCCCGACGCCCTCGTGCGGGTCGCCACGGCCCGTGGGGTGACCACCCTCACCCTGGACAGCCCGCACAACCGCAACGCCCTCTCCACAGCCCTGATGACCCAGTTGCTGGCCGGGCTGGCCGACGCGGTGGCCGACGACGCGGTCCGGATGATCGTGCTGGGCCACACCGGCCCGGTCTTCTGCTCGGGCGCGGACCTGAAGGAGACCGCTGCGGCGTACGCCAGCGGAACGGTGCCGGCCGGGATGCTGGGCGACGTCCTCGCGGCGCTCTGGGAGTGCCCGAAGCCGGTGCTCGCGCGGGTCGCCGGCCCGGCGCGGGCCGGCGGGCTGGGCCTGATCGCGGCCGCCGACCTGGCGGTCTGCGCCGACGAGGCGACGTTCGCGTTCACCGAGGTACGGATCGGGGTGATCCCGGCGGTGATCTCGGCGACCGTGCTGCCCCGCCTGCACCCGCGTGCCGCCGCCGAGCTGTATCTGACCGGAGACACCTTCGACGGCCGACGGGCCGCCGAGATCGGCCTGGTCACCGCGAGCGTGCCGGCGGACGGGCTGGACGACGCGGTACGCCGCTACTGCGACTCGCTGGTGCGCGGCGCGCCCGGCGCGCTGGCCGGCGCGAAGGAGTTGCTGCGCCGGCCGGGCGCCGCCGAGTTGCGAGGTGACCTGGCCCGGCTGTCCGCCCTCTCCACCGGCTACTTCCTCTCCGACGAGGGGCGCGAGGGGGTCACCGCGTTCCGGGAGAAGCGATTGGCTCGATGGGTGGCCGCTCTGGACGCGGATCACGGTGATCATGCCGGGTAGGACCGGAGCCGCCGGGGCGCCGTCGCTGGTCGGCGGCGCCCCGGTGTCCGGTCGGGTCACCAGGCGGTCGCGCCGCCGTCGACGGGGTAGTTCGCCCCGGTGATGTACGACGCCCGGTCGGACGCGAGGAAGACCACCAGCTCGGCGACCTCCTCCGGGCGGGCGAAGCGCTTGAGGAGCGTCTTGGCCGTGATGGCGTCCCGGGCCGCCTGGTTGTCGCCGAGGTCCCGTTCACTGGCCGGAGTGAGGATCGGGCCGGGGCTGACGGCCACCGCGCGGATGCCGTGGGGGGCGCCTTCGAGCGCGAGCTGCCGCGTCAGACCGATGACGCCGGCGTTCGCCGCGGTGTGGCCCACCATCGGGGGCACCTGGCCCGCGATCATGCCGGCCATCGAGGCGGCGTTGATGATGACGCCGCCACCGCGCCGGACCAGGTGCGGCCAGGCGAACTTCGACACGAAGTAGGGAATGTCGAGTTCACCGGTGATGGTGTAGCGCCAGTCCTCGACCGAGAAGTCAGGCATCGGGCCGAAGCGCAGCGCGGCGGCGTTGTTGTAGACCACGTCGAGCCCGCCGTAGACGGTCGCGGCGTCCTCGACGAGCTTGCGGGCCTGTTCCGGGTCGGTCAGGTCGACAGGCGCGATGCTCGTCATCTCCCCGCCGGCCGCCCGGACGAGGTCGATCGTCTCGTTGTTGCCGTCGATCTGGATGTCGGCTCCGACGACCTTCGCGCCCTCGCGGGCGAAGGTGAGCGCCGCGACGCGGCCCAGACCGCCGCCGGTGCCGGTGATGAGTACGACCTTGCCGTCCAGCATGCCCATCGAACTTCTCCTTGCCTGGTCAGGGTCCGTTTCCGGCCCCGCAATTGACGTGTCAATCGCTCAAGTCCCCGACCGGTCGATCGCTTCCCGGCGCCAGGGGTCCGTGACCTGGTAGACAGGCCGGAGTCCGACCGACGCGGCAGGTGAGTTCGCCGCCGGAGCGGGAACGTCCCGATCGGTACGCGCCGGCAGCGCGGACCCCGAACCGCTCGGACGACCCGGACGACGCCAACGGGGACGTACGCTTGTCGAACTGTCGTTCAGGGGGTGTGGGTGCGAACTCGGGCAGCCGTGGCGGGTGGAGTGGTGCTCATCCTCGTCGCCGTGATCGCGATCTGGCTCGTCGTCCGGCAGGTCGGGAATGAACTGCGCCTGCCGCTGGCGGGTCGCACCTGCACGGTCCAGGCCGACGGCCGGGTCGCGCTGGACGTCGAGCAGATGGCCAACGCGGCGACCATCGCGGCGATCGGCGCCCAGCGCGGGATGCCGGAGCGGGCCGTGGTGATCGCGCTGGCCACCGCGTACCAGGAGTCGGGGCTGCGCAATCTCCCCGACGGGGACCGGGACTCGGTCGGCCTGTTCCAGCAGCGCCCGAGTCAGGGCTGGGGTACGCCCGCGCAGATCCGCGACCCCCGTTACGCGGCTAACCGGTTCTACAAGGCGCTCAAGAAGGTGCGCGGCTGGGAGAAGATGCGGGTCACCGACGCCGCCCAGCGGGTGCAGCGCTCGGCGTTCCCCGAGGCGTACCAGAAGTGGGCCGACGACTCCGAGGTGCTCACCAAGGCCCTGCTCGGCGACGTCACCGGCGCGGTGGCGTGCACGGTGGGGCGTACCCCTGTGATGCACGGCGCGGCGGCGGCCGCCCAGCTGACCCGCAACCTGGTACTGGACTGGGGCGTGTCGAGCGCCGACCCGGCCAGCCAGACCGGGCTGGCGGTGACGGCGGACGACAAGCGCGACGGCTGGCGGTACGCGCACTGGCTGGTCTCGCACGCCCAGGACCACGGGGTGAAGCGGGTCCGCTTCGGCGACCTGGAGTGGACCGCCCGCAGCGGCACCTGGGGCCGGGTCACCGGCGAGCGGGGCCCTGCGGGCCAGGTGGTGGCCGAGGTCTTCGCCGAGGGCTGAGCGACCCGGATCTCTCAACCGGCAGTCACCGCACAATCGGGCACCGCGCCGCATACCGCCTAATTCATCACAGGGATGTCACTGTCCGCAGCAGTACCGCTGCACAAGGTCTGACCCGGGTCCGCCCGCGCCGCACGCCCTCCCCGATGCCTGGACAGTCGCGTTACGATCGGCGGCCTGTGCCAGAAATGGTTTCACCTCATGGGGAGGGGTACGACGCGGTGTTCGATTACGGCGACCGGACCGGCTACGAACCGATCAGCGACACTGACCGCAAGGAGTTTCACGAGCAGGGTTTCCTCCTGCTGCGCAACGTCCTGACGGAGGACCACCGGGCGGCGCTGGAGGCGGCGGTCGACCGCGTCTACGCGGAGGAGCAGGCCAAGGGCAACACCAAGAAGGACGGCACGCTGCACCTGCTGGGCTTCCTGGAGCGCGACGAGCTCTTCGGCGAGCTGCTCACCCACCCGATCGCCTTCCCGTACATGTGGGGGCTGGCCGGCTGGAACATCTACACCCACCACAACCACCTGGACGTCACCCCGCCGGCTCTCGAGCCGGAGAAGCCGTACTGGGGCTGGCACCAGGACGGGTACCGCCAGAACTCCGACCCGGAGACGATGGACCCGAACCTGCCCCGGCCGATGTTCTCGCTCAAGGTCGCGTACGTGCTCTCCGACCTGTCGGAGACCGGCCGTGGCGCCACCAAGGTCATCCCGGGCAGCCACCTGAAGAACTCGCTGCCCCGGCCGGCGGACCTCACCGTGCAGAACCCCGACCCGGAGGGCACGGTGGAGATCACCGCGAACCCGGGCGACGCGTTCATCTTCGACCGTCGGCAGTGGCACTCCCGCTCGACGAACCTGTCGACAATCACCCGCAAGATGCTCTTCGTCGGCTACACCTACCGGTGGATCCGCCCGCTCGACGAGCTGCACCCGGACCTGGACGGCGAGTGGTACCGCAACCGCACGCCCGTGCAGCGCCAGCTGATCGGTGAGGGCACCCACACCGCCAACTACTGGGGCATCAACTGGGACGGGTACGTCGACGACGAGATCCCGCTGCGCAAGGAGCTCAAGGAGCGCGGTCTGCTGGACCGCAGCGTTCCCTGGCTGCGCTGATCACCCGCGGCTGAGAACGGCTCCCTGCCAACGACGGCAGGGGGCCGTTCTCGTATCCGCTTCCGGGCCACCCGGCGCCGCACGGTCGGTAGCGTGACGGTAGGCAGGCCCGGGGCGCAGCGCCCGCCCGGGGCGCGGGGTGGCACCGGAGGCAGCCGCGATGACGTCCGCTCCGCTCCCCCGGATCCTCCGCCGACGCGGCGAGCCGGAATACCCGACCTTCCTGGAATTCTTCTTCGACCTGGTCTACATCTTCCTGCTCTCCCGGCTCGCTGCCAGCCTGGGCGAGGACCTCACCGTCCGGAGTGCGGCGCAGACTGCCGTCCTGCTGCTGGCCGCCTGGTGGGTCTGGGTGCTCACCGCATGGCTCACCGACCTGTTCGACCCCCGACTGCCGATCATCCAGGCGACCGTCCTGCTGGTCATGCTCGGCACCCTGCTGATGGCGATCGCGACACCGTACGCCTTCGGCCGGTACGGGTGGCTCTTCGTCGCCGCGTACTTCGGCATCCACCTGGTCCGTGACGCCGTCCTGATCCCTGGCACCCGGGTGAACCGTCCGATCCAGGCCCGCAGCGTCCGGGTCTTCTTCTGGTTCGGCATCACCGCGACGCCCTGGGTGGCCGGGGTGTTCGTGGACGACACGGCTCGTCTGGTGCTCTGGTCGCTCGCCGTGGCGGTCGACCTCGGCTCGGCACGGATCGGCTGGCCGACGCCGGGGCTGGGGCGGACCGAGCTCGCCAGCCAGATCTTCACCGGGGTGCACCTCTCCGAGCGCCACCGGGCGATCTTCATCGTCGCGCTCGGCGAGTTGATCCTCAGCACCGGCACGAGGTTGGCCGGCAGCGGGTTCACGGCCGGGCAGGTGACCGCCAGCGCGGTCGCGTTCGCCAGCGCGGTCCTGCTGTTCCAGCTCTACTTCCAGCGCGTCCAGCGGATCCTGGCCCCACCGAGCGTCACGACTGTGGAGCGGGTCCGCTCCGGCACGTCCACCTCGTACACCCATCTGGTGATGGTGGCCGGGGTGGTGGTGATCTCGACCGGCACCTCGATGGTCATCGTTCGGCCGTCCGGTAACACGCCGGTGGGGCTGATGGCCACCATCCTCGGCGGGCCCGTGCTGTTCCTGGTCGGCAGCGTGCTCTTCGATGCCGTGGTGACGGCCCGGATCCTCTGGTCGCGGGTGCTGGCGATCGCGGTGCTCGCGGTCGTGCTGCTGTGCGCGCTGGTGGCACCCGGCGTGTTCCGGCTGCCGCCGCTTACCGTCCTGGTGGTGGCGAACCTGGTACTGCTGCTCACCCTGGTCGGGGAGGGGCTGGCCGCCCGTCGCGGACGGGTCGAGGCCACCGCGCCGGCCCGCTGAGGGGCCACCGTGCCAGCACGGAGTCTCACCCGAGCATCGGCGGTGCCGGCGTACGGGCGTGTCGTCGGGTGCTGACCAGGTTCGCCACGGCGATCAGGGCCAGCACGGTCATGGCGAGCAGCGCGACCAGGACCGGCGGCAGCAGGGGCGTGACCGGTGCCAGGCACGCGAGCAGCACCACGCCGGCCAGCCGGGACCGCGAGATCCGTCCGAACACGGTGAAGTCGAGGACCCCCCGACCGAGCAGGTACAGCGCCGGACCGCCGAGGATGACCGCGGCCCACGACGGCGGGGTCTCGCCCGACGGGCGACCCACCACGAGGTGGCTGGTGACCGCCGCGCCGGCGATCCCGGCCACCATGATCAGGTGGGTGACGGCGGCGGACTGGGTGAGCAGCGCCGGGTCGGTTGACCGGGCGATCGCGTCGGTCAGCAGCTCACCGGCGCGGTAGATGTAGATCCGCCACATCAGCACCACAGTGCTGAACACCACGAGCAGGGCCCAGACGCGCTCCAGGGTGTACTCGCCCCTGCTGAAGGTCGTTCCGGTCACGAAGATCGACACCCCGAGCGCGATGATGACGAACTGCCGGTAGCGCTCGGCCACCCGCGCGTCGACCAGCCGCCAGTCCCGAGGTCGTGAGCGGCCGATCCGGGGCAGCGGCCAGCCGAACACCGCCGCGGCGTACTCGACGACGATCGCGAGCGCCCAGATCGGCAACTGACCCGAGCCGCCGACGAGCGCTCCGGCGATCCAGCCCACGCCAGCGACGGCCTTCCAGGTCTGGATCCGGATTGTCGAACGCGGCAGAGCCCGGCCCTTCGCGACGAAGACGGCGTAGTAGGCGGTGGTGCTGAGCGGGATGATCACGAAGGTGATCGCGAAGAGCATTGCGCGCTCGCCGTACGCGTCGGCCGCCGCCGCGGCCAACAGCAGGCTGGCCGCCGCCACCGAGATGAGATGCCCCTGCCCGGATGGACTGGTCAGGTCGATGGTGTCGGCCGTCCACACGGTCAGCGCCCAGATCATCGTGAACGCGAGCAGCAGCACCAACACCTCGGCGACGCCGGTCCACGTCAGGTCCTCGGCCAGCATGGTCGCCAAGGTGACAAGCGCGAAGACGTACACGAGGTCGAAGAAGAGTTCCAGGAATGCCGGCCGCCCCAGGTCCGGATCGGTGGGCGCCGCTGCGGTGGCGCCGCCGTCCGTTGCCATCGACATCGTGCCCCACCCGGCCTCCACCGCCTGCCCTCAGTGGGGACAATACGGGCAACTCCCTGCCGGCAGTCCCGTCATCCGGTTCTTATCGGCCGCCGGCTGCGCGTCGCCGCGTCGGGCGTACGCCGTCGCGGTCAGCCGCGTTCGTCGCGGCGCGGCGGTCAGGCGTGCCGTCGTCGCGGGGTCGCGGTCAGGCGTGCCGTCGTCGCGGGGTCGCGGTCAGGCGTGCCGTCGTCGCGGGGTCGCGGTCAGCCGCGGGAGGAGAGGCGGCGGCGGACCTTCTCGCGCATCGGCGCGGGCAGGTCGTCCGCGTCGAGCAGGCGGGGCAGCAGCTCCGGCTCCAGGCTGGTCGCCCGGAACACCTCGCCGATGGTCACCCCGTGCGCGGGCCGGTCCACCACCTCGACCGGGTCGCCGGCGCCCACCTCACCCTCGCGCAGCACCCGCAGGTACGCCCCCGGGCTGGCCCGCACGGTGAAGCGCCGGATCAGGTCGGGCACTCCCCAGAAGCCCGCGAACGTCATGCAGGGGTAACGCGGCATCGTCACCTGGAGCACCGTCGTGCCCACCGCCCACTGCTCGCCGATGACCGCGCCGGTCAGGTCGACGGCGTAGGTGGTCAGGTTCTCCCCGAAGCCGCCCGAGCGGATGGACCGGCCGATCTCGGCCGACCACCACGCGGCGTCCTCCTCGGCGTACGCGTAGACGGCCTTATCCGGCCCGCCGTGCACTGCCCGCTCGCCGACGAAGTCACCGGCCAGGCCCTCGGTGAGCACCGACACGGGCCCGTCGACCGGTCGCTTGTCGATGCCGCTGCGACCGCTCGCGTCGCCCGCCCACGCCGCCTCGGTCACGACGCCGATGTTCACCGCTGCCACCCTGCCCGTCATGACCGACAGCCTAGGTGAATTCGCGGTACGGGCTTGACCTTGACGCTGCGTCAACCCCCCATGCTGGCTGCCATGAGCATCCCGCCAACAACCGACCGGGTCGAGCAGGCCGTGATTTCCGTGCAGGGCCTGGAGAAGTCGTTCACGCAACTGAAGGTGCTGCGCGGCGTGGACATCGACGTGGCGCGCGGCACCATCTTCGCCCTGCTCGGCTCCAACGGGGCGGGCAAGACCACGGTGGTGAAGATCCTCTCCACGCTGCTCAGGGCGGACGCGGGGACCGCCCGGGTCAACGGCTTCGACGTCACGGCGCAGGCTGCCGAGGTACGCGAGTCGATCAGTCTCACCGGGCAGTTCGCGGCGGTTGACGAGATCCTCACCGGGCGGGAGAACCTCGTCCTGGTCGCCAGGCTCCGGCACCTCAGCGGGCCGGGTGTCATCGCGGACGACCTGCTGAGGCGCTTCTCGCTGACCGAGGCGGGCAGTCGGCGGGTGGCGACGTACTCCGGTGGCATGCGCCGCCGGCTGGACATCGCGATGAGCCTCATCGGCAACCCGCCGGTGATCTTCCTGGACGAGCCGACGACCGGGCTGGACCCGGAGGCCCGCATCGAGGTGTGGCAGGCCGTCAAGGAGTTGGCCGAGGACGGTACGACGGTCCTGCTCACCACCCAGTACCTGGACGAGGCGGAGCACCTCGCCGACCGGATCGCGATCCTGCACGAGGGCCGGATCATCGTGAACGGGACCCTCGACGAGCTCAAGCAACTCCTCCCACCCGTCAAGATCGAGTATGTCGAGAAGCAGCCGAGCCTGGAGGACGTCTTCCTCACTCTCGTCGGCGCCCGAACGAACAAGGAACAACGATGAACAAGCATTTCGTCGGCGACACCGCCGTTCTCCTGGGACGCTCGCTGCGCCACATCGCCCGCAGCCCGGACACCATCATCACCACCGCGATCATGCCGATCGCCTTCATGCTGCTGTTCGTCTACGTCTTCGGCGGCGCGATCGAGACCGGGTCCGACTCGTACGTGAAGTACCTGCTGCCCGGCATCCTGGTCATCACGATCGCCTCCGGCATCTCGTACACCGCCTTCCGGCTCTTTCTGGACCTGAAGGGCGGCATCTTCGAACGGTTCCAGTCCATGCCGATCGCCCGCTCGTCAGTGCTGTGGGCGCACGTCCTGACCTCGCTTGTCGCCAACCTGATCTCGCTCGTCGTCGTCATCGGTGTCGCCCTGGTCATGGGCTTCCGTACGGGGGCGGGCGTGTCGGGGTGGCTCGCGGTCGCCGGAATCCTCGTCCTGTTCACGCTGGCGCTGACCTGGATCGCCGTGATCCCCGGCCTCACCGCGAAGACGCTGGACGGCGCGAGCGCGTTCTCCTATCCGCTCATCTTCCTGCCGTTCGTCAGCTCCGCCTTCGTGCCCACCGAGTCCATGCCCGGCCCGGTGCGTGCCTTCGCCGAGCACCAGCCGGTGACCTCCATCGTCAACGCGATCCGGGACCTGTTCGCCCAACAGCCGGTTGGGACGGACATCTGGATCGCCCTCGGCTGGTGCGTCGGCATCCTCGCCCTCGCCTACGTGTTCGCCACCGTCACCTACCGTCGCAGGATCTCCTGAGCGGGTGCCGACCGGAGCTGGATCAACTGCGGGCAGGATCAGAGCATGCTGACGATCGGTCAACTCGCGGCGTACGCCGGCGTCACGGCGCGGGCGGTGCGGCACTACCACCAGATCGGACTGCTGCCCGAGCCGGAGCGGGACGCTTCGGGTTACCGACGGTACGGCGCGACGGCGGTCGTGTCCCTCATCAAGATCCGCACCCTCGCCGACGCCGGCGTACCGCTGTCGCAGATCAGTCGGATGCTCGAAGCAGACGCAGCAGCCTTCGCCGAGTCGATCCGAGCCATCGACGACCACCTGCGTGACGAGATCGAACGACTGCGGACCAGCCGCAGACACATCGCGCAGCTCACCGCCGGAGACAGCCTGGCGCTCCCACCGGAGGTGGCCGCCTATCTCGACCGACTCCGGAACATCGGGGCGTCACAGCGGATGGTGGAGGCCGAACGGGACGGCTGGATCCTGGTGGCGGCGCGCTGGCCCGACCGCATCGTCGAGTGGATGCCCGGCAAGATCGCCGCTCTCGATGATCCGCAGGTCGTCCGGCTCTATCGGGTGCTCTCGGCGATCTTCGACGGTGACCAGGCCGACGACCCGCGTCTGGCGGAGGCCGCCGACATCATGGCCTGCCTGGCGGAGCAGGCGTACGACGCCGGCGAGGTCCTGCACGCCGAGGAGGCCGACGACGATCTCCCGCACGACCTGATCGATGCGCTCGCCGACGAGTCCGACCCGCGGGTGCGGCGACTGCGGCAGCTGATGCGCGAGCGCGGGTGGTCCGGTTGGAACCGGATGGAGCGGCTGGCGGAGCCGGCCCCCGACTGATCGCCGGGCGTCGGGGCCGGCCCGTCAGCCCTTGACCGCGCCGGCCACCAGGCCGGAGACCATCCGCCGCTGCACCAGCAGGAAGAAGATGATGACCGGCAGGGTGAACAGGGTGGAGGCGGCCATGACCGGCCCCCAGTTGGTGTCGTCGCGACCGAAGAAGAACGTCATCGCCACCGGCAGCGTGTAGCGACCCTGGTCGTTGATGAACGTCAACGCGAAGATCAGCTCGTTCCACGCGGTGATGAAGGAGAAGATGCTGGTGGCGACCAGGCCGGGCGCGACAAGCGGGAACAGCACCCGACGGAACGTCTGGGCCCGGCTCGCGCCGTCGATGGCCGCCGCCTCCTCCAACTCCTTGGGCACGGCGGCGACGAATCCGCGCAGCATCCAGACCGCGAACGGCAGCGAGAAGCCGAGGTACGTGAGGATCAGGCTGGGCAGGGTGTTGTAGAGCCCGAGCCGCTGGATCATCAGGAACAGCGGGATGACCAACGCCTCCAGCGGGATCATCTGCACCACGAGCAGCATGATCAGGAAGCTGGTCCGCAGCTTGAAGCGGAACCGGGCCACCGCCGTCGCTGCGAGCAGGGCTACCAGGCCGCTGAGCACCACAGTCGAGACGGCGACGATCGCGCTGTTGACGAAGAAGTCCAGGAAGCTGACGCCGGGGATCAGGTTGCCGGTCAGGATCTCCCGGTAGTGCGCCAGCGTCGGGTGGGCCGGCACCGGCTGCGGGGTCGACGAGAAGATCTCGCTGCTCGGCTTCAACGAGGTCGAGATCATCCAGTAGACCGGGAACGCCGCGAAGAGCGCGACCAGCAGCCCGGCGGCGTTGAGGGCTACCTTCTTCACGACTCGTCCTCCTGCCTGAGCACCATCCGTACGTAGAAGCCGGTCACCACGAGCAGGATCAGCGTGAGGATCACCGCGATGGCCGCGCCGAGGCCGTACTTCGGCGGCGGAGAGAAGGCTTCGGCGTACGAGTAGATGGAGAGCATGAACGTCGGCCGGTCCTGGGTGCCGCCGGCCAGGACGAACTGCTGGGTGAAGACCTTGAAGTCCCAGATGGTGGAGAGCACGATCAGGATCCCGAAGACCGGGCGCAACAGCGGGAACGTGATCTTCCAGAAGACCCGCCACGGGCTGGCGCCGTCCACGCGGGCGGCCTCGTGCAACTCGCTCGGCACGCTCTTCAGGCCGGCGAGCACGCTCACCGCGATGAACGGGAACGAGTGCCACACGACCACCAGGGTCAGGATGGCGAAGAAGAGCAGCGGCGAGTTGAACCAGCCGTAGCCGGTCCAGTCGCTGCGGCCGAAGAGGCCGTTGGACAGGCCGTCCGGCAGCGCGTTGAACAGCCAGGTGACCAGGCCGCTCGTGTCGTCGAAGATCCACTTCCAGACGATCGTGCCGGTCAGCGCCGGGGTGGCCCAGGCGAGCATCACGCAACTGGCGACGAATGTGGCCATCTTGCGGCCGAGCCGGTTGAGCAGCAGCCCGACCAGGGTGCCGAGCACCATCGTGAGCAGCACGTTGGCCGCGGCGAACAGCACTGTGTTGCGCAGTACCGTCAGGAAGAACGGGTCGGAGAGGATGTCCGTGTAGTTGCCGAGCCCCACCCACGGCCACTCCCGGTCGCCGCGCAACTGCCGGACGCTGTTCAGCCGGTAGAAGGACATCGCCACCACCTGGCCGAGCGGCCAGAGCAGCAGCACCCCGATGATCACCAGGGCGGGCAGGAGCAGCAGGTAGGGCAGGCGGTCCACCCGGCGACGCCGCCGCGCGGGGTTCTCCCGCGCGGCGGCCGTCTCCGGCACCTCGGTCAGCGTGGTCACTTGGAGTTGAGAACGCTTTCCATCTCACCGGCCGCGTCGGCGGTAGCCTTCTCGACCGTCTTCTGACCCTTCATGACCGAGCTGTTCATCGCCTGGGTCACCGTCTTCGTGCGGCTGACCTCCACCCACTTCGGGGTGAGCGGCGTGAGCTTGGTGTTCTGCATGGTGGTGGCGAACGCCGCCATCACCTTGTCGTTGGCGTACGTGTCACCGGCGACCAGGTCCTTGTAGACCGGGAAGAAGCCGAGGCTGCTCGCGAAGCTCTGCGCGTTCTTCTTGTTCAGCAGCACGGTCAGGTAGTCCCAGGCCAGGTCCTGACGCTCGCTGTCCTTCCAGATCGCCACATCCGAACCACCGGCGAAACCGGGCGCGGCCTTGCCGTCCGGGCCGGGGATCGGGAACGTACCCCAGACCTTCTCGATCTCGGGGTTGTCCTTCTTGATGGCGCCCTGCTGCCAGCTACCGGCGAACGCCATGGCGGCCTTGCCGGTGGCGAACTGGGTGCGCGCGTCGATCTCGTTCCAGCCGGCGGCGGCCGGTGGGGCCACCTTGTGGACGGTCACGAGGTCGGTCCAGTACTTGACGGCCCGCTGCGCCTCCGGCGTGTTGTAGCCGGACTTCCAGGTGCCGCCCTGGTTGGTCGCGATCTCCGCGCCGGCGCCCCAGAGGAAGGAGTAGAAGGGCAGCTCGGAGTTGCCCGGCAGCGCGATGCCGTAGGTGCCCTTCTTCTTCGCCTGCACGGCCTTGGCCACGGTGACCAGCTCGTCCCAGGTCTTCGGCGGCTGGACGCCCGCCTCGGCGAACCAGTCCGTGCGGTAGTAGATCGCCCGGACACCCGCGTACCAGGGGACGCCGTACTGCTTGCCGTCGAGCTGCGCGTTGCGCACCAGGTCAGGCAGCAGGTCCTTGCCGTCCGCCCAACCGCCCATCCGACCACTCACGTCGGCGAGCGCCTCCTGCGCGGCCCAGCCCTGGGTCTCGGTGTTGCCCAGCTCGGTGACGTCCGGCCCCTCACCGCCGGCGAGCGCGGCCTGGAACTTCTTGGGCGCCTCCAGCCAGGGGATGTACTGCACGACCACGTCGGTGTCGGGGTGCTTCTGGCGGAACTCCGCCTCGACGCCGTCGAGGAACTTGTTCTGCGCGTCGCCGCCCTCGCCCATCATCCAGACCGTGAGCTTGCTGTCGTCGGCCGCCTTGTCTTCGGAGCCTCCGCAGCCGGTCAGCACCATCGCGGCCGAGGCCACCACGGCGGTGACCGGGGCCAGCCGCTTCCACCTGTTCACGCCACTTCTCCCCTCGCGCCGCTTGGAACTAACCTTCTCCGCCGCACCCTAGTACGAAGAAATCCTTTACGACAGTGGGCGGGCTGGCCAAAGCGAGGCGACGGTACCGCAGCGCATCGACCCGAAGGGCCGCAGCATAGGGCCGAACCCGGGCACTCCACCACGGAAAGAGCGCCCGACCGGTGGTCGGACGCTCTTTTCCGTGGTGCGGTGATGCCAGGTTGTTACCGGGTGACGCGGCGGCGGCCACCCACGCCAGCGACCAGCGCGACCGCGATCGCGGCCACCACGACCTGCACCAGCAGCTCCGTCCAGTCGATACCGGACGTCTCGGTCGCGATACCCATCGCCCGCGCCAGCACCGTCCCCAGCAGAGCCGCACCGATACCGATCAGCAGGTGCAGCCAGATCGGCATGTTCTGCCGACCCGGGACAACCAGGCGGCCGAGCGCCCCGACGATGAGACCAACAACGATGGCAGTGATGATGCCCCACACGGTGAGCTCCACGGTCGCCCTCCTTCTAAGAATGTCTGACACACAATGTGTGCTTCCTGTCGTGGCGACTAAGTTCCCGACCCACCAAAAATCCAAACCGACTTCGTGGCCCAGACGATCACGACTTGGCCAACATGGGCAGCCTCCACCGGCCGCCCCCCGCCCGCCTCAACCGCCGCTCGACGGCCTCGATCCGGCATCGTGGTCGCCTCGGCTTCGTGACCGACTCGGCGTCGTGACCGACTCGGCGTCGTGACCGACTCGGCGTCGTGACCGACTCGGCGTCGTGACCGACTCGGCGTCGTGACCGACTCGGCGTCGTGATCGACTCGGCTTCGCTGAAGTCGGGGTGTCCGAGCGCCAGGGACACCGCGCTTTCACTGAAATCGAGTCGATCACGACGATCCGAGACGGCGGGCACGGGCACGGCGCGCAGGGCTCGACACCGGGCCGGACCGCGTCCCCAGGCCGACGCCGACCACCGACGCCGGGAGCCGGGCCGAACGGCGAAGGCCGAGGGGCGCCCGGCCTGTCGGCCGGGCGCCCCTCGGAAGTGGTTCGGTGTTACGGCTGTGCTGGTGTCATCGGGTGACGCGGCGGCGGCCACCCACACCGGCCACCAGCGCGACCGCGATCGCGGCCACCACGACCTGCACCAGCAGCTCCGTCCAGTCGATACCGGACGTCTCGGTCGCGATACCCATCGCCCGCGCCAGCACCGTCCCCAGCAGAGCCGCACCGATACCGATCAGCAGGTGCAGCCACATCGGCATGTTCTGCCGACCCGGGACAACCAGGCGGCCGAGCGCCCCGACGATGAGACCAACAACGATGGCAGTGATGATGCCCCACACGGTGAGCTCCACGGTCGCCCTCCTTCTAAGAATGTCTGACACACAATGTGTGCTTCCTGTCGTGGCGACTAAGTTCCCGACCCACCAAAAATCCAAACCGACTCAACCGCGAAGAAGTTGTCGCGGTCGATGCCGAGAGGCTGCGTCGATTGGAGGGGGAAACGCGTCCACACAGGTCAGGCATCATGTTGCCCAGGGCGACGACTTCCCGCGACGCCCCAAAAATTTCTCCCCCGACTCCCCCGACTCCCCGACTCGCCCGCCGCCCGGCGCCGGTGATCAAGAGGTTCGCGTCAGGATCCGCGTCCCAGCTGACGCAAACCTCCTGATCACCGCACGGCGCACGGCGAGGCCGGCCCAGGCGGGACCGAGGGGACCGGGCAGGTGGGGGGCTACTTCTTGGGGGTCTTGGTGTCGCCTGAGTCGGAGGACAGTGCGGCGATGAAGGCTTCCTGCGGCACCTCGACGCGGCCGACCATCTTCATCCGCTTCTTGCCTTCCTTCTGCTTCTCCAGCAGCTTGCGCTTTCGGCTGATGTCGCCGCCGTAGCACTTGGCAAGGACGTCCTTGCGGATCGCGCGGATGGTCTCCCGGGCGATGACCCGACTGCCGATGGCCGCCTGGATCGGCACCTCGAACTGCTGGCGCGGGATGAGCGTACGCAGCTTGGCGGCAATCGTGACGCCGTAGTTGTACGCCTTGTCCTTGTGCACGATGGCGCTGAACGCGTCCACCGGCTCGCCGTGCAGCAGGATGTCCACCTTCACCAGGTCGGACGCCTGCTCGCCGGAGGGCTCGTAGTCGAGTGAGGCGTAGCCCTTGGTACGGCTCTTCAACTGGTCGAAGAAGTCGTAGATGATCTCCGCGAGGGGCAGCGTGTAGCGCAGCTCCACCCGGTCGGCGGAGAGGTAGTCCATGCCGAGCAGGCTGCCGCGCCGGCCCTGGCAGAGCTCCATCACCGCGCCCACGTAGTCGTTGGGGGTCAGCACGGTGGCCCGGACCACCGGCTCGTACACCTCGGCGATCTTGCCGGTGGGGTACTCGCTGGGGTTGGTGACGACGATCTCCTCGCCGTCGTCGGTGATCGCCCGGTACACCACGTTGGGAGCAGTGGAGATCAGGTCGAGGTTGTACTCGCGCTCCAACCGCTCCCGGATGATCTCCAGGTGGAGCAGGCCGAGGAAGCCGCAGCGGAAGCCGAACCCGAGCGCGCCGGAGGTCTCCGGCTCGTAGTCCAGGGCGGCGTCGTTGAGCTTGAGCTTGTCCAGGGCCTCACGCAGGTTCGGGTAGTCGGACCCGTCGATCGGGTAGAGGCCGGAGTAGACCATCGGCTTCGGGTCCTTGTAGCCACCCAGCGCCTCGGCCGCCGGCCGCGCGTTGATGGTGACCGTGTCACCGACCCGGGACTGCCGGACGTCCTTCACACCCGTGATCAGGTAGCCGACCTCGCCGACCCCGAGCGCCTCGGCCTTCACCATCTCCGGTGAGATGACGCCGATCTCCAGCAGCTCGTGCACCGCGCCTGTCGACATCATCTTGATCCGGTCGCGGGCGCTGATCCGGCCGTCGATGACCCGGACGTACGTGACGACGCCGCGGTAGACGTCGTACACCGAATCGAAGATCATCGCCCGGGCGGGCGCCTCGGCGTCGCCGACCGGCGGGATGAACTGGCGGACGATCTCGTCGAGCAGGTGCGGTACGCCCTCACCGGTCTTGCCGGAGACCCGGATGCAGTCGGCGGGGTCGCCGCCGATGAGGTGGGCCAGCTCCTCGGCGTACTTCTCCGGCTGGGCGGCCGGCAGGTCGATCTTGTTGAGCACCGGGATGATGCGCAGGTCGTTCTCGAGCGCCAGGTAGAGGTTGGCCAGGGTCTGCGCCTCGATGCCCTGCGCGGCGTCGACAAGCAGCACGGCGCCCTCACAGGCGGCAAGCGACCGGGACACCTCGTAGGTGAAGTCGACGTGACCCGGGGTGTCGATCATGTTGAGCACCGCGTGCTCGCCGGCCCGCTCGCCCTCGCGGATGGTCCACGGCATCCGGACGGCCTGGCTCTTGATGGTGATGCCGCGCTCGCGCTCGATGTCCATCCGGTCCAGGTACTGCGCGCGCATCTGCCGGGGGTCGACCACGCCGGTGAGCTGCAGCATCCGGTCGGCCAGGGTCGACTTCCCGTGGTCGATGTGGGCGATGATGCCGAAGTTCCGGATGCGACCGGGGTCGGTGGCACCAGGGGCGTTCGCGCCGGGATCGAGCTTCGGTGGCACAGCGGTCCGTTCTGGTCGGCTGACGTGAACAGGCCGGCGCGCCGCCGACCCCCTCCATGTTCCCACGCCGCCGGGGTACGCCCGCTGCGCGGGCGACGGATGGGCCCCGAGGACCTCTCACTCCAGGGGCGGCTCGACGAACAGCGCGGCCAGCCGGGGCAGGCGACGGCGGGCCTCCTCCTCGTCGTCGAAGTCCCAGAAGTCGTTCAGATCGGGCGTCCGCACCGGCTCGCGGTCCTCCGGCAGCTCCGATGCGGTGGCCTTGCGGTAGGCGTCCCACGGCACCGAGAGCATCTGCTCGGCGGAGAACTCCTCCCCACTGAGCGAGGCGGCCCGCACCTGGGGGAGTTCGGCCAGCGAGTCGGGTTCGCCGACCGCGCGGGCGAAGACCGCCCGCCCCTGGGTCATCAGCCAGCCCCGGAAGTGCTCGAAGCCGTCCGCCGAGGCGCCGCCGTTGATCAGGTAAGCCGCGCCCCACAGGTCCGCCTTGTGCGAGGCCGCCAGCACCCTGCGCTGGTGGTGGGCGTACCCGATGATGTCCTCCGGGTCGCGCTCGGCGAGCAGGGCGACGGCCCGCGCGGCGACCGGCCCGGGCTCTCCCCCGCCCCCGGCGCGAGCCTGGTCGATCAGCTGCCAGAAGTCCTCGGTCCTCATGGCTTGGCAGTCTGGCAGTGTCGCCGCGCGCCGCGCACGTACCCCGGGGCAGCATGGTGTGGTGTCCTCCCCGCCGCTGCCCCCGGTGCCGTACCACGCGGGTGCGCTGCGCCCGTCGTGGCCGGCGCTGCCGACGGCGCTGCGGGCCGCGATCGTCAGCCGCCTCGGCGCGCCGGTGGTCGCCGCCCGGATCGCCACCGCCGGCTTCACCCGCGGCTTCGCCGCCGTGCTCGACACCGCCGACGGAGGCCGAGCCTTCGTCAAGGCGGCACCCGCCGTCGAGCAACCGCGCCTCGTGCAGGGGTACGCGCGGGAGGCCGCGATCCTCGACCGGCTGCCGCCCGGCCTGCCGGCGCCCCGCCTGCGGTGGACGCTCGACGAGTCCGGCTGGTTCGCGCTCTGCACCGACGCGGTCGACGGCCACACCCCGCGCCTGCCCTGGGTGCCCGCCGAGCTGGACGCCACGCTCGCCGCGTACGCCGAGGTCGCCGCCGCCCTGGCCGCCCCGCCGGCCGGGCTGACCGCGCTCGGCCTGCCACAGCTCGCCGAGCTGGCCCGCTCGGACATCCTCTGGTGGGAGGAGGTCGCCGCCGGCCGGGAACCGTCCCCGGCGCTGCCCGCCGCCGCCCGGGGTCGACTGCACGAGCTGGTGGCGCTGGAGTCCCGCCTCCCCCGGTACGCGGACGGCGCGACCGGCATGATCCACGGCGACCTGCGGGTGGACAACGTGCTCATCGACGGTGACGGTCGCGCCTGGTTCTGCGACTGGACCTGGGCCTGCTCCGGGCCGGGCTGGTTCGATCTGGCCGGCCTGCTGCTCACCGCGTACGCCAGCGGCCTGGATGCCGACCGGCTCTTCGCGGGGCACCCGGCGTCGGCGGGCGCTCCCCCGGACGCGCTGGACGCCACCCTTGCCGCGTTGGCCGGCTACTACCTCACCGGAGCGGACGCGACACCCGTGACTGCCTCCCCGCACCGCTCGACGCACCAGCGGTGGAGCGGCGAACAGGCTCTCGACTGGCTCGCCCGCCGGCAGGGCTGGAGGTGACGGGGACACGGCGGGCCGTGATCGCGGCAGCCTCAGAGCACGGCGGGCCGTGATCGACTCGGGTTCCTGGAAACCGGGCTTTCCACCGCGGGCGATACCCTGGTTTCCAGGAACTCGAGGCGCCTGGGTGCCGCCTGCGAACCGGGCGGACACCGCTTCCGACCGAGCCGTTTTGGCTCGTCCCGGGCGACCTGGTAACCTGGCTCTTCGCGCAGCGGTGACGCATGGTCGTCATCCGGCGCACAGAAGCTGACCAACCCGAGCTATCAAGACGAGGCTGTCGCGTGGCGAACATCAAGTCCCAGATCAAGCGCAACCGGCAGAACGAGAAGGCCCGGCTGCGCAACAAGTCGGTCAAGTCGTCGCTGAAGACCGCCGTCCGGAAGTTCAATGAGGCTGCCGAGGCCGGTGACGTCGAGAAGGCCACCGCGCTCATGCTGGACGCCTCTCGCAAGCTGGACAAGGCCGTCAGCAAGGGCGTGATCCACTCCAACCAGGCCGCGAACCGCAAGTCCGCGATCGCGAAGCGCGTGGTGGCGCTCTCCGCCTGACGGCTCACCGTCAGACTGATTCGGAAAGCCCCGGACCCCGGTCCGGGGCTTCCGTGTGCCCACGGACGGGTCGGCGCGCCGGCGGTGCGTCGGCGGCGGGTCGGCGCGCGAGTGAGGTCAGCGGCCCGGTCGCACGCCCGCGACCCCAGCGGCCCGGTCGGCACGCCCGCGACGTTGGCGAAGCGGCTGATCGGCACGCCCGCGACGTTGGCGAAGCGGCTGATCGGCACGCCCGCGACGTTGGCGAAGCGGCTGATCGGCACGCCCGCGACGTTGGCGAAGCGGC